>CAYXFY010000013.1:0-33200 GCA_964464395.1 uncultured Nitrososphaera sp.
GAATTGCTCCCGGTCCGACTGCATCTTGTTATGCAACGAAACCGAAAGATAATTAGTTGCCGGCGCTGCCGCTCTTAATAGCAAGTTACGCGTACTAGCCGCGTTGCTTGCCCACGAAGGACACGCAAGCGCAAGGAGGTTCTTTACAGCCGGTACAGCCCCGAGCTACGACAATGTGTCACTTGTGGCTACATTTGGCATGGACAGGGCGTGGAAGCGCAGGATAGTAGAGATAGCAGGCAAGCGTAGTAACGTGCTCGACTTAGCATCCGGGACGGGCATCCTCTCATCAATGATTTCAGCAACCGGCGCATCTGTCACAGGCCTTGACCTGACGTTTGAATATCTGGCGCAGTCTAGAGCAAACCCTGCATGCCAGGGGACTGCAGAGGTCCTGCCGTTTCGGGACTGCACATTTGACGCAGCCGTGTCGTCGTATCTCGCCAAGTACGTCGACGCGCGGCTTGCTGTCAGCGAATGCTGGCGCGTCCTTCAACCCGGCGGAATTGCAGTATTCCACGACTTTGCCTGCCCGAAAGGCGACATGCGCGGGCTGTGGAACGCCTACTTTGCGGTACTGCGCGCTGCAGGCGCGTTTTCCAAGTCGTGGAGACCGGTCTTTGCAGAGCTTGACGACGTGATATGCAAGTCGCGCTGGGTCGGCAGGTTTTCTGAAGCCATGAGAGAGCGCGGCTTTCAGGATGTTAGCGTCAGCTACCACACGCTCGGGACCGCCGCGATCGTATGGGGGTACAAAAAGTGAGCGGCACGCGCATAAACGAGTGGTTCGTGCCGGGCTTTGGCCCGCCAAGGTTCCGCGCGTTCGTGGGCATGATGTTTCTGCCCTACACAGGCATGTGCGTATCGTTTGCAGTCATCGGCTCTGTCATAGTCCAGGACTTGCACTGGGATAGGGTCGGCGCAATAGCGCTGATATACGCGCTTGCGCTTGGCGTCGGCGCGCACGCGGCAGACACCATCGGCTCAAAGAAAGCCAAGCCATGGGGCAGCTACTTCACAACGAGGCAGATGCTTGCCCTCATGGCCTCGTCGCTTGCAGCCGCCTACGCGATAGGCATCTACTACATCGTGCTGTACGTCCCCCTGCTTGCAATAGTGGCTATACTTGAAGGGTTCTTTTTGTTCGCCTACAACTTTGAGATCTGGGGCGGCAGGTTCCACAACGACCTTTGGTTCTCAGTGTCGTGGGGAGCCCTGCCTGTCATGGCAGGCTACCTGATACAGACAGGCGACATCGGCATGCTGCCGTTTGCAGTGGCCGGCGCCGCGGCGCTTGCAAGTTTTGCCGAAATAAGGATGTCAAGGCCGTACAAGCAGCTGAAAAAGTCCGGCGCAGACCCCGCTTATGCATCACGGCTTGAAAGGCGCCTGAAGGCGCTCAGCCTCTTGACCATCGCGTTCACGCTTGCGCTCGTAGTGGCGAGGTTGCTTCTGTGAGCAGGGACTTTGGTTCAAGCGCGCTGAAGAAGATAGGGGCTCTTGAGAGAAAGGGTGCCGTCCTGAGCACGGCGCAAAAGATCCTGCTTGCAGAGACCGGCACAGTGGAGCAGGCGCTGAGCATACTGACAGGCTCGCCCGTCCACGTGAGCGTGACAAGCCAGTCGGAAGAAAGGGGCATCATAAAGCGCGAGGTCATGCTCACGTCAGATTCAGGCGAGCAGTTCATCAGGGCGCGCTCAAAGATCTACTGCAAAAACCTGCCCTCTGCAATAGTCGGAAAGATAAGGCGCAAGAAATCAGGAATCGGCACCATCATCTTTGCCGCGCGTCTGGAGACGTTCAGGAAGATAACGAAAGTGGGCGTCAGAAATGGAATTCCTTACAGAACGTATAGGATATTCTTCCGCGGCAAGGTCGCGTTTGAGATAAGCGAAGAGATTTTGTTAAAAGGTGGACTGTTATAGTTTACCACTCTACTTCACACCCATGATAGAGGAGCTTGCTATAAAAGTTCTCGATCATACTTCCTGCAAATTTCAGTCAGAGGCCATTCCGCGCTCGGGGCTGCGCATGACACCATCTGACAATCCTCTCTTTGCAAGGTACATCAGATTCTACGCTTTGGATCTTAATACTTCGGTATCTGTAGGACTATGCCAATTAAAAATACATCAAAGACGAACATGGCACAGGCATATGAGGGCTTGATTCGAACGGGTGCAAGCAATACGAAGGAAGTCATTGGCATGGACAACTAACCTAATTCTTGTGTAGTCGAGCAACCATAATAACCTGAAATCTGAAGAAACCTCCACCTGTTTGTTCATGACGAACCATTCGAATATAACGACGTGAAATATGGCGCCAGCGGAGTCACAGTTGAGCTATACTCTCCATATGGAGCTACTTTATATAATACTGCTCTAGTAAATGGGACGATGAACGTCTCTGCAAGAGAAAACAATGGTTCTGGCCTTGGTTGCAATAGCTCTTTCTTTTGCGACTATTGCTCCAGCGTTGGACCATAACATAGCAGAAGCAGCAGGGTCGCAAAATCTAGACAGCAACAATTGCTCTGAGGGCGTAATACGAGAAAAGATAGATGCAATCTACAACAAAATTGACCACTCAAAAGCAAAATCCTTAGCGCCTGATAACGACAAGTTCAAGGCAGCAAAGAAAGACCACACTGCAAGATTCGAACAGCTTTCAACTACGTGGACAGCCGATGAATCAACATGCGAAGTTACGCTAGATGGTGTTCATTTGCTCTATTCGCTCACAGGTAGTAATGGCAAATTTGTCAGGAATATAATGGTAAATGAAGACAAAGAAATGATGCAAGTGGTCAGCATTGATGAGCAGGAAGTTGTATACTATGCCGATCGAGATAGCCAGAACTATTCCGGATATTACTTCAAGGCGAATAGCGGTGCAACTATTCCGGTTTACATTGCAAAAACAACTTTCTCCGTACCGGCGATCTCGCAGCCATATTCTGGAGCATGCACAACTTCTCAGAGTTGCCATATAGCACAGTGGACGGGATTAGCTGATGCAAGTCCAAACACTCCTGGTATTCTAGCTCAAGCTGGAACGGATTCTATTCTTACAAGCGGTACCGGCACACCAACTTACGTTGCATGGTATGAATTCCTACCAGCCGCGGCGGTATTTGCGCCATCGTCTTTTCCAGTTACGTCCGGCAGTCCGATGCACATCGAAGTAAAGAACAACGCCTACAATGGAGGAAGCTCGTCTAGCTATGAAGTATACATGAAGACAGTATCCGGCGGTTCTAACAAATACTGGATTTCAATAGGCATCTCATATCCCTCTCTGACAAGTCCCAAATGGTCCTTGTATATTACAGAGAGACCCACACTCTCAAGTGGCTCACTTGCAACACTTGGCAAGTTCTCAACCATAAATGTTGGAGGAGAAATGTGGTATAGCGGCGGATACAATGGCATCCAAACACCATACAATGCAGGATACCGCGATAAAATAACCATGAAAAATGGTTCTGGAACAACCCTGATTTCTACCGGCGCCGTATCTAGCTCTACCTTCACTCAGACGTGGTTGACTAGCGCGGGGACGTAGAATTCCTCCACAATTTTTATTTGTATTGAGCAGGTGTAAATAATTGAAAATGAATCTAAAACTTATTTCGTTGACCATCGCAGTTATAATAGGAGCATCAATTATAGGTGGTATAGTCATTATGTCAATACCGCGTGAAGCCGACAAGTCGTCTAATCAAGATCTTCCCAGTTATTTTGGTGGTCCAGAGGTACCTAGTCAATTCATATCGGCAGAAATCATAAACGACGCGGGGTTTGTGGACAAGAAAGTGCTTTTATCTGATGCAAGGCCTCCAGTCCACGATTTTATTCTGCGCCCCGGCACAACGGGGCATATCACCATTCAATACGCCTTCACGCAAGTAGCAGCTAATAACTCCGATTTCCAAATAAAGGATAGCGTCAATAATTACATCGATAACTTCAATTCAAACAAGCGCATTTTGAGGTTAACCTCCGGAAGTATAGTAGATGCATCATACGACAAAACAGGAATCAGGATGTCTGTATCGCCATCAGAGATCAAATATTCCGATAATGGAATCGTACAACTGACATATACTATTGATGCTGATGTATCCGTTGAACCCGGAACCTATATCCTAGAGACATACTCGTCACCAAGTCATTTTGGTCAGTTTATTACGATTGGCAGTGAGCATTATAATGGGCGTATGCCTTGGGATTAACAGCTCATAACCCAAGCCGGGATTACTATACTTCATTCAATAAATAACATATCATGACGCAATCTTCCAAGTCCAATCTATCTTGCAGGTAATATTCCAAGTGCACGTACAAGGATGTCTGGTAAAGAGAAAAGCCTACATAGATATCGACATCAAAAACAGATAAACATCATGAATCAGGCTTAAAGTAGTAAAGCAACACAAAATGCCAGTGCAATAAAAAAGCGAATAGCCAAAGAAAGACAAATGACCGATGTTAAATCTTATCATACAACATAGCAGAGCGGAAAGAAAATGTATGATAAGGTAAAAGAAAATTGGACATGAAAATAGATAATGCGGGGGAGATTTGTTTGGCACTTGCCACCTTTGGTATCATCGCTACAGCATCCTTGCCATCCAACCGTATAACCAGAGCAATTGCTAAAATAGCAAGACCAAGGCTTTCTGGCAACAATGTTCTTTCCTGATTTAATCAGGCGTCAATAATCAAGCTTGACAGGACCAAACGGGTCTTGCGATCCTTGGACTGGTTCCGCTTCTGGCCCTGCGATCATTGACAGGTATTGTTCCCGTGTCTGACACAGTTGGCACCACTGGTGCCAGATCGTGTGCTTGAAGTGGTACCACTGGTACCACATATTCACGCGCTGGTGCCAAAAATGATACCACTGGTATCACGCAGACTGCGCAGATGTTCCTGAAAATGAATTGATTTGGCTAAAGATAGGTTTGGTGCTACTGCACCGCCTGTTTTTGGTACCGGTGGTACCAAGGAGGGAAGCAGGGCTTACCTGCAATCGAGTTTCGTACGGTTGTTTTGATAATTAATATTTTCAATATCACTAATAGAGATTAGAATTAATAAACATTCTCGTAGGTAAAAACACAACATTCTTGCTGATAAATAGTAAAACCTATGCAAGAATCATGCCAATCTGTAGCTCTAGAACAGCTGTGATAATCCGCAAACCCTGCGCAACTTTTCTGCCTTAAATTCCTACAGTGCTGTAGTATTCGGAGGTGAATGATGCAACCACAGAGGAAACTGTAAACGATGGTCCCAGCAGACAGATAACAAGAGTACGAATCAATACCGAAATAGAAGGCGAGTCGGCAAAGATGCTGCTTGAGCTAAAGAAAAGAGGTCTTGTTTCAGACAACACAGATGCCGTCAACCAAGGCCTGCTTGTGCTGTACGACAGGGTGCTAAGGCGGGACCTGGCTAGACTTCAGCTGCAGCGGTTGAAAGAGGTCCAGTAGGAAGGATCTCTCCTTTTTCTTTCCCCTTGCCTTCTTTATCATCTGCTGATTCCAACTCTTCTTCAAACTTGAACACGCTGCTATTGGCCTTGATTGCTCCGTCCAAGATATCTTTGGCATCTTCAGGTTTCTCCCATACTGCATCAAGCATCCTTCTGACATCACGCTCATCCCTTGCCGCCTTGCATATCTTTTGTACCGTCGCATCTTTTGGCACTCCTTTGTCGCGCAGTTTTTCATTGAAATTAGATGCTCTCAGCAGCTGGACATTCAGCCTTTCAGCGTATTGAGCCAGAGTGATAGTATTACCATCGTTACTATCTTTGCCACTGTCATTTGCCACCTTTACATGGATATCTTCAAACGCTCCACCGGCAAACACCCCGACAACGCCGTTCTTTACCTGCCTTCCTTCAGGAGTGTCTACGCCAAAGTCAGTGCTCCACTTCAGCACGTTAAAGAAGTCGTCTAGGTCTTTCCTCCTTACGATTCCCCACTTGCATTCAAGTACAAAAGTGATGGGTTTGGCAAACACTGATGGCGTCACTGTCCACACTCTGTCAACTTCTGCACTCTGCCTTCTGTCTCCTACACTTTTTATGAGATGCAGCGTGATTCTCCTAGGGTCCATTCTGCCGCCACCTTTACCGTTCTGTCTGTGATTCTGCATCCGAAATTCAGCCCCTATAGTAAATTTATCAATGAACCATTCAACACAGGCTTCCCAGTTGTGGCCTATCCGGTTTGCCCTGCCCTTGCTTATCCGGATATAGTTTTTTGCCATTTCAAGAGAAGCGTTTAGGACCTCTGGGTTCATCGATTCGTGGTAGTAGTAGCGGTAAGCATCAAAGAGCTTTACCTCTCGGATAGAGGGATACAGTTGCATAGCCCGGGTAATGGCAGATTCAGCCTCTATATCTGAGGCTTTGAGCATGTCTTTGATCTGATTTATGCTTGTGACCCTACCTAGCTCGGTTTCACTCACTATCAGGTTTCTTATTGCCAGTATACGCTGTACTAGCGGGTTTGTTGAGGCTTTGTTCATCAGCACTTCGTTTGTACGCAGGACAGCTTGTTTTAGGGCGGCAAGGTCGTCGTCGTTTTCTTGCCGCTGTTTGTTCCTGTCGTTGCGCTGCTCAATCCATGTAATCAGATAGCCTTCCTGAAAAGGAGGCTGTGAATCATGGGTTTGGTATCCTCTGACATACAACAGCCCTTTCCTCTCGTACCTTCTAGCAGTGGTCATGACGTCTGGCATGGTGATGCCCTTCTCTTTTAGTGCAGCGAATATCTCGGTTGAATGGAATGCCTTGTCAGAATTCTCTTTTAGGAAATTCAAGATCAGCTGAGCCTTGCTTTTACTCCCCCTGTTGCCACGCTTATCAGAGTATTCAGGGCTAAAGTGGACAAATCTGTGACCATCAACGATGGGGATGTCAGTTTCTGTACCTGCTCTTTGTTCTTCCCCTTGCCCCGTCTGGTCGTTGATAACGTAAAGGTGGTACATCCTGGTATTGCTCTTAAATCCAGCTCTGCCCTTGAACTGCTTGTTATATTCAAACAACGGCTTGTCTGTCCTTAGAATAAGGTGCTTCCTCCACAGGTTTGATAGCAGATGCGATATTGTCTTTTCATCAATGCTGGTAGAGCTGATGATTTCTTTAGCTGACTTTGGCCTACCGTTAGCTAGCGCGGTCAGTACTGCTTTTATGCGATCATCCCGACCATGTACTGCCATCATATACTACACACTCCTAGATACTTAAGGCGAAAAACAGGGTTCGAACGTCTGTCCGTATTGTGCGGTGCCGCAAAAATCGGATGTTGGTTATTCGTGCCTATTTGCCCTGAAAGAGCAAGAATATTGCTCCTTTGGACAAAGTAAGATGGTGGACCGGGTGGGATTTGAACCCACGACCTCAGCAATGCCAATGCCGTATCCTACCGGACTAGACGACCGGCCCAACTGTGATTTCTGCCCCCAAGTCGTTATTAATACGTTTAAAGAAGCGTTACCGTTATTATTGAGCGCCCGTTTTTGATTACCTGTACGCAAAGTGGTCAACGAACAGTCGGTCGGCGCGGTGATAAGGCACAAGTCGCCGGACAGCCGCACCGCGGAATTCCTGCTCCTCCGCAACAGGCGCGGCTTCTGGGGCTTCCCGCAGGGGCACAAGGAGCGGGGCGAGACCGAGATCCAGACCCTTGTTAGGGAAGTCATGGAGGAGACCGGCATTAAGGACCTAGACATCCAGTCGTACATAGGCAAGATAACGTACTCGTTCTTCAAGGGCGACGGCATGAGGTCGGAAAAAGAGGTGAGGTTCTACTTTGCCACCACGCCCACCAAGACGGTGAGGATATCTGAGGAACACGCCGACTTTACGTGGGCCTCTCTCAAGAACGCGTTCTCGCTTCTCGACCACGCAAAACTGAGGCAGATACTCGACCGCGGCCACAGAAAAGGGCTATACTAAGTTCCAGAGTGGATAACGGAGTAATAGGTTTATTTATAGCCAAGCAAAACCGAATACGGTACAACGCAATGGTAGCTTCCGGTGGCAAGAGGATAGTTCTTACTGCAGACCGTTCCCTGATGACAAACTACAGGGGCAACTTCCTTTACGGATTCATCGCCTGCGGCCCGTACGAGCTCGTTCCAGAGTTCGTATTTGACAAGTTGTTCTGCCCGTCGGTCAAGACCGACCCGGCGACAGGCGGGGTCGAAGTCGCGCAGTGCGGCCTGCGGAGGATAGAAGGCGCGCTCTTGAAGGAGTACAGGCGCGAGGACGTCTTTTTGGCGCACCCGGAAATGCTTGAAAAGTCCATCGGACCCGACACCAAGGTCGTTGGCATAAACGTGATGGACCCACTCGGCATGGCGCCCGTGACTACTACGATGTCGCCTGAGAAACTGTCATACGTCGCCATGAAGTTCAAAAAAATGTGCGCCTCGATCATCCAGCTCAAAAAGAAGTACAACTTCAAAGTCGTGGTCGGCGGCAATGGCTCGTGGGAATTAGCGAAACCAGACAGGATGAAGATACACGGAATCGATACCGTCGTCATCGGCGAGGCCGACGAGCTTGCGCTAGATTTGTTCCACGACTTGGAGGCCGGCGACGCGCCAGAGTTGCTTCACACCTTTGTCAGGAACATAGACAACGTGCCCATGATGCAGGGCCCGACCGTCAACTCTCTCATCGAGGCGATGCGCGGTTGCGGACGCGGGTGCGACTTTTGCGACGTGAACAAGAGGACCAAGAAGGACTTTACGCTCGAGCGCCTGCAGAAGGAGGCTAAACTCAACCTCGACTACGGCTTTGACTCAATCTGGCTCCAGTCAGACGAGATGCTCCTTTACGGCTGCGACAACAAGGACTTTATCCCCAATGCCGACGCCATCACCGAGCTGTGGGCGGGGCTGAAATCGACAGGCGCGCGCTTTGTCGGAACGACCCACATGACGCTTTCAGCAGTCGCGTCGTCTCCTGACCTGATAAAGAAGATGTCGGAGATAAACGAGATGAACGTCAAGGGAGGCAGATGGCTTGCGACCAACCTCGGCATCGAGACCGTCGCGCCGCGCATGGTCAAGAAGCACCTCGGCGTCAAGACCAAGCCGTTCCAGCCCGACGAGTGGGGAGCAGTAGTCAGAGAGGGATGCAAGGTCCTCAACCAGAACAACTGGTTCCCTGCCCTCACGCTCATTATCGGCTGGCCCGACGAGACCCCTGACGAGACGCAGTACACCATCGACCTCATCGAGGACTTTAAGCAGACTAACATGCGCGGGCTTGTCGCGCCCCTGCTCTACCAGGACTTTTCGGAGAAGAATTCGATGCACTTTGGCAACCTCAACGAGGCGCAGTTCACGCTGTTCTGGAAGTGCTGGGAGCACAACCTGCGCGTGATTGACGACATCATACCGATCATAATCAGGAACAAGTCCTACGGGCCGATGATGAAGGTGTTCATGGCCATGCTCATAAAGGCAGGCACCTGGGCAATCATGAAGTACCTGCGCGGGCTGTCAAAGGAGCTGTTCGCCGGCCAGGTGCCCGAAGACATCATCGCCCGGTACAGCAACAAGCGCTCTGTTACTGCACCGCTGCCAAAGAAACTCTAGGACAGGCCCTTTATTGCCTCGTCTGCAAGCGTGGCAGACTTTGGCGTAAGCACGATGAAATAGTTCCTGTCGGCTCGCTCTACTGCAGAAACGACGCGGTATTTCTTGGTCGATACGTCAAACTCCACGAGCCCTTGGTCAAGCTTGCCCTTTGTGTAGACCATCATCAGGATCTCGCCGGTGAGAGGGCTGAGAGGGATTAGCGAGAATATGTATCCCTTGTACGAGCTGACAGGCATCACCTGCTTGCCGTAGGGCGCGACCGACGTCAGGTAGAGGAAAACGTCTTCTACCGTGCCAAACTCTTCATAATGAAACTGCATGCGCTTTTGTGCCTCCTGTCCTGATATAAGGCTTTAACAAAAAAGAGCCTAGCCGTACGACTCGAACTTGATGTCGTACGATCCGTCCTTGCGCTTGTTGCGCTCTGTCACGAAACCCTTGGGTATCAGGTAGTCGAGCGCGCCGTCGACTGTTCCCTGCCAGCCGCATATGTAAAACGACGTGTTCTCCGGCGTGACCTTTTCGCCCACGAGCTCTTCCAATGGAGACAAGTCCTTACCCGCCTTTGGCCTGAGGAACGACTCGACCCTGCCCTTTTGGCCGTTCCAGGTCCTGTTGAACCACTCCTGCGGCCTTGAGATACTTGCGCGGTACCTGAAGCTCCACTTGTCCTTGCCCTTGTCAAGGCTTTCTTCCTCAAGCGCGGTAAGCAGGTCGCGGTATCCAAGCTCGTCAACGTAGCTTGCGCCGTGCAACACGACGATTTCGCGCTTGTTTCCCGTCGCGTGTAGGTGGTTTGAATATGACACAAAGGGCGCAAGGCCTGTGCCTCCGCCTATCAGAACCATCCTGCGGTTGTCCGGCGTGCCGTCGTGCATCTTTTCGTTTATCGTGAAAATGCCTGTCGGCTTGACCCAGAGTATGTCGTCGCCTTCCTTCATGTTGAACAGCTGCGTCGTTAGCCTGCCGGGCACCGGCTTTTTGACCCAGCGGATGTAGAGCTCCCAGTACTTCTTCTGCTCCGGCGCCGACGCTATCGAGTATGCGCGCCTGATTATCTTGCCCTCGCTCGGGACATGGGTACCGATGGTCAGAAACTGCCCGGCCTTGAAGTCCGGGATCTGGCCGTTCTCGGGCGTTATCTTGAATATAGCGAGATCCTCTTTGATCACCTGCAGGTAGGTGATCTTGCCCTTGTTGTCAACTACCATTACTCCCAAGAATCAATTTCCGTATAATAAATACATTGTTACACTCGCATCGGTATGAATCAAGTGCGCCGGCGCAATTAATTAATGTGCAATTGCAAGAAACAGGTGCATGGCAGGATGGTTCAGGAGGGGCGGCTCCGACGATGTCGACGATCTTGAAAAGGCGATAAACGAGCTGGGCGACGAGCAGCGCAAGCTGGTGGCAAGGTTTGAAAAAGCCATGAACGGGTTTGCTACCGAGCGCTCGCTTGAGACGTGCCTTGATGCCCTGAACATTTCAATACAGCTGGCAAACACCAGGGGCAAGCTCTCAGAAGCTTGGGAGCATTATGCCAGGATAATGGAAGGGGAAGTAACAAGGCTGTCAAGGCAGGTCGGCTCGGACAAAAAGTGACTAGTCGGGCAGTTGCACCGGCGCTGCGAGCTTTCCATATTGATCAAACAGTGCGTGCGACCCCCGGCCGTTTACGAAAAGAAGGAACATGCCTTCGTCCATCAGGTTCTCTATTTCAACACTGATTTCTTCAACCTGCAATATTGGCGCATATGACAGCGAATCGGTTGCAAGCACCAGAGTGGCCCTGTCGTGGTTGTCTATTACGTCGTAGAGTATCGATTCAAGCGATCCCAGAAACCCCATGTCAAACTTGTCTATCTTTGGCCTGACGACAGTCGCAATGGTCTGTAGCTCACTTGAGGCGACCAGCGGCGACATGAAGTTGGTGTGGCCTGCAAACACCACGTTTCGGTCCATGCCGGTGTAGCCGTTTTCTTTGAAAAACTCCTCGCACGCCTTTATGATCTGCGCGTCTGTGAGCCAGCCTGCGCGGCCTTCGTTCATGCGCGACATGAACGTCTTTGCCGCCACCATCCGCGCCATGCCGTATGTGGAGCATGTGTTTTGATATAAACGTCACTTGAAGACTATTCTGTGCTTTATGGCGCCCAGTTTTTCTATAGTCATCTCTACAACATCGTTGTTCTTCAGGTAGCGTGGCTCCTTCATGGACATGGCGACTCCTGCCGGCGTGCCTGTCGATATTATGTCGCCGGCTTCAAGCGTCATCGTCTTTGTCAAGCCTGCTATTATCCGCTTTATCGAGAGCACCATGTTGCTTGACGACGAGTCCTGTCTGATCTCGTCGTTGATCTTCGTGGTTATGCGCAAGTTCTGGGGATCTGGCACCTCGTCCTTCGTGGTTATCCAAGGCCCGCATGGCGCAAAGGTGTCGATGCCCTTTCCCCGGGTGAACTGCTTGTCCTTGAACTGGATGTCCCGCGCAGACACGTCGTGCAGTATCATGTAGCCGAACACGTAGTCTAGCGCATCTTCCTCCGAAATGTGCTTGGCGTCCCTTCCGATGACCACTGCGAGCTCGGCCTCATAGTCGAGCCTTGTCACAAACGCAGGACATATCACGTCGCTGAAGGGTTTGTTGAGTGCGGTCCTAGGCTTCATGAATATCACAGGCTCGTCTGACGGCGTCAGGCCCGCGTCGCGGGCGTGGTCGTAGTAGTTGAACGCAAGGCAGATTATCTTGGACGGGTTCGGTATTGGAACCAAAAGCTCGCTAGAGTCGACCTTGTGGCCAAAGTGCAGTTTAGACTTGGCCTGCGCGACTTCGTCAAGCCACCCCTTGAACATAAAGTCCTTGATGCTCGGCGGGACCGGTATCCCTGTCTGCTCCTGTATTTCCTGCCGGGTAACAAGGCGCTTGCCATCCTCTGACACAAGCGCGTACGTTTCTTTGAACTTGGAGTCGTTTATCCTAGCTATTTTCATTGGCCTTACCTGTGCGTAAGTATCGCTGTCTTGCGCCCGTCAATCCGGCAGAACCCGAACCTGACGAACTGCACCTGGGTCCCAGGCGCAAGGGCCGCTGCAAACGACTCGACGCCGCCGGTCGCGACTTCGAGGCTGTCTGGGTTGTATTCTTCGCCCGCATACAGCGCTTTTGGAATCATAACTTGGAACTCAACTATATCATTCTTTGCAATCCACTGCACCTTTGGCATCGACTGGCGGATCTCGTCGCCTCCCTCACGGACCTCACCTTTCCGTCCTTTCTCTCAACGCCTGCGACCTTGATGTTGTATAACTCGATGAGGCGCAGCTCGTCGCCCTCCTTGAGGCTCTGGGCGTCGTCGCCGGTTATGAAAAGCCTGTCAGTGACTGCTACCTTTCTGTAGCCAAGAGACGCGTCGGTGGGGTGGTTCTTCAGCGTCACTTCCATCGACTTGGCGCCCTCGACATCCACCTCGACAGGGTCGCGGATAAAGTATAGCCTAATGCACTTGGGGTCGATTATCTTGCGGTTGTAGGCTTCGAGCGCCTCAAACGGCGGCTTGGTCTCTGCAAGCGTCAGCCCGAGCGAGAGGACGAACTTGCGTATCGCTTCGGGCACAAAGCCGCGCCTCTTGAATGCAAGGAGCGTCGGCAGGCGCGGGTCGTCCCAGCTCTTTATCGTCCCGCTGTCTATCAGCGGCCGTATCTTTCTCTTTGAAACCGGCATGCCCTCAAACTCGAGCCGGGAGAACTCTATCATGGCCGGCTTGCGCAGGCCGAGCCGGTCAAGTATAGCAAAGTACAGCGCATTGCGGAGCTCATACTCCTTGGTACGCATTGCGTGTGTCACGCCGTCGAGGCTGTCTTCCAGAGGCGCGGCAAAGTCGTATGTGGGCCAGACGCGGATCTTGTTCCCAACCTTCGGGTGGTCGCCTTCTATTATCCTGAAAAGCGCAGGATCGCGCATGGCGGTATTGGGGTCGCCCATGTCGCCTTTGAACCTGATTATGGCCTCGTTCTGTTCGTACGAGCCGGAGAACAATTTTTCCAGACGATCCATGACATCGACGCCCTCTCCCCTGCACTCGCACGGAAGCCCCTTTGCCCGCAGGTCGCGGGCCTTTTGTTGGCTGCAGGTGCACACGTACGCGCCGCCCGACCCGACCAGCTTTTTGCCATAGTCTTGCAGGAGCAAAATGTCGTCAGAAGTGTTCTTTATGACGTCCGGCCTTACCCCGAGCCACTCCAGTCCTTCCGCGATTGCATCATAGTATTCCAGTTTTTCCTTGAGAGGGTTGGTATCGTCAAAGCGCAGTATCAATTTGCCGTCGTACATGCGCGCATACTCCTCGTCTATGACTGCGGCCTTGGCGTGTCCTATGTGAGGGTAGCCGTTTGGCTCCGGCGGGAACCGGGTGACCACCTTGCCCATGACGGCGCCTTCAAGCGGCGGCAATGGAGACTTTTGCTCGACCGGCTTTTTTGCAGCAAGCTCGCCGGGTGCAAGCTCTTCCAGCAGACTTTTCTGCTCTGCAGTTTGCATAGCATTTACGTCGGACACAAGCGCCTTGATGTCAGGTATCAGCGACTTTATCAAAGACCGCAAATCCGGCCGTGAGCCAAGGAGCTTTGACATCACCGCGTCCAGCTGCGCCTTGCCGCCGTGGTCCAGCGCGTTTTTGAGCGCGACTATTCTTACGAGCCTCTCGGCCTCGCTGTCAAGCGGCACGTCAGAGACTCCTGCCGACTATGAAATCCGCGGCAAACTCTAGCGAGCGCCTTGCGGGCGTGCCTCCGTATTCCTCAAGCGAGGCAAGAGCCCTGCGCATGTGCTCCCTTGCCGAGTTCCTCACGTCCTCGTCTACTCCCATGTCTGAAACCGCCTTTACCGCTTCCTTTATTTCCGAAGAAGTGGCGTTCTTGGAGCCGAAAACCTTCATTATCTTCTCCTTGTTGGCCCCCTTGGCCCTCTTTATCGCCAAAAGTATCGGCAGCGTCTTCTTGCCCTCCCGTATGTCGTTTCCAGTGGCCTTGCCCGTCACCTTGGGGTCGCCTATCGCGCCTATCAGGTCGTCTACCAATTGAAACGCCACGCCCACGTTTCTGCCAAACGACGAAAGGTTCGCAACATCATGTGAAGAAGACTTGGCCGCCGACAACGCGCCCAGCGCGCACGACACTTCGAAAAGCGCGGCCGTCTTTTTGCCAATCATGTCTATGTACTGGGCCTCGCTCGGGAACTTGGTATTTGACGCAAAGTCGATGTCGGTGACCTGGCCCTCGCAGATGACGGTGCACGCGTTTGCAAGCCTTCCTGTCATCTCTGTTATTGCCGAGTCGGATATCCCTGCTTTTCTGCCCTCAAACGAGAGCAGCTCAAACGCCTTTGAAAAGAGCACGTCGCCCCCCAGGATCGCAAGCGGGAGGCCGAACTGCCTGTGCACCGTGGAGACTCCGTGGCGCATCTCGTCGTTATCCATGATGTCGTCGTGGACAAGCGTAAAGTTGTGCACAAGCTCCACTGCTGCAGCGGCTGGCAGCGCGCGCTTGATGTCGCCTCCTAGAATCTCGCATCCCTTGACCACCATGAAAGGCCGCAGGCGCTTGCCGCCCGTGCGGATGTAGTGCGACGACGCCTGATAGAGTTCCTTTGGCCTGCCGGACAAGTGCGAGAGCAGAAACTCGTTTACAGAAGACGCGCACGCCTCAAGCTCGTTCTTTGCGCTGCTTGCCTTCATGCGGAGCCGACCTCTTCTGCTAGCGGCCCTGTCAATATATATCTTGAACCTGCAAGCGACCTGACATCTGCAGCGCCTACAAGGAACATCGTGCTTTTCAGCTCTGCAATGACAGTGTCTGCAAATTCAAAGAGCACCTCCCTTGACTTTGCCGCCGCTTTCAAGAATGGATATGCCATAGCTGCCATGCTTGCTCCAAGCGCGACGCACTTTGCGACTTCAAGGCCGTTTCGCAAGCCGCCGGACGCTATCAACGGAAGTTTCACGGCGCGCCTCACCTGTACCAGGCTTGCGGCAGTCGGGATGCCCCAGTCCCAGAAGACCTCGCCAAGGCGCGCCTTGGCCTTGTTCTTGACCATGTCAGCGCGCAGCTTTTCCACGCCTGCCCAGCTCGTGCCGCCCGCCCCTGCGACATTGATTGCAGACACTCCTGCCATCTCCAGCTTTATCGCCGCTTCGCGTGAAATGCCGGCGCCAACTTCCTTTACTATGACTGGAACGTCCATGCTCTTTACAAGTTCTGATATCTTGCCGAGCACCCCCTTGTATTTCGGCTCGCCTTCAGGCTGTACGAGTTCCTGCAGTGGGTTGAGGTGTACCACCAGCGCGTTTGCGCCTATCATCTTGACTATCTTCCTTGCCTCGTCTATCGTGAGCCCCTTTGCAAGCTGCGCCCCGCCAATGTTTGCTATCAAAAACGCGTCGGGCGCGTTCTTTCTTGCCACAGAATACGTGGCTGCCAGTTCCTCGCTTTTCAGGCCGGCGCGCTGGCTGCCAAGCCCCATGCCAAAGCCGTATTTCTGTGCAAGCTCGCCCAGCCTGCCGTTGATTATGGTAGCTTCGTCTGTGCCACCGGTCATGGAGTCGATCACAAGCGGAGCGGAAAACCTGTGGCCCAGAAACGTAGTCGAAAGGTCGATGTCGTCGTAGTCTATTTCCGGGAGCGCGTTGTGGACCAGCTTGACGTATTCAAGGTAAGTCGAGTTTGCCCTTGCCTGCACGTCCTTGTGCAGCGGTATCTCGATTCCGTCCTTCTTGCGCTGCTTTATTACTTCAATATCGGAGGGCACGTCTGAGGTGTCCGGCATTACCTGCGCCCCCTCACAAGAGTGCCCACGGTAGCCCTGCCCCTTGAGGCCTCGGCTATGCGCTCTGGCACCAGCCCGTTTACCATCATCACATCCATTCCAAGGGATGCAATCTTAAATGCTTCTCTGACTTTTCTCTGCATACCGCCCGTCACGTCTGCAGGGACCCCCGAGAACTCCACCCTGCCATTTGGCCTCATTTCGGCCACCAGCTCCTTTGACGCCATGTCCCTGTATATTCCGTCAACGTTTGTCGCAAATATCACCTTTGCAGGTCGAAGCGCCCTTGCAAGGATTGTCATCAGCGCGTCGCCGGACAATATCGAATACTTGCTGCCGCCCATGTGCACTACGTCGCCGAACGTCACGGGTGTGATGCCGGCTCCAGCCATTGCTCCGATCTCCTTTATCTTTGACGGAAGCGGCCTGTGGCCCGAAGTGAATGCAGGAGGCGCAAGTGCGTATGGGATTGCCCCTGCCTTTATCATGGAATTGACTATCACCTGGTTTAGAGCCACCATTGACTCGTGGACTATTGCTACGCCGTGCGGGTCGTAGGCCGCAGGCTTGGTATGCATGTCGTACTTTACCGACCAGTAGTGGCCAAACGAGCCACCGCCGTGCACCACTATGAGGGGAGAGATGCCGGCCAGCACGCGAGATATCCTGTCGATAGCCTCGACGTTGGCAGAAAGCGGCTTGTCCTTGAACGTTATGACGGACCCGCCGAGCTTGACCAGTACCGGCCTTTTCACATTGGACGTACTTTTGGAAAGTGATTTAAAGCTTAGGTGATGTGGCTTGGCTGCCTGTCCTGCTTTACGCCTGCCACTTGGCCCTTTGGCATGGTAAAGCGCCGGTCTGCCGGGATGACGTATAATTTTACTGCGCTGTTGATGGCATAGTGGGGCGTGCCGTCCGGGTTGCGGTAATTCGTCGCTATCCCTACCCTTTCAAGCGAGACCTTTACTTTGACCATAGTTCCGTCTTCCAGCTTGAATGTCACTGTGTCGTCGCCCACGCTTTCGTAGTCGAGCATCTTGAATTCTATCTTGTCCGGCGTGCCGCCCTGTGCCATGCGCGTTATACAAGGCCGGCGCTTATAATAATGCCTCGTCTTGTGGTTTTCGGCGCGTCATAATCTATTTATCCTCGAATGGGATCAGCTTTTACATGGGCAGGTTCTTTGGGCGCGATGGGGAGGAGCGCCCTTCCGACGTGCAGGAAAGGCAGGATTACACTGATGTCGATTTTCAAAAGCGCGACCTGTACAAGAAGGGCCTCAACCACATGTCAAACGACAAGATGCTCGACGCCATCCGCAGCTTCGAACTTGCCCTCAGGATTGACCCTCAGTACGTCGACGCATGGGTCAAGAAGGGTTATTCTCACTTCCACCTCGGCGAATACACTGTAGCAATAGCAGCGTACGACAGGGCGCTTGAGGTAGACGTCAACAATGCCGACGCGTGGAACCTCAAGGGGCTTGCCTACTACAAGATGAAGAACTACGAGAAGGCAATCGAGTGCTGCGAAAAGGCGATCGACATCGACCCCAACGACGGCATGTCGTGGTACAATAAGGCCTGCTACATGACGCTCACGGGCAAGGTCGACGAGGGTCTCGAAGCACTCAAGCGTTCAATCGAGATAGACATACAGAATGCCAGAAAGGCCGTCAAGGACCGTGACTTTGAAAACGCAAGGGCGGAAGAAGGATTCAGGCGGATTATCGAAGTCGTCGTGCTTGAATCGATAAGGCAGGGCTACGACTATGTCGGCAAGATAGTCTGGGTCACCGGCATCGACAAGGTCGAAGTCGAAGACGCAATCATGCGCCTGTCCATGAAGGGGCTCCTGACAAGGCGCGAAAAGCGCAACATCACCGGCATGGAGGAGTATTATGAACTTACAAAGGAGATAGCCGACAAGGTCGGCACGACCAAGAAGGTCGGGCTGTTTGGTAAGAAGGAGGTGTCGGCCCCTATGCAGCAGCTCAAGGACATAAGCGACGTGCTGGCAAGAGCGAGGGACGCGGTCGAGAGGGGCGACCTTGACGCCACCAAGAAGTGCTTTGAGGAGCTGATAAGCCCGGCAAAGCACGGCGGCGCCATGATAGAGCAGTTCTTTGACGAGCACAGGGACATCAGGCTTGCCCAGATACGCCTGCGCGACAAGGGTCAGGAATACCTGAACGCCAACAAGTCCACCCTTCTGGACATGGTGTCTAGGATAGACATGAAGGTCCGCCAGGGCCCCGTGTCAAAACCGGCAAAAGATTAAATCTACACGGACTTTATTGCGTTTTACATGGCAGACATCAAAGTTGCCGTCATAGGCGTCGGCAACGTCGGCGCGACGTTCGTGCAGGGCGTGGACTATTATAGCAACCCGAAAAACACTGTAGGCCTGTGGCACCAGAAGGTGGCAGGATTCAGGCCTTCAAGTATCAAGATAGTATCGGCTTTTGACATCAACCCCTCAAAGGTGGGCAAGAACCTCGCTCAGGTGGCGACCGAAAGCGCCGCTAAATACCACCAAGTAAAAGACGGTAAGGTCGTCGTTGGCCCAGGCATAGTCCTTGACAGCCACGACGGGCAGGCGTCGACGGTTTCTGTAACGGACTTTACAAAGGCGCTTGAAGATTCAGAACCGGACATCGTTCTGAACCTTATATCGTCTGGCATGGACAAGACATCGGCAGAGTACGCCAAGGCGGCGCTCAAAGCTGGCGCGGCGTTTGTAAACGCGACCCCTGCAAAGATAGCCAACTCTCCACTTGCGGCCAAGTTTGTGCAAAAAAGGCTGGTGCTTGCAGGCGACGACTTGCTGAGCCAGCTTGGCGGGACGGCTTTCCACAAGGGCATGATAGATTTCATGGTCGAGCGGGGCGTGCACGTCTCGAAAAGTTATCAATTAGACGTGGGCGGGAGCGAGGAGACGAAAAAGACGATGGACGAGCGCATAAAGATGCTAAAGCGCGGCATGAAGACCAGCTCCATAGGCCTTGAAGCGCCGTACAGGTTCGAGTCTGTCGCAGGTACAACCGAATACACCGATTTCCTCGGCGACTCGCGCAACAGCTACTACTGGATGTCAAGCGACGGATTCCTTGGCGCCAAGATAATCATGGACTTGACGCTTCGGACAAGCGACGGCGCAAACGCCGGCAACGTGCTCATTGACGTCGCAAGGGCTGCAAAGGCAAGGGGGAACGCCAGAAAGATAACCGACGTCATAAACGCCTACGGCTTCAAGAACCCGCCCAGAAAGACCAAGATAAGGCAGGCCTACGCCGGCTTTGTGGACATGTTCTGCTGATCTGCTAACGGTCTCCTGCACAATAGTTGATTAGCTCGCCGTGCAGGCAACCTAGTGGACAAGAAGGACGGGGCACAGCGCGCTCTCAGCGACCTTTCTTGCAACGCTTCCAAGAGCCCTTAATCTTGACAGACCTTTCCTGCTGGCGCTTCCTACCACCACAAGATCATATTGACCTTCTTTTACATGCTCGACTATTTTTTTGGCCGGATCGCCAAAAATTGCCTTTGTCTCCATGATTAAACGGTAGGAGTCGTATTGCTTTTTCTTTGATTCTAGCCACTGGACGATTTCATCTTTGATTTCCCTATGCAGTTCTTTATAGTATGCTTGTGCGGTAACGGTATCATTTGTTTTCAAAGAGCGTATGCGCATTCTTTCTATGGCAAGTGGAACCTCAATCTCTTCGATTACATGTAGGAGTACTATTCGCGAATTCGCCGCCTTTGCTACCTTCACAGCCAGTTCTAGCGCTCTGTCGGATTGCTCTGAACCATCGTGGGGTACAAGTATCTTCGCGAATTTCATCATGATCCCTCAATGAATTATCATCACTGGGCACGGCGCGTCATTTGCAAGCCTTATTGCCAGGTTCCCAAGTGGCTTGATCTTTGCAATTCCCCGTATCTTGCTGGCCGCCACTATCATTAGGTCAATATCCTCACTGTTAACGTACTCGAGGGTTCTGTCGTAAACCTCGCCTACTCTTACCTCAACACGGATTAGCATCTTTGCCGCGCCTAGGTGGGATATCTTTTGCCGCAGATGGTTGGCAGCGTCTTGCTTCATCGAATGGTAGAGCTCTTTGAGATATTCTTCTTTTGATGTGACCCATTCACCAGTCTTGCTCGAGAGGATTGGAGAAGAAAATGACCCATGAAGTGGAATCTCACTTATTACATGCAGTAGTATTATTTGGACAGGCTCGTCCTTACCTTCTGCAATCTCGACTGCCCGCTTGAATGCGCGTTCTGATCCTTCAGACAGGTCGTCTAGCACTAGAATTTTCTTCAGGGCCATCGTGCTCACCACTTGCCTACACAACTGCCATTGTGCTGTTTGGATGCAACTTGGTGGTCTGCATGCGTTGATGCTAACTTGCCATGGTGATGCATTATCATATCTGCTACTGAGTAAAATATCGGCTAGAAGCTAGTTAAGAGCGCAGTTTGCTCTGTACAAGATTGTTTGCAGTGCAAACATGAACCAGAAATATTCTACATGAAAATTATGAATTATGCTATCGATAAGCAGAGCAGTACTGTATGCTGTTACAGTTGCTGCTATCGGTGTAGTTGCGCAGCTTGCGGGACTTGCTCCCGTCCAATTGGCCTCCATAACCGTATTTGCCTCATTGATAGTAGGAACGCTGTTTTTCTGGCGGTTCCGACTTGCCTTTGCACTTACCGGAATAGCCGCTCTGCTTACCTTAGGTCTTCTTACCACTGGCACTCTCATCCAGTTCGCGGGTCTGGACATCATACTGTTTCTGGTTGCCATGATGGTTGTCGTCGGCTTTCTCGAAGAGAGGCACTTTTTTGAGCACCTGCTGGATAAAATCCTCAGGAAGGTAGGAAACAACCCGAACAAACTTGTCATAATACTGATGCTGCTGGCGGGATTGTTTGCCGCACTTGTAGACGAGGTGACGTCCATTCTCTTTATGACCGCCACGATCCTGCTCCTGACTGCGAAACTCAACATCAAGGCAACGCCATTTGTCATCATGATCGTCTTTGCGACCAACATTGGCAGTAGTGCTACCGTGGTTGTCAATCCAGTGGGCGTACTTATTGCTCTAAAGGCAGGACTCACATTTAGTGAATTTTTGCGCTGGGCTACCCCTATCTCGATTGCTGCTCTGGTTCTGTGTGTCATGCTATCCATGAGATACTTTTCAAAGGACATCAAGCAGATGGGTCTGGCCATGAAAAACCGTGTTGGAGGCTTGATCGGAAACGGGAGCGACGATGTCTCTTCGTTCACCGCTGATCCACAGACCCATCCAAATGTAGATAGTGGAAAAGAAGGCACAAGCGATATCCTGATTGCACGTCAAGCAAAGGAGACAATTAGCTTCAGGCTGCCATGGGTCCTTTTCATAGGGACAATTGGCGGACTCGTTGCCCATGGCCCAATAGAGGGCATGTTATCTCTGGAAAAGAACACGATGCTGCTGGGAATTGCCTTTGCAGCGGCCGGCGTAGCTCTATTCATCCAGAGAGACAAGGCGCGGGAGCTGGTTGACAAAAGGGTGGACTGGTGGACGCTGAGCTTCTTTGTGTTCCTCTTTGCCTCCGTAGGCACCCTAAAGACTACAGGAGTGACAACTCTGATAGCGCAGGGGTTTTACGACTTGAGCGGGGGAGACGAGACTTCACTGTTCTTTATGCTCGGCATAATAGCAGGTGCGACGAGCGCGGCAATGGATAACATACTTGGGGTTGCTACATTCATACCAATAGTCGAAGATCTAGAAGAGCTGGGTGTGTATCAGTATCCTCTGTGGTGGGCAATGCTGTTTGGAGGCACGTTCTTTGGCAATCTCACAGTGATAGGAAGCACCGCAAACATTGTGGCAATAGGGATGCTGGAGAAGCGAAATAGGGGCCATATCTCGCTCAAAGAATGGATAGTGCCCGGCGCAGTAGTGTCTGTGCCGACACTGGCACTTGCACTGTTACTGCTGTATATCCAGATTCCATTGATGCCCAAGTAAATCGAAAAAGGGAATGAAAGGATGTGCTGGCAGGATATGAAGAATAATATTCATACTGGCACAAGACTCCTGCCCTTGATGCCAATTTAGGACAGGGCCGAATTTACCTAGCTTTCCACTGGCACTATCTATTAATACCGAGGGCTGGGAGCTAGCCTCATGGCCAAGATATTCTCCGACGCCAGCGAGAAAGAGATCACGAGAACGATAGCCCAGATGTTCAACGAGACCATGAACGAGTATGTCGATTCTGACGTCATAATCATAGGCGCAGGACCTGCCGGCCTTATGGCAGGCCGCGAGCTTGCAAGGGCGGGTGTGCGCACCCTTATCATAGAGCAGAACAACTACATCGGCGGAGGGTACTGGGTCGGCGGGTACATGATGAACCCGGTGACAGTAAGGGCGCCGGCGCAAAAGGTCTGGGATGAGCTTGGCGTGCCGTACCGCAAGATATCTGACGGCCTCTACGCGACGTGGGGCCCACACGCGTGCTCAAAGCTGATAGCAGCAGCATGCGACGCCGGCGTGCGCTTTTTGCAGCTGACCAAGTTTGACGACCTGGTGTTGAAAGAGACGCCGAACCCGCCGAAGACCAAACGTGTGGCAGGGGTGGTGGTCAACTGGATGCCTGTTTCGGCATTGCCAAGGAACATCACCTGCGTCGATCCTGTTGCACTTGAGAGCAAGATAGTGATAGATGCCTCTGGTCACGACTCTGTCGCAGTCAGGCGCCTGATGGACCGCGGATACGTAAAGTGGAAGGGCATGGACCCGATGTGGGTTGAAGGAAGCGAAGATAATGTCGTAAACGCTACCGGAGAAGTATTCCCCGGTCTTATAGCGGCAGGCATGTCGGTGACTGAAACGCACGGCCTACCAAGGATGGGACCGACATTTGGCGCGATGCTCCTTTCAGGACGCAAGGCCGCGGAAGTGGCGCTAGGCAAGCTGAAGGAGATGCCAAACCCTCCAAGAATTAAGACAAAGTAAAATACAATCCCTTCCTTTCCTTTTTGTTGGATTTTTCTCGCGTCCACCTTTACCGAAGCCCGGCAATTGACGTTGAGAGGGTCGCGGCAGATATCTCGGCGACGTTCACCGGATGCAACATTGATACAAGAGAATGCCAGACTCTGTATGTAGAGCAGGCAAGGATTTCAGACATCTCCAAGCCATTTCACCTGCAGCCGGATACTCACAAAGATTTTGACCTGCACGGTCGCGTTGTAAAGCTGTACGACGGATTTGAGCTGCAGAGGCTTTATGCGCACGTTATGCCGGAACAGGAAGGCAGCCTTGAACACCTGCACATCATTTTCACGGACCTTCTTGCATGCACGTTTTCAGACGACGATCTGCGCTACCACGCCCGGACGGTGATATGCGGGATGCCGTCCATAGTCTCGATACCGGGTATTGTTGAGGCTCCGGCAAAACCAAGAGAGTTTTATTTTGCACTCAGCCTCGGACAGGATGCCGAGTCTGCAAAAAAGAGCGTCGCCAGCAGGTTCCTTGACTACGGCGACAAAAGAATCGTCCAGGCTGCGAGTAACTTTGCGCTGCAGGCAATATTCTTTTTCCTGACAGACGGCGAGCCTTTCTGCGACGATACACGGTGCAGGCTCTTCAACGCGCACTGGCAGGAAGACCTGATAAGGACGCTTGAAAAACCGATGTTGTGCCAGAAACACGCACAAGTTGCAGATAAATTCAACCGCAGGCTTGCCGGAATGAAAAGCGCATAACAGCGACAGGCAGATGCTGGATTTCTTGAATAGACGTGAACGATTCTCTCAAAATAATCACAAAAACACTATATGAAAACCGTCCGAACGAATTATTAAGAGGCTGTGGGATTTCCGGCTTGTCACCATTGTCCGAGACCAAGAAACACCACGACGTCATCATAATAGGGTCAGGACCGGCAGGATACACTGCAGGCATATACACATCCCGCGCAAGGCTTTCGGTGCTCATAATATCCGGCACGCTCCCGGGCGGCCAGCTCATGACCACAAGCGAGGTGGAAAACTACCCCGGATTTCCGACCGGCATATTCGGGCCGGAGCTCATGATGAACATGCGCCAGCAGGCCGAGCGTTTTGGGGCCGCCATAGTCGACGACGAGGTGATAAAGGTTGACTTTAAGAATAGGCCGTTTACGATAACCACCCACGCAGAGACCTACACTGCTGACGCGGTCATAATCGCCACGGGAGCATCGCCGCGCAAGATTGGCATTCAGGGAGAGCAGACGTTTGGCGGCCGCGGCGTCTCGTACTGCGCGACCTGCGACGGGCCGTTCTTCCGAGGCGAAGACATCGTGGTGGTCGGTGGCGGAGATACGGCTGTAGAAGAGGCCACTTTCCTGACAAAGTTCGGCAAGTCTGTGAAAATAGTGCACAGGCGCGACGCGCTTCGCGCAAGCAAGATAATGGCCGAAAAGGCTCTTACAAATCCCAAGATCAAGTTTGCATGGAACAGTGTCGTGACTGACATAAAGGGCGACAAGAAGGTGTCATCTGTCGTGATAAAAGACATCAACACCGGCAAAGAAACGACCGTTTCTGCAGGCGGCATTTTCGTTGCAATAGGCCACGAGCCCAACACCGCGGTCTTCAAGGGAGAGCTGGAACTTGACGATAAGGGCTACATGGTCCTCAAGGACCACACACGCACGAGCGTCGAGGGCGTCTTTGCGGCAGGCGACGTGCACGACCACAGGTACAGGCAGGCCGTGACAGCGGCAGGCTTTGGCTGCATGGCGGCAATAGATGTCGAAAGGTGGCTGTCAGAGCAGAGGCACAGCAACTAGTTCAGGCTGTATGCAAGTTTTGACATGTGCTTGGCGTTTGCAAGCACCTTGTCGTATTCCTGTTCAGTGAATATTCCTTCCTTGACATAAAGGCTCTTGAACTTGCGTCCGTCGTCAGCGAAAATGCCGACTAGAACGCCAGTGTCTATTTTCTCTGCAACTTTGAGCATAGAAGTCATGACAGAGCCCGACGACGGCCCGACAAGCAGGCCCTCCTTCTGTGCAAGCATCCTGGCGGCGTCAAAGGAGTCCTTGTTGGTAGCCGTGAACCACTCGTCAACCACAGATTCGCGCCTCTTGAACAGTTCGGGCATGGACGACTCTTCAAAGTTCCTGAGTCCCTGGAGCAGGTGGTTTGGCTGCGCCTGGATGGAGATTATCCTTACGTTCGGGTTCTTTTCCTTCAGATACGTGGCAGTACCTGTTACGGTGCCGCCCGTGCCTGCGCCTGCCAGAAAGTGCGTCACGGTTCCGTTTGTCTGCTTCCAGATCTCCGGGCCCGTGCTTTCATAGTGGGCAAGAAAGTTGGCTTCGTTCTCGTACTGGTTTGGCATGTAATAGATGTCAGGTCTTGGCTTTGAAATGGCCTTTGCAAGCGCGATGCTCTGGTCCGTTCCCGAGCCGACCCGGGGGCACAGGTCGTCTGACGTCTCGTGCAGAGTAGCGCCAAGGTGCTTCAGAATGGCCTTTGTCTCGTCGCTGACCTTTTCGGGTATCACGATCTCGACCTTGTATCCAAGCGCCGAAGCGATGCCGGTGAGCGCAATGCCGGTGTTGCCCGACGTTGGCTCGATGATTATGCTCTTGTCCTTTTTCAAAAGGCCGCGCTTTTCCGCGTCTTTTACCATCCAGTAGGCCGCGCGGTCCTTCACCGAGCCGAACGGGTTGTGCCATTCCAGTTTGGCAAAGCACTTGACGTTCTTTGTGGCAAACGACTTTAGTTCTACCAGCGGAGTCTGTCCTATGCGCTGGACAACGTCTGGGCTTGCAACTGCTGTCATTTTTTATTTCGCCTTCTTTATTATGAACTCGAGGTCCTTTCCGGTCTTGTTAATGGCCACGAGCCGGTGGCCGTTGCGGTTGACCCACCTCGAGATGTCCTCCTCGGACTCGGGGTCGTCGGCAACGATCTTTAGCACGTCGCCTATTGAGAGCCTCTCTATCTCCATCTTGGTGCGGAAGACAGGCTCAGGGCAGTAAAGCCCCCTGACGTCAATCGATTTGGTCGGGGTAGCAGTACTCATGCTAGACAGGGTAAATTGCTCACAGCGTTATATTAAGTGTTATTCACTATTTACGACGCCGAAAAAGGTCATTTTTCTTGGGCCGAATGAGGTGTCTTGCAGAGCCCCTGCCCTTGTCAAATGCAAGTCCCCTGACCACCGCTACCGGCACGCCGTCTGACTTGTTCATGACGAGTTCTGCTGCAGACGCTATTTCGTCGGCTATTGCAATCTCTGTGACATGCAGCTTGCGGCCAAACATGTCCTTTCTGCCGATATAGCTCCTTATGGGATTCAGGCCTGCCACCCCTATTGCGACGTTTATCTGGCCCTCCCTGAACGGCCTGCCAAACGTGTCTGTTATGATGACTACAACATCTTTGCCTGACTTTTTCTTGATTGCCAGACGCAGTTTTCTTGCAGACGCGTCCGGGTCTTTTGGAAGCAGCGCCGCGGTGTTGACGCCGGCAAGGTTGCTCTGGTCGACTCCGGAATTGGCGCAGACAGGCCCCTGCTTTGTCTCGGTGATTATTATCCCGCTCTGCATCTTTACTACCTCTTTGGACTCTTGCAGTATGAGCTCGACTACTTTCGGGTCTTTGCCTAGCTGCCTCGCCAGGTTTTTTGCCTTCCGAGAAGGCCTGACTGTTGCGAGGTCCACGACCCGGCCCTCCGCTTTTGATACTATCTTTTGCGCTATCACCAGTATGTCGCTGTCGCCAAGAACTAGCTGGTTGTAGGAAAGCGCGTCGATTATGACTTCTGCAAGCCTGTCGCCCGATACGACGTCGTCGGTGAGCCTTACTGGAATTACCTGTATCACTTGTCCTTACTGACATGGAGGCCTAGAAAAACCAAGCTGGTTCCTTCATACCTTGACAGAATCTAGTGCACTGCAATCATTTGTACTCTGTGTGTTGCAGAGAATTCCTGCCATTGATATAATTCGGCAAGAAACGAAAGGTGATGAATGCACGCACCGACAAGTCCGGATCGGTTCTCGCAAGGCCCATTAAGGCAACTGATGATTAGATTTGGTCGGTTGCTTTTTCTGCCCTAGAACAAGCTCCTGGAGGAGACGCGGCTAGGGCTCTATGTTTCCACATTTTCACACAAACTGGCAAGCCCGTCGGCAAACTCATGATCGAAGACCCGGACAAATTCGCTGAAGTCATCGAATCGATCATCAAGTGCAATATCGACATTCTGCTAAACAGTATCTGTTCCCGCCTTAACAAAGAGTTTGGGCTTGATTGCAAGTCGAATTCCTTGCATGACACGATCATGGAGTTGAAGGAGAGATGAGTTCCATGTTTGTAAGATACGAGCAGAGGGCGCTTGACGCCGTGTGCCAGCAGGTATACGAGCTGGATGAGAGGATACTCGCGGTCACGGTAGCCGAGGACGGTGACCTCGTCGGCACCTGTCTCAGGAAGGGATTTCCGATCCCGGCAAAACCCAAGCTTTCCACCATGCTTTTGCAAGCCGGGATCGTTCTGAGCATAGCGAGGACTTCAGAAGACTTTCACGGCAGGGCGAAGTGCGTGACGCTTCATTATACGAACGTTGACGAGCACCTGTTCCCGATTTCCGCTGAAAGCAGCAAGATGATGATAGTGTCGACGATGCCGGAGACTATGGACGCAGAATTGACAAGAAAGGTTGCCACGATTGCGCTGGTCGGTAAAGAACATGGCAAGTGGGAAGATCCAAGCAGAACAAGATAGAGCGTATCCTTCCCGCGCATGGCGCGAAGCGTTCTGTCTCCTTGAACCCATAGTCGGTAGATCAATGTCGGAGGTGCTGGTCGACGACCTCCGTGACAGGGGCGTAGATGTATCCAAAGACGACATGCATATCTCAGTAGCCGCTGTTGGTAAGACTTTGGAATGGCTCTTTGGTGACGGCAACGTCATTCTTCTGGATTACCTTGAGCGTCACCTGAACTTGATGAAGAACTAGCTGCTCGCCGCAAGCACTGCTTTTCCGAACTTTTTCTCTAGCAGGTGCAGAAGCAGGCTCAGGTCGCGGCGCTCTATAGTGTCATCGGCCTTCTCCTTCACTATCTCGACCGGGCAGAACCCGACAGTATAGCCTGCAAGGTCAAACAGCTTCAGGTCGTTTGCCCCGTCTACGACGACGACGATGTCTTCCTTCTTTGTGCCCCAATCCTTTATCGTCTGCCTTATCGCAGCGGCCTTGTCCGAGGTCACGTTGAGAACGACATCGTGCAGCTTGCCTTCCTTGAAAATCAGTTCGTTGGAGAATATCTTGTCTATGCCAAGGTCCGCCTTCAGCCTGTCGGTGATTATCGTAAAGCCACCAGACACCGCAATCATCTTCCATCCCGCTTTTTTTAACGCGGCGCAAAGCTCCTTTGCGCCGGGCATGATTGGCAGGCTTTCGGCAATCTCCTTTGCCCTTGCATGGCTTATGCCCCTAAGGGCATGCACGCGCTTGACTAAGCCCTGTTCCCAGTTTATTTCCCCGCGGATGCCGGCCTTCGTAATGTCCCAGATCTCTTTTTCCTTGTCAGGGCCGATCACCGAAGCAAGGACGGGCAGGTACTCTGCGTCAAGGAGCACGCCTTCGACGTCGAAAACAGCCAGCATTTTTCGTTGCTTGTCCAAGACTCTCTCACATCATTATATTAAGCTTGTCAGTAGGATCGGGCCCGCAGCGTCTGCTGTCTCTTGTTCTTCAAATAGTCTGTCAGCAGGACCTTGTCGATGTCTGCCGGGTTGATGTAGTACGACCTGCCCTTGACGTACTTTTCCATCTCGTTGATGTACCCAAGGAGCGAGTCCTCCTCGCTTATCATTATCGTGTCAATGTCTATCTTCATTGAATGACATTTCTTGGCCTCCACAATCGTGCGCTCGCCGATGTACTGGTCAACCTGCCTGTACCTGTAGCACAGATACACGAGCTCGCCTGACGCTACGTCAAGCTCCATGTCCTGGTTCTGCCTGACTGCGGCAAGCGTGTCCTTGTCGGGCGCGTAAAAGTGAGAGTAGGGGCGCTGCGAGAGTATCTTTTCCTGCTCGCTTTTCTCGTCGATAAAGCAGGCGCTCGGGTGGCCGTCTGTCACGAGCACTATGCGCTTGTTCTCGGCGCCGTCTTTCTGCAGGATCTTGCTTGCAAGCCTGAACGCGGCCTGGTAGTTTGTGTAGTGCAAAAAGTCGGTCCCGGGCTCAAACGTCTTCAGGTATGGTATATCATGCGGCAAAACCTTTGACGCAAGCGCGCCAAAGCCCACCACATAGACAGAATCTGACGGGAAGAACTTGCGGTTGAGAAGATACAGGCTCCACAGCGCCCTTTTTGCGGCCTCTATCCTGCTCATGTCGCCGTACATGGAAGAGTAGCGCATTGTAGACGACAGATCTATGCAGTACACGACTGCGACGCGCACGTCCTGCATAGTTTCATACTCTTCAAAGTCTTCGACATCTATCTGCAGGGGCAGTTTCAGCCCGCCGCCTTTTGACGTGCGCTGGATCGTGTTCAGGAGCGACTTTGGCACGTTCAGGAGCCTGATGTCGTCGCCGGGCTCGTATTTTTTGCTCGTGTCAAGCACAATCGAACCCTGCCCATAGTCCTGCGTCTCGTGTAGTCCATAATCGCCGGCCTTGAGCGCCTTCATGACGTCGTCAAGTATCCTGCTTCCGATGTGGACAAAGCCCTTGCTTGAGAGCCACTTGGGCGAGTCTTTGAGGTACCCCTTCTGCATCAGCTTGCGCACAAGCGGCATGCCGTCTCCGGCCTCGTCCTTTGTGCCGGACTGCGAGCCCTTCTGCCGCTGCCCGCTCTCCTGGCCTTCCGACATTGAGGACATGGCGCCTTCAAGCGCCTGCTCTAGTTCTTGGAGGTTCGGCGTCTTTTCCCTGAGCGCTTCCCTGCCGGCTGCCTTTAACAGCTTGTCAAGCACGTCCTTTGGGAGTTCCGACGTCCCTTGCTGCTTTTGCTGTTGCTGCTCACCCTCGCCTTCGTGCGGTATGTAGACGTATTTCCTGCTTCCAGACGTCCTACTGCGAGAGGGCATAGCTGTTGTCCTTTTTGTCAAGGAGAGGGGGCTCCGTGTGCCGAAGGCCCTCAAGTATCACCTCGGCCACGGCAGCCGTGAGCTCGCCGTTCAGGTCCTGGACCGCTATGCTCGAAGTGCCAATTCCGAGCTCCTTTGCGCGCTCAACCAGCTGCTTCTGCTCGTCCTTTACTGCCGCTACGGTCTCGGTGACTGCCTGCCTGAGCGCAGGGAATTTTGCAAGCTGCGACTCGTAGTCGCCTTCCATTTTCTTTCCACCCGGCAGCACCTGCGAGACCTGGAACGCCTTGTTCTTGGCAAACTCGTTTTTCATCTTCGCTATCTGCTCCGGCGCGAGCTTGGCGACGTAGGCAAGCGAGACTTCCTTTAGCGCCGCGTTGATGACTGATTCTAGCAGGCCGCGCCTGTTTTCGCGTGTGTCCTCCATCTCCGCAAGCTCGAACTTGGACGACTGGTGTATGCAGTGTATGTCGCAAAAGCGCGGGACTGCCTTTACGTCATGAACTATTGCGCGGGTTCGCTCGGCCTCGCCCACCAGCATCTCCATAGAATGGACGGCCATCCTGACGCTCACGCCCTTGTCGTGGTTGACATCGCCGTGAGCACGGGTCATCTGCGTTATCTTTGCTATCGCCCTTACCATGAAAACAGGCAGAAACACATTCGACGAGTCTGCAACCCTTGCCTCCTGCACCACTATCATCATCTCGTCCTCCACTGTCTTGGGGTAGTGCGTGTCGACGTGGCTTCGGAGCCTGTCGAACAGGGGCTCGATTATCTTGCCCGAGTGAGTGTAGTCTATCGGGTTTGCAGTCGCAATTATCTTGACGTCCGGCCTGAATATGACAGGATACGCCCCGGTGGTGAACCGGCCTTCCTGGAGCACGCTCAGAAGCGCCACCTGCTTGCGCGGGTCGAGCACCGGCAGCTCGTCTATGCACAGTATGCCGTGCCTTGCCTGCAGCAGCTGGCCGGCAGAATAAGACTCCATGCTGTACAGCTCGACTCCCTTTTTCGCTATCTTTATCGCGTCTATCTGCCCGACGAGATCCTTGACAGAGATGTCAGGCGTGGAGAGTATGTACTTGAACCTGTCTGCGCCGGACACCCAGTCTATCTTTGTCTCGAGCTTGTCCTGTCTTATGATGTCCTCGCACTCCCTTGACACCGTGAACTCGGGCGCCGTCCTGATGGCCTCGTTTCCGGCCAGAACCGCAGCCATGTGTTCTTCAGGCATCAGCGTTGGTATGTCGCTTGTCACGGTCCCCCTGACTATAGGTATTGGCGAGAGAAGGTTTTTGGCTACGGCCTCTGCAAGCTTGGTCTTGGCCTGCCCTATCTGCCCCACAAGCAGTATGTCGTGTCCAGAAAGGATTGCCCTATTGACAGCAGGCACGACATCGTCGTCGTAGCCGATGATTCCCGGGTATGGGTTCTCGCCGGCCCTGAGCTTGGCTATCAGGTTTCCGCGCAGCTGCTCCTCGACAGTGGCGTGCTTGTAGTTTATTTTCAAGAGGTCTCCGAGCGTCTTTACCTGCTTGTAGTCTTCGGGGACGCCGGGCATTATTTCGGTGTACTTTGGCTTTGAGCTGTATGACCTGCGGACAAGGTCGTCAGACTTGGCACTCATAGGGCTTGGAAGAAAAACTGGGAGCACTCGGGATTTAAAGATACTGCAGTGCCTTAGCCTGAGAATCGAATTCAGGCATATATCTCAAAAACGTAAACCTAGTGGTTCTCAACTGCCAGTTCCAGCTGGCGCAGGTATTCCTCGTATGCCAAGTCTTCCTCGGTCTTTGCGGGCTTGGACACAAGTTTGGTGCCGGGCTGCTTCTTTGTCGGCATCGTTTCCATCCTATCTGGCAGGGTTCAGCTTATAACGATTTACATGAACCAAACCGCGCATAGTGTTCAATTTTTTTCACAAAACCCAGCCGGCCGTTGAATAACGGCCACAACCGGCAGGCAAGGAAGGCGCTTTGTTGCAAATATTGCAAACATTGCGCGCAAGAGAGCCCAGCATGGTTTTTATTGCCGAATATACGCTTGCATGATGATTTGTCCGCTTCGGAGTACAAACACATACTCAGAATCGCCGGGAAAGACGTTGAAGGCAGCAAGAAATTGCTTGTCGCCCTCAGCGAGGTTAAAGGCGTAGGTTACAATTTTGCTCAGGTGTTGACGCAGTCCCTTGGAATAAACCCGAACCTCCGCGTTGGGTTCCTGACAGACGGCCAGATAAAAGAGATAGAGAAGGCCCTGGCAGACCCGTCCAAGGTCGGAGTGCCAGAGTGGTACCTGAACAGGAAGAAGGACATGGATTCTGGCACGACCCACCACCTGATAACTTCTGATCTCGATTTTTCCGTTGGCAACGACATCGACCGCGAAAAGACCATCATGAGCTGGCGCGGCTACCGACACATGTTCGGCCTCAGGGTGAGGGGCCAGCGCACCAGAACTACTGGAAGGAAGGGCGGCGCGGTCGGCGTCAAGAAGGTCAAGATGATGCCCGGAGCAGTTCCAGCAGCAGGCGCAGCCCCGGCGGCCGGCGCGGCGCCGGCGGCTCCAGCAGCTGGCGCAGCCGCCAAGCCTGCAGCAGGCGCAGCCCCGGCAGCA
>CAYXFY010000013.1:33215-41551 GCA_964464395.1 uncultured Nitrososphaera sp.
AGCAGGAGCGGCTCCAGCCAAGCCGGCTGCAAAGGAACCGGAGAAAAAGTAGGTGGACTGATTGGGAGATCCTAGAAAGCAGAAAAAATTGTACCGCAGGCCGAGGAGGATCTGGTCTACAGACCAGCTCAATGCCGAACTGTACATCATGGGCTCGTACGGCCTGAGGAACAAGCGCGAGCTCTGGGCTGCGCAGACCGAGGTGGCAAGGATACGCAACCAAGCACGTGCACTTCTCGCGGCTACAGCAGAAGTCAGGGCTGAAAAGGAAAAGAGGCTCCTCAACTTTTTGTCAAGGATAGGGCTTGCAAAGGAAGGCACGACGCTTGATGATATTCTCAACCTCAAAGTCGAGGACCTGCTTGAACGCAGGCTCCAGACCATAGTCATGAAGAGGTCCGGCGCCAAGTCGCCATACCAGGCAAGGCAGGTTGTCAGCCACGGCCACGTCTCGATAGGCAACAGGAAGGTCAACAGGCCGGGCTACATTGTCAAGACGGACGAGGAGGGCCAGATTCTGGTCCACATCGAAGTCGCGCCGCCGGCCGCCCCGCAGGGCGCCGAGGCGACGCCGGCGTCCTAGCTGACGACGTCCACGTGGTCTATCTTCCCGTCGGCGTCCATGTCAAAGCCCTGGACGACTACTGCCCAGTCCTCCTTACCGCGAAATTTCTTTAGCACGTCCTCGCTGTACTTGGTCAGGCCGATGACCGCAGATTTTGTGCCTGCCGAGCGCACGCCGGCCACCACTATCACGCTTGACGACTCGTCGTACGGGTTGCGGACCTTTGCTATCAGACCGTGGCTGTCAGAGCCGTAGCGCCTGCCCGACTTGTCCACGAGGCCCGACCAAAAGTTGCCCTCATCGAACCGGATAGGCAGGTAGCGGTTGAACTCGGCGGTGACGATGTTGGTACCAGGGCCCCCGATCGAGACAAGGTTGTGGCCGGCAAGCACCTTCTCCGCCTTGGCGTCGACATCAAGCTTTACGACAAACTCCCCCGGAGCAGCGTTTGTTATAGTCCCAAGAAAGAACGCCAGGTGCACCGCGTAGTGGCCGTCTCTGGCAGAGGACTTGTACGGGCCATGCGGCTCGGGCGCACCCACTATCATGAGCCCATCAAATGACTCGTCCTTTACGAATCCCTCAAAGAACCGCAGGGCGCTCTTGTGGCGCGTGGCGCCGGGCGACTCGACTGCGGTCTCGCCCCAGTCGAGTTCGATTCCAAACGCCGGGCTTGCCGCGTGATAGAGCCGGGCGGTGCCGCCCCTGACGAAGCTGCTGCCGGCTTCTTCGATGGCGCCCACCTGCACGAGTCGTCGTATGTAGTAGTACGCGCTCTGCTCGTAGATTCGCAATTCTTTTGCCACCTGTGCGGGATACATCGGCTGGCGCGACAAGAGTTCCATTATGCGCCAGGCGACGGGGTTTGCAAGCACGCGCATCTGGGCGACGTCTTTGAACACTGTTATCTTTTTTGCCGACACTTGGCCGTCTGATTCCGTCATGAGCGACTTTCTTGTCAACAGCGATCATGGTAGATTGTATTATATAATACTTTATAGTGGTATAATGCAATATACAGTAAAACCACCTTCCTTGCGCATGACCAATTATAAATTATCATATAGCAGTCAAGGATTCTGTTCATAATCGTTTTAAACACGATAGCCTCACTTGGGTTACCGTGTGCTCGATAATAGGATACAAGGGCAGGCATTCTGCCGCCCCGATAATAGTCGACAGCCTGAAGAGGATGGAATACAGGGGTTACGACAGCGTCGGCGTGGCCATGATAAAGGACGGGAGCCTGATGGTGCGCAAGGGAACCGGCAAGGTTGCAGAAGTCAACCAGAACCTGAAGATAAGCGACATGTCAGGCCTGATAGGAATAGGGCACACAAGGTGGGCCACGCACGGCGGCGTAACAGACAGCAACGCGCACCCGCACTCTGCATGCAAGAACAACATAGCGGTAGTCCATAACGGCATCATCGAAAACTACAAGGAGCTGAAAGAAGAGCTGACTGCCCAGGGCCACGTCTTTTCGTCAGAGACTGACAGCGAGGTCATCGCGCACCTGCTCGAGACGCACCATCCTGCAGACATAAAGCAGGCTGTCATCGACACGTGCAAGCGCCTGCGCGGCAGCTATGCTTTTGTCGCCGCGTTCCAAGACGGCACCATAGCCGGTGCAAGGTACGAGGAGCCGCTGATAATCGGCGTTGGAAACGACGGCTACTTTGTGTCGTCTGACGTGCTCGGGTTTTTGCAGCACACGGACAAGGCTATCTTCCTTGACAACTGCGACATCGCAGTCATCGACAACACGAAACTGGAGATCTTTGACTTTGACGGAACTCCCGTCGCGCGGCCTATAACGCAGGTGGCGTGGGAGCTGGGCGAGGCAGACAAGGGAAAGTATGCGCATTATACGCTCAAGGAGATAAACGACCAGCGCCTAACGATAGCAAACGCGGCAAGGCAGGACGAGCAGGCGATGGCCAAGTTCAGCGAGATCCTCGCAAATGCAAAGAGCGTCTACATCACCGGCAGCGGCACGTCCTACCACTCGGCTCTCATATTCAAGCAGATGCTGGCAAGGTTCGCAAAGGTGCGCGCCGAGACAGTGATGTCAAGCGAGGCCCAGGACGGCCTTGCGGCAATAGACGCCGATTCTGCCATCATCGCGATATCGCAGAGCGGCGAGACTGCCGACGTGCTTGCTGCAGTCAAGGCTGCAAGAGCCCAGGGCGCAATGGTCCTTGCCATAGTCAACGTCACCACGTCGTCGCTTGCAAGGTCAAGCGACTGCTTTTTGTCGACCAACTGCGGCCCCGAGATCGGCGTTGCCGCGACGAAGAGCTTTACGGGGCAGCTTGCCCTTGCCTACGCGGTCACCGACAGGCTTGCAGGCGGCGCGCTCAAGGCGGGCGAGAAGGCCGAGTTCGTTCAGGCTGCAGAGAAGGTAATATCGATGTGCCAGCCGATTATCGAGAAGATGGCCGGCGAATTGAAGGACGCAAACGACATCTATTTGCTTGGAAGGTCGGCGCACTACCCCATCGCGCTTGAAGGCGCGCTCAAGCTGAAAGAGCTTGCGTACGTGCACGCAGAAGGCGTGGCCGCCGGCGAATTGAAGCACGGCCCGCTTGCGCTGATGGAAAAGAACACGCTGGTCGTGATGCTGAGCCCAAGCGACTCGACCCATGGCGACTCCATATCCAACGCGCACGAGATAAAGGCGCGCGGAGCCACTGTCATTGGCATCTCCGACGCAAAGGACGACGTCTATGACCACCTGATAGAGATACCTCACCTTGAGCAGGAGGCGTTTTATCCGATAGTCGAGGTCATACCTCTGCAGATGCTCGCGTATTATCTCGCGCTTGCCAAAAACGCGGACCCGGACTACCCGAGGAACCTGGCAAAATCAGTTACTGTAAAGTAGAAAAAGAAGAAAAAGGGGAACCCGCTTACTGCTGCGAGTTCTCGCCTGCGGACGACCTGTAGCCTGCCGAGGAGCCTACCGGGACGTCCGGGAAGCTCTCCGTCATGCGCTGCTCTGCGACTGCGCCTGCCTCGGCAAGTATCTTGTCGACCTCTTCCCCTGCCGCGTCGAAGGCAAAGGAGGTGTTTCCAAGAGAGCCGGCAGACATCATTATGTCGCTGAACACGCCGTTTATCTCTCCGAGCTCGCGGTCAACCTCCGGCATCACGCCTGACAGGCCGGACCTCACGCGTGTGAGGGCGCCCATGGCAGGCCCGATTGCCACCATCACGTCTCCAAGGTCGATCGTCGTCTCGAGGCGCACCTGTATCTGCTCAAGTGCCATCTTCAGCTGGGATATGGTCTTTATCGTCTTGCGGACCTGCGCAAGCTCGTTTGACACCATTCTCCCTGCCGCAGTGTCGTGCCTCTGCAGCGCGGAGACCACCTGGTTGAACAGGTTTTTCTCCTTGCCGCGGAGCTTCTCCAAAATAGCATCAAGTTTCTGGTTCTGCGCCTGGAGCTTGTTCTTGGCGAACTCGATCCTCGGCTTCAACGGCTGTTGCGGTCCTAGGCTCTCCTTCAGCCTCTCCGACATGTTCTGCCGGTTGTCCTTGACCCAGTTATTGGCAAAGTTGGTCATGCCAACTAGCCTAGGAAAACGACGTTAAATTGAAGTGTCATCATTCAGCAACCAACAGCTAATATTTTGTAGACTCTGGTCTGGCGCGTTGAGACGCGGCTGGCTACATAAAACTTCAGCAGAAAGGTCGTACACTTTTGGCACGAAAATAGAAACTCCGTGGGAAAACATTAAATCCTCTGCCCCACAAACGCGCATAACACATGCCGAAGGCGAAAAAGACCGAGGCGCAGGAAGAGGGGCTGCCAAAGTGGGCTGAGGACGAGATCAAGTCCGCGCAGTTTGGCAAGCCGGAGGTCACGACGAGGACCGGCTATATACTCGAGATATACGACAAGGACATGAGGCTCGACATACAGGTGTACGAGCCCATGCCCGATAGCAGGGTCATAATCGAGGGCATCGGCCTTCCAAAATCGGTCAAGATAAACGACCTCATGAAGGGCTTTGTCTACGAGTTCAAGATATCAGTCTACACTGCTCCCCTCAGCGACAAAGTGGTGGAGCTATTAAAGACAAAGTTCGGCCTTGACATGAAGGCGATATACAACTTTGAGATAAAGGAACTGACTCTGATGGACGTCGAGTCTGACATGCCTGCGGCGTCGTCTTCAGAAGACGATGGCGACGACTAGCTTCCAGGCGCAGGCTCCGAGTTCTTCTTCCCTATTGCAAGCTTCATTATCGCTATCCACATTATGACAAGGGGCACGTGGTACGAGGCGATGCGCCAGGCTATGATGACGTTCAGCTTCGAGTCCTGCGCTATCGTCTCAAAGTCAGGTATCGCAGACAGGTTTGATACGTAGGCCCATATCCCGAGCTCCGTGAGTCCCGAGCCGCCGATGGTTATGGGCAGGTTGCCTACGACGTTTGAGGCCGCCACCGCCAAGAGCGAGTCAAATAGCCCGACGTCTGAATCTATCGTGTCTGCAAGCACCAGAAACGAGACGCCATAGGCAACGAACGACGCAAACGTCATGCCGAGCCCGACCACGAACGGCCTTATCACCTTGCTTGACGCAAAGTTTTCCCGGCTCATGGTGCACAGGTCGCCTAGCGCCTTGTTCACCTGCCCTATGTAGTGCTCGGCCTTTTTCTGGGCAAATTTCTCAATTATCCTGACTATGAACAGCGGGACCTGCATGTTGCGCTTGGCAGAGTACATAACGACCAGAAACCAGAACGTGAAAGTCGGCAGCGCAAGCAGGATGACGGTGATGCCGATGGTCGTTCCGCCGCGCAATATCGCAAAAGTCCCGGCGATAAAACCCAGAATAGTGACGGCAAACACGTCGGCGATTATCTCCATCGTGGCCACCCACGCGGCCTTGCCTGGCGGCACGCCCTGCTTTGACATCCATGCGATCCTGACAAACTCGCCCCCCACGTACGACGGTGTCGTGTATGTCACAAACTCGCCTGCAAGCCTTGCGGCCATTGTCCTGCCGGTTGACGCTATGTCGTGGCCGATGAACTTGCGGATAAAGTACTTGAACCGGTAGGCCTGCAACGTTATCCTTGTTACCGCCGCGATCGCCGCGGCCACGAACGGCACCAAGCCCACGGCGAAAATGTCCTGCGGCGACACGTTTGTGGTCACAAAGATTATGACAAACGGCACTATGCTGGCAGGGACAGCCAAGATTCGCCAGTTCAAAGTCGCCGCAGATACAAGGACGTCATATAATAACGAATGTGTAAAGCAGATATACGCCGGCGCGCAGCTCCCACAGAGATGGCCAAGGCCGTTTTCGTGACAGGAACTGCAGGTTCGGGCAAGTCGCTTCTCACCTCACGCCTGCTGCAATGGTACCGCGACAACGGCGCATACCCCATCTCTCTCAACCTCGACCCCGGAGTCGCCTCACTCCCGTACCAGCCAGACGTTGACGTGAGGGATTTCATCGACATCGGCACCCTCATGGATAACTTTAGCCTAGGCCCGAACGGCGCGCTTGTCATGGCAAGCGACATGATAGCCACAAAGATGGACGAGATACAGGAGCAGGCCGACGGGTTGAACGCAGACTATGTCCTAGTCGACACGCCGGGCCAGATAGAGCTTTTCGCGTTTAGGGCAAGCGGCCCGTACTTTGTCTCAAACTTCGCGGCAGACGCCAAGGCAACGGTGTTTGCGTTTGACGCCACTCTGGTCTCGTCGCCCATCAACTTTGTCTCCATCTCGCTTCTTGCGTCGTCTGTGAAACTTAGGCTCAAGACCGCGCAGGTAAACGTGCTTACAAAGCGCGACCTTGTCATCGACAAGCTGAATGAAATACTTGACTGGGCCGCCTCGACGCACGCCCTTGAAATAGCACTGAACGCCGAGAAGGAGAGCGAGTACTCGCTTTTGAGCAAGGACCTTGCCAGGTCCATGACCCGCGCGGGCTTTGCGCCCGGCCTCATAGCCGTCTCAAGCACGACGATGAGCGGCATGATAAACCTGGCCGCGGCCCTTGCCCGAACTCTTAATCAGGGGGAGGACGCGTAGATTGGCCGTGAAGTCCTGTACAGCGGTCGCGCCGTCGTCGACTGCAAACCTTGGGCCTGGATACGACGTCTTCGGCCTTGCGCTTGACGCGCTCTACGACAGGGTGACGATAACCAAGCAAAAGGGAAGCGGCGGCAACATTACGATAAGGATGTCCGACGCAAGCATACCCGCAGTTCCAGAGTCAAACTCGGCAGGACTTGTCGTCAAAAAGATGTCCAAGGAGTTTGAGATATCAGACAACCTTGAGGTGAAGGTGAAAAAGGGCGTGCCTGCCGGCTACGGCATGGGTTCTAGCGCCGCGTCGGCAGCTGCGGCAGCCGTAGCGTTTGACGGCCTGTACCGGTTGAAGGTAAAGAAGGAAAGACTTGTCGAGTATGCTGCAGAGGGCGAGCTTGCAAGCGCTGGCGCAAGGCACTACGACAACGTGTCGGCGTCGGTCCTTGGAGGGTTTGTCATATCCAGCATGAAAGGCGGACCCGTGCCGCGGTTCGTGCGTCTGGCGCCTCCCCGGGACCTTGTGCTGATAGTCGCAGTGCCGTCAATAACGGTGCCGGAGAAAAAGACAGAGGTTGCAAGGAGCGTCCTGCCAACTGATGTCCCGTTGAGAAGCGCGGTACACAACGTGTCAGGTGCGAGCACCATAGTGGCAGGCTTTGCACTCAAGGACGTCGAGCTAATAGCAAGGGGCGTCAACGACGCGATAGTCGAGCCGGCAAGAAAGCACCTGATCCCCGGCTTTGATGAAGTTAAGGAAAACGCGATTTCTGCAGGCGCGCTTGCAGTCACGATATCAGGCGCAGGCCCTTCGATCATAGCGTTTCTGAAGACAGCAAGAAAATCAAAAGAAGTTTCCCGGGCGATGGCCGCAGGCTTCAAGAAGGCCGGCGTAAAATGCCGGACATTTTCCTGCAAGCCGAGCGCCGGGGCTCATGTCGTGTAGTTACTTCTTGCCCTTGTTGAGGAACGCCGACATCATGTTCTTGCGGTCCTCGTGAGCAAAGCATAGCGCCCACCCGTAGATCTCTAGGCGCAGGCCAGTCTCGATGTCCGAGTCCATGCCGCGGTTTATCAGCATCTTGCTCACCTTGACTGCGTTAAAGCTGTTCTTCGTTATCTCCTTTGCAAGTGCCATGCACTCTACCATCAGCTTCTTGTTCAGTATCTTGGCTACTTCTGCCGCACGCGCCTTTTCCGCAGCCGCGTCGCCCTTTGGAGCCTCTGCAGGGAGCTCGTCTTCAGGGCCCAGTTTGACCACCTTGTTCACAAGGCCTATCTTTTCGGCCTCGTCTGCGGTTATCATCTTGCCAGTGTAGACCATCTCCTTTGCCTTTGCAGGTCCGACTATTCTCATGAGGCGCTGCGTGCCGCCCCAACCCGGCGGTATGCCGATCGTGACCTCTGGCTGGCCTATCTTGGCGTTTTCAGACGCAATCCTGATGTCGCAGACCATCGAAAGCTCGCACCCGCCTCCAAGCGCAAAGCCGTTCACCGCTGCTATTACAGGCTTTTCCAGTTTCTCTATCTTGTTGAGCACAGCCTGCGCCGCTGACGCATATTTCTCTGCCTGCATCGGGTCGATGTTGACCATGAACGCGATGTCGGCGCCTGCGCAGAACGACCGCTCGCCTGCGCCTGTCAGTACCACCACCTTTACCGACTCGTCGGCTGCAAGTATGTCTATCGTGCGGGATAGTTCAGATACTAC
>CAYXFY010000014.1:0-30079 GCA_964464395.1 uncultured Nitrososphaera sp.
GCTTGCAGCCATGATGAGCAAGACAGGAACTATTGGTTATGTCGGGGGAGACCAGTATCCTAACCTGATAAACATATTCGAAGGATACAAGCTGGGAGCCAAGTACGTCAATCCAAACATCAGAGTAGTAGGGACGTACCTGGGCGATTGGGACAACCCCGCAAAGGGCAGGGAAGCAGGTCTTGCACAGATCAACACCGGCGCAGACTTTTTGTTCCACGTGGCTGACACTTCAGGCCACGGCGTGATACAGGCCGCAAAGGAGAGGGGGCTGTACGCGTTTGGGGCAGTAGGCGATCAGAACCAGCTGGCACCGGACACAGTGCTGACGTCGTTCGTGCTTGATATCGACAAGGCGTTCGCGCAGGCTACCGAGATGACGGCAGAGGGCAGGTTTGAGGGCAAGATCTTAAAGCCGGGCATCGAGGCCGGCAAGGGCGCCACAGGTGATGGCATCGTGTTCCTTGCGCCATTCCACAGCTTGGATGGTAGAGTTCCTGCAGACGTGAAGGCGCAGCTGAACGAGCTGACGCAGGACGTTCTGAACAAGAGGATAGTCGTCCCGGAGATGTACGAGGTGGCCAACGACAGCATAGTGGGCGCCCAATTCGGCAACGACAGCTACGGCGTGATAGCCAGATCTTCAACAGCCAAGGTGACTGCAGCTACCATCAACCCCAACCAGTCAGTCATGGTCCAGTTTGACAGGGCCGGGGAGGTGCAGCTGACGCTGCCAAAGACCATGATAGACGGGATAACCATGGTAAAAGCCGGGGCAAGCGACGTGCAGTTTGAGACCGTGAGCTCGACTGACACCGACACGACCATCAAGCTGACCGTGCCTTCAGGACAAAACTCCGTGGAGGTCATAGGGGCCACCGTGGTGCCTGAATTCGGGGTGATAGCAGCGCTGGTACTTGCGGTCTCGCTTGTAGCAGTGATAGGCGTCGCCCGCTTCAGGAGAAGCCTGCCAGGACTTAGGCTCTGACCTCCCTCCCCCTCTTTTCTTTTTTCATGCCAAGCATGCGATGAATGTTTGTACCATTACTATTGTCCTGAACGAAGGGTGTAATCGAAGGAATATTTCAAGTAATAATGAATCATGAACGCATGCGTGCCGTTGCAATTAATTTCAGATTCATTCTTCTATGATATATGAAGGACTTTGACGCCAAAGTAAAATAGACTTATAAGTTTTGGACAGCACGCGCCTTTGTAGTTGGAAAGACTCGGCGAAAAGCATCGTTCCTCCGCAAAACTAAAAGAAACAAACGGAACATCTAAGGTCCCGCTAGTTTCGATAGTAGTTCCTTCGCTCAAGCTTTACGAGGACATGAAGGACGCAAAAGTCGCTCTAGACTCGTTCGGGGTCAAGAGTGAAGCGTGTATAGTGGCAGCGCACTGGGCGCCGAAAAAGACGCTCAGGTTCATAGCCGAGATCGAGTCAAAAGGAGTAGAGGTGATAATCGCCGGGGCCGACGGCTCTGCCCACCTGCCCGGCATGATAGCCTCGCTCACCACGATGCCTGTCATCGGCGTTCCGCTGCGGGGCACCTCTCTTGACGGGCTGGATTCGCTGTTTTCCATCGTCCAGATGCCGCGCGGCGTGCCGGTAGGCACAATGGCCATAGATTCCGCCTACAACGCCGGCGTATATGCCTGTCAAATACTTAGCCTAAAGTACCAACGCCTCCGGGAAAAGCTCAGGCAGCACAAAGAGTCGATGGAAGAAAAGGTTGAATCCGAGGACGCAAAACACAAAAGAAATTCCAGACCTGCAAATGGAGGGTTCTAAACTGACAGAAAGAGAGAACGCAGAAAGCTCCAACAGGGACTTTACAACGGCAGCAAGAGAAGAGATACTAAAGCGCGTGGAGCAGGACTACGAAGAGTTCAAGAAGACCAAGACCTTCAAGTTCCCGACGTGGCTATACGGCCCGCCCAGGGGCAGGCTGTTTAAGGTGGAGGTAGAAGACTGCCCGCGCATGGGCGACAGGGCGTGGGTCGAGTTCGACTCGGCGCGCACCGCGTTTGTCAGCATTGACATGCAAATAGACTTTTGCGGCCCCAAGGGCTACGTCGACGTCATGGGCTACGACCTGGGGCTCATGTCTGCGCCCATAAAGCCCATACACTACGTCCTGCACAACATACGTCACAAGACCGACATCAAGGTCATACACACCCGCGAGGGCCACCTGCCCGACCTTTCAGACGCGCCGTACAACAAGATACTGAGAAGCAAGATAATCGGGAACGGAGTCGGCATAGGCGACGCCCCGAAGGGCGGCTTGGGCAAGCTGCTCATGCGCGGCGAAAAAAACTGGGACATCATCGACGACCTCTACCCGATACCGGGCGAATACGTTATAGACAAGGCCGGCAAGGGGGCTTTCGGGCAGAGCAACATGCCACTTCTGCTCAAGAACCTCGGCATAACACACCTTGTCATAACAGGTCTTACAGCCGACGTCTGCGTCCATACGATAATGCGCGAGGCAAACGACTATGGCTACTGGTGCCTGCTCCTAAAGGACGGAACAGGGGCGACTGACTTTGGCAACTACCAGGCGGCCATAAAGCAGGTAAAGATGCAGGGCGGCGTGTTCGGCTGGGTCTCTGATTCGAAGAGGTTTGTCGACGGCGTCATGACGGCGTTCAAGTAGTCCGTCTGTAAACTACGCATCGGCTGATCATGGCTATATAGCGGAATACTGTTTCGGCAAGGGGGAGCGGGGCTTGGCAGAATCCACCATACTGCAGCTGCTGATAACGCTGGCAGTGCTTCTATTCGCTGCCAAGCTGTTCGCTAGCCTGATGCGCAAGATACGACAGCCCATAGTCTTGGGCGAGATAATCGCCGGCATAGTCATAGGCCCGTTTGCGCTGGGCGCAATCCCGTTCTACGACGGCCAGCCCCTCGTCGTCTTGGACGAGACGGTACTCCACATCGGCGAGATAGCCGCAATCATCATCCTATTTGTCGCAGGCATGAACACGACCCCCCGGGAGTTCATGAAGCTGGGCGCGCCCTCGTTCACGGTGGGCGCGATGGGAGTCATTGCGCCTTTTTTCGTGGGGTACTTTGTGTTTATCGCGCTCGGAGTCGAGGTGCTTCCTGCTATCATAGTAGCCACGGCGCTGACTGCGACCTCCATAGCAATCTCGGTGCAGGTGCTCAACGAAATGGGGCGACTTCAATCACGCGAAGGCCGGCTGATACTAGGAGCTGCCGTGGCAGACGACGTGCTTGCGATAGCCGTGCTCTCTGTCGTACTTACAATGGTCAACACGGGAGAGGTCAGCGCCGACATTGGCAATGTCACGCTGCTTCTGCTTAAGGTGCTAGGCATATACGGCGCCATCCTGGTGGCGTCAGTCTTTGTCGTCCCGCGGCTTTTGAACTCGCGGCTTTGGAAGCCACATGGAAGCGCTGAAGCTGCGGCGACAGCAGCATGCTTTGCAATATCCGGAGCAGCCGCGGCAGCGGGCCTCTCGCCTATTGTCGGCGCGTTTGCCGCCGGCATGGCCGTGACCGCGTCAAAGGTCTTCCACAAGATACGCGAGTACGTAGAGAAGCTGGAGATAGTGTTTGCGCCGCTCTTTTTTGCAATAGTTGGCGCGCAGGTGGACCTTCGCGGCGTCAACTTGGAGGTGATGCTTCTTGCAGGAATCGTCATAGCCATTGCCGTGGTGACAAAGCTTGGTGGCTGCGGCCTGCCGGCGATGTTGTTTTTGAAGGACAAGCGCAAATCCATGAAAGTTGGCATCGGCATGATATCAAGGGGCGAGGTGGGGCTCATTGTGGCTGCGGCCGGCGCTTCCGCCGGCGTTCTTTCCGGCAACCTTTACACAACTGTGGTCATCATGGTCGCAGTCAGCACCATCATCACGCCGGTCTGGCTCAAGATAGCCTACAAGAAGGACCCCCCAGAGCCGCCGGCCGCAGTCCAGCAAGAGGCCAAATGAAAGGATATTACATAGAGAACGTACACTACTGAAAAGCGGGGTGGTTGCGCATAAAGATTGCAAGGGTTCTCAAAGACAGCCGGGAGACCTACGCGCTAGTGGGCCCCGACGGCAACGCCGCGGCGACGCGGGACGAACTGGAAAAGAAATCGGGATTAAAGCTGCCGGCGTCGCTTGAAGATTTCCTCTTTGAAGGACACTCGCAGAAACTAAAGCCGCACGAACCAAAGCTGTCCTTCAAGCAGGAACTCTCGTCGCTGAAACTCTTGCAACCGATAGTAAAGACCTTCAAGGTTGTCTGCCTCTCTTTCAACTACTCAGACCAGGCAAGCTGGGTGCGCTTTGGCAAGAGCCCTCCCAAGGACCCTGTGGTCTCGATAAAGCCCCGGACCAGCCTGTGCGGGCCTTTCAGCAACATAGTCTGCCCGCGTTTTATCACGCAGCTGGACTACGAGGGCGAGCTAGCGCTGGTGATAGGCAAAAAGTGCAGGAAAGTTTCTGAACAGGACTCTCTTGGTTACGTTGCAGGTTACTTCATAATGAACGACGTGTCGGCCAGGGACATACAGTTCGTTGACAAGCAGTACACCCGGGCAAAAGGCTTTGACACATTTGGGCCGTGCGGCCCGTGGATAACCACACCCGACGAGGTTCCTGACCCGTGCAACCTGCACCTCACAACCAAGGTGAACGGCGAGGTGCGCCAAGACTCGTCGACAAGCAACCTAGTCTTGAAAATAGACAAGATCATCAGCAGCCTGAGCCAGGCCATGACACTCGAGCCGGGTGACATCATATCTACCGGCACACCTTCAGGCACTGTGCTCTCGCTGTCATCACACGTCAAGTATCTGCAGGATGGAGACGTGGTGGAAGTAGAGATAGAAAAACTTGGCAGGATAAGAAACCGCGTAGTCTTTGCGGACTAGCCGGAGCATGAGAAATTCTGATTACAGCTGCTTCTCAAGACTTGCGCTGTACGACGCAAGTACGGCCTTGACAATCTCGGGCGCGTCTTTCTTGATGATTTCTATCGACTCGACGACGCACCTAATTCCTCCTTTGGTTGGTATGGAAATGTCGCCCAAACCGTCACCGGGCTTGAATTCGATGCCACTGTCTGGGCAAAGCTCCCTCGCGCGTTCGGCCACCTTCTGAAGCCAGCTGGATATCACCGCCGGCGCTAGGCTGCCTGCTATGCTTTCTATGTAGTCGCCTATCTGCTCCGGCCTTTCGTCAGCCAACGGGACAGTTGCGTTTACCCTGTATAAAAAATGGGGTGCCTAGACTACTACTTCGACTTTCACGTCTGAGGTTATCAGTCCCTTTTCCCTTGCCATAGAAAACATCTTCTCGATAGCTTTTCTGCCCGACGGCCCCATGTCACGGGTTGTCTCGTTGACGTACATACTGACAAATTTCGTTATGGTTTCCTTGGGCTGCCCGCGCGCATACTGCATCGCATAGTCCACTGCGGCGTCCATGTCTTCCAGGCCGGCTTCTATCGACCTTACGAAAAGGTCGCTGAACTCTCTTAGCTGTTCAGGAGTCATGGTCCGCTTGCTCGCCACGTTGATTCCAAGCGGCACGGGAAGCCCGCCGGTCTGCGAGTGCCACCAGGGGCCCAGCTCCAGTATCCCGTCAAACTTGCTCCTGTCGTAGGTTATCTGTGCCTCGTGGATGACAAGACCCGCGTCTGCCTTGCCAGCCAGCACCGCGTCGGGGATGGTCTCAAATGACATCTCTATTTCATTGAAGTTGCCTGCGGCAAGCTTGAGCAGCAGGTTTGCAGATGTCATTTTGCCGGGGATGGCCACCTTGGCGCTCGCAAGTTTGTCGACATCAATCCCGCTGCCCTTTTTTGTGATAACGACGGGGCCATAATTGAGCCCAAAGCTCCCCCCGCCACGCAAGATGACGTAGTCTACAAGGTATGCATACGCGTGCGCCGACACCGCCGTGACGTCAAGCTCGTGGGCCAGCGCGCGCTTGTTCAGCGTTTCAATGTCTTCTATCACGTGCTTTATCGTGAAATCCTGCGATGATACCCTGCCTGACGCAAACCCGTAGAACATGAACGCGTCGTCGGCGTCCGGCGTGTGCCCGAGCGTTATCTGCATCCTGCAATGGGCGGTCGCGAGGCACTATTAAGTTATCCACAAAAAATAGGGAACGTTTATAGTCCCCGTTCAAATTTTTTCTAAAAAGAGATGCCCAAGTTCAAGTCGACCCAGGAGATACTCAAAATCATTGGTAACAAGGATCAGATACGCAATTTCGGCGTTATAGCGCACGTTGACCACGGCAAGACCACCATGTCCGACAGCCTCCTTGCCGCCTCGGGCATCATCGCGCCCTCTGTCGCCGGACAGGCCCTTGCGCTCGACTCCATGAAGCTTGAGCAGAACAGGCAGATGACCATCAGGGGCGCAAACGTGACGCTACTTTACGAATTCGACGGCAAGGACTATGTCATCAACATGATAGACACTCCCGGCCACATAGACTTTACAGGCAGGGTGACCCGCGCGCTTCGCGCAATCGACGGCGTCGTCGTCGTTTCCGATTCGGTAGAGGGCATCATGACCCAGACCGAGACCGTCACAAGACAGGCGCTTGAGGAGCGCGTAAGGCCGGTGCTTTACATCAACAAGATAGACAGGCTCGTAAAGGAGCTGAGGCTCGACGCGCAGGCCATGCAAAAGTGGCTGTCAAACATCATCGCAGACTTCAACAGGCTTGTCGACCTGTACGCAGAACCAGAGTACAAGGACAAGTGGAAGGTCAGCATCCAGAGCAACACAGTCGCGTTTGGCTCTGCAAAGGACAGGTGGGGTTTCAACTTCAAGATGGCCCAGAAAAAGGGCGTCAGCTTCAAGGACGTTTATGAAGCGTACACCGCGGAAGGTGGCGAAAAGATAAAGGCCCTTGCGGAAAAGTCGCCGCTGCACGACGCGGTGCTTGGCATGGTAGTCGAGCACCACCCGCCTCCCCACGTGGCGCAGAAATACAGAATCCCGAAAATCTGGCCCGGCGACCTCAACTCCGAGATAGGCCAGGCGCTTTTGAACTGCGACGAGAAAGGGCCGGCCATGATGATGGTCACGACCATCAACGTCGACCCGCAAGCTGGCAGGGTCGCGACAGGACGATTGTATTCTGGCACGATAAAGGACGGCGACGAGGTCTACCTGATAGACGCCAAGAGGCCTGGTAAAGTCCAGTCGGTGAACATCTACATGGGCAACACGCGCGAAGTGGTAAGCGTGCTGCCCGCAGGGAATATCCCGGCGCTCTTGGGACTTGACTACGCCGTTTCGGGCGAGTCGATATCGACGGTCAAGGCTGCAACGGCGTTTGAGTCAATCAAGTATGTGTCTGAACCTGTCGTCACGATTGCAGTTGAGCCAAAGCACCCCAAGGACCTGCCCAAGCTGGTCGAGGGCCTGCGCAGGCTGACAGTCGAGGACCCCAACCTCATAGTCAAGATCAATGAAGAAACAGGCGAGACGCTGATGGCCGGCATGGGCGTCTTGCACCTTGAAATAGCCACATCGCTTTTGCAGGAGATGGGCCTTGACATCGTCACGACGCAGCCATTGATCAACTACCGCGAAACGATCCGCGCAAAGGCCGGCCCTGTCATGAGCAAGTCTCCAAACAAGCACAACAAGATATTCCTGCGCGTCGAGCCCCTGCCGGAGGACATCGTCGACCTCATCAGGACGGGCAAGCTCAAGGAGGACATGGACAAGAAGGAGATGGCCAAGATCCTCCGAGAGAAGGGCTGGGGCACCGACGAGTCAAGGAGCGTGCAGGCCATCGACGTCTCGGGCAACATGTTCGTGGACGAAACCAAAGGCGTCCAGTTCATACAGGAGTCAATGGACTCCATCAGGTCCGGCTTTGACGACGTGATAAAGAACGGGCCTATCGCAAAGGAGCAGGTCCGCGGCGTCAAGTTTGTGTTACACCACTTTGTCCCGCACGAGGACCCGGCGCACAGAGGCCTTGCGCAGCTGATGCCGGCTACAAGGCGCGCAATGCTCGGCTCGATACTCATTGCGGATCCCGTGCTGCTCGAGCCGATACTTGGCATAGAGGTCAAGTGTCCGCAGGAGCAGATAGGCATCGTGGCCGGCATACTGTCAGGCAAGCGCGGCAAGCTGCTGAACGTCGAGCAGAAGGGCATCATCGCAATCATCCAGGGCGAGGTGCCGGCGTCGGAGACCTTCGACCTCTCTGAATCCATGAGGGGCGGGACCGCCGGAAAGGCGATGTGGACCACGTTCTTCAAGTCGTGGTCGCCGGTGCCAAACTCGATCTTCAAGACCCTAGTGGCAGACGTGAGAAAGCGCAAGGGACTGAGCCCCGAGCCGTCAAGCCCAGACGAGTTCATAGACAAAGAATGATCGAAAGCCTGCACGCAGGCGTTATCGCTTTGTGGCGATAATCCGCCTTCCATTTCTTTTCTGTGGACAATGAATTAAAGTAGTACCTTTCTTTTGTAGGTGTCACTGACAATCGCCAGCGTCCCGGTCATCGGTAGCATAATCCGGTTCCTATATCGCATTCTAGGCAACGCGTTGCAGGAACCGCCGCGTGCTGAGAGGGCTGCACGACAGCCGCCTCCGCCCGAGCAGGCACAAGAACCAGAGCCTGTTGCCAAGCGGCAGGAAGAGGACCTGCCTCCTGCCAGGCAGCCCATAATGTGGTCGGCGCCTTCCGCTCCCGAGCCCCCAGCGGCGGCCATGCAGCCCGAACCTGCGCCCGCAATGACGGCACCCGAACCAGAGCCTGTAGTCGCCAAGCCTGCCGAACCGCCCGCGCCCAGCCCTCCGCCCGCTCCACCGGCAACCCGGATAGAGCTTGAAGCCCCCGCGGACGAAGAGCTGATAGGAGTGCCAAAGAGCAAGACACCTGACTACACGAGCAAGTGCAAGGCCATCCTTGCGGGTAGCAGGATGCTCGACCTTGTCATGATAGCAGACAACAGCGCCACCGTGGTGGCCAAGGCCGCAAGGAGGACCCCTCAGAGCTCTGTGCGCAAGATCACACCCGGCGAGCTGGTAAAGACGGTCATGCGGGCCCACATCGCAAAGGGCGCCTTTGACGTCAACGCCGCGCAGACCGGCAGGGCGTCGAGCATACGCGTCCAGTACAACGCGATGGACGTCATACTCTATCCTCTTGAAAACAATCTGACCCTTCTTGTCATAGGCCTGATAGAGCCTGCTGCTCTTGAAGAGGTGTACGACCTGATAGCCAGAGAGTTCCCGTCAAAGCAAAAGATGGCGATGATAGTTGACGACGAGGAGGACATCAGAAAGTCGATAGAACAGGTGCTTGTCAAGCGCGGCTTCAAGGTGGAGACTGCGGATAGCGGCTGGCACGCCCTTGATGCCATCAGAAACGCAAAGGAGAAGGGGCTCGAGTACGGCGTGGCGATACTTGACATAAGGATGCCCGGCATGGACGGATTCGAGCTTTTCAAGCGCATAAGCCAGGTCTCGCCTAACACAAAGATGCTGTTCATAACCGCGTTTGAATACTCGCAAGAAGACGTTGCCAAGATGGTGTCCGCCGGCAACGTCAAGCTGCTCAGAAAGCCGTTCAAGAGGGCGGATCTTTTGCAGTTCATAACGGACGAGACGGCGCCCAGAGATGCCTCCTCCTAGGAAGCCTCCACAACAGTTTTAGACCCGACTCTCTCATGCACTTCGCCAATCGACTATGACATTGAGAGGGGGAAAAGCTGTGGCCGCGCTTGCCGTCCTGCTCCTTGCCGCCGGCGCCTATGCTGTCCAGCCCGCGTACGCCGCCGGACCTGGCGACCTTTTCGCAGGATTTCTCAGCTTTTTCGAGTACAAGATGGACGTGCCAGCCGGCGAGCTCTTCCCAAGCGAGCAGGCCCGGGACGACCTGATATCGGCCGGCGAGCGCGTGCAGCTGGAGATAGAGGAGATAGAGCGCGAGGTGGCCGGCTTTAGGGTGAGCGCGCAGGACGTCACCATGCAGCTGAGCCCGTCGCGCCTGGACTCGGAAAACACGTGGATAGACGTGGAGATACGGGGTAAGAGCGTGGAGATAGACGGGAGCGTCCTTTCAAAGAAGTACAGCAACCTTGACGTCGGCGGCATCTACGGCATATACAACGCTTCTGCAGACAAGGTCACGGTGCACGTGCCGTATTCGGTCGCGCTCTCGCTTCTCTTCAGGTAGCCGGGATGGAAAAGTAAAAGGTCGCGCCCCTGCCCCTGTTGTTCTCGGCCCTTATCTTTCCGCCGTGCGCCTCGACTATGGCCTTTGACAGGTAGAGCCCAATCCCTGTGCCGGTGTCAGACGCCGTGACGAACTTTTCAAAGAGCCTGGGCATCACCTTGGGGCTGATGCCGGCGCCCTCGTCGCGCACGCTCACCTCGATACCCTCGCCGGATCTTTTCGCTGCAACCACTATCCCTCCTTTCTGGGTAAACTTGATGGCGTTGTCAAGCAGGTTGTAGACCACCTGCGAGATCCTGGTCTGGTCCGCGTTTACTGTCAGCTTGCCGGCCGGCTCGAATGCGACGGTGACGTTTCTGCCCCTTGCCTGACTTCTGGCGTCCTCGCAGGCGTCTTTGAGCAGCGAGTTCATGTCAAACTCGGACTTTTTGAGCGCCAGATTCTTGTTGTCCACCTTGGCCACGTCGAGTATGTCCTGTATGAGCCTCTGCAGCCGCCTGGTGTTCCTGACGATGCCGGCTATCTCGGGCCTGTCTCCCATCTCCTCCCTAAGCCCGTCAACGAACAGCATGATGGGGGTTATCGGGTTGCGCAGCTCGTGCGCGGCCACGCTTATGAACTCGTCCCTCTGCCTGCTTGTCGAAAGCAGGTTATCGACAAGCGCCAGCTCGCGCCATTGTATGTCAAAGAGCGTGCGGAACGATCTGACAGCCGGCGGGCTGTTCGTGTAGAGTATGAAACCGCCTGACTTGCTGTCTACTTCGCTTTCCTCGACCACGATGCACCTTTTGTCATCGACTATGAGCAGGCTCATGCTGGACTCGTGCTCGCTTGCCGCCTTGAGCCTCGGCGATATCGACGATAGGTATTCCCTGTCGCTGTCGTTAAGCGGGGCTATTATCCTGACTTCTGCGCGCTTTATGATGGCCTTGTGTGACAGGACTTGAATGACGCCGGCGGCCCGCGACTTTGTAAACGACGTTCTGTGCGGCAGCAAGAGCGACACTTTCTTTTCTGCAGAACTTATCATCTCCGCAAAGGTCTTGCTTGCCTTGTCGTGGTCTGTTATGAGCTCCAAGAATTCGCGCTCTCTGCCGTCCTCTATCTCAGACAACCTTTGCTGCACCGGCATGGCCACCTTCCAGAGCATCTCAAAGACATAGCGCTGCTGCTCGACTATCTCGTTTGCGCTGCTGTAGATTATCTGCGGAACGGGCTTTTCCTTTACCAGAAGCGTCGTTGCCATGAACGCCTTGTCTGAAATCGCGCTGCCGCCCTTGATGTCGTCAAGGTGCCTGACTTCTGCTATCTTGGCAAGCTCCTTAGCAAGCTCGACGTTGTCCCTGGTTATCTCCGTCAGGAACCTTATCTTTGTGCCTTTCTTGACGGCGTCAAGCATCGCCAGACTTATCTGCTCCACTTTCATGGCGACACTGGGCGCTTCAGAGCTTGCGACCACGTCGACCGTCTTTGCGTCCGTTAGGAAGCTGACTATGGTCTTGGTGGTCTCCTCGCCGCCGCTTACTACGAACGTGGTCTCCTTGGCCATCTGCCCGCGGGAGAGCCTTTGTGCGAAGGGAATAAAAAAGTGTCGAAGATTCTCGGGGAAAATTTCAATATCATAACCATATTTAGGGATAAATTTACCCCTGATATGGCGACTTTATGAAAATCCCTGATTTGCCCTGAGCCCACACTTTACATAGTATTTCTGGTGGTATTCTTCTGCCTTCCAGAACGCGGACGCAGGCGTGACCTCGGTGACTATTTTCCTGCTGACTTTGGGCTGCAGGCGCGCTATCATGGCCTTTGCTGCCGCTTCTTGTTCGGGCGCGTGGAAAAACACAGCCGACCTGTACTGCACGCCAACGTCTGGGCCCTGCCTGTTCAGCGTCGTCGGGTCGTGGTTTGTGAAAAACACCGCCAAAAGCTCCTCGTATGATATCGCTTCCGGGTCGTAGTCGACCTGCACCACCTCGGCGTGGCCCGTCCTGTCGGTGCAGACCTGCTCGTACGTGGGGTTCTCAAGCGTGCCTCCCATGTAGCCGACGGCAGTAGACCTGACGCCCTTGAGCTTCATGAAAACGTCCTCGGAGCACCAGAAGCATCCCATCCCAAATGTGGCCTTCATGGCAGGGATTGCGCAGCATGGGAAATTAAGCCTTTTTCCACATCAGGAGATCCGGCCTTCGTTTCGCAGCTCGTGTAGTATGCGCATAAGCGTCTCATAGTCCACGTCGACGTTGTTCAGGATGACCGCGTGGTCGGTGGTGTGGTTTTTCCGGATGAACCTGTCGACCGCTGCCTTCTTTTTCTGGTACTTTCTGTCCTGCACCAACCCCGGGTTGCGGGCGTTGTGTAATAAACAATCCGCAACAGTTTTGTGTGATTGTAGCAGAAGAATATTCCATGAAGCTGGCGGCGTTTGACATGGACGGCACGCTCCTTGACGGCCGGCTCGTCTTTGCGCTCTCTGAGAGGCTGGGGCTTGACGGTAAGGTGAGGACCATCCAATCAGACGACAAGCTAGCCGCACACGAAAAGACCGCCATGATAGCCGACCTTTTTACGGGTGTCGTCAGGCGCGACATCGAGTCCGCGGTCGAGTCGATACCCCTTGCAAGAAACGCCGAGCAGGCGATAGTCGCGCTCAAAAGTCGCGATTACAAGATAGGCATAATAAGCGACAGCTACACCGCCGCTGCAGGCGTCGTCGCCTCGCGCCTTGCGCTGGACTTTGTGTCCGCAAACGACCTTGTTTTCGAAAACAACGTCGCAACGGGCAAGGTGAACATGCCCATGGGCTGGGAAAAGATAGACTGTTTCTGTCATTTGTCGGTGTGCAAGCGCTACCATCTCGAAAAGCACGCCGACATGTACGGGGTCCAGATGGTCGACACACTTGCCGTGGGCGACACCAAGGCTGACATCTGCATGATAAAGCGCGCGGGTTTTGGCGTGGCCTACATGCCCAAGGACGACGACGTGAAAAACGCAAGCGAGAACGTGGTCAGCACACCGGACATGATGCATGTAATCAAGCTACTTGACACTGCACCTTGACATCGACCTTATGCTCCTTGCAAGCAGCAGCGGCGCGACCGCAAGGGCCGGCAGGCTTGCTGCTATGAACAGCGTCTGGAACGGTGCAAAGACGCTGGTGCTGGCACCGGCCCCAATAGCCCCCAACCCAAGCACTGCGGACAGCAGGCTGCCGGCGCACGTCGGACAGCCGACGAACAGACCGGTGGTAGCCCCAAGCCCGCCAACAAGCGACGTGCGCGTCTGGACCGTCTTTCTGAGCCTGTAAGCGTAGGCGCTCAGGGCTATGTTAAAGCCGACCATCATCGAGACGACAGCTGCAAGTATCACGTTGACCGGTATTATGAGGAGCAAGAAGTGGTCCGTAAAGTAGACAGTGAACATGGGCATATACCCAGGCGCGCCGCAGCAAGGTATGAGCTCTGTAGACGGCACCGCTATGCCGCGCTCTGAAAACGACACGTCGGGCCTGACGACCAGGATCTGCGAAAGAAACGCAAAGAAAATGCCGTAGCCTATGGCCGACACGACCATTATCTTCCAGTATCTTCTGTCTTCAAAGGCGCCGGTTACAAACGACATCAGGTTCGAGCCACCTGAAAGGCGCGCCTGCTCTGCGCGAAATATCCTGTACGCGCCGTACGTGGCGGCCGCCATCGAGGCTGCAGTTATCGCAAGCGTCGCGTATGCCATGCCTGTCAGGTCCTGCGCCTGCGCGGCCCCCGAGGTGCCGGAGAGGCTCGAGTATATGACAAACGCAATCGCAAGCGAAAACGCGCCTACAAACAGGATCCTGTAGCCGCTTTCACGCCCGGCGTTCCACGCCATGCGTGCGTGTACGTATGTTTGGGATTAAATCCTATCGCCGGCAAAGCCTTAATTCGTAGTAGTGCGGAGAAAGCGACACATGGCAAAAGACGGCACTCAGGACGAGTACGTCAACGCCCGGATAAGTTATGTCGGATTTGTCGACCAGGTGGGGCTGGAAGGCGTGGTCATTCTAAAGTCAGAAGACGGCAAAGAGTTCCCGATGCGGGCTTTTTCCGGCGAGGTCGCAAGGCACATCTCGCGCTTTCAGGAAGGCGACAAGGGTGCCATACCTACCATCTACAACCTTGTAGAAGAACTTGCAGCCATGGGCGACCTTTTGTTGACCGAGGTGCGCGTCTACCAGAGCGGCACGGTGCTGCGGGCAAACCTCTACTTCAAGACGCGCACGGACGAGCTGATACTTCGCAACTACCGCGCGTCAGACTCGATCGCGCTTGCCGCCTACTACGACATCCCGATAAAGGTAAGAAAGAGCCTGTTTGAAGAGGCCATAGACGTCAAGTGACAATGTCTGCGAGCCGGCGCTCGCTTGCAGCGTTTTTGATCTCCATCGCTATCCTGCGCCCTACGCCCATCGTGTGGCCGAAATAGTACTTCGTATAAGGGCTGGTCGTCGCCATTATCGGGTTCCCCGGAACTCGCAACGAGACGTCGTAGACCACAAAGTCGAGGTCGGTAGTGACGGCACTCTGAAGCGATATCGGCCCGATTATGCCGGGCGGGTATTCTTTCTTCACCGCGTTTGCGAACTTGTCGCCCATCTCAAACACCTTTTCAAGCAGCGATTCGCGGATGCTGGCCGGCGTATGACCGACTTCGATGTTCTGCGTCTGTATGTCCATCTCCATCTGCTGCCTTGCGGGCATCGAGACAAAGTCGTGCAGGTTGGTCTGCAATCGGCGTTCAATGCCAAGGAACTCCGTCTCGCCTGTCAGGGGCGAGTGGAAAAAGTTGAGGTTAAAGTATGTGCCAAGCACGTATTCCTCGATGACGGCATTATCCAGGTCCTTCTTGCTCACCATGCCCTGCTCTATCTTTTGCTTGGACTTTTTCTTGTAGTCCTCGTACGACGTCACGATAAAAAACGCACGCTCTAGCTTGCGCTTTGCCTCCTGCACCTTCACCATCGCCGGGCCGGCGATGTCTGCAGGCTTGCGGTAGATTCTGGGGTGGCGAAGGCCGGCCTTTTCAAGCAAGTAGTACTGGTTGCGCGCTGCTGTGCGCTCCTCTGCGCGCAGAAGCGACCTGTTGCCGAACACAGGCACCTTAAAGTTGTTCTCGATATTGTCGTAGCCTAGGTATGCCGTAAACGCCCTGTGCGCCACCATGACACAGTTCATGTCGCGCAGTTTTTCCTGGTTCTCGCGGTTCAAGACGTCGGAGAACTTGTCAAGCACGATTATCTCGTCTGCGAGGCGCTTGAACCGCCTGTACGGCAGGTCGCGGCCTTTCTGGCATACACAGACCGTCTTCATGCCCTCGTCCTTGGCGCCGTCCATCACTTCAAGCGCCGAGTGGCTGCCGATGACGCCGATGGTTACGTTTTTCGTATCGTACCGGCCGACAATGCCTGTTATCTGCTGGTGGGCTAGCAACGGTTAAAGAGAAAAGGAGGTTGTAATAAAAAGCCTACTTTTTGGACGTCTTGCTCAGTTCAAGCTCGATAGCAGCCTTGAGCTCGTCGTCGTTCTTGTTGGTGTAGTCGATTCCAAGCGAGTCGGCTATCTCCTCGAGCTTTTCCCTCCCGACGGCCCCGGAGTTTTTCAGCTGCTGGAGCTCGCGCTTGGCCTCTATCCTTGCTTTCTCGTATTCTGCAGACGCCTTTCCAAACGTCCTTGCAAGCTCGGGGATCTTTTTGACGCCAAAGAACACGACGACAACGATGACTATGATGAAAATCCATTCCATCCCAGTAGGTATCTGCATGAGCAGGTTATGCAGTCCCGCGGACATTTGGGGTAGCTTGTCTGCCTTGGGATTTAAGTGTTAGGTATTCACGGTAGTGAGCTTTTTTGCCCTGCTCTCGACGGCAAACATGCCTATGAGATACAGCCCAAGCATGGGGCCCGCCACAAACCACATCGTGATGCCGCTGCCGTCAGGCGTGATTATGGCGCCAAAGACGACCAGTACGAGGACTGCGTAGCGCAGGTTGTCGCGCCAGAACCGGGGCGATATCGCCTCCGTGAGCGATATGCCGTACATCAATACCGGGAGCTCGAACGATATGCCAAACGCCAGCAGGAACTGCAGCACGAAGGAGATAAAGTCGGTGATGTTGAAGAGCGGGACGACGTTGATGGCCTCGCCGAACTGATACAGGAAAATCAAAACGTACGGCACGACGACAAGGTAGGAGAACACCACGCCGGCGACAAAAAGCGCTACCGCAGGGGCAGTCATCCTTGCGATGCCCTTCCTTGCTTCGGGGCTTATCGCCGGCGAGATAAAGCCGGCAATCTCCTTGACTATCACAGGCATCGAGCCTATCACGCCTGCAAGCAGGGCGACGTAGATCTGCGCAAAGAATGCCTGACCCGGCGCTATCTGCACCAGCGTGACGTTCTCGGGCAGGAGCGTCTCATGCATGTAGACCATTATCCTTGCAGAGAGGTTGTGCACCGGGTCCGGGTATGGGTATGCAAGCGGCAAACCCGCGTATTCTATCGGCCGCAGGTCAAATGTCATGCAGAACGCGGTGATAGCAACGACCGCTATCACTATGTGGATGACCCGCACCCTCAGCTCGTCGAGGTGCTCGCCAAGCGACATCTCTGCGGCCATCAACGTATGTTACCCAAATGCTGGATATATTCTAGTCGGGGCCGGGTATGGGGAGGGCCTTGCCGGCTGGAAGCTTCCACGCCTCAGAGTCCACCTCTTCCTTGGTGGCCTTTTCAAACTCGACTGTGAGTTCGACCGGCGCGTTGAACTTGAGCGATATCTCGTTTGCAAGGACGCCGACGGACTTGCCGTCTGCAAACTCTTTTGAGCCCTGCAAAAAGCCCCGGTTCTGCCTGTATAGCAACTGGCCGCCGAACTTGCCCTGCAGAAACGACGCTAGCTCGTCGACGGTCTTTTTCGGGACGTCGTTGAAGTAAAAGCATATGCCGTGCACCGGCTCCTTGTCAAACGGCGTGCCGTAGCGGTACCAAAAGACGCCGAAATGCTCGTACTCGCCCTGCATGCACTTTATGTCCCAGTGGTTGGCCTTCTCTGCAGGATAGGCCGATTCAAGAAAGTCGGTTATGCCAAGGCGCCAGTATCTTACGCGCACAGGCATGTTGATGCGGGGGCGCTATAATAACGTCACGCGCCAAAAATTAAAATGGCCTCGTTATACACACGCGGGCATGCCAGTTACCAAATACGTCACCTCGGACGAGAGGACGCGGCTTTTCGAGGAGATGGAAAGGCAGTTTGACGAGAAAAATGTTGCTTATTTCAAGAAGCTGTTGATGCACGGCGACAGCGTGGTCAGGACCCGGGCAGTTTGCATTATGGCAGACATCGCCGGGGAAGGCGCTGTCGAGCCAATCGGACAGGTCCTGAAGAACGACGGCAACGACTTGGTGCGCCACGAAGCGGCGTTTTCGCTCGGGCAGCTTGGATTTTCATCAGGCATAAAGGCGCTTGCAGACGCGGTGAAAAGCGATCCGTCGCTTTTCGTCAGGCACGAAGCCGCAGTCGCCCTCGGCGTCATCGGTTCCGAAGAGGCAAGGAATACGCTGGACGACGCGCTCAAAGACGAGAGCGAGGAGGTGCGCGACTCTGCAGTCGTCGCGCTTGCAAACCTGGACTACATAAAAGCTGTCAACAGGCGCAACAGGTTCACGAGCATGACCGGCGGCTAACGTTATTAACCGCTTGAAGCCTAGGGTGAGCCTGATGTCAGACGCGTGGCTGCAGAACCTTTCGGGGAGCTGGCGCGACGTAAAGTGTCCGTGCGGCAGCACGTTCCACTTCCGGGGCAAGGTGGACGAGCTCTTTGCCTGGGAGCGGATACACCTGCGCCACATGGCATCCGACTGCGAAAACCACGAGATGCTGTCTTTCTATCCCAAGGACATGGTGATAATCTACCACTCCTCGTCAGGCTACGTCGTCGAGCGGCGCAAGCACAGGCGGGAGGAGATAAGCGAAGTGCATCAGGCCCGCCTCTACGGACAGGCAAGGCTGGCGGGCGTCTGACTTTTCGCTATCTGCTATAGAAAGGTAATGTTTAATTGACAAGTTAACCGAGGGTAAGCGGGTGAAGGCGGGGTAAGTTGTCCAAGGTGGACTATGTCGCAGCAATGCAGCAGTTCAAGCAGTGCCCCATCAACTACACGTTCCAGGTGATAGGCAAAAAGTTCACGGTGCTTATCATGCGAAACATGATGCTCTTTGGGCACAGCCACTTCAACGAGTTTCTGGAGATAGAGGGCATAAACCCAAAGACATTGTCGCAGAGGCTCAAGGAGATGCAGAGAAACGGCTTGGTCGAGCGCAGGGTCAACCCCGGCACGCCTGTAAGCATAGAGTATTTCCTGACGGAGAAGGGCATGGCGCTCAAGCCGGTGTTAGAGCAACTTATGCTGTTTTCCATGCAGCACTACCCCGGCCAGGTGTGCAAGGACGGGCAGCCCATGACGCTTGAAGACCTGGGCAAGGTCTGCTAGGCGCTGCGCAAAAATGTTTTATTCATGCACAGCCCCGATCATGTCGTGAACCTAGACCTTCTCGTGAGAATAAACGGAGTCCTGCCCGACGTAGCAGGGGGCACCAACGCCTCGATCTCGGCGCTTTATCAGGGCTCGCACCTGCTAGTGGACGCTGGCAACGGCGTGGCTGCAAGCCTGAAGAAGGGAGCTGGCGAGCTTGGCTACAAGGAGTCGCCTGATGCCATTCTGATCACAAGCGCAAGAAAGGAGCACGTCGCCGAGCTTGCGTCGGTGCTTGGAAACGGCAAGGCCTACTGCACTTCAGAATGCCTTGACCAGCTGGCGGCTATGCCGGACCTTGCAGGCAAGCGTTCTTCAGTTACGAGGATATCGCCGGGGCAGGCGCTTTCTGCAGGCCCGTTTTCCATAACGCCTGTTGCCGCAAACAACGCCGGCGACGCGCCGGGCCTGCCCGGCTCTGTCATCTATGTCATCGAGGCCGGCTGGAAGAAGGTCGTTGCCGGCTGGGACTTTTTGATGCTTCCCGGCGCGGATGAAAAACTGCTCTGGAAGCCAGACCTGCTCGTGCTTGGCACCGAGACTTACAACGAGCACCCGTCGACCGGCATGATATCGGTGTCTGAGGCCTACAACCTGGTTCGCAGGTGGAACGCCAAGGACTGCTACATACTGCACTACAGTGGCGAGAAGGACAGGGAGGATGCAAAGAACCAGTGGCACAGGGGGCCCGCAGGCCCGCTCTCACCGGATGAACTGCAAAAGGCAGTCGACGCGCATCTGCTCGTGTCGGGCCAGGAAGGCAAGTTCTCGATAAAAGTCGCACGCGAGGGCACCACATGGACGCCGCCAACGGAATCAGAAGACGAGGGGCCGGTGGGACCGAAGATAGAAGTCGAGGCACTTGAAAAGTACGTCTTTAGACTGGAAAAGATGCCAAACGGCAGGTTGACAGTGTCGGTGGAAGACGCGATCAACGTGCTTACATCAGAGTTTTTGAGCCCCAAACGCACCGGCGACAGCTCACTACACGCGGCGGCAGAAAAGAGCGGATTTTTCAAGGGGCCGGAGCTGAACATGACGGTGTCCGGCGAAAGCGTCAAGCTGGAGATAGTCAAGGGCAAAAAGCCGGTGTTTGCAAACGACATGCCCGTCAGCGAGAAGGACGCAAAGCGGTTGACAAAATACATAAAGGAAAACTTTGCGTAAAAAAGCGGGCCCGGAGGTTTCTGGGCCTGCATAGAGTGCGAGTCCGGAACAAGGCAAAAGCCATAGGGGCGGCTGAGAGCCCCCTACCAATTTTTCAAGCGCTTGAAAGAAAAAAATATTAGCATCTCGATTGGCATCCTTATCTAGTCGCATTCCATGCCGACTATATTTCTTCAATCTCCCATTTGTCATTGACATATAGTCCAAGGACCTGGACAGGAAAATTCCATGAAGCAACTTTGACCACCGCCTTGCGCAGATGCATACGGTGGTGTTCTCTGTCGCCGGGGTTGCCGGCGCAATCGTGATGCCCGACAACAGCTATCACACTTGAACCATGCTTCTCGACGGATATGGTTACCGCCCGCTTGACCAGATCCATCTCCGCATGATGTTCTCCAGAGAAAATCCCGTCTACACCGGGAAGTGTAACCATGTCAACTCCGTCTACATTTTGATTCCGCTTCATGTAGCCTATCACCACCTCCTGGGTTCTTCCGTCGATGCAGTTTATCGCCGTTCCAAACCTGAACATTGTCATACCTGCATCACAGTTTCTGCGGAGTGGTCAGTATCTTGCCAAATAGCTGCGAATTAGCCATCTTTACGTGCCCCTCTACCATGTTGCTAAACGGGAGAACGGTATCTATGATCGCCTTGATCCTGCCCTTGCTCACCCACCTGATTACCTCTTCCAAGCCAGCCTTCGTTCCCTGCGTGGCACCAAGCAGATTGATGCCTCTGAAGAAAAGGTATCTCAGGTCTATGGTGGAGTCGTAACCCGTTGTAGCTCCCGTTGAAACCAGCGTTCCTCCCATCTTTACAAGCCCGACTTCTTGTGGAAATACGGTCTTGCCAATATGCTCGTAGACAATGTCCACTCCCCGTCCACCTGTCATCTCGCGCACTTTCTTGTGCCAGCCTTCCTCTCGATGGTTCACTGCATAGTCGGCGCCAAGCTCGACGCACCTGTCCATCTTTTCCTTGCTTCCCGCTGTGGCAATGACATCGCAATTGAACAGCTTGGCGATCTGGATGCCGGCTATGCCCATGCCGCTTCCGCCCCCCATTATCAGTACCGTCTGGCCAGGACGTATGCCCGCCCTTGTTACTAGCATGTGCCACGCAGTCATACCGACCATCGAAATCGCGGCGGCATCGTTAAACGACACGTTGTCAGGCAGCTTGACTACGTTTACCTCTTTTAGGTGCGTATATTGTGCGAACCCGCCCCATAGAGGTCCTGTCTGGAATCCCCAGACAAGTCTATCTCTGCAGTCGTACTCGCGACCTGACGTGCATTCATGGCACACTCTGCACGTAATATTCGGATGCGAGACGATCCTGTCACCCGCCTTTATCGTGGTGACATCCTCGCCAACTTCCATAACCGTGCCAGCGATGTCGCTTCCGGAAATGTGGGGGAGAGGAATCTTTATGGGTTCGCCCCATATGCCCCAGAGGTCGTTGTAGTTGTACGCTGCCGCTTCAACTTTTATCAGAACCTCTTGGGACTTCAGCTTCGGGACGTCGATGTCCTCGATCTTGACCACTTGCCTCGGGTCTTTGCTGTGTGCCCGGTAAACAGCTGCCTTCATGCCAATCTTGTTGATGTTTTTTGTCAGGGGAATTAAGTAGCAAGTTTGCAAAGTATGGCAGAGCAAACCTCATTCATAAAACAAATCTGATACCGTTCTTTGGCATGAACAAACGTACGTGGTGTTCTAGGCGCCCGTATTGTCATCTGAAGCTAGTGAAAAACGGAAAACTATCAGAGCACCCCGATAGATCAGGACTGCTGGAAGGAGGCTCGCGTCGATGCTAAAAATCGCGGCTAACGAACTTGGAAAAATCCCTAGAATCTTGGTGAAATGAAAATGCCGGGTCAGAGATGCAGAGATCTATGTAAACCTATTCGCGAGAGAAAAAGGGGCTTCTCGACTAGCCCGTACGTGGAGGGGCTAAAGAAATGCATAGTTTGTGCAGTCTATTTGAGAACCGACTCCAAGTATTGCCCTTGCTGCAATTACCTTTTGAGAACAAGAGCAAGAAGCAAGAAATCCAAAATGTTCTCAGTCATACTTGAAAATCATAGTAACCATTTCCATGGGCTGCAAGATGAAGCAAAAGTGGGAATAGTACTCCTGCAAAAGGCGAAAGGATATGCCCCGCACTAGGAATGCGCTGTTCAAAGAAGTCGGGGCTTTGGATGCGCCTTACATAGGCCAAGTGGTTTCGGAAACACCTAATGTAATCGTCGTATTCGGGGAAGGCGATGACAGATACGACATACTAAAATCCGAGATCCTGCGGTCAAAAGACAACATCCGGGTAGGGCTTCCACTCTATGAAATAGCAAGGCGCTACAAGAGGAGCCGGGAAGCCGCGCTGCCTATTTCACGAACGTCTGGACTTCCAGAAGGCAGCAGACAAGCGAGTTCAAAGGTGCCGTATTTGAATTTACTCGTAGGAAAGAAGGTGAAAAGCAGCGACGGCGACTTCATCGGACATGCGATAGCCGAATTTGGCAAGGTCTTTTTCGTTTTTGGACATCATCACTACCGATTCGATATCCCAAAATCGAAAATCAGACAGGTAAGGAATGATATCATCTTGGGTCTTCGATATGAAGAAGCTTTCCAGTACTCCAGACTCAAAGAAGCATCTCCGCGCACAAGAAATTCAACCTGGCGGCTTGCGAATGGAATCGCATAGGCTGAAGCTATTCATGCCATGTTTTCGGTATCAACAGAAAAAGAGATGACGCCGTCGGTAATTTCAAAGGCCACTTTCTTCAGCCCAAAATCCTCGAACAGAAACCGGTACTGTTCCGACAAGAATATCGACCATTTTTTGCCCATATCGTGCTGAATGGTATAGGAATGCTTGGAGTAAGCTACGTCATGCCTGTAGGGGTAGCCAGCGATCCTTATCCAAGTTTCTACAACATCCAAGGCAGATGTTATGTTATACTCATTTCTCAGCATCAAGACGAAGTTCTTGGTTTCTTTCTTCGCGATGAATTCAGCTATCTTGACGAGCTCGCTCTCAGATACCAGTTCCAAAAGTTTTACTATCAGTCCCCTTCTGACTGTTAGAAATCCAGCGTTTGCGGCATTTGAATGCCAATCTATATGTTGTTTGAAAATGTGCCCTACCAGAGAATTAAGGCTGATGTCCTTTTGTTCTGCCTCATCTCTGAGCCTTTCAATCATGGAAGTATCTAATCGAAAAGCGATTGTCTCAGTCTTGCCGCGGTATCCGCCCATAGCAAATTGCAGCTAAACCGCATTGATAAACGTACTAGTAGCGCATTCATCCTCTTTAGCCCTTAGATTGCGAGACGGCACACATAGGGCGCGCAAGCCTAGTCCAAGATTCATAGTTTTGTTGAGGTATCAAGATTATTGAAAAGAGATGGACCCGCATCCACATAGGGTGCGGAAACTTAGCGGGCCCGGAGGTTCCCGTGCCTACATAGGGTGCGAGTCCACAATAAGGCAGAAGCCATTGGGGCGGCTACCTAGCCCCTATTTTTCATTTAGGTAAAAGCTTAATAGAAAATGAAAGCGTTGCCAAACACTACTATGCGCAAATGGTTTTTGATTAGAGAAGACCCGCATGACAATAACGGAGTATCTTGGGCGTGATATCTCTTATCGCTTTATTCATTTTTCTGACCCTAGTTTCAGGCATGGTGAGTGTCGCATTTGCTGCAGAGTGGGGCTCCGACTCTGCCAAACTTCAGCACTATGTGGAAGAATCAGACAGGATAATCACAGGTATGGTCATTGACAAGGAGGTCTATAATGGATACGAAGATGTTTGGATTCATGTTTATGAATCATTAAAGGACAATGGAGACCCAAATTTGAGCCAAGCAATAGTTAGAGTGGAGTTTTCTCTCACAGGCGAGAAAGAGGTGGAACTTGATGTGGGGGACGAAGTTCTATTAATGATTGAAGAGCTTGACATTACCCGAGGGTATTTCGGCCTCTATCATCCCACATCAGAGAATCCACCAAAATACCCTGTAACACTAAAGAAAGAGGTATTGGCACTTCTCGGTCCCTCTAGGGAAGTGGAAACAGTCGAACAAGAAAACTGTGCTGTCATGAACCTTAATGGTGATGAATTTGTCTATTGCACCTATGAGGACGAGGGATCAAGGTTCTATGTACCAATATCGATTACACTTGAAAAAGTAAAACAAGAGATGCTAAAGCATGTATCTAAAGAATATTATGATGAACACTTTGACGTTCGCAGAGCGTGGGATGTAGCGATTGTAGACGGTGGATCAACGCCTCACGGGCAAGAGATTGAATTTGAATACAAGCTAGCTGATTACAGGTTCGTGTATGGGGCTAGCGTGAGTATTGATGGTGAGAATCTGTACTTGAGATACGCTCCGCCTAGAGAGATTTCAGATGTGGCGACGAACGAATCCGGGCTTGACAGCCTAGTCTACACTTGTCTTGATGAAGGTACATACTATGTAACGCCTGATAGGGTTGCGATAAACCATACTGACCGGGGCTTCAGCCCGTATATTTTAGGTCAAGGCCCACCAGAAGTGCGCGATAGGAATGGGGAAACAATAAGAGGAGCAGAAAAGAGGTTCATTGTCTGGCCGGAAACCGGTGAAATACAATGCTTTGGTACGGATCAGGAATTTGATGTACCTATCAATAGCGAGGAAGTATTTCTCTTCGATGCTACAGAATATCTAGAGGACAGACTACAATCTGAAGGGAATCAAGGCGGGATTTGGATGACTTCCGTCGTGATAATAATCGGGACAGTGGTAGCCGTTTCCGCTACAGTTATCTGGTATCTCAGAAAGAATGTGAAGAGACACGAATGATAAAGTCAAACACGGCTGCACTGATAATAAATGTCAGATAAATGACCCGCATAAACTATCACAATTCATGCGGCATTACTCAAATGGCAGGCGTGAAACTCGGAGTTTATTTAAATATTTACCGAAATAGCATCACGCGTTCTGGTAAAATTGTATGTAAGACTCCTCAATAGGAGAAGATTGGGCAAATATGTCCAAAGCAAATGAACGAGATAGTAAGACGAAGCGCGTTAGGATTGCAGGAGTGGCAGGGATGTTTGCACTCTTGACGGCCGTTGGTGTATTTTATTTTGCATCCAACGCCAGCCAGTCTAGCGCGCAAGTCGAGGATAACAACCAAACAAGTGTAGTGATAGATGTCGAACCAAGAGAGCTGCCACATGAAATACAGTTCCGTACAGGAATGCCGCTTCTCCGAGCTTTCGAGGTAATAGACCCTGCCGAATCACTGTACTTTAACCCAATAGGACAAGGCGAATATCCATACCTGTGGAGAGCTGTAGACAAGGGTGCAACGTTCTTGTCAGATACCGAGATGGAAGACTACTTTACAACTTTCAGCAAAACAGCATACAGGTTCGCAATGCAAAATGAAGAAGGAACCAAGTTCTACAGAATCTGGTACTCCGAGCCTCCAATATCAACGGACACACACTGGGTAAATGTTATGATTTACGAAGATCCAAAGCAGGATGCCAAGCCGCTCTCTGATTCCGATAGAAGCAAGCTATCTCTCGCAATTGAAAGAGCATTCAGATGGGTTCCAGTTGATGAAACAGATGCACAGTCAATTAGGAATCTCTTAGACACAGAAGGACAGTTCTTCCAGACCCTCACTCAAGAGGGAGACAAAACCATCCAAGTGATGTACTTGGGTCCTTTGTCAGAAGAGCTGAAACAGCCGGAATTCCAAGCGATGTATGGCGAGGGGGCGAGACAATGAACCTAGCGTTCATGATAGCAATCGCCGCGGTGCTGGCTCCGATGATCGGAGTTGGATTGGCATACGCAGGCGGCACCAACATTACCGGAACTGTGGAATCTGGAGGCTCAGGTGTAAATGATGCCAAGGCTACTGCTGAAAGAGTTGAAGAATACAAATGGGACAGAACTGATTCGAATGGTGATTATGACCTCGCAACAACCACGACCAATTCCTATACAGTATCATCAATGAAAACCGGTTACACCAGAGATAGCGATAGCGTGAACGGTGGAAATGTAGCTCCCGACCAAGCAATCAATACAAGATCCAATACTGATGTGAAATTCAAAGTAGGTTACGACGCAACTACCACCGTCACCTTGACTGAGGCAAGGGCTTGGTTACTAGAGGGGGAGCCATGGTTTATCGAAGAGCACTCCATAGACTTCATAGCCACTACCGCTTCTGAATCGTGGACCTCAGGCTCAGATGACACATGCCTTAACTTGCTTACAGAGATCAACGATGACATCGGGTGGACAGGAGGGGACTACGGCGGAGCGGACGTACTATTTGGATTCACAGATGGTGCTATCACAAATGCAAATGCATGTATCAATACAGTCCCTGGTAGTGGAGGAAATCACCCATACATAATTGCAGATTTCGCCAATACCGCAGACATGGCAAGGACCGTAATGCACGAAATGACTCATGCATACGGCTTCAACCACACTCTTTCCTGCACCAACCAGATTCCTGGAATTATGGCAACAAACGCATCGAATGGGTCGTGTAGTGACTCCCTATACATAAAGAACTGGGTGCCAAATGACGACACAACCCTCGAAGGCCGCAGAAGTTGGTACTGACCAACTCTCCCTCTTCTTTCTTTTTTTCAAATTTTAGAAATAGGAAAACGTCAAGGATCCGGATAATTGTTTGAAGAATGCGAGTGGTTATTAGTTTCGGATATTAGAGCAAGCAGCCTTTTTCCGTGTTCTGAAATGATGAAGTATTTCGACGTTCCCACTAGCGCAAGTTCATCAACTAATCTGTGCCTTTGTAGCAAACTCATGTGATTATCTATTGTCTTCCAATTCATGCCGATCTCTTGAGCCAACTGAAGTTTGTTCTTTGGAATTTTGAGCAGCTCGAGCAATCTAACACGAGTAGGACTTCCTTTCATCCTCATAACAAGTTTAAACATGTCATGATCGTAACCCTGTCTTGTCCATATGGACCTAGTCTTACCTTTCCATATGAGAAGTCCTATTACTACACCCCATGTTGCGGGGAAGATATAGAGGGAGTTATCGTAGATTTCGCTTAAAGGTGATGCTACTAGTGCTCTCTGCAGCGCGCTGCCGCCTTCAGATAGGGAATCCGAAACAAGAGCAAGTCTTATCCCTGTAAGTATGGAGATAAAGACCGCGACAGCTAATGCTGTAATAAGAAAGATATTAATCGTTCCGAGTGATCGTGTCAACTACTCTTTTGTAATGCTTGTTGAACTAATAAGATTTTTTGGAATGTTTCTCTAGTTCACAGGAATCCCGTCAGGCTCAAACTAGGGCCATTCGATTGAAAGCCAGGACCCGCACCCACGTAGGGGGCGGAAACTTAGCGGGCCCGGAGGGATTCGAACCCTCGACCTAACGCTTAGGAGGCGTTCGCTCTGTCCATGCTGAGCTACGAGCCCGCGCTAGTGTTCAACCAAGGTCGCGTCAATTTTAAGCATTCGACATATGCCCGGTCCTTGGCACGAGCGCAACCACCTGGCGCCGACCGTCTTTGAATTCCGGATCGCACCACCCTTCCGGGAAATACTCCTTGCCCTTGTTTCTTGCATGCTCGAGCCCTGCGTTGCCAGCGACCTCGACCAGCATCTCGAACCTGTCGCCGTTTTCGTCCATGTCAGTCAGTATTATCACCCTGCCGCCGTCGCGCAGCTTCCTTGCAAGCGTCGAAAGCATAGTGCGCAGGAGCGTCCGCTCCTCCTGCCCGTTCACCGGCGCGTCGCGCTCTGGCATTACCATCAGAAAGTTGTCAATGGAACCGTCCATTATCGCAGGCAGGAGCTTTTGCACGTCGCCCCAGAACGCCGACGCGTTCTGCGGGTCAAGCGCGGCGAGCCTCGACTTGGCTTTCAACACCTCGTTCTGGTCTCTGCCTATACCGATGAAATACTCGGACCAGTTCTCCGCGGCCATGGCCTGCAGTATCTCGCCCCTGCGCATGCCGACCTCAACGTTTACCTTGACGTACATCCTGCGCGCAGTCTCTATCGTGCGGTTGAGGGGAGTAGACGGGTTGCCCTCGTGGAAGAACTGGTATATCAGGTTCCACCGCTGCCGGAAAACGTCGGGGAATGTCTTTTGCGCCAACAGCTCCTTAAACAACTCTAAATCTGCAAAGTCGGAAAAGAACGCGTCGGTCCTCGACACGGCCTCGAGCCTTGGCAGATAAAGCTCGTCGTAGAGGTTTGTGACCCTGTCCCACGCCCTGACGGGGTCGGAGCCCATGTAGGTGACTGCAAGGTCGGCAAGCCAGAGCACCTCGCCCATCAGGCTTATCTTTTCGGCGTTTTCGCCCTTTTGCGAAAGCTCGGTCAATAGCCCTGCGAACTTTTCCTGCGCGTTTTTCAGTTTGAAGAACGGAAAGTCGGTCCTCCAGATGAGCGCTTCAGCTACTATCCCTTCTGTAGGCGTCCAGTCGGGCTTGACGTATTCCGGGTGCGTGGTTGAAAACTCGGTGGCGACCGGCGTGCCCTTGCCGTACTCGCGAAAATAATTCCCAAGCTCCTCCGCGCTCATGGTAAAGTAGGCGTCTATTATCCTGGTCCTCTTCAGCTCGTCCATGGTCCTTACCACGTTGGGGCCCCTGACCTTGCCCTCAGACGCAAGCGGCTGGGCGGGGTCGTAGTCGTGCAAGAGCCCGGCTACAAGCATCACCTCGTAGTCCTTTGCCCCAAAGACGTGCCCGCGGAACAGGCCCGGCAGCATCTGCATGGCCATGTACGACACCTCGAGCGAGTGGTGGAAATTATGATATTCGCTTGCGCCCTCTCCAAGGCCGATGCGGGTGTAGACATTTTTCAGAAAGCGCACGAGCGCGTACAGCCTGTCTATCCTGGACGGCGGTATGCCCTTTGCCTGCGCAAGCTCTATCAATGCGGCGACAAGCTCGTCGTCGGGCACGTTTGCAAGGTCGGAGTTTGTCCGGTCTATCTTACGCTCCTTTGCGCCGGGGAATGTGCGTATGACCTGTCGGTAGACGATCCTGAGCGGCAGGCTCTTGTTCAGGTATATCGCAAACGTCATGAACCTCCAGGGGAACCTGACGCGCAGCCGCTCCCAGCCGGCCACCTCGTTTGTGGCGGCAACTATCTTCATGTTGACGTCGGCTATGAGGGCCGAGAGCTCGCCACTTTCCATCTGCAGCTCTGAAAATCGGGCGCGCTCGGTGTTCATGACCAGCCACTGCGGGACCTTGACTACGTAGCGGTAGCGCTTGGATTCTTCGAACCTTTCGCGCTGCGTGACGGCCGCGTTGCGCCTGCCGGCCGCAAAAGGCAGGTCGCGGTCCCTTACCACCTGCAGGAGTATCTCCCTGCCGGGGTGCTGCAAAGAGAGCAATATGTGCCAGTACTTGCCCTTGTCCATCCAGGGCGGCACGTGGGTTTCCTTGTCCCAGAAATCCACCGGCCCGGACGGCACGAACCCCTCGTCGTACTCCCTTGTGAGGGGGTTGTACGACTTGTACTCGTACTCGCCTATCATCGGGTCGAGCCGGCGCGCGGCAAGCCTCGCTTCTATAATGGACGACGCCGACCTTGTGAACTCACGGTACGCCATCACGCCCCATATGGTGCCAAGCGCGCTGAAGAGCGTGAAAAGCCCGGCGACGATGTCAGTATCAGGCTCGACAAAATACCGTGGCAAAAGGGGTATACCGAACCATCCTGTCGACACGAGCCCGGAGAAAATAAGGAGTATGAACAGGTACCTTGCGGCGTTGTGGTACTGGAGGCTGAGCGCGAGACTGCCGGTACGCCCCGCGTGCGCGGATACGCGATCTGCACCTCCTGACGGTTCTGATCTCAAAGTGCCTGCCGGATCATCGGTTAACCTTTGTCCATGTATATATTGTCTTATCCGGATTTGTTCACCGCGTCGGCAAGACCGGCCCATTCTTTCGCGTTCTGGGCGCCCCACTTCTCGTAGCACACCACCTGCGAGAGCCCCATGCGCGGGAGCCAGCCGGCGCGCTCGAGGTCCGGCCTGTCTGCAAACTCGTCGACGTAGCCTAGGCACAGATAAGCGACGGGCTTGGCATGCGCCGGTATCTGAA
>CAYXFY010000014.1:30106-32735 GCA_964464395.1 uncultured Nitrososphaera sp.
AGGTCCTCGTTTGACAGGATGCTGACCCAGCCCACGCCGACGCCTTCTGCACGCGCCGCAAGCCAGAGGTTCTGGATTGCGCAACAGACGCTGTAGACGCCAGTGTCCTCTATCGATGTCCTGCCAAGCACAAACGGCCCAAAGCGCGTCGGGTGGTACGTCACGCAGACGTTGAGCGCCGACTCCTCTATACCTTCAAGCTTTAGATTTGCATATTTTTCCTGGCGCTCGTCGCCTGCAAGCATATCTACGGAGCGCTGGCGCTCGCGCAGAAACGACTCTTTTACCTGCTTGCGCGTGTCTGCACTTTTTATCAGGATAAAGTTCCACGGCTGCGAAAACCCGACGGAAGGCGCGTGGTGAGCCGCGTTCAGGATGCGCAACAAAACGTCGTCGGGGATATCTTTTTTGACAAAGTGCGACCTGACGTCGCGCCTTGAGAATATGGCCTTGTACAGGCCGTCCTTCTCGGTGTCTGAGAGCGCGTGGTCCAAGGTCAGAGCTTTTCAGGCGCAAGACCTGTTATTAGATTTGCGATGTTCTTTCGGGCCTTTTCCACGTTCTCTGCGTACAGGTCTATGCCAAAGAACCTCCTGCCAAGCGAAAGCGCGGCAATTCCGGTAGTCCCCCTGCCGCAGAAAGGGTCGAGCACCCCGTCGCCTTTCTGCGTGGCAAAAAGGAGCACCCTCTTGACCAGCTCCTCCGGGAATATCGCGAAATGCTCGTTGCCATAGTGCGCCTTGGTGGCTATCTCCCACACGTTTGCAGGGTTCTTGCCCTGAGGGTTGCATACCGCAAATATGGGATAGTGGCTGTGGTCGCCTATCCTCCTGCGCGTGGCGTGCCTCTTGAACTTGCGGTAGCAGGTTGGGCAGAACTTTTCCGGGTCGTAGCCGTAGGCGCGGGCTATCTCTGAGGTGCTCGGAAGCTCTGATATCGGCGTCTTTGGAGTCGCGCTGTGTATGATGCGCGCTATGCGTTCTATCTCCTTCCTGTCGGGGTTTACGGGAACGTGCTGGACCATGCCTGGTGGAGGAACCCTGTTCCTTCCTTCAACTGCCTCGTTGCCCTGAACCCGCACCGCGTCGAGGTTTGCGTACGACTTGGGACCCTTTGAGAAAAATAGGACGTATTCATATGCCTGTGAAAAGTTGTCCCGCGAGCTAGAGCTGACGCTGTTTTTCTTGTACCAGACGATGTCTTCTCTGAACGTGTAGCCGGCGTCCACCAGGCGCTCGGCAAGCCTGTGAGGGACGCGCAGTTTCTCCTTACGCCTGCGCGTGTCGCCTATGACTATCCAGAGGCTCCCGTCGTCTGCAAGAAGGTCCAAGCAGGCGGAGAACACTCCTTCAAGAGAGTCGAGGTACTCGTCAACGGAACGCTCCCTCCCTATCTCAGACTTGTCAAAACCGTAATGCCGGTGGCCAAAATACGGCGGCGACGTTATTATCGCGCGGAACCTGCGCGGCTTTAGGCTCTTCAGGACGCGGAGTGCGTTTCCCTGCACCACCTCGAATTCGCCGGACAAGTTTCGAATTAACAGCGCGTGTCGAGATTCTTATCCTTTCCTAAGTGTAACAATATATTTGGGCGCCAGAGGTAGATGCGTAAGAACGGGCAGGTGGTCTAGCTCGGTTATGATACCTCGTTGACATCGAGGTGGTCGGGTGTTCAAATCACCCCCTGCCCACTCTTCTCTAAAATCCTACCTTCTGTATCCTCTTCAAGATGTTGAGCAGCTCGTTTATCTGCTCGTCGTCGGACTTGGTGTGGTTCATTTCCGCAAGCATCTTGTTGATGTCTTCAAGCTCCTTGACGACGGCGGTGTTCTCTATGAGCTCCACCAGGATCCTGGGCTCAAACGGCTTTTGTATAAGCTCCACCACCTGGTCCAGCTCCCTGACAGAGTCCCTGAGCGTTTCCTTGACGTACGCTGATGCAAACACTATTCGCTGCGCCTTGTTCATCTCAAGTATCTTCTTTGCAGCTTCAAGGCCGTCCATTCTGGGCATCCTGTAGTCCAATACCGCGACGTCGAAGGGCTCGTACTTGGACGGCTTTTTGCCGAGCTTGTCCACTTCCTGCTTGTAGACGCGAATGCACTCCTCGCCGTCTTTGGTGATGACAACGGTGTGGCGCTTGGCTTCGAGTGCTACGCGGTACATCTTGGCCATGTCCGCGTCGTCCTCGGCGACAAGCACGCGCAACCCCATATGCCCCTAGTTGAGGCTCGTATGTATATAATACTTGTCTGTCGGACAATCCTACAGAATCCGGTTCTGCAGCTATTTTACATCGCGAGGCTTTTCGGCCCTGACCGGTATCGGCTCTTCGCCCTTGCCGTCGGCCTTCAATGGTAGCTCTATCCTGAACGTCGCGCCACCTGCGTCGTTGTTGTATGCTGATATCCTGCCGCCGTGCGCCTCCACAATCGACTTGCTTATGAAGAGCCCAAGGCCGGTCCCGTGCGCCTCCTGGTCGCCCACCTTCTTTGTCGCGAACTTGGTGAAAAGCCGGGGCAGGATTTCTTTCGGGATCCCGCCGCCCGTGTCGCTTACCGTTATGACCATGCTGTCAGGGCCGGCTATGCGCGTCTGCACCGTTATGCTGCCCTTCTTTGTGAACTTGA
>CAYXFY010000014.1:32745-33020 GCA_964464395.1 uncultured Nitrososphaera sp.
GCCGAGCAGGTTGGTGAACACCTGGGTAAGGCGCTCGGCGTCTCCTGTCATCACGACCTCGCCCTTGTCAAAGTCGGTTGAAAGCGAGACCGAAGAGGTAACGCTGGGCCTTGCAGCCTCGACGCAGTTTGCCAGCACCTCGTGGATGCTTACCTCGTTCATGGAATACGGCAAAGTTCCACTCTCTATCCTGCTGACGTCCAGTATGTCGTTTGCAAGCTGCCTGAGCCTCTTTGCCTGCTTGTATATGACGTCAAGCGCCTCCTTGTCGCCTA
>CAYXFY010000014.1:33033-39269 GCA_964464395.1 uncultured Nitrososphaera sp.
CCGTCCCTTGCCATGGACGCGTAGCCCAAGATGGGGTGGATGGGCGAGCGCAGCTCGTGCGACGCGACGCTGATGAACTCGTCTTTCAGCCTGTCAAGCTGCTTCAGCTCGTCGTTTGCCTTTTCAAGCGCTATGTTGAGCTCGTTCAGCTCGATGTTCCTGCTCTTCAGCTCTTCCTGAGCTGCAACAAGGCTCTTTCTCATCTGCTCAAAGCTCGTGGCAAGGGCCGCTATCTCGTCAGAGCCTACAGTCTTGATCTGCCTCTCCAAGTTGCCCTGCGCTATTTCGCCGGCAGTCTTTTTCAGCTGTATGACCCTGCGCGAAATCGACAAGGCGACTATGCCGCCTACGCCGCCCGTAACGCCGAGTATGGCTGCTGTCAATAATACGTTGAGGTTGGCACCCGTCCCTATCTCTGCCAGCACCGCGTTCTGCTTTGCCTGCATGTTGGCAAAGTTCTCCTCGATCCTCGCGTCGATCTCGGTGTTGACAATAGACGCCTGCAGGTCGAATTCCAGTAGGGCCTCGTGCAGCATCAGGATCTCTTCTGTAAACTCTCCAGAGCCGTCAGTACCTGCCGCAGCGTGCGACTCGTCCATGTGCTCGTCCGCGCCCGCCGTTTCGTGTCCGTGACTCACAGACGTGTGGCTGCTGTGCGAGTTGGTGCCGGTCCCGTCATGGGTGTGGGTCGCGGCTTCGGCTGCTACCATCATTTCGTCACCCCTCAGCAACAGCGTGTCTATCTCGTCGCCTATCAGCCGCGCTGCAACCGGGTCGATTTCTACAGTAGCGTATTCATCATACGAAAGCAGCAGCTGCTCCCTTGCCAGCTCGATGTCCTGGTGGTGTTCTTCAGAGGCGTGCACGCTGAAAGCCAGTATGGTGGCTACAAGATGGTTAAAGTCTGCCTTCAGGTTGCCCAGCGCTATTATCGCCGGCGTTGCCTGGTTCTGCACTTCGTCAAACGACTCCCTCACCTTTGCGATCTGCTCCGACACAAGAAAGCCGGATATGGCAAGTAGCACTCCTGTAGCGATAATGCTCAAGAGCAGCTGCAGCCTTATCTCCATGCCAAACCACTTGATTCAGGCCGTAAAGGCATTTAGATATTTTGATGTGAGGTTCGATTAATATAAAGATTCTCTAATAATTGATACAATTAATACAAAATACACTGCATGTGGTGAAAGATGAACATTCTCATGAAAAAAGAGTAGACTTGCATAATATTAATACGCTACCTAGAACAATTCTACAGACAATAGCCATGAATGCAAGAAGTATTCAGCTGGCTCTTGTGATATCGGCCGTTGCGGCGATGCTGTTTGTCGCCTCTTCCGGTGTTGCATTGGCAAAGAATGGAGGGCAGGACCCCCGAGGAGACACGACGCCGCACGAGCACTTCACGGCCGACGAACTCAAGAACCTTGACATACACAAGTACGGGTTCGCGGGCAAGAGGGCTTACATACAGGTGTGGGGAACCGCGGGCGGAACACTGCCCGAGCATGAAGAGGGTGAAGGATTTGGCCACGCAATCGCTTACGTCATCAACATCGTCACTTCAAGTGGCGAGCACCAGACATGGGCAATAGACTCGCACGAAGCCCAGCACGGTAGCGTGGGAGTGGGCGAGGCTTGGCACGGACACCGCGTAGTGGTCGATGAAGACGGCTGCCTCAACGAAGTCGACCAGGTAGTCTCGGCTACGGTCAAGAACAAGCACGTGTGGTTTGACAACATGGTGGTAAGAGGAAAGAGCGGCAACCTTGAAACTGTGAACGCCGTAGAAATCACCGGCGCAGCCACAGTCCTCCTTGACGTCCAGGTGGCAGACCCAGATAATCCCGGAGACGCTCCTTGCATCGCGCTGGTAGCCCACGTGTTCGATACAGCCTAGGGGATTTTTTCTTCCCTACCTTTTTGTTGATGCATTGCACTGTACATGCAGTCGATAAATCGCTGGCTGCGGTAGCCTTTTCATGAGCCTGCCCAAAAAGCGGCATGTCGGCATAGACAGGTGGAAGATGGACCAGATCCTGAACCTGCACAGGTGCGGCCTTAGCGTGGACGAAATAGCGGACCAAGTCGACGTGGACGCCAGCATCGTAAGGGAAGTCCTGAGGCTCTCAAACAACCGCTGACGCGCACGGATACAGGCCGGCTATGCCTTTTGTACGGGTTCTTGCGCAGCGCAGCCGGCAAACTCGGCAATGTCCATCACTATGCCATAGTATTCTCTGACCACCTCAAGCGTTGACTCGAAGTGCTTGCGGTTGCCTGAAGCCGTCGCGTCCGAGATGAGTATCACGTCGTAGCCGTTGTTAAAGCCGTCCCGTAGCGATGTCTCGACGCATATCGACGTGTCTATCCCGCAGAAAACAAGTGTGTCGACCCCGAGGCTCTTGAGCCAGACGTTTATCTCGGTGTCCTGGAACGCCGAGTCCCGCCTCTTGACGACCACGTGGTCCTCGGCCGCCGGCTTGACCTCGTCGACTATGTTGGCGTCCCACGTGCCCCTGACGCATATCGGGCGCTTGCGAATCCTCTCCTCTCTTGCCTTTGGCAGTATCCTGTGCGATTTCGTAAGAAGGTCTATCCCGGACCTTTCGCGCACGGCCTGCGTGTAGAATATCGGTATGCCAGCTTTTCTGCATATCTTGACCAGCTCTGCGATCTTGGGCACGACTGCGCGATAGTGCGCGGTCTCCATGCCGAGAAGATCATACGAACCGCCCTTGCTCACAAAACCATTCTGCACATCAATGATGACGAGTGCCGGATTTATTTCGTGGCCCCGGACATTCACACTTTTCAGATGCCGGAATCGGCTAATAAACTTGCGCGAAAAAACGCGCACTTTAAAGTCATGCTGCGCGTTTACAAAACCTGAAACGTGAAGTTCCTCTTTATGTCTCCGGAGGCGCTGAGCCTTGATCTTGCGTACACCGTACAGCAGGAAGGAAACGAAGTAAAGTTCTGCGTACAGAGCGCGACGGAAAAAGATGTCGGCGACGGTTTTGTCGACAAGGTTGACGAATGGGAGCCACACATTGCTTGGGCCGATGTCATAGTGTTTGACGACATTGGCTTTGGAAAAACGGCAGAAAAACTGAGGGCAGAGGGAAAGAAGGTAGTCGGCGGCAGCTCATATACCGACCGGCTTGAGAACGAGCGCGAGTTCGGCCAGCAGGAGCTTGAGAAGGCCGACGTCTCGGTGCTCCCAAGCTGGAACTTTTCAGACTTTGAAGAAGCCATAAAATTTGTGCAGCAGAATCCCGGGCGGTACGTCATCAAGCCGAGCGGAAAAGCGCAGAACGAAAAGGAGCTATTGTTTGTAGGGCAGGAAATAGACGGCAACGACGTCATTAACGTGCTTGCGCGCTACAAGAAGCGCTGGTCGAACAAGATACGGATATTCCAGCTGCAGAAATTTTCTTCCGGCGTCGAAGTAGCAGTGGGCGCGTTTTTCAACGGCAAAGAGTTCGCGCACCCCATAAACACTAACTTTGAGCACAAGAGGCTGTTCCCGGACAACATCGGGCCCAGCACGGGCGAGATGGGATGCTACGACGACAAGACCGAGGTGTTGACTGACGGCGGCTGGAAGCTCTTCAAAGATCTGGCGTACGACGACAGAATATGCACCCTTAATCCATCTACCCATGTCATCGAGTATCACAACCCCACTGCCGTAGTGTCGTTTGACCACCACAAAAAACTGGTGTCGATACAGAACCGCGCCCTTGACATCGCGGTGACCCTTGACCACAACATGTACGTGTGTTCGCAGCAGAACAAAAATAACGGCACGGACAAGTTCGAGTTTGTTAAGGCAAGGGACCTGGAATACCAGTCCGTCATCAAGAGGACAGGCACGTGGATTGGAGTAGAACAGGAATACTTTGTTCTGCCTTCTATTCCAGTCGGACACTATGAAGGAAGGCAGGTAGTATTTCACAGCCTGCCGGACATCAAAATCCCGATGGACGACTGGCTGGCGTTTCTGGGGATATGGATATCGGACGGCTCCGTCTCGTACAACAAGGTGTGTGTGTCTCAGAAAACACCTGAAAAATGTGCTATCCTAGAAAAAATGCTCTCAAGACTACCTTTCAAGTTCACAAAAGTGGGCGATTCATTTTACTGTTACAACAAACAGCTCTATTCCTATCTTTACGCCTTTGGAAAGGCATGGGAAAAATACGTACCTAATTTTGTTAAGGAGCTAAGTGCCCGCCAGATAGCTATCTTCCTTGAGTGGTATACGCTTGGTGATGGGACTAACATGAAAAACAACTTTAGGATCTTTTACATGTCGTCAAAAAGACTCGCCGGCGACGTGCAGGAGCTGCTTTTGAAGGTAGGCCGGCTTGGAATAGTCAAGACAAGGCAAAGAAAAGGCCGAGTATGGATAGTGGATCATTTCGCAGACCAATCAAGGGTGCAGTACGAGGTAATAGAACGAGTCAGAAAACTTGAATCGTACATAGACAGGAGGGACACAAAAATAATCGACTATTCCGGCAAGGTCTACTGCGCCACCGTGAAAAACCACGTCATGTACGTGAGGCGCAACGGCAAGCCGTACTGGTGCGGCAACACTCTCATGTGGTGGTCCGACAAGAACAAGATATTCGAGCAGACGCTTGAAAAGATGAAGCCCCGGCTTGCAGAATCCGGGTACGTCGGCTACATCGACATTAACTGCATCGCAAACGGGACAGGCATCTACCCCCTAGAGTTCACGTCGCGCTTTGGCTACCCGACAATTTCGATACACACTGAGGGGGTGACCAGCAAATGGGGCAAGTTCCTATATTCCCTTGCAAGTGGGGAGAATGCGCATCTGGCGACAAAAAGGGGATTTCAGATAGGAGTGGTGATAGCGGTGCCGCCGTTTCCATTCAACGACGAAAAGACTTTCCGCAAGTTTTCAGAAGATGCCACCATCCTCTTCAACAAGCCGGACTATGCCGGAGTGCACCTCGGAGAAGTCAAGAGAGAAGGGGACGACTGGCGCATTGCAGGAAGGTCCGGATATTCGCTAGTCGTTACGGGCTCGGGCGACACGACGGAGGAGGCCCGGGCGGTAGCATACAAGCGCGTCGCCAACATCATGATACCAAACATGTTCTACAGGACCGACATCGGGAGCAGGTGGGTCAGAGACAGCGATCTCTTGCTGTCGTTTGGCTACATGAGCTAAATGCCGAACAGGCCCCTGCCGGAGATCAGGCTTCCGCCTGCATACAGCCCCACAGCCGCCGCAAAGGCAAGAATCCACACAGGCTTGTTCCATGAAAATATCTTGGCGCCATCAAGCATCATGAACGGGATGAGGTTGAAAAGCGCGATCCACCCATTGAACCTCGCCCCTATTATCATTAGCTCCGAGCCCACCGCAAGGTAGGCCAGCAGAAAACCCGCTCCCATCGCGATGTTTGTGAGTGGGCCCACAAGCGAGATTCTGCCGTTTCTCCGCTCGCTCACAGAGCCGCTGATGAAAACGGCTCCGGGCGCAATGAACTTGAACGGCAGGAAAGGAAGCGCCGATATCGCCGTTATCACCGCGCCAAACAGCATGACGCGAAATTCCGCCCAAGCCTTGTAAAACTGGGCGAGGAACTTGTGGGCAAATTCGTGGAGCAGAAACGCGCTGACAAAAATCACCATCAGGTATTCCATCTGGAAGCGGGAGCCGTAGATGGAAAGCCCGACTGCAGTCACAAGCCCGGTGCCTATCGCAAGGTGGCCCATCTCGGTCTTGGAAAACCTCAGGAGCAGGGTGTTTCTTATGGCGTTTGTGGTCCTCTCGCCGGCGCTCCCGCGCCGCCCCTCGATGTATGCCAGAAATTCTCTATCTTTCTCCGGCTGGCGCATGTACTGCTCAAGGTAAACACAGTTGTGATTTGGCGGCAGCCTGTGCTGCGAGCAAAAGATGCCCTTGCAGTAGCGGCAGCGGAACGGCATCTCTTCCTTCGCGCCGCATATCCCGCATTCCACCGGATAAATTTAGCAATTCGCGGATAAAAGCCTGAGCTAGTGCTTCTCTGCTACGCCCCAGCGCACGCCCCTGCCTGCATGCGCGGTCTTTTCCCAGAACACCGGCTTGAAAAGCTCCTGGTAGAACGCGCGCAGCGATGCAAGTGGCATCATCACGTTCATGTACACGAACATGGGTGGGAGATACTTAGGCATCTCCACCTTGATACCCTCAAGTTTGGCACCCTTTA
>CAYXFY010000015.1:0-35213 GCA_964464395.1 uncultured Nitrososphaera sp.
GCTTGCAGCCATGATGAGCAAGACAGGAACTATTGGTTATGTCGGGGGAGACCAGGTTGACAGGTTTATCTCAGAAGAAGGGGTGGTCACCTACAAGTATCAGGGCAACAGCAAGTACAGGAGAGTCGTGCCTTCCCCAAGGCCGGTCGCAATTCTGGAACACCAAGCGATCCGCACGCTTGTCGACACCGGCTTTGTGGTGGTAGCGTGCGGCGGCGGGGGCATCCCGGTCATAGAGACAAGTAGCGGCTACAGGACGGGCGTCGACGCCGTCATCGACAAGGATCTTGCAGGCGAGAAGATGGCAAGGCAGATAGGCGCCGACAAGTTCGTGATACTGACAGACGTCGAAGGGTTGTATCTTGATTACAAAAAGCCGACGCAGCGTCTAGTCGGCGAGATAAGGCTTAGCCAGCCGGACGTCGTCAACATGTCGCAGCTCGAAGAGGGCAGCATGGGGCCAAAGGTTAAGGCATGCTTGGAGTTTGTGAAGAACGGCGGCAAAGAGTCTGTGATTGCAAGCCTAGACAAGGTCGTCGACGCCGTGGAGGGGCGCTCGGGGACGCATTTCTTCCCCTGACTTGCAATCAGAATTGCTCTCTTTTGTGATATATACTAATTTGCAGATTCCGGCGCAATTAAACTTAAATCGAATCCTCGGGGTGCGCTACTAACTGGTTGGAAAATGTCCGAAGACATAAGAAGCAAGATAGAAGCCGCAAACAAGACGGCCATACAGAAGGTTCTTTCTTCGCGCCCGTATCTGGTCGACGTCAAGCTGGCAATAGAGGTTCTGCCCGGCATGAAAAAGAGGTCCATCTTCCACGCCGGTCCGCCGGTGGACTGGAAGCGCATGTGTGGGCCTATGAGGGGCGCCGTTGCCGCGACCATGATCTTTGAAAAGTGGGCCAACAGCTGGGAAGAGGCGGTCCGGCTCGTGGAGAGTGGCGAGGTCGAGCTTTCTCCAAACCACGACCATGAGGCCGTCGGGCCTATGGCAGGGGTCATATCGCCATCCATGCCGGTGTTCGTCGTCAAAAATGATAAGCACGGCAACACCAACTACGGCAGGATAGTGGAGAACAAGGTCCAGTTCGGCGCCTACGATCCGCAGGCAATAGAGTCGCTGAAGTTCTGGACGGAGGTGCTTGCACCTGCGATAGCAAGGGCGCTTGACAAGATAAAGCGGGAAGGAGGCAAGGGCATCGACCTGAAATCCATCATGGCAAAGGCGCTTTACATGGGCGACGAGCTGCACAACCGGCCTGCTGCAGGGACGGCACTCTTTGCTTTGGCAGTTCTCCCGCACATAGTCGAAACATCAGAGAAGGAGCACGTGCTCAAGATAATCGACTACTTTGCCTCGACAGAGATATTCTTTCTCTGCCTAGCAATGGCCGCGTGTAAGGCCACGATGAACTCTGCGAGCAACGTCGAGTATAGTACGTTAGTGACCGTGATGGCCCGCAACGGCACGGATTTTGGGATAAAGGTAAGCGGGCTAGGCAGCAAGTGGTTCACCGGCCCGTCGGCGATGGTGCGGGGCATGTACTTCCCGGGGTTTGGCGACAAGGACGCAAACCCTGACATGGGCGACAGCGCCATAACAGAGACGACGGGCATTGGCGGCTTTGCCCTTGCCGACTCACCGGCGATACTGTCGCTGGTAGGCGGGACGTCGGACGACGCGCTGAAATACACAAAGCAGATGCGCGAGATAACGATGACACTCAACGACACTTTCCTCATCCCGATCTTCGACTTTCAGGGCACAGCAACAGGCATTGACATAAGAAAGGTAGTAAAGACTGGCATATTGCCGGTGATAGACACCGCCATTGCTCACAAGGAGCCTGGGATTGGCATGATAGGCGCAGGTCTGGTGAACCCGCCCATGGAGGCTTTCAAGGGCGCCCTGAAGGAGTTTGCAAGCAAGTACAGGCTCTAGAGCCTTCTTATGACGTTGAAGAAAGTGTCGCGCTGTGCCGGCTCGCGCTTTATCTCTCTGACCATGCTTGCCAGCTCCTGAAGCGACGTGCCCGACGACTTGCCTGCGGCCTTGAATATCTCCTCTGAATACGCGGTCCCGACCATGTCGTTTCCGCCGTACGACAGCGCCACCTGCGCTATCTTCTTTCCAAGCGCAACCCAGTACACCGACAGATTCTTCAGCGTGCTACCAAGCAAGAGCCGCGACACCGCTATTACACGAAGGTCGTAGGTAGACGGGCTCTCTGCGGTTATCAGCCCTTTCTGCTCAAGCTCGGTATTTTCAAGGCTGAACTTGAGTGGGATAAACGTCGTAAAGCCGCCGGTCTTTTTGTGGAGCTCGCGGATCTTGATCACATGATCTACAATATGTTCCGGCTTTTCCACGTGCCCGAAAAGCATCGTGCAGTTGCTCCTGATTCCAAGCTCGTGCGCCTGTCTTGCCGTGTCGAGCCACTCGTCGCCAGAGCACTTGCCCACCACTATCGTCTTCCTAGTCTCTGGGTGGAATATCTCGGCACCTCCGCCCGGAAGCGCGTCAAGGCCGGCCTCTTTCAGCCGCATGAGCACTTCCTTGACAGGGTTGTGAGTCAGCCGGGCTATGAAAAAGATCTCTGCCGGCGTGAACGCCTTTATTGTAACAGACGGGTAGGCAGCCTTGATGGCCTTCATCATGTCCTCGTAGTAGTCAAGGCCCAGCTTGGGGTGGAAACCTCCGACTATGTGTAGTTCCGTGGCGCCCATCTGCTCAATGGCTATTTTCGCCCTTGCGACCACCTGGTCGGTGGAAAGCGTGTACGCATCGTCTTCATTGCCCTTGCGGTAGAACGCGCATAGTGGACAACTGGCAGCGCACACATTTGTGTAATTGAGGTAGTATGAAGAGACAAAAGTAACGGTGTCGCCGCAAAGCTGTCGCCTCAGTCTGTCGGCTGCGGCCCCGAGCAGGAAGAGGTTCTCCTCGTTCATAAGCTGGACGCCGTCGTCGTAGCCCAGTTCTTCTCCAGCTAGTGCCTTTTCGAGCGCGGCTGTCCCGCCCTCTTTGCCGGCGGCGTCTACTGACTGCAACGAGGTTACTACTCCCCATGGTGTTATAAATTTAGGTTTGAAGCTTCCGACAAAATGATGTCAAGAATGATTAAATATCATTGAAATCCCACGAGTTTTGATTGCAGAACAGGCTTGTCCAGGAGTTCTTGAAAAAGTCTGACATATCAGACATCCTCGACAATGCGCTTGCCGGCAAGAAACTGAACCTTGACGACTGCCTCAGACTCGTAAAATCAGATGACGCGTATTCCATGGGCCTTGCGGCAAGCATCCTGCGCCGGCGGCTGTTCGGCGACACGGTCACGTTCATCAACAACATCATACTGAACTACACAAACGTCTGCGTCACGTACTGCAAGTTCTGCGCGTTCTACAGGCCGCCGGGCCACGAAGAGTCGTACACGGTCCCAAAAGACGAGATCGTAAAGCGTGTGGCGACTTCGCGCGAGATGTTTGGCATCACGCAGGTGCTCTTCCAAGGAGGTCACAACCCCAACCTGAAGATAGAATACTACGAGGACGCGTTCCGGGCGATAAAGCAAAAGACGCCCGAAGTGGCAATTCACGGCCTGTCACCTTCTGAAGTCGACATGATAGCCAAGGTGGAAAAGAGCAGCACCCGCGAGATATTGTCAAGGCTCAAGGCTGCAGGCATGGACACTTTTGCGGGCGCGGGCGCCGAGATCCTCGAAGACAGGGTCAAGGAGGAGATAAGCCCGCTCAAGATAAAGAGCGACGAGTGGCTCAGGATAATGGAAGAGGCCCACAGCGTCGGCCTGAAATCTGTAGCGACGATGATGTACGGCACCGTCGAGACAGAGGAAGAGCGCGCACGCCATATTATCAAGATAATGAGGCTGCAGGAAAAGACCGGCGGATTTCTGTGCTTCATCCCCTGGAGCTTTGAGCCCGACAAGACAGAGATGCAGTCAGAGGGCCTGATAAAATACCCGTCCGGCGGCCTGCAGCTGCTAAAGATGATAGCGATTTCAAGGATAATGTTCAACGGGCTCATCGACCATTTGCAGTCGTCGTGGCTGACAAACGGGATCGGCATGGCGCAGCTGGCGCTGAACCACGGCGCTGACGACTTTGGTGGAACCCTGATAGGTGAAGAGGTGGTGAGCGCAACAGGCGCCCGTTCAACTGAACTGACTTCTGACAGGATAATCGCTGCAGTCAAGCAGGCAGGCTATAAAGTAGCAGAGCGCAACAACGACTACCAGATAATCAGGTACCACTAAAGTATTCTTTCCAGCGCCGGTCCACGAGCGCCTTTGTCTCTTCGTCGACAACAACAAGCTGCTGTATCTCTCTCATGTAGCCCTCTTCTCTAGTCTTTTGCGTCGCGTCGATGCCCATCTTTGAGCCTAGGTTGACAAGTGGCGACGCGGGGTCAAGCGTGTCGGTTGGCGCGTTGTCGACTATGACCGTGTCCCGCGCAGGGTCTGCCCGCGTGGTCACGGCCCAGATGACGTCGTCCATGTCGTGCACGTTCACGTCGCTGTCAACCACGACGAACATCTTTGTAAGCGCAAGCTGCCCCATGCCCCACAGGCCCATCATCACCTTCTTGGCTTGGCCGGGGTAAGTCTTCTTTATCGATATTATCGCAAGCCCCTGGAACCATCCGGCGCCAGGCATGGAAAAGTCGACGACCTCCGGGTGGAACATCTGTATCAATGGCAGAAACGACCGCTCGATGACCTTGCCGATGTACGCGTCTTCTAGCACCGGCTTGCCCACGACTGTCGTGAGGTAGATGGGCCGTTTTCGCTTCATGATGCCGGTAAGTGTAAACGTCGGGAAAGGCTCTGCCGGCGTGTAGTAGCCGGTGTGGTCGCCAAACGGGCCTTCCATGCGCATGTCGTTTGGGTCGACGTAGCCTTCAAGGACGACCTCGGCGTTTGCAGGAACGTCAAGGTCGACGGTCCTGCACTTGACAAGTTTCACGCCCTTTTTCCGGGTGATGCCGGAGAACAGGTACTTGTCCATCCCTTCGGGCACGGGTGCTACTGCGGAAAAGACCGTCGCCGGATCGGCGCCTATCACTATTGCGACCTCTATCTTCTTGTTCTGCTCCTTTAGCATCTTGAAGTGCTGGGCGCCGCGCTTGTGCGTCTGCCAGTGCATTATCGCGTGCTTGTCGTCGATTATCTGGATTCGATAAACGCCAAGGTTTCGTATCTCAGTCTCGGGGTGTTTCGTGACAGTCATGCCAAAGGTGATGAACCTGCCGGCATCGCCTGCAAACGACTTTAGAACAGGCATCGAGTTGAGCGATGCACTATCAGTTTCGACGACCTCTGTCACCGGCCCGCTGTCGGCGTACTTGGGCCCGTACTCGCCTATCTCGGACAGTTTGGGCAGCATCTTTAGTTTGTTGAGCATGCCAGACGGCATCTTCATGCGCGTGAGCTCCGTTATGCGCGTGCCAATCTCCGTGAAATCTTCGGATTCAAGCGCAATCTGCAGGCGCTTCATGGTGCCAAACGCGTTGCCGAGTATCTGCATGTCGGAGCCTTCGACGTTTTCAAAGAGCACTGCCGGCTGGTCGCGCTGATACATGAGCCGGCGCATTATCTCGGCCACTTCAAGGTCGGCGCTCACCTTGGCCTTTATGCGTTTCAGCTCGCCGGCTTTTTCCAGCGCCGAGGCTCTCAAAAGGCATGGAGCACTCTTGTCCTCTTACATTAGATAAGCGTTCCTAGGCCTTCTTGAGGAAGCTGGCCCTGCTCCTTTTTACGAGCGGCAGGACCTTTTTAGTGATGACGCCGTGCACCCTGTCGCCGTACTTGACGTCAAAGGACATCAGCACGACGTATGCCAGCCGGCCGTTTTCGTGGGATATCGGTATGGTGGCGCGGACCAGTTTCGCATAGAACGAGCACGCGTAGCCTATCTTGCCAAGCAGGTATTCCCAGCGAAGGCGCGTGTACTGGCGCGTGGCTGCAGTTATGGCGTACTGGGCGCGCTCTTCAGGGTTCATGAGGGGCTTGAGGCCCTTCCTCTCGGCTGTCGCCATAAGGTTGCCGTCGCCGTCTGCGATGCCCACAAAGCGTATGGCGGGGTCAAGCGATACGGCCTTGTCGCAAAAGTTCTGGAAAGGTGTCTTCATTTGTTCGCTATTGCAAGCGAGCGTGAGGTATATTTGATTTTCCAAGCAAATACTTAAATGGGTTTCATGGGGCGATACAGTTCGCTTTGTCGCAGGAACTAGTGATGGTAGAAGACCGCAAGAACTCGCTCCTTGGCAGGAGGGAGGTAAAGACAGTCTTCAAGGGCGCGGCCGGCAAGCTGAAAAAGACCGAGGCTGCGGAGCAGCTGGCGGGCCAGCTTGGGGTCGACAAGAACAGCGTTATCCCGATAAACCTGATGTGCGAGACCGGCATGGTCGACGTGCACGCGACGTTTTACATCTACGAAAGCGAGGAAGAGGCAAAGAAGCAGCTCCCGCGCTACAGGCTCCTCCGCAAGCTGCCAAAGACCGACAGGAAGAAGCTGCTCGACGAGGAGAAGGCCGAAAAGCTGAAGGCCAAGCAGGCTGCAACAGCCGACAAGGGAGGCAAGAAGTAATGGCAGACAAGAAGGCGTCGGCAAAGGGCGAGGTCCAGGTATACAAGTTCTATAAAGTAGAGAAGGACAAGGTCACAAGGAACAAGCGCGAGTGCCTAAAGTGCGGCAAGGGCGTGTTCATGGCCGAGCACAAGGACAGGTTCACCTGCGGCAAGTGTGGCTACACAGAGTTTGCCCGCAAAGAGCAGCCCAAGAAAAAGAAGTAGTTAGGCCATCTCTTTTCTTATCGCTTGGGCGACCTGAGGCGAAAGGACCGGATAAAAAGTCTGGATGTATCGCCTCGATTTTGCTATCCTGCCGGCGACGCCGGGGTTGTCGTAGCCTTGCAGAAATTCCCGCGTTATTTCAGCTGCAGCGTGTGCGTTGCCCGTTCCCTTCAGCCCCCAGCACAGGAACTCGACTACGTCCCACGCAGGATCGCCTTTTTCAAACACGAACTGTTCCAGGTCGGTGAACCACAGTCCGTCCGCGGCAATCACGTTCTTGGGCTTGATGTTGCCAAAGCACGCGCCTGCCTTGTGCACTATCGCTATCTGCCTGCCAGCCTCGCGGATTTCAGGGCCGGGTTGACCCTTCAGCGCAGACCTCATTATGGTGGCAAGGCTCGGGCCCTGCACGTACCTCGTGACAAGCAGTCTGGCGTCGAGGACGACTGCCTCTATGGCCGGAGTCTTTAATCCCAGCTTGCGCAGGTGCCTGAGCGCCCTGTATTCTGTGCCTAGCCGGAGGAGCGGGTCTGTCTGGAACTTTTTCAGGTGCGCGGTCCAGACGCCGAGCGCGGCCCACTTGACCCCCTTGGTCTTTGCAAGTTTCTTTACTGCAAGCTGCAGGCCGCCGAGCGAATGCAGCACCGTCCTGCTGTTCTGGTTCCCCAGCCGGCGCTTTGACACAGAATAGTCTGCAATGCCGTTTTTGCGCGCCACCTCTCCAAGCCAGTCTTGCCGGCGGCTGTCCGCAACAATCAGCCCTTCTGGCAGCTTCCAGTAGGCGCACGCGGGGCACGACATGAACAGCGGTAATTCTACTGGCTGCCTCAAGTGGCGGCGTATCTTTGACTGCGCCTCGCTCATTGCCAGATGGTACATCTTTCGCCCCGCGTACGAGTGGACAAAGTAGGAGCTGAACTCGTGGAGCGTCTTGGCAAGCAGGAGCGACGGCTCGCCCCTGGCCACCTGCAGGCGTTTTTCTGACAGGCGCAACATGTTGTCGTCTGCGACTAGCAAGTCTGGATCCTGTTTCATGATGTCGCCAAGCGCGTCGCGGTAGCCCTGCATCGCAAGTTCCAGGTTCCTGCCGCCGTCCGAATACGTCCTGTAGTAGCTGTACGTCGCGTTTGGATAAAGCGACATCCTGTGTCTTATTTTTGAAAAGGCGACGTATTCGAGCGGAAACGACACATCGGTGGCAAGCAGGCCTGCAGACCTGACAAGACCCCGCAGCTCCTCGAGAATGACCCGGCGCTTGTATGCCCTCTCGATTTGCTGTAAAAGTGGCGCGTTTTCGACCGGCTCGTAGACGTGCAAGAGCCGGCCTGCAACAAACTCGCCCAAGTAAGCGTATTTTGCATCGCGCTCTAGCGCCTCCCTGTCTACGACGAGTGCAGAGACCTGAAGACCCGATTCTTCCATATAGACGTACTTTACCTTGTAGGGGTAGTCTTGCAGCACAAGCAAAAGATCGATGTCGCTGTCCGGCCTTGCGTATCCGGCCACCTTGGAGCCGTAGACGCATGCTGCAACAATCTTTCTGCCTTTGGCGGCCTTTGCCATGCAGTTTTGAAGAATCTGGCTTTCCCTTTCAGACAGGCTAGACATAGCCGGGCTGGCCCTTTCTCTTGCGCAGTTTCACGCTCTCGTACTGCGCTATCTTGTCCTTTACCACCTGCTCCACCTGCAGGCGGGCCATCGCCTCCACCGGTATCTTGATGACGTTTGAGTCTATTGGGACCTTTGTCATCGGGAGCCCCTTGTCCATCCACAGCTTTATCGCCTTGTCCTCCAGTTTTAGATCGCGGAAGCCTTCAGGAAACCGGCTTGTTATGTGCCGGATAAGCGTTGGGTCGGACTTGAAGACCGCGCGCTCTTCAAGTAGCCTGCCGGCGTCGGCGTACTTGCCTTCAAAGAGCGTGCCTGACAGTTCATCAGACACCACGTTCATCTTGACTATCCTGCTTACAAGCTCTAAGTAGTGCATGAACTCGTGCGCCAGGATAGCGTGTATCGTGCCTTTCAGACCGAACGCGACGAGCGGAGCCGTCAGCTGCACGACCACGCGCAGCAGGTTGTCCTCGCCCACAACAGGTATCGTGCGGGCAAAGAAGATGCCAAACTGCGTGAACTCGACTGCAGACGTAGACACCACCATCGACGGCTCAACGTAGTGGTAGGGATAGTTCAGGCCGGACGCCTGCTCGACCCGCCTTATGCCTTCGGTGACAAGTGGGAACCTCTTTGCCACAAGGTCGTGCATCTTTTGAGGTACCTGGCCTGCCGCCAGCGCCTCGTGGACCTTGTAGAGCGGGTCAAAGCTCATCTTGCATCAAAATGAGAGTGTGGGCAAAAAACATTACTGAATTTCTACAGATAAAACGTCAAACGCCGCACATTCGCACTTTGCTCCAAGCAGAGCCGAGACGTTGGGCTCCATGTACTCTTGGCCGCCAACAAACTGCTTTATCGGCAGGCCTCCGTCTGCCTTTATGGTAAGCGCAAATTCATTTTCGCCTACCTTTTTCGCCTGTGCAGTGTAGATCTTTTTAGACGCGACCTTGGACCTGCTTTCAAATTTCACTACCGAGCCCGCAAGCGACTTCAGTTTCGCAATGTCGTCGTTCGTCAGAGGCCGGGCGCAGGCGCACGATATTTTCGTACTGACTACAAAGCGCGCCTGCGTGTCGGGCACGTCGTCTAGGACGCCTGTTATCACCGCTGTGATGCCTGCTTCTGAAAAGCGCCTCTTTTTCGGCCTCCTCACGCGAGGGTCGGAAACCTTGACGTAAAACGGCCTTCCCCTGCCAAGCACGAGGCTGTTCTGGTCCTCGCTTCCCACCCACGAAAAGCGCGGCGACTGCCCGCCCGCGGCCTTGGTTATATGCTTTGCCAGTATCCCTTCGACGCTGCTGTTTCCGTAAAATCCGGTGTTGTCGCACAGGTTGCAGCCCTTTCCCTGACACATCGGGCAGCGTTCTTGCTTTTGCGGCAGGCCGCGAACTTTTTTCACGTAGCGGCCCTGCAGGGCAACCGGCCTTGCTCGCGCGGCTGCTTCAACACTGCCATCCTTGTCTACCGTCACGTTCACTGCAAGGTCCGGCCTTGCAAAGTCGACGCGCTTGTCGGTCATCTTGGCAAGGCGCTGCCCAAGCTCGCGGGTGAGCTGGCTTTTCAGACTCTCTTTTCCGCGTATTTTCAATCGCGCCCTGAGCGCGTCCTCCCTTTCAAAGAATTGCGTGGCCAACGTCGCGCCCACAAGGAAAGTTTCGAACTGGTACTGCCGCATCGCAGCATGCGCCTTTTCTGCTATCTCGTCAAGCCTGTCAAAGAGCCCGCGGCAGATGTGGCATTTCTGCACGCGTTTTTTTATCGCGCGGCCTGTCTGCCTGGAAAGACAATACTTGCACAGCTCGTATTCTCTCAGCTGGACAAGGGCGCTTTTGGCAGAATCAACCAAGCCCGAACCTCCTCATGAGGCCCTGCATCTGCCGCCCCTTTGACTGCTTCATCATGGCCTTCGAGTTGTTGTACTGCTGGATCATGTGCTTTATCTCGCTCTCCGGCATGCCCGAGCCCCGGGCTATGCGCTTGCGCCTAGACTCGTTTATGACGTCCGGATCCTTCTTTTCCTCCACCGTCATCGACTGGATGATGAACCTCCATTTCTCCATCCGCTCCTGCATCGCGTCCAGCTGATCCTCTTTTACCATGCCGGAAAGGCCGGGCATGTTTTCAATCACGTTGCGAAAGCCCATCTTGCCCACCTGCTCCATCTGGGCGTAGAAATCTTCAATCGTCATCTTGCCGGAAAGGACGCGCTTTGCCTGGTTCTCGTCGGCCTGCATCTCGAGTCCCTTTGCCATCTCAAGCAGTGCCTTTATGTCGCCCATGCCAAGCAGCCTGCCGACAAAGCGCGTCGGCGAGAACTGCTCCAGATCGTCGATACGCTCGCCTGTGCCTATGAACATCACCTTGGCGCCGGTTGCAGCAGACGCGGCGAGCGCGCCGCCTCCCTTTGCCGTGCCGTCAAGTTTTGTGATTATGATACCGCCTACCGGCGCGGCCTTGTGGAAGGCCTCTGCCTGACTGAATGCCTGCTGTCCTATGGTTCCGTCTATCACCAGGAGCACAAGGTCCGGCGTGGCGGCCTTGTACATCTCATTCATTTCCTGCAAAAGGCCTGCCTCTTCCTTGTGCCTGCCTGCGGTGTCTATAATCACGATGTCAAGCCCCTGCGGCTTGAAGTGCTCAAGACCATGCTTTGTGATTCCTACCGCGTCCTTGCTGTCTTCCTCGCCGTAGACCTCGACGTTTATCTTGGCGCAGTTCATCTTCAGCTGCGTCAGCGCCCCGGGACGCCATGTGTCGGCGCCGACCACGCCCACGCGGTAGCCGTGCTTTGTGAGCCACCGCGCAAGCTTGGCAGTCACAGTAGTCTTGCCCGAGCCCTGAATGCCAAGCATCAATAACACATTTTGCTTGCCGGGTTTGAAGAACTTGGTCGCGCCCGGATCGTCGTCAATGCTCTTTTTGTCAATCGTGGTTATCACCTCGCCGGAATATCCGAGCATGCTTGCCAGCTCGCTGTACAGTATCGTGACTATGTGGTCCTTCCTCGACAGGCCCTTTGGCGGCTGCTCCTTCATGGCTCGCTCCTTGAGGTTCTTTGTGATCGTGAGCACCAGCCTCACGTTGACGTCTGACTGCAGGAGCGCCCGCTGGACGTCCTTGCACAGCGAGTCTATGAGCTCCTCGTTGATGTCCGACGCGCCGACTATTTTTTTCAGCGCGCTCCTGAGCCCGTCACGCAGGTTGTCAAACATCCTTGCTTACTAGCTCCGCTTCCAGTATTTCAAATATTCCCCGCTGCCCGTCCCAGTGCGTCTTTGCGTTTCTCACGCGCAGCCTCTTTGAAAACAGTGGGCAGGCAAGAACGAGCGTCTCTGCCTCCCCGCCCTCAAAGGCGAGGTTAAAGCCGTGTTTTTTTGAAAGCGCTATTAATCGTTCCAGAGACGCCCTGTCTATTATCTTGCCAAGCCACTCCTTTTCAAGCCCCATGGCAGAGACGCCGACTATCATCACGGAAAACTTGTTATCCAAAAGCTCGCGCATGTACTTTTCCTGGTCTGCGCCCCACAGCGGCGCGAGTGCTTGCAGGTCTTGCTTTTTGCACGCCGCTTCAAAGGCCTGCTTTTGAAAGTTGCTTGCAATCCCGCCGTGGACGACGCCTTCTATTCCGTAGAGCGTCTTGGCCTTTGCCAGCGCTTTATCCAGTGCCCCTGCCTCCTCTTCCTTGCCTCTGCCCGGAGCAGGCACGCTCACGACCGGCGTCTGCATAGCGTCGGCAAGGTATTTCGTCATCTCGCTGTTGGGGTAGTGGAAGAGCAGGCTATCGTCGGCAGCAGGCCTTATAGATATCAGACATTCTATGCTGTGGCCGGCCTTTTTTGCCAGATATATCGCATAGGTGCTGTCCTTGCCTCCGGAGAAAAGCGCCGCCAGCCTCACAGCCTAGCGACGGGCCCGGCAAATATCAACTGTCCGCAATTGTTTATATCTGAAAGGATGCCAAGCGCACATGCTTTGGGGGCCCTGCTTGAAGCACGCGGACTGGTCAAGTACTTTGCGGTAAAGAAGGGCCTGAGGCAGATGTTCCAGAAGGGCCAGCAGTTTGTAAAGGCAGTTGACGGCGTCAGCTTTACTCTGGAGCGCGGTAAGGTATTGGTTCTTGCAGGCGAGTCCGGCTCTGGCAAGACCACCGTGGCAAGGCTTGTGCTCAGGGCCGAAGACCCTGACGAGGGCTCGATAATATTCGACGGCGAGGACATCACGCGCTACGCCGGGAACCAGCTGAAAAAGTTCCGCACGTATGTGCACATGGTCTACCAGGACCCGTACGCTTCTTTGAACCCGCGCATGAAGATCCGCGACATAGTCATGGAGCCGCTGTCGATACACGACAGGGCAAGCTCGCGCCAGCAGAGGGAGGAGAAGGCGATGAAGGCGCTCGAAGAGGTCAGGCTGCCTGCGTCAGAGATAGCGCTGCGCCTGCCGCACATGCTCTCCGGAGGCCAGCGGCAGAGGGTCGCGCTTGCAAGGGCGCTTGTCATGAGGCCGGCGCTGATTGTCGCCGACGAGCCGGTCTCGATGCTCGACGTGTCTGTCAGGGGCGAGATACTCGGGCTGATGCACGAGCTCCGGCAAAAATTTGGCATAGCCTACATCTACATCACCCACGACCTTTCTACTGCGCGTTACGTGGGCGACGAGCTTGCGATAATGAACGCCGGTAGGATAGTCGAAATGGGCCCCATAGACCGGGTGCTCTCGTCGCCTGCCCATCCATACACGCAGGCGCTTATATCGGCGATCCCCGATCCTGACCGTGCGAGGGGATGAAAATTTATTAGAGAACCGCGCGCCCTTGATGTAGTGTTCAGGGCGACTGCGGCGCTTGTAGTTGCGGCTTTGCTCGTCTCCAGCCTTGCGACAGCTTTTGCGCAGCCCGCAAAGGGACCGTACGTCGACCAGGTGCGCTTCATCCACTACGAGGACGAAAACGTCGCGCTGGAGCAGGTGCGGTCCGGCAACCTTGACGCATATTATTTCAGGATCCCCCTCGAGTCGGCTGCTGACGCAAAGAACGATCCCCGGCTCAGGATTTACGACAGGCATGCAGGAACGAACCTGATTCTGCTTAACCCCGCGCCCTCTGAAGATGCCCGGACCATCAACCCCTTCCAGTTCAGAGAGGTCAGGTTTGCTATGAACTACCTCATTGACCGGGATCTAGTCGTAAACGAATTCCACAAGGGCTACGGTAGCCCGCTTTACGAGCCATTTGGCATCTACTCGCCAGAGTATCTCAACATAATCGACACCGTCGAGTCATTTGGCCTGCGCTACAATCCGCAGCTCGCCCAGAGCATGATATCAGAAGCGATGTCGGGGGCGGGCGCCGCACTTGAAAATGGCAGGTGGACGTACGTAGGCCAGCCTGTCGTAGTAAAGTTGTTGATAAGGTCCGACGACCTCCAGCGCAGGCTCATTGGCGACGACTTTGCATCCAAGCTTGAAAGCGCCGGATTTACTGTCCAGAAGGACTATGGCGATCTGATAAAGGCCAACACCGTCGTATATGGTTCCGACCCGCAGGACTTTCAATGGCATGCATACACAGAGGGATTTGCTGGCACTTCCGTCTTCGTCAAGTATAACCCCATCACGGCAGCCCAGATGTACGCGCCTTGGGTGGGCAGGATGCCGGGCTCACAAAACCCGGGCTTCTGGAACTATCAAAACGCAACTCTTGACGAGGTTACCCAGAACATTTACTTTGCCAACTTTAACTCGGCCGAGGAAAGGAGTGAGCTTGTCAACAGAGCGGTCAAGATGGGCGTACAGGAAGCTGTCAGAGTCTTTGTAAACCAGAAGACTGACCCGCATGTAGCTAGGGCAAACCTGGAGGGCCTGGTGAATGACTTCGGGGCGGGCATAACAAGCAAGTACTCGCTCATAAACGCGCGGCCTGCGCAGGGAAACTCGCTTGACGTCGGCGTAAAGCAGATCCACCAGGCGGCCTGGAATAGCATCGGGGGCTTGAACGACATCTACAGCCGGGACATTTACTTTCTGGTTGTAGATAGCGGCACGTTTCGCCACCCCTACACTGGCGAGATAGTACCTGTAAGGTCTGAATGGACGGAGATACGAACCGACGGACCATCTAGCAAAATAGAGGCGTCTGACGGGGCCAGAGTGTGGGATCCGGAGGCGCAGGAATGGAAACAGGCAGGAAGTGAGGCGACCAGCAGGGTTTCGTTCAGGCTACTGTTCTCCAACTGGCACCACGGGGTTCCGATGAGCATGTCAGACATTCTGTACGGTCAGTACTTTAGCTTTGAATGGGGCACTGACTTGGGAGAGGGCGACCTCACCGTCGACCCTGAATACACTTCGTTTGCGGCGCCAAACCTGGCTCTGCTGAAAGGCATCGAAGTCACCGGCGCCGACACGGTAGACGTGTACGTCGACTTTTGGCACTATGATGACAAAGAGATCGCCGACTTTGCCGCCGCATGGGCAACAGAACCGTGGGAGATAACTGCAGCCACGGAGCGTCTGGTCACTTCAGGCAAGACGGCATATTCCAGAGCTGAGGCGACCGTCAAGAATGTTGACTGGCTGGACATGGTGTTACCCGATCACGCAAGAATGGTGCGCGACGAGCTTGTAAAGATGAAGAATGAAAGGTTCGTGCCCGCGTCTCTCAGAGGAGTTGTGAGCGAGAGCGAGGCGATTGCCCGCTACGACGCAAGCATCAAATGGATAACCGACCACAACCATGCGGTTGTCGGCAATGGTCCTTTCTTTTTTGACAGCTACAACGTTGCTGGGAGGACGATAACGATAAAGGCGTTCCGCGACTCCTCCTACCCGTTTGTGGCCGGCCACTGGTCAGAGTACGAGACGCCGAGGCTGGCCAAGATAACAAGCGTGAGCATCCCAAGAACAGTCATAATAGGTCAGCCGGTGGAAGCCTCGCTCAGGCTGCAAGTGGACGGCCAGCCCAGCAGCGAGGCGCAGGTGAACTACTTTATCTCAAACAAGGACGGCCGCGTAGTTGCAAAGGGCGAGGCGCAGCCGGCAGGCGAGGTTGGCATATTCGTGATGAGCATCCCGGCATCTGAAACGGCAATGCTCTCTATCGGCCCCAACCAGCTGAAAATATTTGCAAACAGTGACTTTGCGTCCAGCCCCGATATTTCCACGAGCACAATACTTGCCGCATCTGAATCTTCATCGTCGACGCAGCAGACAGGAAGTCAACAGACGGGGTCGCAGCAGGATGGCCAGCCCTCCGGCTGCCTTATTGCTACTGCAGCGTTCGGATCCGAACTGACGCCGCAGGTGCAGTACCTGCGCAGCTTCAGGCAGGACTACATCCTCTCGACTGCCTCCGGCTCGGCTTTCATGGACGCGTTCAACGCGGCCTACTACTCGTTCAGCCCGCAGGTCGCAGAGTACGAGCGCCAGCAGCCATGGCTGCAGGCGTCGGTCAAGGCTGCAATCTACCCGCTCTTTGGCATTCTCGGCGCGGCCGAGAGGGCGCACTTTGCCGCAAGCGGCGGCGAAGTAGGGGCCGTCGCAGCCGGAGCTGTTACAAGCGCGCTCATAGGCGCGGTGTACCTGTGGCCGGCAGGGCTTGCGCGCCCCGTCCAGAGGCGCTCAGGCCTTGCAGTCAAGGTCGCGCTTGCAGTGCTTGCAGGAGCGGCCGTCACCATATCTGCAGGAATAGCAGCCGAAAGTGTGCCGGTGCTTGTCGCGGGCACGTCGCTTTTCGTGCTGGCCACCGCAAGCGCGTCTGCGATTGCAGCAGGCAGGCTTGCAGGCAGGGCAATCGGACACCTGCTCCCCTCCAGATAATATTAATAGAAAGCCACTGCTTCTGGTCTAGCGAGTTGGGTGGATTTCCCCGGTTTGTTCTGGTCCGCTCCATAAACACGGTAATAGTGCTCTTTGCCACGCTCGTTCTCACCATAGCGCTCCTTGGCCCGACGATGGACAGGATACTGCTTGACTACGTCAGGTTCTCTGTCGCCGATGAGATAAACTTTCGTGAGCTAAGGTTCAGCAGCCTAGAGGAGCGCCAACGCTTCATCGACGAGCGCACGGAGCAGCAGATAAGGACGCTTGGCCTTGACGAGCCGTGGTACTCGCCCAAGCGCTTCTTCAACACGGTTCTCAAAGTGCTGGTGCTTGACCTTGGCAAATCCAGCTTTCTAACAAGCGAGAGCGGCTCGTCAAACGTCCGGGACATCATACTTGAAAAGGTGCCAAAGACGGTGCTGCTGTTCACCACGTCAACTCTCGTGATAACCGTCATTGGCCTGTATCTGGGTGCGTACGTCGCAAACAGGGCCGGCTCTGTGTGGGACAGGCTCAACTCGGCCTTTGCGGTCTTTTCCGGCTCGTTCCCCACCTGGTGGGTCGGCATGCTGATGATCTTTGCGTTTGCCTTTGCCTACCATATATTTCCTGCCCGGGCAACCCCGCTTACGCCGCCGGACGACCCGGCCTACGCGCTTGATTTGCTGTATCACATGCTTTTGCCGCTCATAACCATAGTCCTGGTCGGGTTTGGCGCATGGGCCTACATCGTGCGCTACTTTGTAGTAGGCATACTGGGCGAGGACTATATAGCTGCAAAGAGGGCGGTCGGGATACCAGAGAAGAAAATAGTCTACTCGCACGCGCTAAAGAACGCCGCTCCTCCGATAGTGACCGTGATCGCGCTCAGTCTCGCCGGCTCGTTTGGCGGTGCGATCACAGTGGAGGCGGTGTTCGACTGGCCCGGCATGGGACAGCTGTATTATCAGGCGATAGGCATGCTTGACATACCGGTCATAGTCGGGCTCACCTACGTCTCGACTGTCATATTTGTCATCACTGTGTTTTTGACCGACATAGTCTACGCCTACTTTGACCCGAGGGTGAAGGTCTCATGAGCGCGCCTGCAAGCGTGCTTTCAAGGTCTGAGATAGTCCGCGAGTTCCGCCGGTCAAAGAGCGGTCTTGTGGGCGTTGCCATACTGCTTGGCCTGATAATGATGACACTCTACTCAGTTGCAGCAATCCCGCTAGAGTCTTACAGCCAGTGGAACAACCCCAACCACTGGATAGACCTGCCCAAGTCGGCCGCGCCGGCGTGGACCAACCTTGTGGGCGCAAAGGTGCCCGAGCACCTTGTCCTGCGCTCGCAGGGCGCGCAGGTGACAGAATCATTTGATGGCGGAGTCAGGACTGTGACGCACTCGTACAGCGTCCGCTTTGACTACGACCAGTACCCTGCCGATTTCATGCTGCTCTACTCAGCGCGCTACGGCTCGACGCAGCCGGTGCTGCAGGTGGACGTCATCAGGCCCGACGGCAAAGAGTTCAGGGCGTACTTTGCGTCGCTCCCGCCGGCACAGGGCGGCCAGAACGTCTTTTCTTCAAGGGTGTTTTCCACAGACAGGGCAGTCGCCGAGTCGCTGCGAGGCGACCTTGACGCCTTTTCGTACCCGCAGGACCCGTCAAGGCCGCAGATGATGATCTTTTCAGACGCAAGCGAAAGCAAGGTTCTGAAGGGCACGTACTTGTTCAGGGAGACCTTCTACCTCTTTGACGGCGCCGACGAGGTGGTGGACTCGGGCATAATCTTGGGAGGAAAGGTGTACGGCGTAATGGGAACAGACGAGCTCAGACGCGACCTTGCGACAGGCATACTGTGGGCCGCGCCTGTTGCGCTGTTCATCGGGCTGACGGTATCGATTGCGTCCATCCTGATAGGCCTCATCTACGGCGTCGCGGCCGGCTACAAGGGCAGGAGGACCGACGAGGGGCTGATGAGGGTGAACGACATTTTCTACTCGCTCCCGACGCTTCCGCTGCTCGTGATACTGTCAGTCACCGTAGGCAGGAGCATTTTTCTCATCACGGGCTTTCTCGTTATATTCGGCTGGGTCGGCATGGCAAAGATAAGCAGGAGCCTTGCGCTCCAGATAAAGAACCTGCAGTACGTTGAAGCGGCCAAATTAATGGGCCAGTCAGACGCACGCATAATCTTCCGGCACATAATACCGCAGCTGCTGCCGCTGACGTTTGCAAGCATCGCAATTGCGGTGCCGTCAGCGATCCTAGGCGAGGCGGCGCTGTCGTTCCTAGGGCTTGGCGACCCGTCCATACCGACTTGGGGCCAGATACTGCACGACGCAAACTCTGCCGGCGCGGCAGTCCGCGGGCTCTGGTGGTGGATTGTGCCGCCGGGGCTGATGATTGCCTTGACGGGCCTTGCGTTTGCTCTAATCGGCAACGCGCTTGACGCCATCGTCAATCCAAGGTCAAAGAGGATGTAGCACAAGAAGAGCAAGGGAACAAAGAGATTATATCAAGAGTTAGGATGAATTTGTTTGCTCCCGAATGTGACCCCCTCTCCCCAAGGTGCTCTAGGTGTTAAGTAATACCAACCTGTGTAAACCGTTGTCGCTAACATGCTCATGTACAAGTTCCGCCTCTATCCAACACCTGAGCAGACCAAGGTTCTGAATAACACTCTTGAAACTTGCAGGCGTCTGTACAACAATTCGCTTGGAGAGAGGAGTTCTGATTGGAATGTAGGCTTTTGGGAGCAGAAACTGCTGCTGACACTCAGAAAGCCAGAAAACAAGTACTACAAACAGGTTCACAGTCAAGTTCTGCAAGATGTACTGCTCAGACTTGATAAGGCGTATCAGGCGTTTTTCAAAAAGATGACCAAATATCCGAGATTCAAAAGCAAGGAAAAGTACAACTCATTCTCTTATCCACAGTACGGCAGGTGGCAAATCAAAGATAACAAACTCGTACTTTCGCGTATAGGTTCCATCAAGTTCAAGATGCACCGTATTCCTGTCGGCACTCTGAAAAGATGCACCATCATCCGAGACGTTGACCAGTGGTACTGCTGCGTCACTGCAGACGACGGAATCGATGTGATTGAACAAAAACCGGTTCAGAATGCCGTCGGAGTAGACGTTGGACTGCTCAGCTGGATGACATTGAGCGACGGTATCAAGATTCAGAACACACTCGACTTTGACGCTCAGGCAAGGCACATCAAGGAACTGCAGAAAAACTTGGCTTGGAAAGAGAAGGGCAGCAAGAACCGTGAGAAGGCCAGAATCCAGCTGGCCAAAGCGTGGAGAAGGGTGAGAAGGTGCAGAGACGACTTTGTGCACAAAGCATCGAAGGAACTTGCCGACAATTACGATACTATCGTATTTGAAAAACTGAACATCGCAAACATGGTCAAGAACCACAACCTAGCATCGGCAATAATGGATGCCACTTGGGGAAAGCTGCGTCTCTATACTGCCTACAAGGTAGAAAGGCGCGGTGGACGAGTGATAGTCGTCAACCCATGTGGAACATCGCAGAAATGCTCAAGGTGCGGCGTGGTTGCAAAAGAGAAACTTGACCTTTCAGTACGTATGTTTGAATGTCACGGCTGCGGCCTGGTGATGGACAGAGACCTAAACGCAGCTGTCAACATTCTCGAACGGGGTCTGGAACAGGCCCGTGCTGAGGAGCGGCCTCTACTTGTCCGCCAACGGATAAGCAAGTTTGCTTCGAGGAAGCAAGAAGCCCACGCTTTCAAGCGTGGATAGTTCACCGGATGCCTCAGGACTCATAATCTTCATCACCAATCAGACGGCTCTTCCTTCACGTCATCAGCATCCGACGATAATCGTTATTGCTATACTATGAACGTAGCGCGCTAGCCCTTGACGCGGACTATTTTTATCCTGTCAAGTACCTTCCAGTACTCGACTTCCTGGCCCTGGACGTTGTCCTGCAACTTGTCCCTTATCTCGTCTTCCACGGAAGATGTTTCAAAGGTCTCAAACGTCTCGAGGTCCATTATCTGGAGCGTGTCGCCCTGCTTTGAAATGATCTGGCCGCTGCGCTTGTCAATCAGCGGGACCTCGACCCTGGTCGTGACGGGGCCCACGAACGGGTGGGTGCTGCCGTCAAAGACGCCTACCGCGTTTATCCTGGCCTTGGCAGAGCCGTGCTTGCCCGGCTTGCTGTGGTCGTACGAGACTATCCTGCAGGGCTCGCCGTCGATTATGATGTACGAACCAATCTTTAGCTGGCCAAGTTCCATCGGCTTGCTCAATATAATTCAGGGTTCTGAAAAAACTCTGCATATTTAACAGTTATGCTAAATTCTGTCAAGAGCGGCATTGATGAAATCGTCGGTGATCATGGAAGGCATCGCAAGCTCCGGAGGATACGACAATTTCTTGCGGATCTTGTTGTAGAGCTCGGTCTTTTTGTCCATGTCCCTTTCGTCCCGGCAGGCCCATACGAGCTCCTGTATGTTTGCCCGGCGTCGCATGCGCAATATTGGCATCCATCGCTTTTAGGTCTTCTGCAAAAAGTCTACTGTCGATTACTTCAGCTTTTCAAGGATTGAAAAACTTACAAGGTTGTTGAGCATGATCCCCTTTCTCGCCACGTCGCGCCTCGTGCGCTCGCAGTACTTCTGGTCGGTCTGGTGCGTCTCTGACCCTTCCACTTCCAGAATGACGAGGTTCTTGGCATACGGGAACGTGAAGCGCGGCTGCTCCTGCGCCAGAAGCTGCATCTCGGCCAGGCTGGCCTTCTTGACCCTGTCCCGGCGCGCAATCACGTTTGCCACGTCGCTTATCGCGGGGTCTCCGCTTGAGTATTTCGTGAAATAAAGTGAGATGTAGTTCAGCCGGTCGCCGACCCGGTCAAAGAGCGGGCTGTTGAGGCCGAACATGAACGCCAGCCGGTCCGCGCCGCTGTCGTTGATGTCAGAAAGCGTGCCTTTCATGTCTTTGAACGAAGCCACGATGTAGTTGTTGGCCTTGTTGGGAAAGTACGGCACGCTCTCTTCTGAAAACGTGGCCGTGGCAAAGTAAATGTCGACGATGTTGTCGTCTTTCTTCCAGCTTTCCAAAAGCGATGCGGTCTGCTTGCCGTGCGGGGTGCAAACGTATCCGCTAACTTCGTCCGCCTTTCCCGCCAACCCTTTCTTTTTGATATGCTGCTATCATTTATATGCTTTGGTCTTTTTCATGGAATTTTCTATAAATGGAGCCGTGTGTGATAGAATTACAATCCCGATAACATAATAAAATAATATTTACCGGGGCCTTTCGAGCCAGCCCAAGCGGTAGAACCACAGGAACATGAGCCCTGCGGGCACCAGTGATATCAGCAGGACAAAGATGAAGGTGGTGTAAGGCCCGAGCTGCATCCAAGGTCCCGTCTCGATGCCCCCGGGTATGGTGACGTTCATGCCGTAAAACGCCCCGATGACAGTCGCGGGAATCGAGAGCGTGAATATTATAGTCAGGACTGCGAGTATCTTGTTGGTCTTTTCGGAACTCAGCACAAAGTCTGTGTCTTTGTAGATCTCGACGGTCTCCTTTGCCTCCTCCAGCGTTTCGGCGACCTTTTCGACGTGGTCCTGCACGTCTTTGAAGTGGGGCGTCAGGTCCTCCTTTGAGAAGCGCTGGACATCCTTTGTCAGGTCTATTACGGCGCGCTTTAGGTGCAGCACTATGCGCCTGAGGGTCATTATCTCGCGCCGAAGCAGCGCTATCTGCCTGGACGTGGAGAAGCGCTCGTCAAACGCAAGGTCCTCGATGTCTTCTATGTTGCCCACCACTTTCATGAGCAGGTGCAGCATGTCGTCCACAAGCGTGTCGATTATCTTGTGGAGCAGGTAGCCTGACGACTTGCCCATTATTGCCTGCCTCAGGCTGGGATCCTTGCTGCAGATGCTGAAGAGCTCCTCTATTGGCTTGAGCTCGCCCTGGTGCACCGTCACAAGATAATCTGCACCAACGAATAGCGAGAGCTGCGAGGATACGAACCCACGCTCTTTGTCAGGAGTGGGAAAGTGCATGACGACAAAGATGTGGTCGTCGTAGCGGTCTATCTTGGGTATCTGGATCTTTGAGAGAGAGTCCTCAAAGTTGAGCTTGTTAAACGAAGGATACCGACGGCCAAGCTCTAGCAGGTCCGCATAGGCCGGCCTCTGCATGTCCGTCCACGTAAGGTCGTTGTTGGTTACAGATTCTTGCCTCTTTTGCGCCTCCATGCTGCGGGTCTACCTCCTTTGCACCTGCCTGTTGGCTTGTTACAGATTGCGGTGTCATAAAAAGGTGTGCGAAGATCGTATCATACGCGGGTCGAGAGACTCGGAGCTGTCTCGGGCCCGAAGACAGTATTTGACAAGGTATTCATAGGACGCTTGCCCTGACATCGCTGTTGCAGTCCTCGCTTGCACAGTACCACGATGCCCTGTCGGCAGTAGGCCTCCTGAAGGAGCACCTCATCTGTCCGGTCTTTGTCTCAGAGAGGCCGCAGGCAAGTGCAGGGGCCATGCCGGGCGTGCCCATAACCCCTGCAGCAAACGCGGCCGCCAGAGTTCAGGAGATTGCAGGCGCAGGCATACCATCTGTGATAATCTTTGGCATACCCGAAAGTCGCGACGACAAGGGCTCCGGGGCTTTTGGAAGAAACGGCGTCGTCCAGCGCGCCGTGCGAGGCATCAAGTCGGCGTTTGGCAGGTCGATAAGCGTCGTAACGGACGTCTGCCTGTGCCAGTACAACCCGTCGGGGCACTGCGGCCTTGTGTCAAAAGGCAGGGCGGACAATGACCGCACGGTCGCTGCCCTTGCAGAGATAGCGACAAGCCACGCCGAGTCCGGCGCCGACGTGGTGGCGCCGTCGGCAATGATGGACGGCCAGGTGCGCGCGATAAGGGCGGCGCTTGACGCCGGAGGCTTTTCGGCCCGCATACTTTCGTACTCTGCCAAGCACGCCTCTTCGCTCTACGCGCCGTTCCGCTCTGCTGCTTTTCAGAAAAAAGGCACGATAGACAAGTCGTCTTATCAGGTGGGCTATGCAAACCCAAGGCAGGCGATGAGGGAGATGGAGCAGGACATACTGGAAGGGGCGGATATGGTCATGGTCAAGCCTGCGCTTGCATACCTAGACCTTGTCAAAAGGGCCAAGGAGGCGTTCAGGACTCCGATAGCAGTGCAGAACGTCTCAGGCGAGTATGCGATGATAAAGGCGGCCGCAAAGCACGGTTTTGTTGACGAGGAAGAGTGGAAGGTGACTTCGATGGCTGCTATGCGCAGGGCCGGCGCGGACAGGATAATATCGTATTTCGCGCTTGACGTGGCCCGCTACCTTGCGTGACGATTATATATCATGCAAGCAGTGAACGGAACTGTCCCGCTGTAGCTCAGCCTGGTAGAGCTTTCGGCTGTAGATGTCGGCGAGTTCGCTGACCGCGTGCAACAGCCTATCGGGCGCACAGGTAGCAGTAACCGAAGAGTCGCAGGCTCAAACAAGACAGGGTAAATCCTGTTTTGGGGCAAATCCTGCCGGCGGGATACATCTATTCCTTATTAGTGCGTACTACGATTGCTCTCATATGCAGATAGAGACTGTCAACCCCGCAACGGGAAAAGTAATTGCCGCTTATGACGCTGAAACAAGCGAGGACGTCGGCCGCAAGGTAAAGCTCGGCCGGCAGGCGTACGCAGAGTGGAGGAAGGTAGACCTCGGCGAGCGGGCCGAGCTCATGCGCAGGCTAGGCAGGGTGATGCGCAAAAACCGCGAGGACTATGCGAGGACGGTCACAGAGGAGATGGGCAAGCCGATACGTCAGTCGCTTGCCGAGATAGAGAAGTGCGCGTGGGTGTGCGACTATTACGCCGAGCACGCCGAAGTTTTCCTGCGCGACCAGATAGTTCCAACAGAGTTTCGCAAGAGCTTTGTGTCGTTCGAGCCGCTTGGAGTGATAGCGTCGATAATGCCCTGGAACTTTCCATTCTGGCAGGTGATGAGGTTTGCGGTCCCTGCTCTCACAGCAGGCAACGTTGGCGTACTAAAGCACTCTAGCGTCTGCCTTGGAAGCACTGTCAAGCTCGATCAGGCGTTCAAGGACGCGGGCTTTCCGGAAAATGTGTTCCAGATAGTGATAGGCGACTACCGGGTGGGCGAGGCGCTGGTACAGGCTGACATTGACGCCGTGTCGGTGACAGGTAGCCTTAACACCGGCAAGCGCGTGGCAGAGCTTGCTGCCGACGGGCTGAAAAAGTTCGTTCTGGAGCTTGGCGGGAGCGACCCGTTCATCGTGCTTGAGGACGCGGACCTGAACCAGACGGCGCATATGGCCACGCAGTCGCGCCTTTTGAACACCGGCCAGTCGTGCATAGCTGCAAAGCGCTTCATCGTCGTCAAGAGCGTCGCGGAAAAGTTCACCAAGCTGTTCGTGGAAAACACCGAGGCAGAAGTCTTGGGCGACCCGCTGGATCCCAAGACGACTGTCGGGCCGCTTGTAAGAGACAGCCAGCGGCAGGCCTTGGCAAAGCAGGTCGACGATGCAAAGGCAAAGGGCGGCAAGGTGCTGATAGGAGGTAAACCTGTTAGCCGCGACGGGTTCTTTTACGAGCCTACCATAGTGTCAGACGTCGGCCACGACATGGACATGGTGAGAGAGGAGGTGTTCGGGCCGGCCGCGCCCATCATAGTTGTCGAAAACGAAGAGCAGGCGGTGCTCGAGGCCAACAACTCCGAGTTCGGCCTTGGCGCGAGCATCTGGACAAACAACATCGAGCGCGGCATCAAGATTGCAAGGCAGATAGAGTCCGGGCTGGTGTCCGTGAACGAGATGGTCCGGTCTGATCCTCGTTTGCCGTTTGGCGGCGTCAAAAAGTCGGGCATTGGCCGGGAGCTGTCGGAGTTTGGCATCCGCGAGTTTGTCAACATCAAGTCTGTTGTCGTGAAAGACATACAGAGCAGGCTGCTTGTGGAATAAAATTAGGGGTTGATGACGGCCCTGCCGACTATTTTTCGCGCCTTGAGCTCCTCAAGCGCCGTGTTTGCCTCGTCCAGCGTGAACCTGCGGGACACTATCGACTGTACCTTGCCCTTCTTCGCGAGCTCGACCAACTCCACCAGCGACGCGTAGCTGCCGGTGTAGGCACCTGTCAGCGTAAAGGCGCGCAGCGGCACCAAGGGCAGGTTCAGCTCCATCGAGCCGCCGAAGAGGCCGACCATTATCATCTTGCCGCGCTTTCTCAGCATGTTGAACGTGTTGGGCGCCGTCTTTGTGTTGTTGACAAAGTCGATGACCGTTTCTGCGCCCAGCCCCTTTGTCAGGTCCTTGACCACCTGCACGGGATCGGCAGAGCCCGAGTTTATTACGTGATCCGCGCCGAGGTTTTTGGCCTCCTCCCGGTTCTTTTCGCCGATGTCGACTACTGCCACACGCGCCCCCGTTATCGCCTTTGCAATCTGGACTGCCATCAGCCCCAGGCCGCCGGCGCCCACGATGACCAGCATCTCGCCGTCCTGTACCGCCGCCTTTTTCACCGCAGTGTATGCGGTGAGTCCAGAGCACGCAAGAGACGCGGCCGCGCTTGGGTCAAAGTCTTCGAGTTTCACTAGGTACTTGAAGTTTGGAACCAGCGCATACTCGCCGTAGCCCCCGTCCTGGTAGACACCAAGTGACCTCGGCGCATCGCAGAGGTTCTCCTCGCCTGCCCTGCACGCCGGGCACGAGCCCTCGCCTATCCAAGGGTATACCAGCACGCGCTCACCCTTCTGGAAACCTTGCACCGATTCGCCCAGCTCTGCTATCGTGCCGGCTATTTCGTGTCCGGGCGTAAGCGGGAATTTCACGCCCCGGTCTTCTACCTTCATGAAGACGCCCTGCGGGCCGGCATAGCCGCCCTCCCACAGGTGCAGGTCGCTGTGGCAGACGCCCGCGCTTTCGACCTTGACAAGAACCTGATTGCCCACGGGCTTGGGGGTATCGATACTTTCTATTTTTAGAGGCTCATTCGTCTTTAGTATGCGCGCGACTTTCATGCCACGAGATAGAGAGCGACAGCGTATAAACTAAGCGCGCGTGAAACGCTTTAATGCTAGACGCGCGTTTTTGCAGCGTTGAAGGCAGGCGCCGTCGCGTACGTGCTGGCAGCAATCAGCGTCGTTGGAGCGATTGCGATCCCGGCCGGAAACCCGATGTTTGTAGATAGGGCTATAGCAGTCGAAGTCGCTTTCATTACGCTGACGGTGCTGACTTTTGCCGGCTACAAAAAGCAACTGTACGCCTGCTTTCCGCTTGCGGCCATAGTCATGATAGGCAACTCGCTTGCTCCCCCGCACGTCGAAATAATGACGACGTTTTCAAAGCCGTTCAACGCGGTCGTGTTGATAATCGGCGGATACATACTGCAGGTTCTGCTTGTCATCTTTGCCGCACGCGAGGTTGCAAAGAACCGCAGGGCGATAAAGCTAGCCGGACCCTAGTATGCTTTTCTTTGAGAGCGCCTTGTCGAGCTGAGCCTTTGTCATCAGCTTCTTTTCAAGCACGACCTCGCGGATGCTCTTGTTTGTCTTCAATGACTCTTTGTAGATCTCGGCGGCCTTCAGGTAGCCTATGTACGGGTTCAGGAGCGTTACTAGCACCGGGCTCTTTTCAATGTACGATTCAAGCTGTTCGCGGTTGGCCTTCAGGCCGTCTATCATGTGCGCCGCAAATACCGGCAAAAAGTTGTTCAGCATGTCAGTCGAGTCGAGCACGCACTTTAGCATGCCCGGCAGCATGACGTTCAGCTCGAACTGGCCGGCCTGAGCCGCCATGGCGACTGAAACGTCGTTTCCGATGACGTTGAAGCAGACCATGTTGAGGCACTCTGCAAGCGACGGGTTGACCTTGCCCGGCATTATGGACGAGCCGGCGTGCACTGCCGGTATGAGCACTTCTGCAAAGCCCGCTGTCGGGCCGGATGCCATAAGGCGCAAATCATTGGCCATCTTTGTGAGTTCTATTGCAAGGTTGCGGAGAGCAGACGAGCAGTTTGCCACGTCGTGCTTGCTCTGGAGCGAGTAGAACATGTTGGGCGACGGCCTGAGCTCAAGTTTCGAGATTTCAGACAGGTGTTTGATTGCCAGCTTGCGGTACCCGCGCGGCGTGTTTGCGCCCGTTCCCACCGCCGTGCCGCCAAGCGCGACTTCGCGCAGGCCGTCCATTGCCTCGCGCATCCTCTCCTGCGCCCGCTCTATCGAGTACGCGTATTCTTCAAACTCGGCACCTAGCGTGACCGGGATTGCGTCCATCAGGTGCGTCCTGCCTATCTTGATAGCGCTGTCAAACTCCTTCGCTTTTTTGCGGAGCGACTTTACCAGCGTCGTTACCGCGGCGTCAGTCTGCACCATGTTTGCAAGGATTGCGACGTGCATAGCAGTCGGGAAAGTGTCGTTTGACGACTGCGACATGTTGACGTGGTCGTTGGGGCTGATGACGTCGTACTGGCCCTTCTTCTTGCCCAGAATCTCAAGGGCCCTGTTGGCGATGACCTCGTTCGTGTTCATGTTAAACGCCGTGCCGGCGCCCGAGTTTATCGCCTCGACCACGAACTGGTCCATCAACCTGCCTTTCAGGATCTCGTCGCACGCCCTGACTATTGCGCCGGCCTTCATTGCGTCGAGCGCTCCAAGCTCCTTGTTTGCAAGCGCTGCAGAGCGCTTTATCATGACAAACGCCCTGACAAGGTTGACGTGCGCCTTCTGGCCCGTGACCTTGTACATCTTTTTTGCCCTTGCCGCAAACGGCCCGTAATAGGCGTTTGAAGGAACCTTTACCTCGCCGAGCGAATCTCTGTCAATCCTGAAAGACATCGCAAATGACGGTGCGCTGCGGCCGTAATAAATTAATCGACTATGAGATTATCCGGGAGGCCACGAGGCTGTCTATTTCCTCTTCCTGCGACAAGGCAAGTTCAAGGCCGTGCAGCAGCGCCGGCCTGACGCTGGCAAGCTGAGTGTCGCTGACAGGCACCGGCGGCAAGAAGCGTTCCACTCTTTCAAACATCATCCTGCCGTACCAGTTGTTCTGTAGGCACAGCCTGCGCTCCTGCTCGTCCATCGCGTCAAGCTCGACTATTCTTTCAAAGATGCCATAGCCCATCACAAGGTCGCTTGTGGGGCCTTTCGTGACAAATAGTATCTTTGAGCCACGTGCCCAATCACGCCGGATTCCCACGTAAAGCACGCGGCTTGTGTACAGCGCGCGCTCTTGCGCTTCTCTAACGCGCACTGCAAAGTCCACATCAACGCTTACGGCACCAAGACAATAAGCATTGCGAAGAAAAAAGAAAAAAGCGGAGGGTCCTCCGCCTGTTGCACTACGGGCTTCCTAGCTCGAACTCGACTGTCTGGGAGACGGATATCTCGCCGGTCATGTTCTGGTAGTAGTAGGGCGGGATGATTTTCACTCCACGGTACTCGAACACCGAGTATCCATAGTTCGGGTTGTTATCGCTGCCCGATGCCTCTATGCGCTTTACGCCCTTTACCTCCAGTCCCAGCGACTCTGCAATCTCGTCGGCCCTACTCTTTGCGTTGTCGAAAGCCTGCCTGCCAAGCTCCTTTCTTGCCTCATCGATAGCTGCATCAGAGATAGAAAGGAACGTGTTTTCCACGAACGCGCCGCCCACGCTTGTGACTGCGTCTGTCACCTTCTTGATATTGTCCGCGCTTGTCTTTACCACCAGCTGGGTTGACATGTTGTAACCAGAGCTCACGCTTGGGCCGTAAAAGTTGGGATAGATGTAAAAGTTGTTCTGCCTTATCTGGTCCCTCGGGATTCCTTCCTCGTCCATTATTGTCAAAAGCTGGCGGTACTTGCCTTCGTACTCTTCTATCGCGCTTGTCAGGACGTCAGGCTTGGTGTTTATGAACACGCCGATGGTGATCGGGTTGCCTCCCTCCTCTACAGGTGGTGTCGGCTCTACTCCGCTAGCCCCGCTTACAAGCGATGCAGAGTATCTCGGGTCAAAGTAGACGTTCTCAAAGCCGTACCCCGCCTCTGCTATCTTGTTGACGAGCCCGGAGAGGTGTTCTATGTCTGTCTGGATCTGGACAGAAGATTGCACGGTAAAGGTCACGTCGCCTGTTACTGGCGCGCCGCCACCGTAGTTTGGATAGATGTACTGCGAGCCTTTGGCCACAGTCGCGTTGTCGCCGACGGCGTCCTGAATTGCCAAAGTTATCTGCTGCGCCTTCTGCTCCTGCTCTGCAATGACCACGTCAAGATCATCCGGTTTTGAGGGGATCTGGACGATCATCGTGGCCTGGTCCGGCACCACCGACATGGATGCGTCGCCAGTGACCCTAATGGTCGGACTTTCTGAAGAAAGTGCGGCGTATTGCTGGCTTTCTGCAACCTGGGCACCTGCAAACAAAGAGCCGGTGACACCAGCGGCTGCAAGCGCCGAGATCAGAGCTATTGCGTATGTTTTTGAAAAAATGGCTTTCATAACTTTTTGTCGCCACGCGGGATAGGTGCAGGTGTATATTTAAGAAAATGTCCAAACGATTCTAGAGTCTACCTCTTTTTCCCTGAAAAGGTCGATGAAGGAACCGATGAGATGTTGCGCAATAGCATTATATTATCACCGGCATTTTTGACGCACATGCAAGCAAGCGGCAGGGTTCTCGTCTGCGATTCCATAGACCAGGCTGGCATAGATAGCATGAAGCGCGCCGGGCTGCAGGTGGATTACAAGCCGGAGATAAAGGCGGACGAGCTTGTAAGGACGGTGAACGGTTACGACGTCATAGTGGTCAGGAGCAGGACCAAGGTCACAAAGGACATCATCGACGCATCAAGCGCCAAGATAATCGCGCGCGTTGGCGTGGGCCTTGACAACGTGGACGTCAAGGCTGCGGAGGCAAAAAAGATCAGGGTGATAAACGCGCCCGAGGCCGCGTCGGTCGCAGTCGGCGAGCTTGCGATAGGTCTCATGATATCGCTTGCAAGGAGCATCCCGAGGGCCGACGCTGAGGCAAAGAAAGGCAACTGGATAAAGAAGGAGCTGATGGGTTCTCAATTGTCAGGCAAGTACCTCGGCATAGTAGGCGTCGGCAACATCGGCAGGAACATAGGCAGGATGGCAAAGGCGCTGCGCATGAATCTGATCGGCTACGACCCGTACCCGATAAGTAAGGAGTTCATCAGCGAGACGGGCATGATAGTCACCGACCTCAACACGCTTTTGGAAAGCTCTGACTTTGTAACCTGCCACGTGCCGTCTACTCCGGAGACAAAGCACATGTTCAACGCCGAGCGCTTGGCAAAGATGAAGCCTACCGCATACCTCGTAAACACTTCGAGGGGCGAGATAATAGACGAGAACGCGCTCTACGAGGCGCTAAAGTCGGGCAAGCTTGCCGGCGCGGCGCTTGATGTGTTTGAAGTGGAACCGCCCGCAAACAAGCAGCTGATCTCACTTCCAAACGTGGTGTGCACGCCCCACGTCGGCGCGCAGACAAAAGAGGCGCAGGAGCTTGCGTCGACCGTGATCGCAGAGAAGATAATCCAGATCCTGCGGGGCGTCATTTAGAATATAAGAGGGCAGCAGGGAGGAGAGTGATATAATGCACAGCTACATGACCCAGACTTGGACCCGGATGTGGAAGCATAACGCCGAGGAGCTAAAGTCAAAGGCCATCGCATGGAGAAAAGAGCCCACGATAAACAGGATAGAAAGGCCAAGTAGGATAGACAGGGCTCGCAGACTGGGCTACAAGGCCAAGCAGGGCATTGTCGTCGTCCGCATAAGGGTCGGCAGGGGCGGCATGCGCAAGCAGAGGCCAGTCTCCGGCAGGAGGCCCAAGCACCTCGGCGTCGTGCACATCAAGCAGGGCATCAGCATGCGCAAGGTAGCAGAGCGCAGGGTGTCAGAGAAATACCCCAACCTCGAGGTCATGGGCTCGTACTACCTCCACAAGGACGGCATGAACCTCTGGTACGAAGTGATACTGGCAGACCCGAGCCACCCGGCAATATCCAAGGACCGCGAGATGAGGGGCCGGCTCAAGGCGTTTGCAAAGTAATTCTTCCTGCACCAGATAACTTATTTACCGACAGTTCGTTTGCATTAGCCGATGAAGGCGTACGCGCTTGCGCTCGCAGCAATTCTTCTTGCACCAGCAGCGCTCTTGCAGCCCGCGTCTGCAGAAGGCATGCGCCAGACTTCAAGCGGAAGCTCGCTTGACGTCGTCGTGGAGCCCCAGTGGGGGCAGAACGGGGTGGCAAACCTCAAAGTCTCGTTCCTTCAGCCCGGCACCGACGACATACAGGTGCACGTGGACTTTGATTTGAAAGTGATAGACGACGGCGGAAACCAGGTGTTCAGCCTTGCCGGGCTTGTGGGCATTCCAATGATGCACACGGCAGCTGGCGAGGAAACGATACCGTACAGGTTTGAAGAGAACGGCAGCTACACGATATTGGTAGAGATGACTGGCATACAGTTCATCCCGATAGCGACAGAGACTGCCGAGTTCCCCGTCAACGTGACGCCTGAATTTCCTGCAGGCATGATGACTGCGGTGGCGACGGCGGTTGCGGGCACGATAGCTGCTGCAAGGCTCAGAAGGCTTGCATGAGGCGCAGGTCAGGTTCCCGCCAGCTTCTTGGCTGACGCGATTATCCTTGCCACTTCGTCTGCCGGCGTCTCCTTGTCCATCGTTACGTAGTAAAAGTTGTCCGAGTCTGCAAGTGTCAGTATCTTGACCTTCTCGTTTTCTGTCAGCGTGTACTCCGTCCTGCCGATTGACTTTTCAAAGTTTTTTCGCATCTGGTTGCGCGCGGCCTCGATAAAGTACTCGCTCTTGGCCTCCTCCGGCTTTAGAAACGGGACTACGCCCTTGCGCAGCGAGCCTGCGAGGGTCCGGCCAAACCGGTTCATCATGCCTGCGTAGCGGATATGCGGCGAGATGCCAAGCAAGGTGTTGCATTTTTCCTTGCACTTGGCGGTATTGGGATCGGCGTGTGGTCGAGACATCGCAATAGTTTGTTGCTGCGAGTATATGAATATCTTGAAAGAAAAAGGAAAAAGATGAGGGGAGGCGTTTAGCCTTCCATCATCATCGCTGCTTGTTCGTTCAGGTATGCCTTGGATGCTACCCACGTGCCTTCTGGGTGGTCGTCGTCAGTTGCGTCTTCTGTAGCCACAACTGCAAACGCTGCGCCCTTCAGGACATGGCTCATGTTGTGGTCAACGCCCACGTACAGGCCCGGTGTCGGGAAGACTGCTTCCACTACCGTGGCAGAGCCCGGAGGTATGGTCCAAGTCTCGTCTTGGAGTATCTGTCTTCCAAGGAAGTTGCCCTTGACGTTGCCGTCCCTTACATCAATCATTCCATTGATGAAGTGGAATCCGACATAGCCGTTGGGACCTGGGTTGACTATGTACCACCTTGTGAGTTCACCTGGCTGGACCAAGAAGAGCTCGGCATCTGGGTTCAGGGGTACCGAGAAATCGGGTTTGAGACCAGGGACATATTTGTGGGCCATGCCATTGGTCAGAACGAGGTCCGGTTCATCGGCAACCAGTTTGTCGAAGTTGAAGCTCACGGTTCCTTCCTTTGCGACTCCGAGACCTCCACCGTTGTGGTAGATCTCACCGAAGACCATGTAGAACTCCTTTGCTGGAGCTTCGCGCTGTGGGTGTACTATGATGCCGCCATACATGCCGTTGGCAATGTGCTCCCATACGCCAAAGAGGCCGTCAGCGCCGCAGTGGTACAGGAATACGCCAGCAGTGTTTGCGTGCAGTGTCCATGTCTTGCTCTCGCCTGGACCTACGTTGCCAGAGAGTGCGTCGCCGATGCCTGCGTGGAAGTCGAGGCTGTGTATGGTGTTGCCCTCGTTCACGAGTGTGATTTCGATGGTGTCACCAACGTTAGCTACGACTGGTGGTGCAGGGATTGTGCCGTTGAAGACCATTGCATTATACATTATGCCACCTGGATGCAGAGCGTGACCGGATGGAGCCACTTGGACTACCATCTCGTCTGCTACCAAGGTGACATGTCTCGTCACGCCGGAGTGATCAGCCTGTGCTGACTGAAGTGGGGAGCCATTTACCAGAGGGCTGAAAAAAAGTCCCGCTACAAGAATACCGGCGGCGATACCAGCTATGATCGCCTTGTTCATTAGGCTACGTCAATAAATCCCAACTATATATGTCTTATATCAGCCATGTTTTTTGCGTGGATCTATAGGTCTGCACGCTCGTTTTGGCTGTTTCCGGGTGCATCTGCGACGGCCGGCCCGGTCCGGCAACAAAAGCCGTTGCTGCAATTTTATATAGTGCGAATTCAAATGGAAGGAAACTCGAAATAAAGCCTATCGTACAAGCTAGTGTCCGCAGAAGGTGAAAAAAGAAAAGGGTGCGATCCTACCTCATCGTCTTCAGGATTATCACGGTGTTGGTGTCAGACACGCCGTCTATCTTGCGGATGTCGTCAATGCATTTGTTTATCTCCACTATCGCCGGCGCCGCTATGATGGTGGCAATGTCGTACTGTCCCGTGATCTCGTAGACTACTTCGACGCCTGGAAGCTTCATCAGCCTTGACGAAACTGCTGACGTGTCCGCGGTCGAGCTGACCGATATGAGCGTAATGGCGCTTGTCTTGTCGCTGGCGCCAAGCTCTATCGTGAAGCGCTTTATCACTCCCGACTCGGTCAGGTTCTTGACGCGCCGGCGGACCGCAGACTCGGACAGTCCTATCTCGTTTGCAATGTCCACAAACGCTTTTCGCGAATCTTCCTGAAGTATGCGGATTATCCTCTCGTCTGTCGCGTCGATGTTAGCTGACATTTCTCCTCTGTTCCTCCCTTGTCAATACACCGTCCATTATTTCAACTGCGCGGGAAACCGTCGATTCGTCCATGACAAGTGGCGGAAGCAGGCGCAGGATGTTCCTTCCCGAGTACAGCATCAGCAGTCCTTGACTGATTCCGTCGAAAAGGACGTCCTTTACCTCAAAGCGGAGCTCAACTCCCAGCATCATCCCAAGGCCCCTGACTTCGCGGATTATCTTGTGGCGCTCCTTCAGGCCCTCCAGCTTTTCCCTGAAGAATTTGCCAGTCTTTGCAGCATTATCCACAAGGCCGTCGTGTGTCAGCGCGTCCATAGTCGCAGAAGCCGCGGCGCATGCAAGCGGGCTTGCGCCAAACGTGGACGAGTGTTCGCCCAGCTTTATTGCGTCCATTATCTCCGGCCTTGTGAGCACCAACCCCATCGGCACGCCCCCGGCGATGCCCTTTGCAAGGCACATTATGTCGGGAGTCGTGTTCCAGTTCTGACCCGCCCACATCTTGCCGGTCCTGCCAAGCCCTGCCTGTATCTCGTCAAATATCAGCACCAGCTTCTTGCGGTCGCATATCTCGCGGATCTTTGGAATAAGATCGTCTGGAGGCACTATGATGCCGGTCTCGCCCTGTATCGGCTCAAGTATGACTGCGCCCGTGCTGTCGTCGACTGCTTCTTCCAGCTTGGCCGGGTCGCTGTAGGGCACAAACTTGACCCCCTCCAAGAGAGGCATGAACGACTTGCGGTACTTTTCGTTGTAAGTCACAGAGAGCGCGCCGAAGGTCTTGCCGTGGTACGCGCCGTTCATGGCAATGACGCCGGGTTTGCCGGTGAACTTGCGCGCAAACTTTAACGCGGCTTCGACGGACTCGGCGCCCGAGTTTGTGAAGAACATCTTGGTCAGCCCGGGCGGTGCCTGCGCCGCCATCTTTTTCATGAACTCTAGGCGCGTCTCATTGTAGACTGACATGTGCGCCGTTATCAGGGTCTCGGCCTGTTTTTTGATTGCCGAGACGACCCTGTCGTTGCAGTGGCCGACGAGCGCGACGCCATAGCCTCCCATGCAGTCGATGTATTCCTTGCCGTTGACGTCCCAGACCCGCGCGCCCTTGCCCCTTGCGACGTTTACGGGAAAG
>CAYXFY010000015.1:35237-39034 GCA_964464395.1 uncultured Nitrososphaera sp.
AAGATAGTTGTCCTCGCCGTTCATTTCGGGGTAATCACCGTGCAGTTGCTGTGAGCGATTGCAGAAGACACCGGGTTGTCGACCTGGCCGGACGCTATTATCGCCTCCTTTACTCCCATCTCCAGGGCCTCGGTGCAGGCAAGGACCTTCTTTTCCATGCCGAACCCTATCTTTGGCAATGTTTCCTTGGCCTGTTCCAGCGTCATTGCTGTTACAAGTTTTTCATTGAGCATCAGGCCGTTGACGTTTGTGATGAATATGACCTTGTCGGCCTTTATTCCGCCTGCGACGTATGCCGCGGCCCTGTCGCCGTCGACGTTGAGAAAGTCAAACTCCTCGGAAAGCGCGATAGGCGAGATTACCGGCACGTAGCCGCTTGAAACAAGGTTGTTGACAAGCGAGGGGTCGACAGCGTTTATCTTGCCCGTGTAGCCGCCGTCTATTACCATCTTGCGCCCCTTCTCGTTTACAATCATCAGTTTTTTCTTGCGTTCGGCCTTTAGTATGCCGCCGTCTATGCCGGCGACGCCCACTGCCTTTATGCCCTGGCGCAGCAGCATTCCCACTATCGCCTTATTGATCTTGCCTGACATGACCATCGTGTAGATCTCGGCAGTCTCCTTGTCCGTGTACCTGCTGCGCACGCCTCCGGGCGAGACGATGAATTTTTGCTCCTTGCCAAGTTTTGTGGCGGTCGCAGTCACGTCCTTGCCGCCGCCGTGCACGAATACCAGTTGTTCTTTGCCTGCTATTGCCTTGATGTCGGCAAGCGTTGACGGGTGGAGCCCGTCCACGACGCTTCCCCCTATCTTTATAACTATCATACCGGGGTCAGGGGGGTGTACCTGAGGCCCTCCGTTTCCTCAAAGCCGAACATCACGTTCATGTTCTGTATGGCCGATCCTGCTGCGCCTTTCATCAGGTTGTCAGACGCCGAGAGCGCGACTATCCTCTGGTTGTCCTCGTCTATGTCAAAGCCCACGTCGCAAAAGTTCGAGCCGACGACGAACTTGGGGTCCGGGAACTTGTACAGGCCCTTCTTGTCGCGGATGAGCCGGACAAACGGCTCGCCCTTGTACGAGTTGCGGAACATCTTCCACAGCTCCAGCTCCTCCACCTTGCGCGTAAGGAATGTGTGGTTTGTCGTCAGAATGCCGCGGACGACGTTGACTGCGTGCGGGCTCATGCTGACCTTTATCTGCTTCTTGGCAATCAGCGAAAGCTCCTGCTCTATCTCGCCCGTGTGCCTGTGCTTTGCGGGCTTGTACGGCCTGATGACGCCGTAGCGCATGGCGTGGTGGGTGCCCGCGTTTGCCTTGGCGCCGGCGCCCGACGAGCCAATCTTGCTGTCGACTACGACGTGGTCGGTGTCAATGAGGTTGTTCTCTATGAGGGGCTTTAGCGCCAAAAGCGATGTTACGGCCATGCAGCCCGGGCACGACACCAGCTGCGCCTTCTTTATCTCCTCGCGGTGGAGCTCGGGCACTCCAAACACGCTCTTTGAAAGCATGTCGGGGAACGGGTGCTCCCAGCCGTACCACTTGACATAGTCCTTTGGATTTTTCAATCGAAAGTCTGCCGAAAGGTCGATTATCTTGACTCCCCTGTCGTACAGGTCCTTGACTATCTTGTTGGCTTTTCCGTGGGGCACGGAAGTGAACACTATGTCGCAGTTGCTGGCCATCTTGTCCATGTCCATCGGCGAGAAAGACAGGTCGATAAAGCCTTTCAGGCTCGGGTGCACCCTGTGCACGTACTCGCCTGCCTTCTGCCGCGACGTCACCATGCTTATCTCCACCTTGGGGTGGGTCACAAGAAGCCTCAAGAGCTCGCCGCCGACGTAGCCTGAAGCGCCGACTACTCCGACCTTCAATTCGCAGTTTTCTCCGTTGTCATGCTAGATGAGAATCAAGCCTTGGAGATGCCAATTTATATTTTTTGGACATATTTGACCCGATAGAGGTCAATAATGACCGAAACTGGTCAACGCTTTGCGATGCTGACCGCGTAGTCTATCATCGCGCCCGGTATGTCGTTTACAGAGACGGTCGAAGCTCCGCGGAATTCCACAGTGTTGTTCACTTCGTGGACGACCAGCCCGCGCGCCTTGTCCTCCATCAGGTCGACGCCGACTATGCCTCCGCCCACGGCCTTTGCGGCCCGCAGCGCCAGGTCTTCAAGCTCTTTTGTCACCGGAGCAAGCTCGGCCTTGCCTCCACGGGCAACGTTTGTGCGCCACTCGCCCTCTCCAGAATAGCGGTATATCGCAGTCACGACCTGGTCGCCCACCACTATGCAGCGCACGTCGCGGGGCGGCCTGTCCACCATCTCCTGGATATAATATATCCTGGAAAGCGGGCTGTCGTTTTCTTCCCTCATCTCGACTATCATGTTAGCGGTCTCCTCGTCGCGCAGCGGAAAGACGCCCCTGCCCCACGACCCGACGATGGGCTTTAGGACCAGTGGAAGGCCGGTCTTGCGTATCATCTCTATCGCGGTCTCCGCGGAAAACGCCATCTGCGTCCTCGGGGTCGGGATGTTGTTCTTGGCAAGCGCAAGCGACGTGGCGAGCTTGTTGCCGCATGTTTCAGCTGTAGAAAACTTGTTGATGACAGGAAAATCAAGAAATTCGAGGCAGGCAGTAAGATAGAGTCCGCGGTAATGGCTGACGCTCCTCTGCATAATCACGTCGCCCAAGGAAAAGTCGCGCTTCTTGCTCTCCGTGCTGACAGTCACGCCTTTTGCGTCGACCATCTGCGCCTTGACGCCCTTTTCGAGCGCCTTGTCGTAGAGAGCCTTTTCCTCGAAGCGCACCTTGTCGTAGATTATGCAGACTTCGACCATTACTGTCCCCAGTCTTCGCCCACTGTTTCCGCCGGCTTCAGCTCCACCTTGTCGGCGGCCTTGGTGGCTATCTCAAAGTCGCCTCCGCAGTCCGGGCAGGTGACTATCTCTCCCACCACCGCGTCCTCGGGGATGCTGATGTCGGCTCCACATTCTTGGCATTCTTTTTTCATTTTTTGTTACCTCCTTTTTGCTGCTGTTTCTTGCTGGCCGCGTCTGCAACCGAGTTTGCGATTATCGACTGCAGTCCCCACAGCTCAACAAAGCCCTTTGCCATGGTCTGGTCAAAGGTCGACCCGGCCGCATACGTCGCCAGATCGTTCTTGTACAGGGAATAGCGCGACTTGCGTCCAACAACGCGAAGTGATCCCCGTTGCATCTTAAGGCGCACTTTTCCGCTAACGCGGTTTTGCGTCGCGTCTATAAACCTATCCAAGTCTGAACGCAGCGGATCCTGCCACAGCCCGGCGTAAACAAGCCAGGCCCACTGCTCGTCGACCATGCGCTTGAAGGCAAGCTCATGCTTTGTCAGGACCATCTTTTCGAGGTCCCTGTGCGCCTCTATTATCGCGACCGCCGCCGGCGCCTCGTACACCTCGCGGGACTTTATGCCCACGACGCGGTCTTCAATGTGGTCGACTATCCCGACGCCGTGTGCGCCGGCCTTGTCGTTCACGTATCTTATCAGATCGATGATTGGCATGCGTTTGCCGTCTGCTGCCACCGGCACGCCGGCTTCAAACTCGATTTCCAGGTAGCCGGCCTTGTCGTTCTTGAAGTTTATGAACTGGAACGCCTCCTCGGGGGGCTCGAAGTTTGCCTCCTCTATGTCGCCACCCTCCACGGCCCTGCCCCAGAGGTTCAGGTCGATGCTGTATTTTTTTGCCTCGGTGCTTATCGGGATGTTCTGCTCCTTTGCGTACTTTATCTCGACGTCGCGGGTCAGGTTCATG
>CAYXFY010000016.1:0-19394 GCA_964464395.1 uncultured Nitrososphaera sp.
GGTGCTTGCGACAAGACCGGCACCAACTATTGCGGCCTCGCTGTTGAACGAAAGTGTGTCGTAGACTCCGGTGCTGATTTCCAAGATGCCAAGCAGAGGGTAGACCGATACCCGCACCATTTCCTTGAGCCAAGGCTGGTCCCGCTCAAAGTCTGCGACCTGCGGGCTGAACGAATAGTACCAGCCGTTAAAGACTGCCATGAAGCTGGAGCCGGCAAGCGTGTTCAGCGCGATGCCGTCCCTAAAGTTGCGCAGGGCCTGCACCTGCGGCGCAAGCTCACTTCCAAACGCCGCAGTCGCAATCAGGCAGCCGCTGTTGCTGCCGGTAAAGTCCCTGCTTGTGCTTGTCCCGATGCCTGCCGCCACAAGCATGACGGGTTCCGAGACGTACTGGTCCGAGTCTGCCACGAGTGTTATTCGCACCGCCTTGTACGTCTGCAGGCGCTCAGTGACCACTATGCCAAAGCCGGCGTTCTGCCCCGTGACCATGTCAGAGATTCTGTCGCCTCCTTCTGCCAGCGCCTCCCCTATCGCGACCACCTTGCCGTCCCTGTCGTATAGTGTCGCTATCACTATCGGGTTTGTGGCAACGTCTTCGCCTTCGTTCCTGGCGTCCACGTTTATGAAATAGAGCCCGAGCACGTCAAGGCGCGAGCTTGCAGAGAGTATCTTTAGGTTCGCCGGCTTGGCCTCCGCATCCCGGCCTGTTGCAGAGAGTTCGTATGTGGCCACCTGGTTCACTGTTGCAGAATCTATGTAGCGCACCTCAAAGGGCGCCACGCTGCCGGGGTTTATCACCCGGATTTTTGGCGCCTGTGTGTATTGCGCCAGCAAGTTCCCTTCGCTGTCGTAAAACGACACCGTTATCCTGACATCGCCAACCGCGCTGCCAGAGTCGTTGCGCACCTCCCCCAGCACGTGCATTATCCGAGTCTCGTCAACATACGACGACTCGTTGTGGAACGACAGCTCTTGCGCGTATGCCGGCAGGATCGCCAGCAAAAGCACTATCCCGGCGACAGCAAGGGCGCGCATCGGCAGTGTTTTTCCGGCCATTCTGCTTATTTAAGTTGAAAAGGAATAGGTATTATAGGATGCGGACAGGAACAAGAAGCGCTTGTCCGACCTGACAGTAGTTGCCGGGCCCTCATCGCCCGAGCTTGCCGGACGGATTGCGGCGCACCTCGACGCCGCCCTCGTGCAGGCGGAGCTGAGGGTGTTTTCCGACGGCGAGAGCAAGATAAGGCTCGCAGGCCCCGTCGGCGAGCGGTGCGTCATAGTCCAGTCCACGCACCCACCTACTGACTCGCACCTGCTGCAGGCCATGATGATGGCGCGCAAGTGCGCGGACGCAGGAGCCAAGGTGTGCGCCGTGATTCCGTATCTAGCATACGCAAGGCAGGACAAGGCGTTTTTGGAAGGCGAGGTTGTCAGCATTGCCCTTGTGGCAAAGCTCCTTGAAGCGTCTGGCGTAAATTCCGTGGTGACAGTAGACATACACAGCCAGTCGGCGCTCACCCATTTTGCAAGGATAAAGAACATTTCTTCGATACCGCTGCTTGTCCAGCATGCGGCAGGGATGGACCTGACAAGGCCTGTGGTGGTGTCTCCTGACGCCGGCGGAGCAGCGAGGGCGGAAGAGTTTGCGCGCCTTCTGAACACCTACTCGATAGCGCTCAAGAAAACTCGTGACAGGACCACCGGCGAGGTGACCGTGGACCCGAACGTCGGCTCCGACGTGTCCGGCAGGGACGCGGTTCTGGTCGACGACATGATAAGCAGCGGCAGCAGCATCGTAAAGGCCACAGAAGTCCTCAAGAAGGCCGGCGCCGGCAAGGTGTACGCGATGTGCGCGCATGCGCTGCTCGTAGGCGACGCTGCTGCCAAGATCCAGGCCGCAGGCGTGGAGGAGATTGTCGCGACAAACTCGATACCCGGAAAATACGCAGGCGTCGACCTGAGCAAGGCCCTTGCAGAAGCGGCGTTTTCACTTTTCTAGCTGCGAATCATCTAGCTGAAGCGACCGGTCAAAAACTGCTGAACCCTTTTGTCATATCGCTGCGAAGTTTGTTTGATGTCGCAAGAAGGCGGCTACAACAAGAGCATGAAGACGGTGGCAATAGCCATCTTGGTCATGGGGGCTTCAATAGCGATAATCTTTCTCACCTACGTCTGGTTCGGTCACATAGGCCCATCGTTTTCCGCCACCCAGCAGCAGGCCCAGGAAGATGCCTTGAGAGAACAGTACGGCATGGAACCAAAAGAAAAGACAACCCAAAGGGAGCTCGAGATTCCGCCGTCGCTTAGAAACGCCACCCGCTAGGTTCTAACAAACATAAATCCAGCCACTGCAGTATCCTCTGCATTGGCAAACATGCAGATGGTCTTCCTCGGCACATCGTCGGCCGCCCCCACAGTAGAGCGCGGGCTGTCGTCTGTAGCGATAATGCGCGAGGGTGAGCTCCTGCTGTTTGACGCCGGCGAGGGGATGCAGCGCAACTTCATCAAGGCCGGCCTTGGGATGAACAGGGAGATGAAGGTGTTCATCACGCACATGCACGCCGACCACTGCGTCGGGCTCTTGGGGCTCCTGCAGACAATGGCGCTGCAAGGAAGGGAGCGCCCGCTCCAGGTCTACGGGCAGCCCAGGCTCAAGGAGTTCCTGCTGGAGAACATGAGGATAATCAACTTTGGCCTTACCTTTGACGTCACTATACACACTATTGAAAAGGAGGGCGTCGTGGTCGAGGAGGACGGCTACGTCGTAAGGTGCTGCGAGGCCAGCCACTCTGTGCCGGCGCTCTCATTCAGGCTTGACGAGCGCGACAGGTCGGGGATATTCAACATCGAGCGCGTGAAAAAACTCGGGATACCGGAGGGCGAGCTCTATAGCAGGCTCCAGCGCGGCGAGGACATCGAGCACAACGGCAAAGTCGTGAAATCGTCGGATGTTGTGGGTCCGCCAAGGCCGGGAAGAAAGATAGGCATATCAGGCGACACCAGGCCGACTGACAAGCTGGCCAAGTTTTTCAGCGGCTGCGACGTCCTAGTGTTCGAGTCGACGTACGCGCACGACAAGCTGCAGAAGGCGCTTGAAACGTCGCACTCTACCGCGACTGAAGCAGCCAAGCTTGCAAAGCAGGCCGCAGTGAAAAAGCTGTTCCTTACGCACTTTAGCGCCCGCTACGACGAGACGACTGCGCTCGTGTCTGAGGCTTCTGCGATTCACGGAAACGTCGAGGCGGCAGAGGACCTCAAGGTAGTGGACATACCATACCCTTCATAGTCTCGTCGCATGCTTTGCCAGATCGTCTGCTGTTTCCACCTTCTCCAACCTGTCGGCGTCGACAAGAAGGTAGGCAGCGCCAAACGTAGGGTACGGCTCCTTGCTTGAAAAGAGTGTCAGCACCAGGCCTTCGTGGTCGACCCGAAAGCCGGAACATGGCTCGTGTCCGCGCACCACCGCCTTTGTGTTGGTAGACTTGAGCCACATTTGCGTCACGTCGGGACCAAAGTACCTGCCGATGCCCCTGTGCGAGCGCGCCCACCCCTTGACGGGCCGCGGGTCGTTCCAAAGGAGCTCTTCTAGCACCCTGTTTTTTACATGGTTTTCCTGCGCGTCCTGTATCATGCGTGGATCAAAAGTTTCAGTCGGCAGGCCGCCGTGGACCAACATTATCCTGTCCTTGACGAGGACAGCAAGCGTCATGAGCCTGAAAAGCGACAGCGCTTGTCTATACAGCGCTTTTGCACCAGAACCGAACCTGTCCTGCATCTCGTAAGGCATGTCCTGGGGCGAGAACGGGAACTCTGATGGCGCCTCGTGGTTGCCCCGCATCAGCACGACCGAATCAGGGTATGTGGCCTTCAGGCTGCAGACGGAATACAGCACACCTACACTGTCGCTTCCTCTATCGACATAGTCGCCCAGAAAGACCATCTTGTTCCGGCTGTCGGACAGAAAGTCAGGTCCAACCCTGTCAAGCATCCTAAAAAGCGTCTGCGTGTCGCCGTGCAGGTCGCCTATCACCGCAAGTCTGTCCATGTCTGCAAGCTCTACAAGTCCGCCCTTCACGGAGCCGCCTGCAATCCTGCCGGATTTTCTTTCCGCAAGCATGACTCCCGTAGCCTGCACGATTGCCTGCGAGAACCCCTCTACGTCTGCTCTTGCGGCGGCCCGGGCAAGGCTTTCGTACATCGCGGTTAGTTGCGCGTCCTTGCTAATTACAGCTGCGGAGAGAACCGTTATACATGAGCACATTCGACGTGAGGTGATGGCCGGCGCCTGGCTTGAAGTCAGAACATGCGACCGCGGTGACGCAAAGGAGCTTGACAGGGAGACGGTCCGGCGCTTTCCGGCATTGGCTGAAGCAATGAAAGTGGCAGAGGACGCGCAGGCAAAGGGCGGATACTGGGAATACTCGGTCAAGCTTGCAGAGGCTGATGCTGAAGACATTGCGATGATTTTTGCCGGAGCCACGACAAAGGACGACGGCAGGTCGGTCCAGCGCACCATTGACGTGGCGTATGGCGGCAAGTGCTATTCGCTCACGCTGTTCGTGTTCAAGGAGTAACGTATTTATTAAAAACGGGTTTTCATGCCTACGTATCGCTATGGTGATTAACGAGGAGTTACTTGCCGCACGCAAAAAGGTCTCAAGCAAGCGGCCCAAGTTCATCAGACAGGAGAGCTGGAGGTACGACAGGCTTGCAGAGAACTGGCGCAAGCCAAAGGGCAAGGACAACAAGATGAGGAAGCAAAAGGCGGGCGTGCCCGCAATAGTCAAGGTCGGCTACAGGGGCCCGAAGGCCGCAAGGGGTCTCCACCCGTCAGGCTACACGGATAACATCGTATACAACACGGCAGACCTTGCGGGACTTGACCCGAAAAAGGACGCCGTGAGGCTGGCCCACACGGTGGGAACGCGCAAGCGCAAAGAGATAATCGAGAAGGCCACAAAGGCCAAGTTCAAGATACTCAATGCGGGCAAGCTTGCACCGAAAAAGGAGGCAAAGTAGATGGTAGTCAACATACGCAAAAAGCGCGAGCTCGTGGCACGCATTCTGGGCGTCGGCGTCAACCGCGTGAGGTTTGAGCCGGACAAACTAGAAGACGTTGCGGATTCCATTACGCGTGACAACATACGCTCGCTTGTCAACAGCGGTGCCATATGGACAGTCAAGCCCCGTGGAACATCAAGGGGACGCGCGCACGAAAAGCGCTCCGTCTGGAAGATCCACGGCAAGGGTCCCGGCTCAAAGAAGGGCAAGGGAACTGCTAGGACAGGCAAGAAACAGGTCTACGTCATACGCGTAAGATCCATGCGCTATCACCTGAAGGTCATGAAGGATCGCAAGGAGATAGGAAACGACGTGTACTGGCACCTGTACAAGCAGGTCAACGGCGGTCACGTGAGGTCGCTTGCCCACCTGCGTGAGCTCGTGGCAGAGTCCAAGTCGCGCTAGTTCCTTTTCAGGACTGCGCGCCTTTTTTCAAAATCCTTTATCCTGTCGCCTTCAAACGACAGGCCCTCGTTTTCAAGTATGTCCTTTTTCACCTTCGTCCCGTAGGCGTAGCCACCGATGCCTCCGTCCGACGCCACGACCCTGTGGCACGGCACGATTATCGGGTCGGGGTTTGCGTTCATTATCCTGCCTATTGCCCGGGCGGCTCGCGGGTGCCCGAGTGCCTTTGCCAGGTCGCCGTAGGTCGTGACCTGGCCCTCTGGGACCGTTTTCAAAAGTGCATAGACATCGCGTGCGTCAAGCGATCCTCTCATGCCTTCGGTATAGTGCCGGACGTATTTCAAACTTTCACGACATCAAGGTCTGTTTTTTCGGCAAGCTTTGTTATCCTGTCCTTGTGGCTCCCAAGCCCCTTTGCGTCAAGTATAATGTGCGTCACCTTTTCAGAGCTCTTGCTTATCATCTGTGCAAGCATCCGCTCGTCTATTGCCACAAGGTTGTGCTTTGACGCGACGGCGGCAAGCCCGAATTCTGATTCAAGCAAGAGCTTGTTGAACTTGGTCGGGTAGTGCGTGCCTCCGATGGCTATGCCGACTTTTTTGCACGGCCGCACTTCCTTTAGCACGCCAAGTATGCACCGGCACATCGCTTTTGCAGCGTTTCTGTCAACCCACTGCTTCTCCGACGATCCAAGTTCGATGAACAGCACTGGCTTTGCAAGCGATGTGGGCCCGTGGTGCGTCGCCTCGATTATGACATTGTAGCCGGGCACTTTTGCCTCCGTTATGGCCTTGAGGTACGCCTTTTGCAGGCTTGGCCACGCTGTCGCTATTTCGCAGGGTTTGCCGCCAAATGGGGCATCTGAAAAGTTGCCGGTGCAGTGGCACGTGAGCGTGGGTATGCCGCTGTCAGACCTGTGCTTTGAGAGAAAGACAAACGCCTCTGCGTCAGGGTAATCGGCGTCCAGAGTTTCAAGCGTGAGGAGGCTCTCCTTTGTGACGTGCAGGGCAATGCCTTTGTGCTTTGGCGAGAGGCCGTCTGGTCCGAACCCCTCCTCGCTCCGGAGATAGCCTGACATCGTGGCGCCTGCGAGGTCCTGGCTTGAAGCCACGAGAATGTATCGGGACACCAAGGAACGGTTGTGATTTCGGCGCTATTTTAAAGTAGACTTATATTGCAAAGGCACTTCGTGTAGGTTGGCTATACATGAGCGATAAGCTAGAAAATGTCCAAGACGACGACTTGGGCGAAGAGATCAGCTTTGAAGATGATAAGGATGTGGAGGCCGAGTCTGCCGGCGAGCGGCCCGAAGCGCCGGAAACCCAGTCCGCAGGGCAGCCTGCGAAGGTGCAGGCCGAGGTACCTAAGCCGACACTGGTCAGCGACAAGCCGGCAAGTGACAGCAAGTTCTTTGCGATACGCACTACCGGCGGCCAGGAACGCATGGTCGCAGACATGCTCTACACAAAGGTAACTGCGAAAAAGATAGGCATCCGCTCGGTCATGGTTCTTGACAGTTTCAAAGGCTACATCATTGTCGAGGCTCCCGACTCCAACGTCGCATACGAGGGCCTTGCAGGCATAAGGCACGTCCGCGGACAGATAAGGGGAGACCTGCCGTTCAAGGACATCGAGGGCTATCTCATAAAGAAGCCAACGGTCACAGAACTGTCGATAGACGACACGGTCGAGGTCATCGCCGGCCCCTTCAAGGGCATGAAGGCCAAGATAACGCGTGTCGACTATGAAAAGCAGGAAGCAACAGTCGTGTTGCTTGACTCGCCCTACCAGATACCCGTCACAGTCGACGCCAACTACTTGAAAAAGGCGCCCCACTGAAGGGTTAAATGGCTATGCCAAGTAACCGGACCCTGCTTTCCGGTGACACCTAGTTGATAGTCGACCTGAACCTGAAGGGCAAGCACGTCATAGTCATTGGCGGAGGAACAGAAGGCGTCAGGAAGGTCAACGCGCTTCTGGGTCAAGGTTGCAGGATAACTGTAATCAGCAGCAGGTTCAACAAGTACCTCAACGAGCAGGCAAGGGCCGGCAAGATAGAGGCAGTCAAGGCAAGGATAAAGGATGCAAGCATCCTTGACGACTATGATAATCCCTTCCTCGTGCTTGCGTCGACTGACGACAGGGAGCTGAACCGCAAGTTGTGTCAGAAAGGGCGTGAAAAGGGGGCGTTCGTTTATTCAGTAGACGACCCGGCATACAGCGACTTTTCCTATGCGTCTGTCATAAACATCGAAGGCGTGATGCAGGTCGCGATATCGACGTCTGGCAAGAGCCCGATAATGGCCCGGCAAGTCAGGATCCGCGCCGAGCGCGTGCTGCGGAAAATAATCAAAAAAACCGATGTGGAAAACGCTAAGCTGCAGGAATTTGCAAGAAACGCGGCTAGGCCAAAGATACATACGGTCGAAAAGCGCAAGGAATACCTATACGCCGTGTTGAGGGATCGAGAGATTCAGAACCTTATTAAGGAAGACAGGATTGATGAAGCTAAAAGCGCCACGCTTGAGCTGTTGCGAAAATGGGTGATGAAAAGCAAATGACGGCCTCTGTCGGGACGCAGGACCTTTCGCTGCCCGTGCAGATCGTCAACGCAAGGGTGACTTATAAAAACGCCCCAATCCACCTTCTTGAAAAATTCACGTTCAAAGACATCGAGTCCGCGCACAGGGCCTTCATGGAGGCCGGCGCAGACGAGTGTGTCATTATTCAAACATGCAACAGGGTCGAAGTGTATGCTGCAGCAAAAAGCCCAGACGAGGCAGGCTTGCTGAGCAGGTGGGCCAAGTCGGCGGGGCTTGAAGACAAGGACCTTGCAAGCGTCGAGGTAGACGTCGGCAAGGACGCCGTTATGCATCTCATGAAACTTGCATCAGGACTGGACTCTCTCGTGTTAGGCGAGGACCAGATTCTGGGGCAGGTGAGGCGCGCGTTCGAGTTTGCGAGGGCTAACAGCTATGCAAGCGCAAACCTTGCGACGGTGTTTGACAGGGCGCTCAAGGTGGGAAGCAGGGTCAGGACCGTGACTGGAATTAACAAAGGCAATGTTTCGATAGCGTCTGTTGCCGTCAACCTTGCAGATGAGTACTTTGACGACATGATGTCCAAGAAGGTAATGCTGATAGGCTCAGGCGAGGCGGCGTCGCTTGTCGCCAAGGTCCTGAAAAGGCGCGGCGTAGATTTCATGGTTACAAGTAGGACGTACGAGCGCGCAAGGTCGTTTTCAGAGACCGTAGCAGGCAGGCCCGTCAGGTTCGAAGACGCGGTAGCCATGTTCAACGAGCTGGACCTGATATTTGTCGCGACGACTGCGCCGTATTTCCTGATAACACACGAGCGCATGGAAGCCGCGATGAAAGACCGCAAGGGCGCGGTCATGATATTTGACCTCTCAAACCCGAGGACGGTGGACGAGAAGGTCGCCACCATACACGGCGTGAAGCTGATAAACATGGACCAGATAGCCGAGCTTGTCGAGAAGAACGTGCGCTCCCGCATGAAGGAGGTCATATCCGCAGAAAAGGTGATCGACGAGGAGATGAAGTCGGTAGACAGCATGATGAAGAGGCTCAAGGCAGAGCCGGTCGTCGTTTCGGTGTTCAAGAGCGTCGACCAGATCCGCGAGCGCGAGCTGAAAAAGGCGCTTTCGATGCTTTCCTCCAAGTCTGGTCCCGAGCAAGAGAGGATAGTCGAGCAGCTCTCTTACGCCATAGTCGAGGGGATACTTTCGACGCCCATGAACTACTTGAGAAAGGAGATAGAGGCGGGCGGCAGGGAGAGCGAGGAGCTCATGAAGATAGTGGCCAAGTTGTTCCAGTATGACGACGAAAAAGTCCAGTGACGGCTTTCCGGACGTAAGGCTCAGGCGGCTCCGCAGGACCCAAGCTATCCGCGATTTGTTCCAGGAGACGCGGCTTTCGCCTACCAACCTTATCGCGCCGGTGTTCGTTGAAGAAGGGCTCAAAAAGGCGCAGGCAATAGCGTCGATGCCGGACATAAGGCGCCTGCCACTTGCAGGGCTTGCAAAGGAAGTGGAAGAATTGTCGGACCTTGGCGTAAAATCAGTCATACTTTTTGGCATACCAAAGGAGAAAGACGGCAGGGGTTCGTCTGCCTTTGACGAGAAGGGCATAGTGCAAAAGTCGGTGAGCGAGGTGCGCAAGCACTTTGGCGACAAGGTCGCAGTCATCACCGACGTCTGCTTGTGCCAGTACACGTCGCACGGCCACTGCGGCATAGTCACCGGAAAAAAGATAGACAACGACAAGAGCATCGACGCGCTTGCCAGAGTCGCAGTCAGCCAGGCGCGTGCCGGCTCTGACATCGTGGCGCCGTCGGCAATGATGGACGGGCAGGTGCATGCTATACGCGGGGTGCTTGACGACGCAGGGTTTTCAGAAACCGCGATCATGAGCTACTCTTCAAAGCAGGCGTCGCCATTGTTTGCGCCGTTTCGCGACGCGGCGCATTCGACGCCCGAGTTTGGCGACAGGCGCTCGTACCAGATGCCCTTTGCAAACGCAAGAGAGGCCATGAGAGAGATAGAGCAGGACATTTCAGAAGGTGCCGACGCGATAATAATCAAGCCTGCGATTCCCAACCTAGACCTGCTTTACCAAGCAAAGAAGGCGACGAACCTGCCGATATGCGCCTACAGCGTTTCAGGCGAGTATGCGCTCATAAAGGCGGCAGCGATGGAAGGCTGGGTGGACGAAAACGCGGTGACAACTGAGTTCTTGACTTCCATAAAGCGCGCAGGTGCAGACATGATAATAACGTACCAGGCAAAGAAGATGGCGCAGCTCTTGCAGTAGGAACCACCTTTTTATTTGCGCAAATGCACAATCAAGCTTGATGTTTGCTTCTGACGCCGGCTCGGAGCGGGCGACCAGCATCGAGGAATATCAGAACACCTGCACCGAGTTCATCACAGACATCAGCAAGGACTACTCGGACTGGGTCGACAGATATCAGCTAGGCGACGAGGAGACGAGGAGGCGCAAGGCCGTAATCCAGAGCGTGGTGAAGACCACGAACGAGTGGATCAACAGGTTTGGCACCACGATAAAGAAGGTTGACATCATCATGAACGACGGCGTGAACAAGATGGCTGAAAACACCGCCGGCTACCCTTTCAGGTACAACGTCTTTGTCAACAACGCAAGCCACTACACGACGCATCCAGTCGGGGTCGTCAGGGTCAACCTGAAGGCCATGCCCAGGCAGGGCAGGCTCATGCGCGTCGGCAACTATCAGAAGAACCAGCTCTTCCTAATAAACTCCAGCTCGCCAGTCAACTTTACGCTGAGCAGGGTCAGCATGACGCCGGCAGACGTGCTTGACGACTACATCATCATCGACGCAAAGAATTGCCAGAAGCACGACGTGATTTCCATAACGGCAGTCGTGGAGGAAGTGGAGAAGGACTATGTCACCGAAAGCCGCGGATATTCCACGCTTATTCTGCTCACGTGACCGTGGACATGTTTAAATTACCTAGCATTATCGAATTGCCCTAGTGCGACGGTCGTCCAGTTTGGTCTAGGACATCAGATTGCCAATCTGGTAACCCGGGTTCAAATCCCGGCCGTCGCATCTTATTGTGCACTTCCGCACGCGCAGAACCCAAACTCGTCAATGCGCTTGCCGCACCTCTCGCACTTTTCGCCGTACTCGACCTCCCACGCCCTTTTTCCATATTTCTGGTAGTGCGTGTCGTCTTCCTTTGGGAATTCCTCGTCGGTCATTTTATTTCACGGGCTTTTTGGCGTTTGACTTGATTATGACAAGCGCCCTCTCAGCCGCGTCCTTCTTTGGCAGCTGTATCATAAAGACGTTCTGCGAGTTTGTATAGACGTTCTCAGTTGGGGCAAGCCCGAGCATGCCGCTTTCTGCAAGCGCCTCGAAGAACTCTATCATGTCGTTTGCGTAAAGCAGGAAATTCTCCTCGAAATCCGTGCCGGCGAACTTGACGTTCAGGTCCACAAAGACATCCTGCCCGTCGTAAAAGATGTCAAGCATCGTGTCGGCTGATACTTTCTTGCCGTACACCTTCTGCAGCATCTCGTCGTATTTCTTCGCACTGACAAGCACGCAGGGCACCTTGCCGCCTGCAAATTCTACGAGAGTGGCACCTTCCTTGTGCAGGTTGGCCTTGAACTCCTCCAGCGTGGCGAAGTTGCGCTTTGGCATCCGCTATCCCTGCGCTTTTCTGCAAGATAACCTTTAGCAGATGCGGATGGACTTGGCCAGCATCATGGCGCGCTGCGAGTCGTCTTCCATCAGCTCGCTGTTCTTGTACTTGTTGCTGAAGTAGATCAGGTCTATCATCTTGCACCTGTCCATGGTCACGACCGCGCTGCCGTTTGTGCCTGCCGAAGTGTTGGCGTTTGTCAGTATCACCAGCTTGTCCACAAAGCCCGTTGTCTTGAGCGTGTTTGATATCTGCTCAAAGCTCTTAGCGTGGTCTTGGTTGATGACGATTGCCACTGCCACCTTTGTGCCGTACGGGTCTGAGAACATCACGTCAAACCCGGAGCCGTTTGCCTTCTGCGGCTTGGCAACTGCCCCTACCTCGTGGGCGTAGTTGACTAGGTTGCGCACCGCGTCCTTGACTCCGGATTCCAGCGTCGTGATGTCGCTGCAGTTGCGGCGGATTTTGATAAAGTCGGATATCGGCACGTCCATGACGCTTCCGCGTATGCGCAGGCCGGGGTAGACGTTCTTTATCGTGTCGTCGAGCGCCTGCTCGTCTATGGCAGCGACGTCGCGCTTGCCGGCGTTCTCCACTGAATGGTACATTATGTTGAGCATCGACCTGACGTTGCGGAAGTCAGGGAACTCGTCGTAGATTACTTTGACCTTTGCCGCCAGGTCTTTCTCCTCTTCAGGCGTGAAACAGTTGGTGGCGTCGTAGTGGCGTATGTACTCCATTATGATGTCGAGTATCTCCTCGTAGGTGTTCGAGCCTGCAAGGTCGACCTTGTAGTTGGCCTTCTCGAGCCTGTCAAACACAGAGGCGTTTGCCTGCCTTATCTCGTTGTACGACGACGGCGTGAATATCAGCATCAGAGCTGCAGCCGGAATGTGCGCGTTTATCACGGCTTTCACAAATTCGGTGCTCTCCCTGTCTGCCTCAAACTCGTCCAGCTGGAACACGGTTATGCGCTTTAGGAACCGCAGGTTGAGGGTTGCAAGGGCCGCAAGGCTTGCGATGATGTCTTCAAGCGTGCCCACGTTCTGCGCGTCTGCCCTGAACTTGCCCTCCACTATCAGCTTCAGTATAGTCACTTCAATTGGCGAGAAATCTTTGCCAAGGACTTGTGATAATGCAGAGTAGTTTGGAGTCATTTCATTGTGCAACACAAGCTCTGCCTTGTCCTGCAGCGTCCTGCCCGATATCGAGTCCATGAATCCGTAGTTGAACACCTTGCGAGCGGCAGACTCGCGCTCGCCCTTTTCTGCGAGGTAGGTCACGACCGCGCGCCTTATCTTGGCTATGTATTCGTCGGTAAAGCCGCCGAGCATGGCAGCATAAAGGCTGTTCATGTTCTTTGGCGAAACGACTGACAGGTCCACGTACGATGCAACTGTAGTGTCGTCGACTTCCTTGAGCCCCTTTATGTGGAGCGCAAGGTGGGTCTTGCCAGAGCCCACATCCTGGATTACTGTCAAAAGGCGAAAGTCCTTGTCAGTCGCGGTGCCTGCACTTACCTTTGAGTGCAGGTCTGAAAAGCACGACAGGACAGCCGCCTTTGCTTCCTTGTGGCGCTTGCCCCCCAGTATCTGCGCGTCCATGAGTGTCGGCGTTGGGCTGCTCGGGTAGGGGTTCTTTTCAAGCCGGTAAGGATACACCTAGATGCACCTCACAAAGCCGTGAAGCAGGCCCCGGACCATCACGCCTTCGCCTCCGCCGGTGGAAAGCTCGTACTTGTCCTGATACTGGCCGGTCAGTTCGCCGACGAGCCTGTAGAACTCGTCGCCTGAAATGCCGCATTTGGCGCACACGTCGCTCTTTATTTTCGCCAGCTCAACCCAGCCGATTGAAGACGACGAGCTTGCAAGCGCCGAGTCAAACTCGCTCTTGAAATCAGAAACGCTGACAGTCCTGCTGGGAGCAGCAGAAGCCTGCGCTGTCGCGGTGCCGCGTTCTGTCACAAGCCTTGCAAGGTTTGACATGTTGCCGGCAAGCGCCTCTATTGCGCGCGCGACTTCCTTTGACGAGCTACTGACAGTCTCGTCCAGGGACTTTATCAGGTCGTAGGTCAGCCTGAACCTCGGGTCGGTGTTGAGCAGGCTCTGAATGTAGTGGCTCTTGTGGAAGCAGTAGTATGCGCTTCCGCGCTTGTCTACAAACACCTCGCCCTTGCTCACCAAGCCCTCAAGCGTCGAATCGATCTCTCCAAGTTCCTTGCGCAGATCAGCCTTCTTCGCCCCGGCCGACCCCGCAGAAAGGATCTTTTTCAGCAGTCTTTCCTCTGCGGTCATGAGGTAGACGGTCTAAATTGTTATTTAAGTCCAAGAGCAACTTTTCGCTGCACTGTGGGTGAAAAAATTTACACAGGTGACGAACAACGGTTAATATCTCTGGCTCTCAAGCTTTCCTTGGGATGATGATAACTCTTGTCTGCACTATGATGAAAGCACTAGGGTATCTGACCTTTCACGTGTGAATGGTGGCAGTTGCTTCCTCTCTGTGCTTTGCGCCGGCCATTTTCACGCCTGCAAATATCGAGAGTATGACTGCTATCCAGACCCCTGCTATGATCAGGTTCGTGGGCGAGATGTAGACAAACGGTATCGCCTCGTCGAGGTTCTGCTGGATTGCAAGCGAGGCGGCATGCATGTCGGCCATGGTGATGCTGTACCCTTCGGTGTGAGGTTCTGACAACGAGAGCTGCGCCGAGCGTGCAAGCATGGCGTCAAGATGTGTGTGGATTATCGCAAAGTCCGTGCGCGGGGTCGGGAACAGCCAGACGGGGTTTCCGCTTTCAGGCATCAGCCTCTTGGCGATGCCGACGTACTCGGCAAGCTGCTCCGGCGTCTGCGCGGTCTCGGCCCGGGCAAGGAACCCCGATGCGCTCTGCAGCGGGTATATCGCAGTGTAGTAGCCATAGTACGCAAGGCCGGCTCCAAGGAGCAGGAACGCAAGAGTGCCGGGCAACAGTATCTTTTGCCCTGCGGTCTTTTTGATGTGCACGGCGTGCTTCTCTGCCTTGACAGGATGAGCCTTTTTCTTGCCAAACTGCGAGTGTGCTATTGTGAGGTATGCGACGTAGATGAACCCGATAGTGGGCATCGCTATCAGTGGCGCGTACGCTCCGTTGCCAGAGAATATCGCGATGAATATCGAGATGACTCCGTAGACTGCAAAGAATATCTCAAGGAGTGTGGTTCTGGTGAAAGGCAGGACGTAGGCCTTGCCGCGCCAGTCCTCGCCCTTTTTCACGATGCCGAACTTGGGCGTGCGCAGAAACTCGTTCTTGCCGCCAAACATCGCGTCAAACACCGCCACAGAGTTGTTGACGGTCATCCCTGCCGCAAAGAAGTTCAGGAAGAAGAACTGCTTGGCCTTGCCCTTCCACTGCTTCTGCCAGACCTTGTTTATGACCGCAAGGTATCCGCCCGGACCGAGCGCGATGTATACGGCAGCGACGGCAAGGGGAGCCCAGTCTCCCTGGTACAGTGTAAAGTCCATCGCAAGGAGCATCGGGAATATCAGAAACTGGGCAAGGAAGAGAGGGTTCACGACGTGCCTCGTCATGTGCACCATCGCCTGCACCTTTGACTCTGCGGTCACCTTGCGGTTTGCAAGGACGTCGACCAGGAGCTTTTGCGCGACTTGGATCGAGCCCTTTGCCCACCTGAACTGCTGGCGCTTGGCCGCGTTCATCTGCACAGGTAGTTCTGCGTCGACGACAAAGTCGTCGAGGAACTTGCACTTCCAGCCCTTCATCTGCGCCCGGTAGGACAGGTCCATGTCCTCTACCAGCGTTCCGATGTGCCAGCCGCCGGCGTCCTCTATGCACGACTTTCTCCATATGCCAGCGGTGCCGTTGAAGTTGAGGATTATCTGGTTCTGGCTTTTTGCACGCTGCTCGACCAGGAAGTGTATGTCAAGCGATACTGCCTGCGCCCATGTTATCGTGGAATAGTTCTCGTTGACGTGCCCCCACTTGCACTGGACAAAGCCCATCTTGGGGTCGCCAAAGTGCCCGAGCAGGTGCTTCAAAAAGTTGGCAGGAGGAATGAAATCTGCGTCGAATATCGCTATGAATTCGCCCTTGACAGTCTTCATGCCTTCTTTGAGCGCGCCTGCCTTGTAGCCGCGCCTGTCGGCCCTGCGCACGTGTTCTATGTCAAAGCCCTTGAACCTGTACTCGTCGACTATTGAACGGATGAGGTCAACAGTGTCGTCGTCCGAGTCGTCGAGCACCTGTATCTGCATCTTGTCCTTGGGGTAGTCAATCGCGCATACAGCACCTATGAGCCGGCGGGCCACGTACTTTTCGTTATACAATGGCAACTGTACCGTGACTGTCGGAAGCGACGCAGGAGAGATCTCCATCACCTTGTGCTTCTGGCGCTTTGCCTTTGAGTGGTATGCGAGGTAGTAAAAGTTGAGCGTGTAAAGCATGATAATCCATGAAACAATGATGAAGACTACGTACAGGAATGGGCCCGGTCCGTACATCACCATTGCTAGAGCACTATGCCTGACTTGCTATTTATAGATAATCGATGGGAAATACATCGAGTGTTTATACATGCGCCACCTAGTCGATTGCGTGCAGGTGCTCGTGCTGCACGTGTATGGCCAGAGCCCTGCCGCTGTCAAACTGCTTGCCGCAAAACTGGCACACGCCCTGCTTGTTCTCGGCCGGCATTAGACAGCGCATACAGTACGCCGACATAGCATAAAAACATGCAGTCCGTTACGCTAGCCGCTCTTTTGGAATATCTTTACGGCCTGCGGAGGACAGACGTTCTCGCACGCCATGCAAAAGATACAGTCCTTTTCGCGTACCATGAAGGCCTTTTTCTCTGACGCAGGGTGGCCCGGCGTTTCCAGCCACTCGTAGACGTTCACAGGACACGCTTCGATGCACGCCCCGTCGGCCACGCATATGTCAAAGTCGATGCAGACGTTGGTGCCCCAGATGCCGAGCTGCCCGGGCGCGTCGTACGGGCCCCAGACCGCGATTCCCTGAAACTTGCCCACCTGCTGCCTCTTCTCCTTGAACTTGGGGTCTATGACCTGCCCTTCGATTTTTGAATAGCTGGTGCCGGAGCCTGTAAGCGAGATGGTTGTGTCGCCACCACCTGCCGCGGGTGCCTGCGGGGCGGCCATCGCCGGCGCGGGCTTTGCGGCTGCAGCTGGAGCCTGTGCAGGAGGCGGAGCAGTAGCGTTCCTTGCCTTTGGCTTTAGCGCAAGGGGCGTGTTTTCTTCAAGCTTCTTTATCGCCTGCTCCATCGTCAGCTTTTCTGCCTTCTGGTACTGGGCAATCATCTTGTCGCCAATCTTGGTGTTGCGGATGATGGTGTCGATTATCATCTTGGCGTTCTTGTCTGCAGTCTGGCGGTAGTTCCGTATCCAGTACGGGTCGCCAAAGTATTCTATCTGCCTTATCTGGTAAATGAGATCGACCACTTCGCCGGTCACAATCTCGACCGTGATGTTGAGGTCTGCCGAGAGGTCCTCGCCGGTGACAGGATCCTTCCCCTTCTCGGTCCACTTGTATGTAACGTAAATCCTGTCTGCGTGTGTCTGCATGGTAAAGCCCGAGCTCCTCAGGTCGTTCTGGATGCTGGTGATATCGGCTTTGTCGGTTATCTCGATTGGAATGCGGTAAATGCCAAGCTTGTTTCCGTGTAGCGGGTAGACGCCCTTTTTGGAGGTCTCAGACAGCATCGTCCATACTCGGTCCTTGAGTAAGGCAGACATCTTGCTCTACCTAGGATTTCAAATAGCCTAAAAGTATTTCGCTTATTCGTCGTCCGGGCACGTCATTTCCCGGATGGCCTTGTAGCGCTTCTCCATCTCCTCGGCCTTTTCCGTGACCTGCTCAAGTGTATACTGCGACTTGGGGAAGAACCACCTTATCCCGACCTTGTGGCCGATGCCGTCCATGTCGTATATCATGCCCCTGTCGGCCTCGACGCCGTACTTTTCGTCCACAACGCGCTCGCGCACCTCAAGGCCGCGCTTTGTCTTGTCCTCCATCACAAGATAGGGAGGCCTGTCGTAGATGAAGTAAAACGAGCCCCTCTTGACAAGGTCGGACGGGCCTATCTGCACGTACAAAAATAGGGAGAGGAGGGCTTATAAATTCTGGCAGCGAGAAAGTTCTTACGACTTTTCAACATTGGGATGAGCACTCCTACAAGCCCAGCCATCACTAACCTCCCCCCCTCTCCCCAGAGTGTTCCAGTCGTTAAATACCAGATCTTCTAAACCGACGCTATAGTACTCGGCTACAAGTTTCGCATTTATCCAACAAAAGGGCAGGAGTTTGTGTTAGAACAAACGTTGGATGGCTGCAGATGGGTGTACAACTATTTTCTGTCAATCCCGCCCATGTCAGAGTACGACATGAACTATGCGTTGACTGAACTAAAGGAGCAGCATCCTTGGCTTAGGAACTACCACTCCAAGATGCTCCAGATGATAGCGAAGCGGATTGCAGCAGCAAGAAAGACAGCGAAGGGTAAGAGGCTATCATATAGAAAGGATGATGATTTTAACGCGTTTACCTACAACCAGATAGGGTTTAGAATAGAGGAAGACAGTCTTTTGCTCTCCAAAATAGGTCGCATTAAGATAGAGCTCCATCGCCAGCCAGTAAACATCAAACAGGTAACAGTATGCAGGAAGAATGGGAAGTGGTACGCAATTGCAGCATGTGAGGTACTTCGCAGGCAGTACTCCTCTACTGTGTATCACAGGCCAGTAGGAATAGACGTTGGAATAGCCAAGCTTGCACACGACTCTGACAACCACATTATAGAAAATCCGCAGTTTCTTACAAAGATGCTAAAGCCTGTCAAGAGGGCTCATCGCAGGCTTTCGAGAAAGAAGGTTGGAAGCAGTAATTGCAAAAAAGCAAAGCACATGCTTGCTCGTCTGTACGAACGGATAAACAACAAGCGTCGCGACTTTCTCCACAAGACATCTGCGTATTACGCTAGCCGCTACGACTTGATATTCCTTGAACGGTTAAGGGTGGCAAATTTGACAAAAGACCACAGACTTGCACGCAAGGTCTTAGACGCGAGCTGGTACACTTTCAAAATGATGTGTAAATACAAGGCCAACCGGGTTGTAGAAGTAGCGCCAGCACACTCCTCGATAGAGTGTTCACGCTGCGGCCATCCTGTTCCAAAATCGCTTGCAGTTCGAACTCACGTATGTCACAGATGTGGAGTAGTGCTTGATAGGGACTACAATTCTGCCATAAATCATTTGCAGAATGGACTCGAGAGTCTGCATCTACCGGTGGAGCCTCCGAAGGAGGTCGATGAAGCAGGAACTCTGCGTGGTGACATTCAGATTACCGGAGAGGTAGGCGCAAGCTTATCCGGGAAGCCAAGCGCTTTTCATGCTTGGTAGTTCACTTCTCTATCGGGTTGCCTATCATGTTGCCCCACTCGGTCCACGAGCCGTCGTAGTTGCGCACCGACGGGTAGCCAAGCAGGTATTTCAGCACGAACCAGCTATGCGACGAGCGCTCGCCTATCCTGCAGTACGCAATCACGTGCTTGTCCGGCGTCACGCCCTTGCCTTCGTACAATGCTTTCAATTCGTCGGCGCTCTTGAACGTGCCGTCTGCTTCTTTTACGGCCTGCGCCCAGGGGATGTTCTTTGCTCCGGGGATGTGGCCACCGCGCTGGGCGTGCTCCATCGGGTATTC
>CAYXFY010000016.1:19422-35371 GCA_964464395.1 uncultured Nitrososphaera sp.
GTGAACTCTTTTGGCGACCTGACGTCTACGAGCACCGTCTGCTCCACCCTCTCAAGGGCCCTGCGCACGTCGGGCATGTACGCCCTCACTCCTTCGTCGGGCGGGTTTGCGACGTACTTTGTCGTAGTCGCCGTCGGCTCTTCTTTTGAATATTCTCGCTTTTCAAGCTCCCACTTTTTGCGGCCGCCGTTCATTATCATGATCTTTCTGTGGCCATAGTACTGGAAGACCCAGAACGCAAAGGCCGCAAACCAGTTGTTGAAATCGCCGTACATGACAAGCTCGGTGTCAGGCGTGACGCCGACCCTGCCCATCAACGCTTCAAACTGCTGCTTGCTTATGATGTCCCGCCTTACCGGGTCGTTTATGTCGCGCTTCCACCAGACAAGGTGCGCGCCCTTCAGGTGCCCCTGCCTGTACGAGTTTTCAGGGTCGTAGTCAACTTCCAGTATCCTTATCTTGGGATTGTCAAGGTTTGCCGCAACCCAGTCCGTCTCGCAAAGCACTTCTGGATGAGAATAGCCTACCATGAGAGAAATTGGCACTCCATGTTATTAAACATCTTTGGCATCGAGTAAAGGCATTTTAAGTCCCGCCATGTGATAGCAGTGCGGTATGGGCAAGATCCGCAGCGTGGCGATAATCACAAAGAGAAAGAATGCCGACGCTATTGCCGCAGCCACAAAGATCGCCAAAATATTGTCATCGGGCGGGGTTTCTGCCTTCACGGTGCCGCCGCTCCGGATAAGGGGCTGCAAGGCGCTGGAGCCGGAAATCACCGAAAAGTCGGTCGACCTTGTCATAGCCATAGGGGGCGACGGGACGACGCTCAAGGCGTTTCGGATGCTTTCTGGAAAAATCCCATTGCTTTCGATAAACATCGGCGGCCATAGGGGGATACTTTCAGAGATCGACACAAGAAACGTCGAGGCCGCGGTTGCCGAAATTCTTGCGGGCAAGGGCTTTTACGACTCGCGCCTGCGCATTCAGGCGTCGTCAGGCAAGACGAGGTTCCCGCCTGCCTTAAACGAGATACTGATAACAAGGGCGGACCTGACTCGCACGCCCACCTACACGATAAAGCTGATGGGCGACGAGATAACCTCTAGGATGGACGGCATCTTTGTATCGACTCCCACCGGCTCTACAGGACATTCCCTTTCGGTAGGCGGGCCGGTGTTGCACGAGGGCATGGACTGCCTGATACTCACGCCCGTGGCCCCGGTGAACAGGCTCCCGCAGATAGTGGTGCCTGTCGAGGACATACTTGTCAAGAGCACGCACAAGTCGTTTGTCGTTGTAGACGGGCAGGAGAGTTTCAAGGTAGAAGCCGGCGAGAGGATAAGGATCTCGCGATACAGGAAGGACGCCAAGTTCCTGCGCCTCCACAAGAAGGGAATGAGGCAGCTGGAAAAACTTGGCTTCTGAGGTACTTGACGCAAGCGCGTTTTACGCCGGCACGGCATTTCTGTCGGGGAAGAAATGTTTCACTACAAACCTTGTGTTAGAAGAGATAAGGCACATCAAGAGCGCGGCCCTTGAAGGCCTGATTGACGCCGGCAACCTGCAGGTCGTCGATCCTGAAAAACGTCATGTAAGCGAAGCAAAAAAGGCCGCGGAAAAGACAGGCGACATGCAAAAGCTGTCAGACGCGGACATCTCCGCCCTTGCGCTGGCGATGCAGCTCCAAACAACACTTGTTACAGACGACTATGCTCTTGCAAACGTCGCTGCCACCATCGGCGTCAGGGTCAGTTCGTCGTCGGGCAAGGGGCTCAAGGAAGTCAGGAAGTGGACGTCATACTGCAGCGCGTGCGGCAAGGCGTTTGGCCCAAAGGAGACAGAGTGCCCGCTGTGCGGCAACAGGCTGAGAAGGAAATACAAAACAGTCTAGCTCTCAAAGAGCTTCCTCTGCATGGCGCTGTCCTGCTTGGCCATGGTGTCCAGGACCTTTCTTACGCGCTGGGCGCGCGCAAGCCCAAAGCCGGGGATCGTCGCAAGCTCTGCTGCAGTGGCAGTGAGCGCGCGCTGGGGCGTCTTGAACTTTTCAAGCATGCGCGCAGCCAGCTTGTCGCCCACGCCGGGTACAGACGACAATACAGACAGCTGTTGCAGATAGAACGGGTTTTCCTTCCGTATCTTTTTCAAGAGCGGCCCTGACGCCTTGCCATGAAGGCCCTTGTTTGCCATTGCAAGCAAAAGCGTGGCAGTGTGCTCGGCGTCTGGGGCGTGTATGACGGGTATGCGGAACTCCATGGCGACCGTGGCAAGCGCCTCAAGGGCAAGGGGCGTGCGCTCTGCAAGCCTCCTAGCCTTGCCCTCTTCCACGTCGTCGGGGATTTCCTTTAGTGCCAAGATGTCACCCTGTATGACGACCACCGGCTTGGCATAATGCTTTACAAGTTCTGAGCACTGGACGTAGAGCCGGCCGTCGTAGATAGAGCTGACAAGGTCGTGCACCGTCTTGCGCTCCACGGCGACATCGGGCGACACGACATAGTCGCCGACTGCAAGCTGGGCAAAGTCTACCGACGCGCCTGCTGCGCGCAAGAAATCAGGGATGCCGCTTGGGCGCTCCCGCTCGTCGACTACGATTCGAGTCGGCATGAAAAATCTATGCCAAGCGGGGCTATATCTTTACTCTGCCTTTGGCTTGGGCCCGGCGCCCTGGCTTCCGCGTATCATCTCGTTTATCTTGGCCTCGACTTCCTTGAGGTTCTCCTTCACGCGGGCCTCCTGCTTTTCGAGGACCTTTGCACGCGTAGCAGAAAGCTCTTTCTTTTCTTCAAGCTCTTTTACGACGTCGTCCTTCTTGGCCTTGACCATGACAGAACCGGCCGCCTTGTAAACGGCATCATCTGCTCCTGCCTTCTTCAGCTCCTCAAGCGCCCTTTCGGTCTCGACGCTTTCAACCTCCATCTGCTGCTTCTGCATCATGATTGCCTGGAGGTTCTGCTGGAGCTGCTGTAATCGCGATACCTGCTCTCGGAGCCACGGCGGGAGTTCCTGTTCACTCATGTTCGCATGACGTTAGCCTGACTGACATAAAATCATAGCGTTGAGCACTTGAGCGACGCGTCTGCAAGCCGAAGATACGAGTTGACGTTTGCGCGAAGCGACGCAATATCGTCTGTCTCTATTGAAAAGATGATAAAAGAACCGTGCAGGGACATGTCAAGGCGCTCGTTTTTTTCCTGCAGTTTTTCCATGTCCGGCGCAAGCGCAGAGTAGACGGGCCTTGCTGCTTTCCCGGCCCTGATTGTTATTTCAGCTCTGCAGCTTTTCGACGTCAATGTCGTATGCGCCCGAGGCTATTTTGTAGCTGCACTTGGGGCACTCCCATATCCCGGACGCGATGCGGCCGAACTTGAGCGAGCCACAGGATGGGCACCTGCGCTTTTTGTGCAGGGTCCGGTAGACCTTGCCGTAGCGCTTGCGCACCGTCGCGCCAAACTTTACGCCGTGTCCCTTGAGGGCCGTCGAGCTGCGCTTACCTGCCATAGTTCGTTATCTCCTTTATCTTGGCCCGTACTTGCTCTCCTTTAATCCTTGCTGTCTCAGCGGCCTTTCTTATCTGGTCAGGCGTGAATCCTCCCGTGAACCCTTTCTGCAAGGCGCAGTAGCCTTCCTCCGTGGTGTCTATTGTTATCCTGGCGTCCATGCAGCCTTCTTCCTCCGACGCAGGGTCAACCAGAATCGCGTCGCCTATCCTTACCTGCGTGATTGAAACCGGGACGGTTGTCACGGGCATCGGAATCGTGCTGCCTGTGTCGACCACCTTGTCTTCCTTCATTTCAAGGACCGGTATTTTCGCAGTCAGGATAGCGCACACCGCGGCATACGACGTTGCGTCAAACAGGTTACCGTCGGCGTTGACAATCGAGCAGTCCACGAATATCGTGTAGACTATTTTGCCCGGGACAAGCACGAGCTTGCTCAGGTCTACCATCTCCGACTCGCGGATGCCCCTGTCGACTACGCGTGCGAGCTCTATCGTCTCCTCGTCGGGCGGTCCGGGCTCGGCGTGTGGCGACGCAATGGGCAGCACTTCGCCTGAAACGATGAGCGCGCCCTTGTCCTCGAGCCCCTCAAACGGCTCGCCGGTCTCGACTTTGACGCCTGCGATGACTTCAGAGTTGCCCAGTCTTACACGAGCCGAGCCGTTGGCCTTCTTTATGACGTCGACTTCTATCTCAAGCGGACGCTGCTCGTCAAATGCCCGCCCGTCAAGCCTCTTGCCCTTCGCAAGGTTGTCGAGCATCTGCTGCTTGCGCAGGTGCTCCACTATTATCGTAGAACGCTTTGATACGCTCATTGTTCCTCTTTTACCTCCGTCTCGTTTCCAAAGTATTTCTGCATCAGCGCCTGGCGCTGGATGTCGTAGACCATCTTGCAGCCGGATATGGCCTTGTCGAGGCACTCGTTGAACTGTTCAGATGACAGCCTGCCGTCTAGCTGCATCAGCGTCACCTGTCCAAGGGTCGGCATGTATGCAACGGGCATGTCTGCGCCGCCTTCCTTGTCCTCGGTGTCGTTGATGTCAAGCACTATCTTGTCGTCTACCTTGCCAGCCGCGCACGCTGCGACTATGTCGCGCATGTTGATGCCGGCGTCTGCAAGTGCTACTGAGGCAGCCGTAATGCCTGCACACCTAGAGCCGCCGTCTGATTGCAACACCTCTACAAACACGTCGATTGCTGCGCGAGGGTAGTCCTCGAGCATGACTGCGGGCTCGAGCGCCTCTCGCATCACTTTCGATATCTCTACCTCCCTCCTCGACGGCGCGGGGTTCTTGCGCGTGTCAGTCGAGAAAGGCGACATGTGGTACCTGCACCTGAGGACGCACCGGTCTGACTGCGCAAGGTGCTTGGGGTGGACTTCCCTTGGCCCGTACACCGCAGCGACTATCTTGTTCTTGCCAAATTCTATGAAAGCCGAGCCGTCGGCGTTTTTGACAGTGCCGACGGTTATCTTGACTTCGCGCAGCTCGTCAATGGTGCGACCGTCCGTCCTCTTGCCGTTTTCATCTATCAGATTTCTTGTTTGTGTCATTTTTCACTTTCAACCTCCAGTTCTCCCTCCGCCTGCTCGGCAGGAGCTGCAGCTGGTTCTGCAGGTTTTGGCGCCTCGTTGCTTGCCGCCGGCGCCGTTTGCGGCTCATCCGGAACGTTTAACAAAACCTTGATCCTCTGGGTGAGGTTTGCGGTATGCGCCTCTTCCTCGACCATGCGGATAGCCTTTACGGCCATCTCCACGCCTTCTGGCGTCCTGCCTGTTACCACGACGATGCCGTTCTGTCCTATCAGGACACGAGTCTGCGTCGCCTGCTCGATGGTCTGTATCATCGAGCCGCGCTTGCCTATCAGCCTTGGCACGCGCGTGGGCGATATCTTTAGGAGCTCGCCCCTCGGTATCTTGCCAAGGTCGCGGTCCTGCAAAGTCAGCATCGGGTCGCGTGTCCTGTCAAAGGCCGCAACCCGCGCCGTTATCATGTCGCCAACTGCAAGGTGCTTGCTCATGTCGTCTCTAGCCGGCGAAAAGTCCCGTCCAAAGACATCGGAGGCTGGCAGGTGCGCAGAGAAGCACGAGTTGATGTCCACCTCCCACGAAAGCGACGTGTGGTCGACTATCTTGCCTATGACAAGGTCGTTTACCCTCGGAATGTAGACGCCCGAGAGCGGGATTACCTTTGCCCCGTCGCGGCCCGTCTCGGCTATGCCTATGCGTGTGGCGTAGAGGGCGTTGCCGGACTTGACCACGTTCATCAGGGGCCTGTAGTTGCCTTCGGCTATCTTGTCTCCTGGTATCACGTATCTCCTGCGAATGTCGTTCATTGTCAATTCACCACGGGATAAACCCCGTCGGAAAACGTATTGCTCATTTTTTCTCTCCTTGGCACTGGTACTAATGCCTGCCTTATAAATTCTGACAGAGGTGAATCCTTACAGCTTTCCAGCCTCGGAATTGGGACGAGCATGCAAGACTACCCCGCCTACCTCTCCTCCTCCTCAAGGTGCTCCAGTCGTTAAATAGTAAGCCTTGTAAACAGACATCATCGTGCTCAACTACAAGTTCCGCCTCTATCCAACACAAAAGCAAGAGCTTGTATTAGAGCAGACACTCGACGGCTGCAGGTGGGTGTACAACTACTTTCTCTCAATTCCACCTATGTCGGAATACGACATGAACTATGCCCTGACCGAACTAAAGGAGCAGCACCCCCGGCTCAGGAACTACCACTCCAAGATGCTCCAGATCGTAGCCAAACAAGTTGCAGCAGCAAGAAAGACAACAAGGGGGAGACTCTCGTACAGGAAGAGTGGCGATTTCAATGCTTTTACCTACAACCAGACAGGGTTTAGAATTGAGTGGAACGGTCTTTTACTTTCTAGGGTGTGGAGGATAAAGATAGTACTGCACAGACAACCTCTCAACATCAAGCAAGTCATGGTATGCAGAAGAAATAACAAATGGTATGCGATTGTAGCGTGCGAAGTACTTCGCAGACAGAACTCTAGCATCGTGTACAACAAGCCTATCGGAATAGATGTTGGCATTACCAAGTTTGCCCACGACTCTGACAATGGCGTTGTAGAAAACCCGCAGTTTCTGTCAAAGATGCTAAAACCCATCAAGAGGGTTCATCGCAGGCTCTCAAGAAAGAAGGTAGGAAGTAACAACCGCAGAAAAGATAAGCATATGCTTGCTCGTCTGTTCGAGCGGATTAGGAACAAGCGCCGCGACTTTTTGCACAAGACATCGACGCATTATGCCAGCCACTATGACCTGATATTTTTGGAAAGATTGCGAGTGGCAAACCTGACAAAGAACCATAGGCTTGCACGTAGAATGCTTGACGCAGGCTGGTACACGTTTAAGATGATGTGCAAGTACAAGGCAAACCGCGTTGTAGAAGTAGAACCGGCGTACTCTTCAATTGATTGTTCCAGATGCGGCCATCGTGTTCCGAAATCGCTAGCGGTACGCATCCATTCTTGTACGAGGTGTGGAATAGTTCTTGACAGGGACTACAACTCTGCTCTTAATCACTTGCAGAACGGTTTAGGGCTTTTGCATCTACCGGTGGAGCGCCGGGAAGTTACGCCTGCGGAGCCTCAAGATGAGGTCGCTGAAGCAGGAACGCTGTACAGCGATGTGCAGATTACCGGAAGAAACGGGCTCACGCCTGTCCGGGAAGCCAAGTATCTTTCAAAGCTTGGTAGTTCACATTTTAAGTGGCGGCGCTTCAGCCCTCTTTGACCTCGGCCGTCCCCTTGGTGACCGAGCCGAGCCTGTCTATGAACGTGCCCCTCATGCCGGCGTTCATCTCGATTATGACGCGCAACGAGCCGTCAGAAAGCCACTCCTCGCCCTTCAGTTCGCCCGTGGACTTTATCACGCTGTAGGACTGTCCCGCATACTGCGGAGGAACCCTCACTATCAGCTTTGAAATTTCCGACTTTAATGGCAGTATGGCCCGGAGTGCATCCACCACGTCCTTTGCCTGGTCCTCCGCACGCTTGTGCGGGTCGATGCTCACCCTTGCCTGCTCCATCGCGGCTTCGATTCTGAGCACCGGGTGCGGCACGTGCGTCTTGGGGTCGACAAAGCTCTGGTGGATATAGGCAACAATCTGCTTGCGCTTTTCCTCTACCATCTTGCGGCGCTGGTCTGTAGTCAGGTTCAATTCGCCTCTAGCCATTATTTGCTTGGCGACTTCTACAGGGTCTGCGGTCTTGAAGTGCTTGACAAGCTTTTCAGTCGATGCCCGGGAGCCCTTGTTTGCGTCAGAGTAGATCTCGTCTGACACGAGTATAGACGAAATGTCAGTCCGCTTGCCCAGCTTGTATTCCAAGGCAGGGTCGGGCTTGACCAGTAGCTCGAATTTGTCGCCTTCGACAGAGAGGCGGACTATGGTGAACTTGTCGGTCATTTCCGGTAATTTGCTTCCGGCCGTATTTATGCGTGTCAAGCAGACGGAGATAATTTTTGCAAGTTTCGGTAGATTTTTAAGGACGTTTTGGCGAAGTTTCGTGGTATTGGCTTCTCCCTCTGTCGAAGTTGTTGAAAAATCCGATGAAAGGATAGTTGTCAAGTTTACAAACGTTCCAAGGCAGTACGTGAATTCGTTGCGCAGGCTTGCGATAAGCGAGGTCCCGACGCTTGCCATCGATGATGTTGTGATGCTGGAAAACTCGTCTGTCATGCATGACGAGGCGGTCGCCCACAGGCTGGGGCTCATACCCCTGCGCACCGACCCCGGAAGGTTTGTGATGCCGCACGAGTGCGACTGCGGAAGCGCCCTTGGGTGCTCAAAGTGCAGGGTGCTGCTCGTGCTTGATTCTGAGGCTACCGACAAGAGCAAGGAAGTGCTGTCAGGCGAGCTTGTGTCAGAAGACGAGACTGTCAAGCCGGTCAGCAAGGACATCCCAATAATCGCGCTTGCGCCAAGCCAGAAACTAAAGTTCGAAGCGTATGCGAGGCTCGGAACCGGCAAGCAGCACGCCAAGTGGCAGCCTACGTCTGCAGCGGTGGTCAAGGACGGCAAGGACGAAAGTGAGATAATCCTGATGCTCGAGTCAAATGGCGCGCTCACTGCAGAAGAAATACTGAAAGAAGCAGCAGAAAGGCTGCAGGCAAAGGTCAAGAACTTCAAGCAAGTGGCAGGGTCGCTCAAGATCCCCAAGAACGTCTAGGTACGTTTATTTGGGGATACAAGTTTTGATTAGGAGCGTATAGAGACGTATGTTCGCTAACACTCTAGTAGATAACACCGTATGGATTCTTCGCAACGCGGCCAAGAAATCCAAGGCCCCGATCTGGAAGGATCTCGAGAGGCGCATAGCCGGCCCGAGGTCAAACAGGAGCGAGGTCAACCTTGGAACTCTTGCGCAGATTACCAAGGCCAACGAAATAGTGATGGTCCCAGGCAAACTGTTGGGCACTGGAAGCATCGGCCACAAGCTGACAGTGTGCGCATTTTCAGTGTCAGAGCAGGCCGCAAGAAAAGTGGGCCAGATAGGCGGCAAGGTAATCACGCTTGAAGAGCTGATAAAGAAACACCCGGAAGGAAAGGGAGTGCGCATAATTGGCTGACAAGAAACCAGAGACAATAGTGGTCGACGCCACGAACCACATCGCAGGCAGGATGTGCTCGCATGTTTCAAAACTGCTGCTGCAGGGCAACAGGGTTGCGATTGTCAACGCGGAAAAGGCGATGCTTTCTGGCAACCGCTACAAGACGATCGAGCTGTACAAAGAGCACCTTGAAATTAACTCCGTCACAAACCCGATTCACGGCCCATTCCACCCAAGGCGCCCTGACACGATATTGACCAAGATGGTGAGGGGCATGGTGCCGAAGCAAAAGACCCACGGCGTCGAGGCATTCCAACGGCTCAGGGTATATATCGGGGTGCCAGAGGAAATGAAAAAAGCCAAGATGCAGAGCTTTGATGATTCCAAGATAAGGAGGCCCGAGGCCAACTATATCTCGATGGGCGACGTCGCCAAGCAGATAGGATGGAAGGGAGCGGCATGACGACCAAGGTAGACCTTTACCCGGGCCAGAGAAAGACCAGCAAGGCCGTTGCCACGATATCAAAGGGCACAGGCAGAGTCAGGATAAACAACGTCCCAGCTGAACTCGTGCAGCCGGAGGTGGCAAAGGAACTTGTGCTCACGCCACTGACGCTTATTGGCGAGCAGCGCAACAAGATCGACATCAACGTCAAGGTCGCAGGCGGAGGTTTCATGGGCCAGGCCTTTGCAAGCGCGGTCGCAATATCGCGCGCTCTCACGGGTGAGCAGAAAGGAGACAAAGATTCCAAGGACCACCCGTTCACAAAGAGCGTCAGAGAAGAGATACGCAGAAAGCTTACTGAATACGACCGCCACCTTCTTGCAGGCGACCACAGGCAGTCAGAGTCAAAGAAGTTCGGCGGACCCGGCGCAAGGCGCAGAAAGCAGAAGTCGTACCGCTAGCTCTTTCCCGAAAGCGTGTATACGCGGTACACCTTGTCCGTTACCCTGTTCCTGTATTTCCAGACCTCGGCGTTCAGCTTCATCTCGGAAAACTTGGCCTTCTCTGACGGGTGCAAAAGCTCGTGGACGTCCTCGCCTATCGATATGGTGTTTGGCGCCGTGAGAGACGTTATCTTGGCCGCCACGTTCATGCAGTAGCCCAGGATGTCAATGGGCGAGCTCTTGTCGTGGCCGTACTGGACGATTACGTTTTCACCCACGTCCATGCCAATCTTTACCCCAAGCTCTGGATAGTCGTACTGGTTCAGGATGGGGTTTATCCCGTTCTTGACGACTGTAATCATGGAATGGGCGCACTGGACTGCCCTGTCGCAGGCAGCGAGTTTATTGTAGCTGGCGGGGAAGAACGCTATCACGGCGTCGCCCACGTACTTTAGCACAAAGCCGCCGTGGCTCTCTATCACCGCGGATATTTCCTGGGTAAAAGCGCGGATTATTGTGACGAGCTTGTCGACTGGAAGCGTCATGCTCATGTTAGTCGACCCGACTAGGTCGGCGTACATGATGACGAGCGGTATCTTGCTGCTGACGTGGTTTAAGAGGTAGTCCTGACCCGGCTTGAGCGACGAGTCGTATTGATAGCGGCGCTTGAGAGCGCGCCAGAGCCTGTCCTGCGTCTGGGCGACCAGAGTCTCCGAGTCGACCACGGTCGCGGCCTCGGAGCTCCCCATCATCATGCCCACGAGCGACTTGCTCGCGCTGTCGTCGTGTTTTTTCTCCTTGGCGTCCTTTTCGTCCTTCTTGGCTTCTGCCGGCAAGGTGAGCCTTTTCGATATTGGCGGCGGTGAGATTTAAAGTCATTGAGATTATATTCTGGCTCGGGCACCAGCTGGGGAGATGAGGATACCGCTCAAGGGAAGCGACCACTTTTCCAAGCAGCTAAACGCGGCCTTTGAAAAGATCCAGGAGAGCTACCTCGAGTCCATCAAGCCTGCAATAGAGATGCGCAAGGCGGCGGCAATGCTGGGCGACGGCACCGTCACGCAGACTGACACTTTTGACCCCCAGAACGTCCAGAACTTTTATCAGCGGCTCGAAAACCGGCTTGAAGGCTGGCTGAAAAGCGGCATATCGAGCTCAAACACTGACGACCTGCACAGGCTGTTCTGCCAGTTCAACAAGGACATCGGCAAATACTACATATCAGGATACTTTGGCGTCCAGTTCCATGCTCTCCCATACTACAAGGCCGACAAGCGCGTGATAGAAATCCAGAAGGAGCTTGCCGGGATTGCCGACGGCGCGACTGCGGTGTTTTCGGACATGACAGGCAAGGTAGACAGGGCGCTGCACGACGAGCTTGCAAGGCGGGGCTTTGCGGACATGGAGTTTCAGGAGCTTTTCACCAAGATGTTTGAGGACGAGCGCCTCGCCGACGAGCTGGACAGAAAAGCCAGATCAGTCGAGGGCCAGTTCCCCGAGTTCAAGCAGATGGGAGAGAAGAAGAACAGCCTTTTTGCCGAGCTGAACGACCTGATGATAGAGCTCTACCAGACGGCCTCTGTGGCAATAGACCACAACAGGCTGATGCAGGGCGAGGAGGGCGTCTGCACCTACTTTGACGTCGAGCTGATAAAGGGCCGCAAGGCAAGCAAGCGCGACGCCGTGTTTGAGACCAAAAAGATACCAAAAGAGGACGCAGACAGGGTGGCTGACGAGCTTGAAGCAGTAGCAGCGGCTCTAAGAAAGGCGCGCGCAGGCTAGTCAGAGTCCACGAGCTCTTCTATGTTGGGCCCCATGCTGGAGCCCCTGTCCAAGTTGACCGGCCCGCCCTTGGTCTTCTTTTTCTTTGATGGCGCAGGCAGATGCAACACGCGCTGCGGGAATGGTATCTCTATGCCCTTTGCGTCAAGCTCGCGCTTTATCTGTTCTACCAGCACTTTTTTCATGTCAAACCACACGGAGAAAGGCACCCAGCACCACACGTTGATGTTCACCGACGAGTCGCCCAGGTTGTTGACGTAAAGGTCCGGTGTGGGCTCTACCAGTACCAGCGGCGTGCGCGCCAAGCTATCTTTTATCACGTCTATGACTTCAACGGTGTCTTCCCTATAGGCGACGCCTATGGTGAACTCGACGCGGCGTGCAACGGCGCCGGAAAAGTTGCGTATTTCCGACAGGAACACGTCGCTGTTTGGCATCCGGACATAAGTGCCGTCGAACATGCGGAACCTCGACGAGAGCGCGGTCACCTCGACCACGATGCCGGCTACGTCAGGAAGCTTGCCTGTTATCATCACCGGGTCGCCGACCTTCATCGGCTTGTCAAGGTGGAGGAAGATGCCCGATATCAGGTTTGAAAAGAGCGACTGCGTGGCAAAGCCTATCACTATGCCGACTATGCCTCCTGCAAGGAACAACCCAGACAGGTCCAGGCCGGACACGCCCAGTGCCGACAGGAGCGCGACGACTATTATGCCGTAGTAAAATGTCCTGCCGAGGCTCTTGCGGGCGTCAGGCGGCAGACGTGTGCCAAAGTAGCGCGTCGTGACTAGTCTGACGCTGTGGGCTATGGCAAATCCAGCCACTATTATGATTATGGTGACTATAATGGTAAGGGGCGCAATCTCTGTTCCGAGCAGGTTTATCTCTGCCGGGAGGCCCAGAAACGAGGATGTCGAGTTCGTATGCTCTGACACGCCGTCAGAGATACCATACGCTAGTATCTATGTGTTAAGGTGGAAAACATTTACTAACTATGCCACTTACCATTTCTGGGCATTGCCGGACATCCTTGGACGACACACACTCAGGCGCGACATGGAAGAGCAGACCATCACACTTGGCAGCAACAAGATAGTTTTTGGTAGCGCCGGCTCGGGTTTCAGGTACAGGCGCTACGACGGCGACAAGCTGGCATCAGAATCGCTGATAGTCACTGACAGCGCCGAGACGCACCTAGGGATATTCCCCAACCCTCCCATAAGGACGCCGAGGGAGGTCGCCAAGAACGTCTACATAAAGTTCAAGGCGCCTGTCATAGTCGACCACAGGAGCGTGGCAGTCCTGTATTCCAAGATTCCAATAGAGATAGGCGTATACAGGCAGCACAAGGACGAGGAGCTCTTGATAGACGTGTTCTCGCTTGCTCCCCCCCGGTACGCGCTGTACGGCTCTCCCGAGGCAGGTGTCGTGTGCAGGTACATAGAGGCGGAGGCGGTTACAGAGGAGTCTGCGCTTGAAGTGAAAAAATACGAGGAGGCAAAGGTGAGGATCCGCATCACAAACGACATAAACAACGTCATCAAGGTCAGCAAGATAATAATCCCTGTCGAAGACGTTGTGCTCGAGCACCGAACCGAGGACACGTGGATCCCCGGAAGCGCGGAGATGAACCTAGACACGGCGTTTAGCAAGGACGTCGTTGCAGTCAGGCTCTCAGACACCCGGGTCAAGCGCGTAGACAAGACGAGCGCCAAAAAGACCGAGGACACGCTCGTGTTTTCGATGGACGCCGGCTACTGAACCACGTGTATCAGGTCGACGAGGTTCCGTTTTGGTTTTGGCTGCAGCATCTTTTGCGGGTAGCCTATGCACAGTATCGACGACGGAACTAGATCCGTGTCCAGCGCCTCCATCACCTTCTTTTCGTCTATCATGCCTATCCACACGGTGCTCAGCTCCAGCGCGTGCGCGGCGAGCTGTGTGTACGCTGCGGCGAGAGTGGCGTCCTGCACCGAGAATTTTCTTATTATCTCCTGCGAAAAGTTGAGCTTGACCCTCTCAGGGTTCATGCAGAACACGAGCACCTCTGGCGCGTTGACGTATGGCTGCCTGTTTGCGGCTTCTACCAGCTTTTTCTTGACCTCGGCGTTTTTCACATGGAATATCTCAAACCCCTGGAATCCTCCGGCAGTCGGCGCCGTGTCTGCCGCGGCAAATACCATCTCCATCTTCCAGTCCTCCACCGGCCTGTCCTCGAACTTGCGCTGGGACCGGCGGTTCAGCATGACGTTGAACAGGTTTGTCTGCAGTATGTCTTCTGCGCCTTCCACTTTCTCCGGCGCCTCCTCTTTCGGGTACAGCTTGTCGCTTTCCTCGCCGGAATACAGCCGTGAGAGAATGTCTGAGGGATACATCGTCTTACCTTGCGCGCCAGTGCAGAAAAGATTTGCTGTTTTCCATCTATGCAACAGGGTTCATAGATTAAATAGCGTTCTGCAAGCATTCCGGATATGGAATGTGCAGTTTACGATACCTACGTGACAAGAAAAGACGGCAGGATGATGCACTTTGACGTCGTTGTCGAGGCGTCCACCCCGCACGAAAAGGCCATAGAGTACGGGCAGCAGTGGCTCGCAGCAGTGGGCCAGGAGGGTCAGAAGATGACCTCAGAAGAGTGCCAGTTCTGCCACATACAGCAGGCCCCACCCTTTGTGGAAAACTCCATCAAGAAACAGGGCTACTGGATCCAAAAGATGGAAGGCTGTCCGCAGTAGCCTACCCTTTTACCCATTTTTCCGTCTGCGCTATTTCGTCAATCTTGTCTTCAAGATCTGCAAGCCTGTGCGGCTCAAAGCCGTACCTATACACGGTCTTGGTCTTACCGTCGATTGTTATCGACGTCGTCTGCGAAGGTAGGTCTGTCACCTGCTGCTCGTACCTGTCTTCAAGCGAGAAAAATCCGGAGCTGTAAAACTCGTTTACAAGCTCGCGCACGCTTTCTTCCGATATGCGCGCTGTCTGCCGGCCTTCGACTGCCACAAAGTTCCTGCCCTCATATTCGACCAAGCCGTCGCCGTGTATCATAACTACGTAGTCCGGGCAGAACCCGAAGCAGATCGTGCGCTCGAGCGTTATGGTAACGTCCTCGTACTCGCCCCTTCCGCTGTACGGAAAGGGCGTCAGCGAAAACGCGACCACAAACGCTATCCCGACCGCTATACCTGCAGCAAACCCCGCATAGCTCACGGCAGTCGTTGTGAGAGGGCGTTATTGAGTTTTTGGGCGGCCGGGCACAAATTATAATTAAGGCGCAAGGCTGTTGCGTAGCGTTGAACGCAGACAGCGTGTGGAGTCCCGGTAGGCTGAAAGCCCCATCCTACGACGACGTGGTCAAGGCCCGGGAGATGATGAGTGGCATCGTGAGAAAGACGCCGCTGCAGTACTCCAACACGTTTTCAAGGCTTTCAGGCACAAGCATGTACCTGAAACTAGAGTGCCTGCAACTGACAGGCTCGTTCAAGGTGCGCGGCGCCCTTGCCAAGATAGGCGGGCTTTCTGAAAAGCAGGCAGGACACGGCGTGATTGCGGCGTCAGCAGGCAACCACGCGCAGGGAGTCGCGTTTGCAAGCGCAAGGAAGGGCGTCCCGTGCACAATAGTCATGCCCAAGAACGCGTCGCCGGCCAAAGTCGCTGCCACAAAGTCGTACGGCGCCGACGTCGTCCAGAGGGGTCTCAACTACGACGAGGCATGGGAGGCCACGCAAGAGATAGCCAAGAAAGAGGGCAGGACCATCATACACGCGTTTGACGACCCAGACGTCATAGCTGGGCAGGGCACGGTCGGCCTCGAGATTCTGGAGGACATGCCAGACGTCGACAGGATATACCTGCCGGTCGGAGGCGGAGGGCTTGCAGCAGGCCTTGCAATAGCGGTCAAGACAAAAAAGCCCAACATTAAGGTAATAGGAGTCGAATCAAAGGCTTTCCCGGCGATGAAAGAGTCGATAAAGAAGGGTTCGCTCCAGTCGGTCAAGGCAGGCTACTCCATAGCAGATGGAATTTCGGTCAAGAGCCCTGGAAGGCTCACTTTTGAGATAGCAAGCAAGTACCTGGACGACATCGTGCTAGTTGACGACACGGCGATAGTCAAGACCATGTGCCTGCTCATGGAGCGCGCCAAGCTGGGGGTAGAACCGGCGGGCGCGGCAAGCCTCGCATACCTGCTGTCAAATGGCCACCC
>CAYXFY010000017.1:0-22273 GCA_964464395.1 uncultured Nitrososphaera sp.
TATGAACGGGTACTTGCTGTTTGACGCCCACGAGAAGAGGAGCGCAATCAGCGGGAAGAACCCGAATATCGCAAAGACCGCGATTATGCCCACGTCGATGTCGGCCACCACCCAGCCCGGCGCGACAGGTATGAGCGCGGCTGCAGCGGCTGCGACTGAGACGAACGCTATAGGAGCCGCCCAGAATATCGGCTTGTCGGCGGCTGCAGGGACGATTATCTCCTTTGATATGAGCTTCAGCCCGTCTGCTGCCAGCTGGAGCCACCCTTCTATCTTGCCCACGTACAGCGGCCCGTAACGCAGCTGCATCTTGGCGAGGAACTTGCGCTCTACAAATATCGTGACTGCCGCAAAGAGCGCGGCGTAGGTAAAGCCCGGGAACGCCGCGACCCTGAACAGGTCTGTGTGGATCATGTACTTGATTATCGGGATTGTGCGCGTCGGGTCGACTACCATGGTCAGGAACAGGTACGGCGTGAGGGGCTCATCGCCGAGAGGTGGCAGGGGCACGTAGAACAAGACGATGAATATCAGAGGCAGGCCCACCAGCGAGACTATGATGAGTATCCAGAATATCAGCCATAGTACGCTTCCGATGAACTCGCCGAACCTGAAAGACTCGATGTACGACGCCATCTACCGGTCAGCCTCCACCGGCCAGTAGTTCAGCGACCAGTAAACTGCTGGCATGTCTGCAAGCTTGTTGCCGACAAGAAGGTACGGGAGCGCAAGCATGTTGCGGAACGAGCCGACGGAAATCTTTACGCGGTATGGTTTTGGCGTGCCGTCGCTCACGATGTGGTAACCCAGCGCCCCGCGGCCAGACTCGACGCGCCTGTAGGCCTCTCCCGCCGGGCCCTTGGGGTTTGGCTGGAGCTTTGTGCGGACCTCGCCGGACTCGGGCATCTTGTCCAGTAGCTGCCTTATGATGTGGCAGGACTCTTTCATGTCAAGGAACGGCACGTACGAGCGGGCAAACGAGTCGCCCGTCTTCATGTATTGAACTTTGAAATCGATCTCGTTGTAGACGTCGTAGGGTTCTACCTTGCGGATGTCGTACGGTATGCCCGACGCGCGCAGCACCGAGCCTGTCACCCCGAGCTTGACTGCTTCTTCCTTTGAAAGCACGGCGACGCCTTCGGTCCTCTGCCTGAACAGCGGCATGTTGTAGAATATGTCCTCGTACTCCTTCAGCCGCTTCTCGAAATACTTTACGTGGTCGAGGCACTTTTGCTTGAAGCCCTCCGGCATGTCGTTTCTCACGCCGCCCGGTATGTTGTATGCGTGTGTCACCCTGGCGCCGGTGAGGCGCTCAAGCAGGTCGATGAAAAGTTCGCGGTCGCCTGCCGGCCACATGAACATGGTCGAGTGGCCAAGGAATATGCCGTAGATTGCAAGCCAGTAGAGCGTGTAGACCTGGCGGTTAAGTTCTGAAGCAATGGCGCGTATGAACTGGCCCCTGCGCGGGACCTGGATGCCCATCAGCTCCTCGACGGCGAGGCTGTACGAGTATGTGACGTTGGTGGAGTCGTGGATGACCGGCCTTTCAAGGTGCGGGATGTTCTGGATGACGTTGCGGTACTCGCACATCTTCTCCTCGCCCCTGTGCACGTAGCCGGGGTCTGGGTCGCAGTAGACGATATAGTCGCCGTCGACTTTGACGGTGAAGCGAAAGTGGCCGGAGCCAGGGTGCTGGGGGCCGACTGAGAGCGTCATCAGGCGGTCCTCTTCGGTCTCCTTGACCACCTGCAGACCTAGCTTCTTTGTCTCCTCTATCTTTTCTTCAAGTGTTGCCATCTTATCTCCCCTTTATCCTAAAGTCTTTTCTGAGCGGCGGGATGTCTGCCCAGTCCTCGGGCAGGAGGAACCTTTCCATCCTCGGGTGCCCTTCAAAGTAGACGCCCAGCATTTCAAAAGTCTCGCGCTCGTGGTACTCGACGCTTGGAAATACCCTGACAAGCGAAGGCAGGCGCGGGTCGTCCCTGTTCGCCCTTGTCGTGAGCACCATGATGTGCGCAAGCAGGTCGTCGCGCGTGTATGAACCAAGATGGTAGTTGACCTCTATCTGCTTCTCCTTTGGATAGTCCGTCCCTGACGCAGACTCGGCATGCTCGAATCCCATGCTGTCGCGCAAGTATGTTGCGACCTCGACGATGCCTGAGGGCGACGTCTCGACCTTTATCCTGAGAGGCTTTATGTAGACTATTTTCACGGCGTCGCCGAACTTGCCGACAAGCTCCTGGGTAAGCCCTTTCTCAAACGCCGGGGGCTCTGGCTCTTTTGCCGGCGGCGCGGCTGCTGCCGGAGGCTTGGCGGGTGCTGGTGGTGCTGCGGGCTTGGGAGCAGGCGCAGGTTTGGTTTCTGCAGGCGTGGGCTTTTCTGCGTCTGTGGCCTTGGCTGGCTTGGCCGGTTTCTTTTTCTGCTCTTCTTTATCGCTGCTCATGCTACTTTATCTTTGACCTTTTGATCTTTTCCTGTAGCAGCATGCAGCCCTGGATAAGCGTCTCTGGTCTAGGGGGGCAGCCTGGCACGTAAACGTCAACCGGGATTATGCCGTCCACTCCCGGAAGCACGTTGTACGAGTCTATGTATAAGCCGCCGGTGATTGCGCACGCACCCATCGCGATGACGTACTTTGGCTCTGGCATCTGATCGTAGACCATCCTGAGCCTCGGGGCCATCTTGCGGGTCACCGTCCCCTGAACGACTATCAGGTCGCACATGCGGAGCGACCCGAACGCCTCGATGATGCCGAACCTCTCCACGTCATAGCGCGGGCTTGAAGCGGCGCCGAACTCGACGCTGCAGCACGCGGTCTCCAGGTGGACCGGCCACAGAGACCAGACCCTACCCCAGTTTATCGCGTACCCAAGCGGCTTGTCAAGCGCCCTGACCAGCACGTCGGAGAGCTTGGTCACAAGGACGTTGAAGTTGGTCGGGGTGACGAGTTCTTTGTTCAAAGGCGCAATCCCTCCCTGATGTTTTCAGCGCTTGTACCGTATTTAAAACCTGCTAGTGTCACCAAATTCCCTTCCTCCCTGCAAGGTACAGCGCGTAGCCCATTGCGGCAAACATTATGCCCAAGAATGCGATTATCGGCAAAGTCGCCTCCCGGGGGATGTTGAAAAGCGCCGAGCCCCACGCGTACAGAAAGATTGCCATGACGTCGAACACGACGAACATGAGAATGTAAGCGTAATACTGCATCATGAAGTGCGAGCGGCCCTCGCCTGTAGGCATCTGGCCGCACTCCATCGGCAGGAACTTGACCGGGTTGTACCTGCGCCGCGGCGACAAAAGTCTTGACAGAACGAGCGCGGGCACCGAGGCTACGAGACCGAAACCCAGCATGTAAAGGATTGGAGTAAAGTCTGCAGCGGTCTCTCCAGCCAAGTCATGTGTGCTGGTTTAGCGAAGATATAAAAACTTAACGAGATTTGCTCTGCAAGCACAAAACTTTCATTTCAAGACCATGTCGAACAGCTGCCGCGCTGCAAGTTTCGGGTGATGCAGCGCAAGCTTCATCATTTTCCCGGCGGTAAACTCGGCTTTTATGAAGTCGAGGAACTCGTCGGCTGTCATGTCGCGCAGTATCTCTATTTCCTTGTCCCACTCCTCGTCTGAGAGCCCTATCCAGCGCGACTGCACCTTCAGCGCGGATGCTATCTTGGACGCGACGCGGCCCTTCCACGTTTTTTCATAGTCTGCAAGGGACTCTTTTGTCGAGCCGTGCGCTACAGACCTGGCGCCGACCTGGCCGGCGAGCCGGCCAAACTCTATCGCGTAGCGTATGCCTTCTAGCACCAGCGGGTTTGCCTGGCCGGCCGAGTCTCCGACAAGCAACAGCCCGTCGGAGACAGAGCTTGCGCGCACGCCTTCGTTTGGTATAAAGCCGTAATGCAATTCGACGGGCTGTATCTTGCCAAGCTTGTCCAAGGGCTTTAACCTCTTTTCAAGTATTGAATGTAGTTTATCAAGAGGGTCTGCCTGCGACTCGGGTCTGCCTATGCCTACTCCTATCCTCGCGCGGTTTTTTGAGAGCGGGAACACCCAGGCGTAGCCGGCCTCCGAATACTGCTGCCCGACCATCAGCGTCCACGTGGAGCTGTCGACGTGCTCGCAGTAGCATTCGTATTCCGCCCCGATGCCGTAGCGGCGCCACTCGCCTGCCATCCCTGACTTCCTTCCTGCGGCAGTCGAAAAGCCGCTTGCGTCTATTACTAGCGCGCATCGAACGTCAAGGTCGCCTGCCGGCGTGCTCGCCCTGACGCCTGAAACTCTGTTGCCATCGCGGGCTATGTTGATGACGTTGCTCCTGACCATGATCTCCGCGCCTGCCTCCGCTGCCATAAACGCAAGGTGCTGGTAGGTCGCCCGCACGTCCAAGACACACGACTTGGGCTCCCCTGATATCGTGACCTCGTTTGACGGAGAAACAAACTGGTAGCTTGAGATGGGGTTGTAGAGATAGTTAGGTATGCCGAGGCGCTCCATCGAGTCTATCCAGCTTACGCCGGACGTCCTCACGCTGTGGGCTATGGCCTCGTCCTTTTCAAAGAGGATTACGCTTGCGCCTGCCCTGGCGGCGGCCCAGGCCGCAGAAAGCCCTGCAGGACCGCCTCCGACTACTACGATATCGAACCTTTTTTCTAGAACATCTGCCACCGGCAAACGGTACTCCAGAACGCATACATCAAGTAATAAAGATTTGTGAGGGGGGAGGGGGGAGTAAATTTTTAGGCTTTAGTCTTGGATAGAAACTAATCTTCAAGCATTTTTTGTCAGTCCCCTCCCCCTCAGGTGCACTGCATGTTAATAGTAAGCCATACAAGCTACGTTGACGTGCTCAACTACAAGTTCCGCCTATATCCGACACAGGAACAGGAATGCCGGCTTGCGGATATAGTAGAAATCAACCGCATCATTTACAACTTTTTCGTACTGAATAATTTCAAGAATAGGAATGATATGAACTACGCCTTGACTGAGCTTAAAGAGCAGCAACCAGTACTCAGAAACTACCACAGCAAAATGCTCCAAATGATCTCTACAAAGGTGGCGGGAGCTTTGGATGCACTCGAAGAACTGAGGAAGAGACGCTACGAGACTGGCAAGCTGCGGCTTTTAAAGGAAGGGGAATGTATTTCGTTCACGTATAACCAATCAGGTTTTCGTATAGTACAACATAAAGATGGCAAATGCAATTTGTGGCTGTCAAAGCTTGGAAGCATAGAAATTAGAACACACAGGTGTGTCTATGACATTACACAGATTACAGTAATAAGACAGGCAGAAAAGTGGTACGCGATACTGACATGTAAGGTGATGAGAAAGAATCAGTCGAGCATCAGGTATGAAAAGCCGGTCGGCATTGACGTTGGAATAACGAATTATGCCTATGATTCTAGCGACAATCATACTGATAACCCTCTGTTTATGACCAAGGGGCTCAAGTCGTTGAGACGCGCTAACAAGAGAGTATCACGCCGTGTACGTGGTTCGAAGAACTACAAAAAGGCAGTATCTTGGTTGCAGCGTCTACATGCTAGAATAGCTAACAAGCGTAAGAACTTTCTTCATAACCTATCTAATCAGTACTCCAAAACGCACGATCTGATATTCTTAGAGCGACTGCGCCTGCAGAATATGAACAAGAACCACTTTCTTGCGCGCCACATCATGGACTCTGGATGGGGGATGTTCAAGCAAATGTTGGAGTACAAAGCCAACCGCGTCGTAGAAGTTGAACCATACAATACATCTGTAGCATGCAGCAAATGTGGAAACCTCGTACACAAAACGCTTGCTATCCGACTACATGAGTGCGACAGATGCGGCGCGGTGCTTGACAGAGACCACAACGCAGCTCTAAATATCCTGCAGAAAGGATTGAAGCTTCTGCAACTACCCATGCAACATGTGGAAGTCACGCCTGTAGAGACTCCTAGTTGGGTCGTTGAAGCAGGAACAAGTCCACTCGTTATACCGGTGGGCAGTTGACGTGTTTCATTCAAGCCACGTAGTCTTGCCGGGCTTTTTTATCTGCAGGTGCGCAAAGTCCTCGCCCTTTGCCGCCCCGTGCCAGTGCCACATGTATGCAGGCACGCAGACATAGTCGCCTTCGCTCATTGCATGCACTTGGTCCATGCTCACCCTTGCCGTGTCGCCTTCCATCGCGACCTTGCCCTGCAGGACGACCGTCCCCTTGCCCTTTGTCGCGATGAGTATCTGGTCCGTCTCGTGGTAGTGCAGTTTCGTCCTTGCGCCGTTTGAAAACGTGACGACGTACGTTTCGACTTCCTTGCTCACCGCGTCAGTCACCAGCTTTTTTATCTCCACTGACCCGACGAAATAATGCAGCATCGAGCTGTCAGGCGCGGTGTTCTGGATGTTGCCCTTGTGCATAGCAGTGCTAGGCTCCTGGTTGTTAAATATCCACCGACTGGCCGTTGCGGTACTTGTCGTCAAAGATCATTTCGACTATCCTGGCCGCGACCTGGTTGGCAGTCAGCATTCTGTACTTGTTTGCCTTATGATAGGAGGGGTCCATCTCCTGCATCGCCGTGTCCACGTCGCCGGGGCAAAGTGCCATCACCCTTATCCTGCTTGAGGCGACTTCCCAGGCGAGGCTCTCTGTCAACCCCATCATGCCAAACTTGCTTGCGCAGTACGCAGACAGGTTTTCAAACCCGGTCTTGCCGGCGCCCGAGCCGACGTTTACGATTACGCCTGACTTTTGCCGGAGCATGTAAGGCAGGACCGCCTTTGAGCACAAAAACGCGCCTTTCAGGTTCGAGTCGATCGTCTGGTCCCACTCTTGCTCTGTCGTGTCTACCAGTTGTTTCAGTATGGCGACGCCGGCGTTGTTTACAAGAATGTCTACACCGCCAAAGCGGTCGATTGTGCCTTTGACGAGCCTGTCCACATCGGAGGCCACGCCCACGTCGCACTTTACGCCAAGCATGCCGGAGCCCATATTCTCAAGCTCGCCGACTACGTTGTCAATCTCGCCCTTGGTCCGGGAGCATACGACGACGTTGACGCCTTTCTTGGCAAGCATCAGCGCTGTCTCCCTGCCTATACCCCTGCCGCTACCGGTGACTATTGCTGTCGGCATGGCGTATCAAGCAATCGAGCGCTATTTGTAGTGGATGGCCTGCCAGCAGCAACATTCATCGAGAGTGCAGTTAGGGCATTCAGTCGCCGAGCCCGATTCCATGCATTCCTGCGGCGTGCAGTTACAGTCCGCGCAATTCACGCCTTTGATACAGCGCTTCGCGGTAAAAAATCTAACAGTTATATCCTGTTTTCATGGCAGAAACGCCATGCAGCTGATACCGGCAGAGCCGGCGCCCGAGTTCAAGGGCATAACCGGCTGGGCAAACTCGCAGCCCCTCTCGATAAAGTCCCTCAAGGGCAAGGTAGTCGTGCTTGATTGCTGGACATACACATGCATATTCTGCCTGCGCACGGTGCCCATACTGCGGAGGCTGCAGGAAAAATACGGCGACAACCTCCAGGTCGTGCAGGCACACTCTGCAGAATATGAATTTGCGACAGACCACGATAACATACGCCGGGCGCTTGCACGCTATGACATAAAACTGCCAAACGCGTTTGACACTGCAAACAAGACGTGGGAGGCCTACGGCAACACGTACTGGCCAAAGCACATCCTGATAGACGCACAGGGCTTTGTGCGCTACGAGCACGCCGGCTACGGCGACATCACCGAGTTCGAGCCGGTCGTCGCAGAGCTTCTGGAAGAGGCGGGCTACACGGCCCCAGACTATGACGACGGGAACCCTGAGGACGAGATATTTGACACCTACGGCATGCACTACGCAGGAATAGCGCCCGAGATATGCGTCGGATACTCCCGCATGCGCAGGTTCGGCAACAACCAGACTTTCAGGCCCGACGAGCCAAGCGTCGCAGTTGACCCGGGGACGCACTTTGACAACAACGTCTGCCTGCGCGGGAAATGGGTATGGCAGCGCGAGCGCGTGCAGTATGTTCCCGGCGGCAAAGAGACCCCGGCGATAATCATGAAGTACAACTCTGCCAGAAGGGTCCACGGCATCATCGGAACCACGGACGGCGGGCCGGGCAGGTGCGAGATAAGGCTTGACGGAAACCCTCTTGCCAAAGAACAATTGGGCAAAGACGCGCGGATCGAGGGCAATGCAAGCGTGGTGGACATCCAGTGGCCGTTCATGCACAACCTGGCAAAGACGGACAAGCAGGAGGTGCACGAGATAGAGATAGTCCCCAAGTCCGATAATTTCGCGTTCTACACATTTGTGTTCGGGTAGAACATCTTTGCCACCTCGGGCTTGACCGGCTTGCCCAAGGCGTTTCTAGGCAGGTCGCTCACTATCTTTATCTCGGACGGCACCTTGTACGGAGCAAGCCTCTCCCTTGCCCATGACCGGAGCGATGATGCTTCGATTTCGGACTTTGCGACGACCGCAGCGCACACCTTCTGGCCCCACGTCTCGTCTGCTATCCCCACGACCGCGCAGTCTGAAATGCCAGGATGCGTCCGCAGCGTTTCTTCTATTTCAAGCGCAGAGACCTTGTAGCCGCTAGTCTTGATGATGTCGATGCTCTTTCTGCCAAGTATCCTGTAGATGTTGTCTTGCCGGACTGCAATGTCCCCGGTGCGAAACCAGCCATCGGGGGTGAACGCCTCCTTTGTAGCATCGGGTCTGTTCCAGTACTCCTTGAAGACCCCGGCGCTTTTGACTTGTATCTCGCCCGGCTCTCCGTCGGCCGCAGGCCCGCCGTCATCGCCGGCAAGCCTGACCTGCACCCCTAGAAGTGGAGACCCTACAGACCCGGGCACCCGCTCGCCTTTGAGTGGGTTTGAGAGCGTCATGCCAGTCTCTGTCATGCCGTACCTCTCCATGATAGTATGGCCAGTTATCTCTCGCCACCGGGCAAGAGTCGAGACCGGCAGCGCGGCAGAGCCTGAGACCATCAGCCGCATTTTCTTGCAGCCTGCAGACAGCACATCATTGTCTTTTGCTGCCTGCCATTCAGTAATTAGTTTCGAATAGATGGTAGGCACCGCCATGAACACGGTGATGTTGCCCCGCGAAAACGCAGACCACGTCTGCTCTGCATCAAACTTGTGCAGCATTTCGCATCGGGCTCCAGCCCAGAGCGCGCAGAGCACCACGTTGACAAGCCCGTGGATGTGGTGTAATGGCAACACCAGCAGCGCATGATCGTTTTCAGTCCAGCCCCAAGCGCCTACAAGCGTCGTTATCTGGGCCTCGATTCCTCTGTGCGTCATGACCACGCCCTTTGGCCGGCTGGTCGTCCCGCTCGTGTAGAGTATCATCGCAGGGCGCGCCCTATCCACGTGAGGCAATGTTTGACTGCCCTCAAGCGCGGCCTCTGAGACAGAATACACGTTTTCGACTGCAGGCATCCTGCCACGCAATGTGTCGTGTGCAATAACTGTCGATATCCCGCAGTCTTTGATGATATAGTCGAGCTCGGCCTTTGGATACATCACCGGGAGCGGAACTGCTATTCCGCCTGCGTTCCATATCCCCCACAGGACTGTGGCATACGAAAAGCTTGGCGGGACGATGAAGCCTATTCGGGCGCCTGTAAGGTCGCCGTCGTTTTTTGAAAGCAAAAAGCGCGCCACGCGCAGCGACTGCTTGTGCAGTTCACGATACGAAAATGAACGGCCGCCTTCTATTATCGCGGTCCTGTCGCCGTGCGACTGGGCGCGCCTGACGATTTCGACGCCTGACACCACATTCAGGTCTGTCCTGCAGGAATAAAGTTTTTTATCGCCTTGCCGTCACAGAGACCTGATGCCAAGCATTGCCGAGGGAAGCGACGCCCCGGACTTTTCCATGAGAGACGCCAAGGGCAGGGTGTTCAGGCTGTCGGAACTCAAGGGTAAGAAGAACGTCGCGGTCTACTTTTACCCCAGGGACTTTACTCCTGGCTGCACGACAGAGGCCGCCGAGTTTTCCCGCGACTACGACAAGTTTGCAAAGGCCGGCATAGAGATAGTCGGCATAAGCCCCGACAGCGAGGAGTCGCACGACAAGTTCAGGGACAAGATGGGAATCCCGTACCCGCTGGTGGCAGACACCGAAAAGGAGGTCGCAAAAAACTACGGCGTGTTTGGCAAGAAGAGCTTTATGGGCAGGGAGTTCATGGGCGTGATACGCACCACGTTTCTTGTCGACAAGACCGGCAAGATAATCAAGGTCTTTGACAGGGTCAAACCTGCCGGCCACAGCAAAGAAGTGCTCGAGTCGTTTGGCTGAAGGCGCCTATGTTTAAATAAGAATCTGGCAATCCCAGTTCACGGTTGTCCGAGGCCCAGAAGGTGTGCGACTGCACCTGCCACAAAAAGTACGGCTACGAGTCTTTCTGCAGCAAGTGCACCGACAGGCACAAGACGTCGCCGCACTACCAGGTCATGAAAAAGTTTGAGTAAGATGGTGCGGGAGATGGGATTTGAACCCACGAACCCCTTCGGGATAAGAGCCTCAGTCTTACGCCTTTGACCAGGCTGGGCGACTCCCGCTCCAGAGTAGACGCTTTTGCGCCGCTAATTTGAATATTACTTGCGCTGCAATGGTTTTTATAAGCCAGCATAACCAACAATTGCAGATGCTTATTCCAGTGCGTTGTTTCACGTGCGGCGCGCTCATAGCCGACAAGCACGGCCAGTACTCCGACCGCGTGAAATCCGGAGAGGACCCGGCCAAAGTCATGGACTCGCTTGGCATCAAGCGCTACTGCTGCAGGCGCATGTTCATCTCAAGCGTCGAGACCATCTACCAGATAATCCCCTATTATGAAGCACTGAGGCGCAGGATGTCAGAGATCCAGACCGAAATAGAATAAATAACGACCTCTCGCGCAGAGAACTGTTGCCTTCAATCACGTCTCTCAGTGCAAGGATTGTTTTCAACAGCCGCGGTAGCAAGACCATTGAAATCGATGTAACCGTTGACAAGAAATTTTTAGGCAGGGCGTGCGCGCCGTCGGGCGCAAGCGTCGGCAAGCTGGAGGCGCAGAGCTTCCCCGACAGCAAGCCGGAAAAGGCACTTGCCGCTTTCAACGCAAACAAGAGGAGATTTGCAAGACTTGATGCTTCAAACCCAAAGGCGGTCTATGATGCCCTGCGCAGAATAGACAAGACTGAAAACTACTCCAAGATTGGCGGATCTGTCGCGTATGCGCTAAGCATCGCGGCTGTTGATGCAGCGGCAAAGGCAAAGGGCATCCCGCTTTTCAAGCTCTTGAACCCGAAAAAGCCGTACCGGTTCCCGTTTCCACTGGGCAACATAATTGGTGGAGGCGCCCACGCGGGCCCCGGGACGCCGGACATACAGGAAATACTTGCCTGCCCGGTCGGAGCGAAAAATGTCGTGCAGGCACTTGAGATGAACTTCAACCTGCACAAGGAAACGAGAAAAGTAATCGAGTCCATGGACAGTCGCTTCACGTACGGCAGGGGCGACGAGGGAGCCTGGGCGCCGAACGCGACAAACGACCAGGCGCTGGAGATAGCGCAAAAGGCTGTAGAAAACTGCGGCTACAGGCTCGGCAAGGACATGGCCCTTGGCATAGACTTTGCAAGCTCTTCGTTCTGGGACGAGCAGAACAGTGTCTACGACTATGCAAGGCAGGGGATAAAGCGCGACGCCGGCGAGCAGATAGAATTTGCAAACAGGCTGATCAGAGACTACAGGCTCGTATACGCAGAAGACCCCGTGCACGAGGCAGACTTTGAGAGCATGGCTGTCCTGACCAAGAAGAACAAGGGTGTCTTGATAACAGGCGATGACATGCTCGTCACAAACGCGGGTATGGTGAGAAAGGCAGTCGGCTATGGCGCCTGCAGCGGGGCGATACTGAAGGTCAACCAGGCAGGCAGCCTTTATGATGCATTGGAATTCGCAAAGGAGTGCAGGAAAAACAACATCGGCATCATTACGTCGCACAGGTCCGGCGAGTCGGTCGACTCGCACATCGCGCACATTGCTGTTGCGACCGGCTCGAAGATGATAAAGACCGGCGTGCTTGGGGGCGAGCGCATAGCAAAATTGAACGAGCTTGTGCGCATGTCAGAGCATAACTTAATAGAGGGTATGGCCGAATTGACCCCTACGATATGAGCGATCCCGAACAAGTCACCCCGGCCGAGGAAGCCGCGGTGGAAGAGATCCCCGTGGTGGAAAGCCCGGAGGGCCAAGAATCTATTGACACTGACAATTTAGAAAAGATGATACTCTCGACCGGCATCAGGGTGGGGACGCCGGTCAAGACAAAGTTCATGTCCCCGTTTATCGTGCGCGCAAACCCCGAGGGGCTTTACATACTTGACATCAGCAAGACGCTTGCAAGAATCGACGTCGCGGCCAAGTTCATCGGCAGGGCCGACATTTCCAAAGTTGCCGTAACATCAGCAAGAGAATACGGAAAAACTCCGGTGGAAAAGTTCTGCGAGCTGACAGGCGCGACAAGGATACTGGGACGGTTCATGCCGGGCACGTTTACCAACCCTTCACTGCCGGACTACATGGAGCCAGAGATTGTTGTTGTAACGGACCCGCAGGCAGACCAGCAGGCGGTTATAGAGGCCACGAGGGCAGGCGTCCCGGTAATCGCGATTGCAAACAGCGACAACGTGACATCGAAGGTCGACCTGGTCATCCCGGCCAACAACAGGGGCAGAAAGGCCCTTGCCACGACCTACTGGCTTTTGGCAAGAGAGGTCCTGAAGAAGCAGGGCAAGATCAAGTCCGACAGCGAGATGAAGATATCAATCGACGACTTTGAGACAAAGTTAGTCGAGGAAATATCTTGACCAAGGCTACAAGACGCCCGCCGGCGGTTGCCGGCATGTTTTACCCTTCAAACCCAGCCGAGCTGCGCACAACTTTGGACCAGTCTTTTCGCAACCAAAAGTTCGGGCCCGGCATGCCCCCACCTTCTATGACGGAGCGCAAGATATACGGCATGGTGACCCCGCACGCAGGCTACATGTATTCCGGGGCGGTGGCTGCAAACGGCTACTACCAGATCTCTTCAAGCGAGTTCTCAAACGCGGTCATAGTCGGCCCCAACCACTATGGCATAGGCTCAGGAGTGGCCACCATGAAGGAAGGAGTCTGGGAGACGCCGCTTGGAGAGGTCGAGGTGGACGGCCAGTGGGCGCAGGGAATGGCCAAGAGGTCTGGAATCGTGGACCTTGACAGTCTGGCGCACAGCCGCGACCACTGCCTTGAAGTGCAGCTCCCATTCCTGCAGTATATCCGCGACAAATTCACCATCGTCCCGGTCATCTTGATGATGCAGGACATCGACACGGCTTACGACCTTGGCAAGGCCATCGCAGACACAGTCGCAGAAACCGGCGACACCGCGCTCATAGCGTCTTCCGACCTGACACATTACGAGCCAAACGAGTCGGCGCACAAGAAGGACACCGAACTGATAAGCGCAATGCTGGAACTCGACGTCCCAAAGTTCTACAGCGTGCTTGAGAGGATGGACGTGTCTGTGTGCGGCTACGGCGCCATTGCGTCGATAATGGTAGCGGCAAAGAGCCTTGGCGCGACGAAAGGCGAACTTTTAAAATATGCGACAAGCGGCGACGTGACTGGCGACACGGGCGCAGTGGTGGGGTATTCGTCGGTGGTGTTTGTATGAAGGGTAGGGCGTCGGCTCCAGCAAAGGTGATACTGTTTGGCGAGCACTTCGTCGTCTACGGCAACCCGGCGATACTTGCATCGATTGACAGGCGCATAACCGTGTCTGCCAAGAAGGGCAAGGAAGGCAAGGTCACGATAAAGTCGGACATCGCAGCAGGCGAGTTTGAAGGCTCGACTTTCAAGCTCATAGAAGGCGTCAACGCAAGGACGGCCCTTGACCCGCTGTATTTTGCCGCCAGGCACGCGCTGGACGCAAGGAAGCAAAAGATCGGCCTTGAGATAACGATAAAATCCGACATCCCCTACGGCGTCGGGCTGGGGTCGTCGGCCGCGTCTCTTGTGGCCACGATTGCGGCCGTGGAGTCATTGCTTGGCAGGCCGGACAAGAAAAAGATATGTGAAAGCGCGATTGAAGCCGAGCGCATCATACACAAGAACTCTTCGGGTGCCGACTGCTACGTCAGCACGTTTGGAGGGCTCATCCATTATAGCAGGGGCGGCGGATTCAAGAAGGTGGACTCGAAAGTGAAACTGCCGCTGGTAATAGGCGACACGGGCATCAAGCACAACACCGGCGAGCTTGTGTCAAGCGTCCGCAAGCTGAAGGAGGCAAACCAGATGGCCTTTGGCGGCCTGATGTCGCAGGCAAAGGACATATGCAACCAGGCTCTCAACGCGCTTGGCTCGGGCAACATTGACCACCTCGGCATGCTCATGAACGAAAGCCAGCTGCTGCTTGAGAGGCTCGGTGTCTCGCACGAAAAGGCCGACGAGCTGATTGATGTCGCAAGGCGCTCCGGCGCGCTAGGCGCCAAGATGACCGGCGCAGGCGGCGGAGGGACGATAATCGCCATCGCGCCTACAAAGGAAGAAGGCGATCGCGTGGCTGCGGGCATCAAGTCCGCCGGCTATGCGGCTTACCAGGTAGAGATAGACCCCAAGGGCCTAGTCATAGGCTAGTCGTTTTTCAACGGCTCCACTAGGTGCACCGGCTTGACCAGGTCGGCAACGTCGACCCAGCACTTTGCTATCCGGTCCATCGAGTAGGTCAGGTTCAGGACAGCGATCGTAGAGTCGGCGCTCCTGCCCTTTGCAGTGGCCGACATGTCCTTTATGGAGTTCATGACTTCCTTGAACTTGCCGTACATGCCAAGGACTGCTATCGACTCTGACCTGTTCTTGTTGGTGTATGCTGCTACTGCTTTTTCCTGCATCTTTTCGACAAGCTCGCCGGCCTGCACGAACTTGTCGACAAAGTCGATGTGCGAAAAGTTCTGCAAAGACGCCAAGTCGACGATGTAGTCGCCGGCTCCTTCGAGCAGGTTTGCCGCTATCCTGTAGTCGAGTATGTCGATGTTGCTCAGGTTGAGCTTGCCTGCAAGCTTTTGGTCCATCATGGCGCTCCTTATCAGCCTCACGAGCAGGAAATACTGTCTGTCGACCTCGTCGTCGCGTGCGTCAATCGACTTGCGGACGGTGTTCTGTTTCTGCCTTATCGCCTCCATAGTCTCGCGGAACATGCCGGCCACAAGGGAGTTGAGCCGGCGAAGTATCTTTTCTGCATCAAGCGTGTTTGGATCCAACAAAAATTGTGACGTGATGTTTCTGCCATCCTCCTCCACTATTTCAAGCCCGACAAGCTTGCGCATCGCCTTCTTGAACCGCTCGGCGTCCTCGTAAGATATCGCGTCGCTGGCGCGCACACGGATGACGTCGTATCCAAGCAGGTACGCGCCGTACACCTGGTTTACAAGCGATTCCATCGACGCCGGCGAGTACTGTATCGTGGCTTCCTTGGTGGGCTCGGCCTCCGACTCGGAGGCAAATATCGAAAGCGTGTTGTCGCGGTTGACGTCCACTGGAACTATGCTGCCCTTTCGCAGCTTGTTGTTCTTTATCCACTCCGTCGGGAGGGAGACCAGTATGCTGCTCCCTATCTTCTGGAGGCGCCTTGCGTACCTCGTCATAATTAGTATAAAGGCATTTAAACTAATTAAACATTATTTTTATATTTTCTAGGCCTTATAAACAGCTGCATGGCATCGACACTGGTTACGGCGCCTTTAGCTGTAGCCAAGGCGTTTTCCCCGGGGCACGTCACCGGCTTCTTCGAAGTCCCGCACGGCCAAGACACGGATCCGCTGTACAGGGGCTCAAAGGGAGCGGGCTTCTCCATAGACAGGGGCATAGAGACCACGGTTTATGTTTATGCAGACAGGAACGGCTCCAAGATCCAGATAAACGGCAAAGCCGCCAAGCCGAGCGAGGCTGAAGTGTCGCAGTGGGTTGTTGATTATTACCTGAAAAATGTTGACGAGTCGTATTTTGTAAAAGTAGAACACGAAATAGGGATACCGGTCGGCTACGGCCTGGGCTCAAGCGGCGCGGCCGCGCTCAGCCTGAGCTACGCGCTCAACGAAACGCTCGGAGCAGAGCTCACCAAGGCAGAAGCCGCACAGGTAGCGCACAGGGCAGAGGTTGCCTGCAAGACAGGGCTTGGCACGGTAATTGCAGAGTATTTCGGTGGCTTTGAGATGCGCAGGTCTGCCGGCGCCCCAGGAATCGGGACTGTTGACACCATCCCCGCAGACGGCTACAGGGCGGTCATACTGTGCATGGCGCCGATATCCACCAAGGCGTTTCTTGCAAACAGGATGGACGAAATAAACGGGCTTGGCGGCAGGATGCTTGCCAAGCTTTCAGAGTCAAGGAGCATAGAGGACTTTGTTGACATGTCGTTTGAATTTGCCGACACGCTCGGCCTTGCGGAAGGCAGGTGCGCCGGCCCGGTCAAGGCGCTGAAGGAAGCGGGGTTTGGCTGCGGAATCGCTCTGTTTGGCCAAACCGTTTTTACCATCGTTCCTGAAGGCAGGGCGCAAGAGGCCGCAAAGACCCTGCAAGGTTTTGGCGGCATGCTCCTTGTCTGCAAGATAGACGGCAGAGGGGCGCGGGTCGTCTAGGCGATGATACCGGAGGACCACCCGAGGGCAAAGTCCCTCATGACAAGAGAAAAGCTCGTCAATGGATTCAAGCGCAGCATAGTGGCTGCCGAGGGGCTGATAGCGCACGGAAGGGGCGAGGCGTTTGACTATTTGCTTGGTGAAAGGACCCCCGAGCCGGCACAGGGCGCGGTGCGCGCTGCTGCGGCGCTGCTCCTGCTTTCCAGAAATGCGGTGCTTTCTGTCAACGGCAATGCCGCGGCGCTCTGCCCCAGAGAAATTGTAGAGCTTGCCGAGATCACGAGCGCAAAGATAGAAGTCAACCTCTTTTACAGGACCGCAAGGCGCGAGCTTGCGATAAAAAAAGAGCTTGAAAGGCACGGCGCAAAGCGCGTCCTTGGAGTCGGGCGAATGGCGTCTGCCAGAATACCCGAGCTTTCAAGCAAGCGCAGGCGCGTCGACCCCGACGGCATATTTGTCGCCGACACGGTTTTTGTCCCGCTGGAGGACGGCGACAGGACCGAGACGCTCGCAAAGATGGGCAAGAGCGTCATCACAGTCGACCTCAACCCGCTCTCAAGGACCGCCAGGGCGGCCAATATCACAATCGTGGACAACCTTGTCAGGGCCATGCCGGCCCTCGTGGAAAAGGCCCGCGCGCTCAAGGGCAAGGACGAAAGGACGCTGCGCCAGCTGGTCGAACTGTTCGACAACGAAGAGAACCTTTCCCAGTCGCTTGGCATCATAAGAGGTGGAGCGGGATAGCGCAGCAGAAAAAGAAGGTAAGTGTCAGTGACCTTGTGTCGATGAAGTGCAGAGAAAAGATTGCAGTGCTCACGGCCTACGACTATTCGACTTCGCTCATCTGCGACAGGGCAGGCGTTGACGTCATACTTGTGGGCGACAGCGCGGGCATGGTCGTCCTGGGGCACCCAAGCACCGTTCCGGTGGAAATGCCGGAGATGCTGATGTTCTGCGGAGCGGTGGCAAGGGGTGCAAGGCGGGCGATGATAGTAGGCGACATGCCATTTGGCTCGTACCAGCCAAGCACAAGCGCGGCAATTGAGAATGCTATAAAATTCATCAAGGCCGGCTGCGACGCAGTCAAGCTTGAGGGCGGCGCAGAGATTGCAGACAAGGTCAAGGCCATCGTCGAGGCAGGCGTTCCTGTTATGGGCCACATCGGCCTAAAACCCCAGACCTCGTCGCTGTGGGAAGGTTACAGGCTGCAGGGCAAGACTGCAGAGACGACGGCGCGCCTCCTCCGCGACGCCAGGGCGCTTGAAAAAGCCGGCGTCTTTTCCATAGTGTTTGAAATGGTCGCAAGCGAGGCCGCAGGGATGATAACAAGGAAGGTGTCGGTCCCGACCATAGGTATAGGCTCCGGTGCCGGGTGCGACGGTCAGGTGCTTGTGCTGCACGACCTGCTCGGCATATACGAGGACATCAAGCCCAGGTTTGTCAGGCGCTACGCCGAGCTTGCCAAGCCGATACTCGATGCTGTTGCGACTTACACGCAGGACGTCAAGGCCGGCAGGTTCCCTGCAGAGCAGAACACGTTTCACATGGACCCTACAGAAGCCGCAAAGATGGGGAGAAGGAAATGAGGGGAGAACACCCCTCGAAGGACATCACCGGCTCTGACGGGAGCGAGCTTGCAGGCAAGAAGATAGTGCTGTGCATAACGGGGAGCGTCGCCGCGTACAGGGCGATAGACATGGCAAGGCTATTGATGCGCCACGGAGCCGACGTGCGCGCCGTCATGAGCCAGTCAACCTCGTCCACGCTATTGCACGCGGACATGATGGAGTGGGCCACCGGCAACGAAGTGGTTACGAAACTTACCGGCAAGCTGGAGCACGTCGCCCTTGCAGACTACAGCATGTCTGATTTGATAATAGTCTACCCGTGCACCGCAAACACGATAGGCAAGGCAGCGGGTGGCATCGACGACACCCCGGTGACGTCGGTGCTGAGCGTCGCGCTGGGCTCGAAAATCCCGATCATAATAGCGCCGGCGATGCACGAGGCAATGTACGGCAACGAGTTCATACAGCAAAACGTCGAGAAGCTGAAAAAGCGCGCCACGTTTGTCGAGCCCAACATCGAGGAAGGCAAGGCCAAGGTGGCCGAGCCCGAAGACGTGCTAAAGGTCGTCGTAGCGGCGATTGGCAGGGCCGGCCCGCTTGCAGGAAGGAAGATGCTTGTCACCGCTGGAAGCACAGCCGAGCAGATAGACCCGATACGCGTTATCACAAACGCAAGCTCGGGCAAGATGGGCGCGGCGATTGCAAGGGAGGCAGAAGGCATGGGTGCCCAGGTCACGCTCGTGTATGGCCACGGCACAGAGACTCCTTCCGCCTCGAAAGTGATCAGGGTGCGCACCGGCGACGAGATGCGCGGCGCAGTCGTGTCGGAACTAAAGAAAGGCTACGACGCGGTGATAATGTCGGCTGCGGTCTCGGATTTCAGGCCATCTTCAAGATCGGAGAAGAAGCTCGACACGAGGTCCGGCGGCGTCAAGCTGTCCCTTGTCCCGACCAAGAAAATAGTCGACGAGGTCAAGAAGATAGACAGCGACGTGTTTCTGGTCGCATTCAAGGCCGACCACGGCGTCTCCGACTCGGCGCTCGTGGACAGGGCCTTCAAAAAGCTCAAGGAGTGCAGGGCCGACCTCGTGGTTGCAAACGACCTTGGCAGGAAAGGGTCGGCTGCAGGGTCTGACACTGCGGAGGTGTTTGTAGTAGACGGCAAGAAAAAAGTCGAGCACGTGCCGATTTCGTCAAAACAGCAGGTCGCCCGCAGGCTCCTTGAGATTGTCTCCCAGAAGCTAAAGCACAACTAGTTCCTTAGTGTACCTGTTCAGGACTTTTGGCCTTCCGGCGGTCACAATTATGCTGTCCTCTATCCTGACGCCGAACCTTCCTTCAAGGTATATCCCCGGCTCGACTGTAACTGCCATTTTCTCCTTCAGCACCTCGTCGCTGTTTGGCCTAAGCCAGGGCGGCTCGTGGACGTCAAGCCCTATGCCGTGCCCGGTGGAGTGGATAAAGTATTTGTCAAATCCCTTATCCTTTATCAGGTTCCGGCAGGCCGCGTCGACCTGACCGGTAGTGGCCCCTGCGATTGCAGCGTCGAGGCCCGCCTTTTGTGATTCTCTGACTATTCCATAAACCTGTTCTGCCTCCTTGCCAGGCTTCCCGAGGGCAAAGGTCCTCGTAGCGTCGGCTATGTAGCCCCGATGCCTGAGAGTGAGGTCGACTACTATCATGTCTTTTCTGCGGAACTTGCGGCCCGTGACTTCGGCGTGCGGGAGCGCGCCGTTAGGGCCGCCTGCTATAATCAGCGGATTGAGCGTCGACTTGTACGACGGCGGGTTTGCGCCCATCTTCATCGCTTCGTATATGAGCCGTGCCTGCAGGTCGCGCTCTGACATGCCGGGCTTTATCACGTCTTCGCAGACATTGTAGAGTCTGTCAAGTATGTGCGCGGCTTTTGTGATTATCTTTATTTCGGCGTCATCTTTTATCCGGCGCGCCTGAAAGAACGGATCGGTTTCGACAATAATGTTTGCGCCGAGCTTGCGTACCTGCTCTGCAGTGGAGTAGTCTTGGACATCGGCGCACGCCTTCCTGCCACTGACTTGCGCGACAAAGGTCGAGAGGAACTCGCTTCCCCGTTCTGTGGAAACGACCTCGCAGTCAACGGAGGTCTGCTCGGCCCTTGAGAATTCGAGCTTGGGCGCTATCAGTTTGGTGCCTGCGTCCGTGCATACGGCGATGGCCTCGCCCCAGAACCCTGTCAGGTAAAAGACGTTTTCAGGCTCGAACGCTGCAGCTGCATCGCACCCTGCCTTTGACGCGTGCTCCAAAAGCCTTGCCCGGCGCTCTTTCACGCCATGCATCTCTGCGACTGCATTATAAAACGTTCTTTAGAAAAAAAGGAGGGCAGCCTAGTTGGCCCAGCCCATTCCCTGGTGGTTCATCGCCCAGCCGCCGAAGTGCTTGCCGTGCCCGAATCCGCCCGGACCAAATCCGCGGTGGCCGAACATCATCGAGCCGAACTCGTGGCTCTCGCCCTTGTAGAGAACCTCTCCGTTCCCTACGTCGACTATGACCTTGTATGCGGTCTCGCCCGAGGAGTCGGTGACGACAAAGTTGTAGATGAGGTACCCTTGCACCACTCCTATGTGGCCGCCAAGGACCTTGCCTTCTTCGACCTGCGCCTGCGCCGTTGCCGCAGCGTCTACGAAGGACACCTTGACGTTTTCGTTGATAAAGTTCCTCGCCTGCTCCTTCACGTTCACCGAGCCGGCGATTTCCGGCATGCCTGCGCGCGCCTTTTCTTCTTCCTGCGCGCTTGCGATGGCCGCAGAGCCAACAAGCGCGGCGGAGATCAGACCGCCCGCAAGGATGGCGATGATAGCCACCTTCTTGTTCATGAAACTTGCGTTTGCCATTGATATGTAGTTGATAGAAATTATATTAACGGTTGCCAACCAATGTCACGTAACTTTGTTACTAGAGCCTGTACCGCTGCAGACGCAGGCTCTATCCTTCTATAGTGCCCCTGTCCGCGTTGACCATGACGCGCTTGCCTGCAACAATTGATGCAAGGGGCTTTTTCGCCGGCAGGTCGACGACGGGTATCCCCGCTATGGCGCATCCCGATGCAGTGGTGATGTCTGCCTTTGCGCACACTATGGCCGCAGGTGCCGTGCCTGACTCTTTGAGCGAGTAAAACACGTACGCCCCTACGCTGCTGCCAATGGCGTTTGGGAAGACTAGGACTGCGTCTTTGAGCGACTTGTTGTAAAGTGTATGTTTTTCGTCGGTTATCCTGCCGGTCTTGGTGTCAACCATCGCGAGAAAGTTTATCGGCTGCGCGCTTACAAGCGCCGCGCCTTCTCCTTTGCCGCCGACTATTTTCTTGCAGCCAGAAATCTTCATTGCGTGTACTCCCTTACAATCGTCTTCATGTCCTTGAGCGCGACGCCGACCTTGTTTGAGCTGTTCATGTAATATGCCGCCTTGACGCTGCTTGTCACCACAGAGTCGTAGTTTTCCTTCGTGACGTACGGCGTGAGGCACGTGCACGAGTCGCACATGAACTCGCCTCCGGCCTTCTCGAGCTTGCCTGCAAGCCCTATCTTGACTGCCTGGTTGTGGATGGCCCTTGAGCAAAAGATCATGCACCTTTTCTTGAACTTTTTGCCCTCCGTCAGGTTAGCAAGCGTGCTCAGCTCTTCAATGTTGAGCTGCGGGCTGCCGAAAGTGACGATGTCCCCGTCTTCTGCAGTCGACAATTCGTCCTTGATCTTTTTTGCCTCCTCCTTTCCAAACGAGACCTTTTCCCTTGCCTTCGGGTTGCCAAGCGTGAACATGCCGCACGAGCCTGAAGTTCCGATGCCGGCTGAAAGCGCCTTTGCCTGCGGCCTGGAAAGCGGGTCGATGCCGGCAAGCGCGACGCTTGAGCCCTTGACCGTCTTGCCTGCAAAGTAGCCGAGCAGGCCAAAGTCAAGCTCGTTTTCAAACTTGAAGTCAGCCGCTATCTTTACTGAGGGGTTCCGCGCCTCGTCGAGCCTGAGGTCCGAGAGAGGGGCCTTGCCGGTGACCGAACTTGCAAGCGCAG
>CAYXFY010000017.1:22344-34609 GCA_964464395.1 uncultured Nitrososphaera sp.
AAGCTAACCTGCGTTCCTTTGCGCGGTATTTCAAACACGTCGTACGGCGTGCAGGTAAATGACGGCTCGACTCCCATCCGCTGATAAGACTTGACGATGCTTGCCTGCTTTTCCGCGAACTTGTCTGAAATGCCTTCCGGGTGCTTCATGTCGTAGCCCATCGGGTTGACAGTCGTCCTTATCGCGACCCTTGCTTCTTTGCTGAAATTTTCAAGGAACTGGACGCCGGCGTCGCCTATCGTGTTGTAGTTCACGCCGGAAACGTGCGCCCACTTTACCGGGACAAGTTTCTTTGCGCCGGTGGCCTCGCCGATTGCTGCAAGGATGCGGTACGCGGAGGCAAGCGCCTCGCCTTTTTCGCCACGGAGCGCCTTTTCCTCCTCCCGGGTCAGTTCCACAATGCAAGTTCCGGTAAATGAGTATAAGAACCATTTGAGGAATGAGATTATATCGAGGGCGGACCTAGCTCTTGTGCCCTTGGCAAAGACGGCCGCTATCCTGAAAAAGATGGAAGAAACACTTAACCGCGAAAAGCCGCCCCGGCTCACCGCGCTGCGGGGCCTGCAGATGGAGGAGCAGGGCGACCCCTTCAAGATACTTATCGGGACCATTCTGTCGGCAAGGACCCGGGACGAAAACACGACGCGGGTCGTCAACAGGCTCTTTTCGGTATACAGCACGCCTGCGGCCCTTGCAGGCGCAGACATCCGCCAGATCAAAAAGATAATCCACAGCATCGGCTTTTACAACGTAAAAGCAGCACGGATAAAGCAGGTCGCGCAGGAAATCGTCAACAGATTTGCGGGCAAGGTTCCTGCAGACATTGACAAGCTGCTTGAACTCCCAGGCGTGGGCCGCAAGACCGCAAACTGCGTTCTCGTTTATGCTTTTGACAAGCCTGCGATCCCGGTGGACGTGCACGTGCACCGCATCTCAAACAGGCTGGGGCTCGTGGACACCAAGACGCCGGAGCAGACCGAGAAAGAACTATTGAAGCTGGTCGACAAGAGGTTGTGGACGAAGGTGAACGACACTTTTGTGATGTACGGCCAGAACATCTGCCTGCCTGTCAGGCCAAACTGCAAGGCGTGCGGCCTGAAGAGCATGTGTCGCTATTACTCTACTTCTTCCTCTTCTTGACAAGGAGCAGTATGCCGATGAGCGCGCCGACGCCGGCCATTATTGCGCCGGGCAGGTAGTAGATGGGCGTGCCCACGAGGCTCCCGAACACCAGGTTCACGCTGAGCGCACCCTGGTAGGCATTTGCGGGCAGGCCCGCCTCGTCGTTTCCGTACACCTCTATCGACGAGAGGTTAAAGCCGTTCACGTCCAGCTTGTCCACCACGATGCGCCTGCCGTCTGATATTAGCAGTCCCTGGTTTTCCACATGCGTGACGCCGATGGGCTCCTCTGCGGCCCAGCTGGAATCGTCATTGCCATGTATGTTAAAGTATCCCGTCTCCGGCGTGTTGACGTTTATCACGTACTTCCTGGAGTCGCCGCCATACATGTGAAGCTCGACAAATTTTTCGCTCGGTGGCAGGTCGCGCAGCACCATCACTACCTTGGCGTCATTCTTTGACGTATATGATAGCGTATTTTCGATGCCCATTATCCAGTTCTCCCCAAGTGGCTCGTCAAACGTGTAGACGACGGGATTCCTGCGATCGTGGTTTGCAACGCCGTATGGCAGCACGAACGACTCGTTGCGCTCGCCCTTGATTATGTCGTAAGGCGCGTCTGCCTGAGCGTAGGCTGCAACGGGCGTAAGGACGATTAGGGCGGTCAGGAAGGCAGAAAGCGTGCTTGGAACGGGCACGTGTGGTATTCTCACGGACTAGTAATATATACGACACGCGTAGAGCCTGCCTCCACGTATGAGAGGGTGGAACGGCCGTTTCAGAATTCCTGATATAAGCTGTAATGGTAGTAAACGGCGTATATGGGGTGGGCGAGGACAGCTGGTATTGTGCTTGCTCTTGCGCTAGTGGCAACCATGCCGGCTGTAGTGGCACACGCCCAGACATTTTACGTGACTACATCCAAGGCGGTCTACGACGAAGGCGAGCGCGTGGTCGTGGCCGGCACAGTGTCTGAAGCCGGCGACCGGCGGGCGGTGCTTGTGAAGTTAATAAGCGATGGCGACGAATGCGCCAGGCAGAACGTCAGGCCTATGCGCGACGGCTCGTTTATCTCCAGGCCCATGACGATTTCCGGCTGCAGCCCCAGCGAGTTCAGGGTTACCGCGACGCATGCAAACACGACTGTTTCGGCGACGTTCACGGTGGAGAGCAAGCAGGAGGTGGACGACAGTTTTGAGCTGCGCGCCATGAGAGCCACGGTGACTGAAGCCCAGGAAGTCGCGAACGCCAGGGTGCGCGAGGTGCTCGACGCGAACTTGGCCATACCCGAGCGCGCGGCCGACGCGTACAGCAAGGGATCGGCAGAGGCAGCGCTAACCCTGCAGGCAATAGAGCGCGGCAACGCAGAGGTCGCAAACCAGCACAGGGAAGCGGCGCTTGCGTATTTCCGACAAGCCCTTGACCTGCTGTCGCCAGACAGGCTGAACGCAGTCGCAGAGGACGTCCGCGAGGAGCAGGCGCGTGTGTCTGCGGCAACAGAGTGGTTTGACAGGCTACAGGACATGTTCAGAAAGCTGGTGGACCTCGCGGAGAAGAACGGCGTAGCGGCAGAGCAGGAGTTCGGCAAGATAGACGAGATACTCGTCAATGCGAGGCAGCTCATTAATGAGAGGAGGGCGGAGGGCGCCGAGGAGTCCCTGAAGGCCGCAGGCAGCCTCCTGGAAGAGGCGCGCAAGAAGCTGGTAAGCCAGGCCGAGGGCGACGAGTCGCAGGCTCTGTTGTCGGCGGCCGAGAGGCTCGAGGACACGGCAAAGGAGCTGCGCAGCGAAGCGGCCGACGCTCCGGCAGCCCGTGCAAAGGTTATCGCCGCATTTATTCACATCAAGAGCGCCAAGTCCTCGATAGCCGACGGCGACTACGACTCTGCCAAGGCGTCGCTTGACGGGGCGCTCAAAAAGCTGGAAGAGGCAAGGGAACTGCTAAGCCGTAGCTGATTGCCTTGCGGCGTCGGTCCTGATCTAACGCAAAACGCCCAAAAAACACCCTGCCGCACCTGACAAGCCCAAAAACAGCCCTGAAACGTGCGTTCCTGAGCGAATTCCGCCCTCCCCCTAAAATAATCTGTAACAATTTGATAGGTAATGTCTGCACGGAAAAACAACAGGGGAAAAATCGAGATAATGGCCGACATCCTGAACCTGTCAACGGTCGGGATAAAGAAGACCCACATCATGTACAGGGCCAACCTGAGCTACGAGCAGATACTCTACTACCTTGGAGAGCTCCAGGAAAAGGAGTTGCTCGAGCAGAGGATGGAGGACGGCACGACGGTGTACGGCACGACCGAAAAAGGCAGGGACTTTCTTGCCCACTTTTCGCGCATGTCGGAGCTGATGAGCGAGTACCCCGAGCAGGAAACCCCTCTTCTGGCGCACTAGTTTTTTACTTTCTGGTTATCCAGAAGAGGACGGCAAGCCCGCCGGACTGGGCCGTGTTTATAGCGAACAGGTACGGCGCCGCCGCGTCCACAATGTCCTTGATGGCCGGCCCTGCCGCATACAGGTTCGACCAGAAGATCACGATGACGACGTTCTGGACTATGAAAAGCGACGCCACTATCACGAGGCCCCAGGTAAAGTATGACTTGATCAGCCTCAGGCTCTGTATGTACATCGCGATGATGCCGCCCAGAAGGCCGATGTTCAAAAGGGCCGCCGCGGCCGCGCCGAGCATAAAGTCCATCTAGCTTCGGCCCCCTTCGTTGCCTAATTTACTTTTTCCCAATTTGGCCCCCAGTCTCACTCTCTTTTCACCCTCGCAAGTATCTCCTGAAACGACGGGTAGTTCTTCTCCATGAGAGGCGTCAGAAAGTAGGTCGCGCCGTACGCCTCGCGGTCCTCGGTTACGACGAGTCCGTTTTCCATGAGCACCTTCAGGTGATGCAACACTGTCTTGTAGTCTAGCTTCAGCTCGGACGCTATCTGGTTTGCGTTTGCCGGCCGGCTGTTCACCAAGTCAATTATCTTGGCCCGGTTTGCCCCGCCCCTTGAACTTGCTATCAGGTACCAGAGCACGCGCTTGAATCGCGGGTCTATGTATCCGCCTGCCCCGCCCGGCTGGCCGGCAGCGCGCAGAAAGGAAAACCACGTGAAAAGTCCTGCGAGCCCTGCAAGCCCCGCGGCAAGAAACATCCTCATCAAAAGTTCCGTCCGGCGGATATAAAGTTGTCCGGGATTGGGGAATAAACTGGGTCGGAATTGGGGAAAAATCCTTTATAGCTGCCGCTGATGCACGCCCAATGAACCTACGAGACGGAAACGGAAAGGTAAGGCCAAACGTCCTGATGGGCATCGTATTTGCAGCCACGCTGGTTGCGATGGTGCCGGCAGTCATGGCGATTGGCATGCAGAGAGCAACAATCGACGCAGAGGCGCAGGGCGCAACGGACCACCCGTACGTCAAGGCGTTTGCGGGCGGCACGGCGCTTTACGAGCCCAACGCTGGCAGGACCAACGTATTTGGGCCGGGAGGCATTTTCCCGTTCTTTGACGACACATTTGCATGCGGAGACAACATCAGCTGCGGAGTGCAGGTCGACGCATCGTTCAGGGGCGTCTTCAGGGAGGCAGGCGGTCCCCGCGACAACAGGTTTGTCGCCACCTACGTGGCCCCGATAACTTACGGCGACCATCAGGTGGCCGGCCACAAGTACCGTGTAGAGATGGTCGACACGAAATGGAACAACGACGACCCGGCGCAAACACCATTGCCCACAAGGACGCCCGACTTTCTGATACCCGGAAACGGTGTGGCGTTTGACCAGTACCAGCACGGGCACTCGATGATAGACAGGGCCGATGTTCCGTTGTTCTGGAACAAGGTCGCGCTGTACGGGCACGCAAACGTCTATGACGAGACGGAGGGAGGCAGGATGGTGGCTGAAAACATATTCATGCACCTGATGGTCGGAAAGGCGGTGGACGAAAAGGCGTTCTTCTCCGACATGCAGAACAACGGCGGCACGCCTCTTCTGGTGCTGCTGTTCCTTGTAAACATCCCAAGCGGAGTGGAGCTTCCAGGCGACATCGGCCCGCTGACGTCGGCGCAGGCGCAGTCGTTTACGCCCATGTCAGACGACCCGTCGCTTACGACGCCACCCCCCGTAGATTATGCGCTGCTGGAAGAGCTCGGAGTTGACGCGCCAAGGCCGCTGCCGCAGTCCACGCCGTGGTCGGTGGACAACCCTACGCAGCCGGTGTTCTTCACCTTCCTCCTCTTCACCGAGGCCAAGGCGTACAACTCTGCCACCAACGAGGTACCGGGGCTCTGAGGCCCCTTCCCCCTTTTTCTTCACCGACAACTTGATTATCAAGTGTTTTGCAAAGCTTCTCGATGAACGCGGCCAAGTTGTGCGGCGAGGTGCTTGCGCTTGACGAGGGTATACGCTTTGCAGGCATAGCCACGCGCTTTGGCAAGGTCGTGGCCTCGATATACAGGGGCGGGCTCGATCCTCTCTTGACGGCGCAGGAATCAGAGCTGTCAGTCACGCAATCCATAATCAGGATGGGGACGCGCCAGACGCTTGAGCAAAAGCTCGGCAGGACCATCTATGCGTTTGCGATGTACGAAAAGGTCAAGCGGGCGACCATACCCATGCGCGACGCGGACGGGCACATACTGATGGTGTCATTTGACATCAAGTCGGACCATGAGCGGCTGATACTGCAAAAGATACTGCCGCTTGTCAGGGAACGAACGGCTCCTTGAACGACAGTATCAGTTTAGCTATCTCCGGGCGCATAAGGTGGGGGGCAGGTATCTCGCCGGAGCTTACCATCTTGCGCATCTTTGTGCCGCTGAGCTCCTCCCTTGACTCCGGGCCGTGCGGGCAGTTGCGCTCGTTTGCAAACGAGAGACACTTTTTGCAGTAGTAGAACGCCGGAAAGAACACGGGCTGTATGTCAAGGTCAGGGTACGACTTGAATATGTCGTGCGCAGCAAAGGGATGGTAATAGTCGCCCACGCCGGCGTGGTCGCGGCCGACGATAAAGTGCGTGCAGCCAAAGTTCTTTCTCATGATTGCGTGGTGTATCGCCTCCTTGGGGCCGGCGTAGCGCATCTCCGTGTGCAGGGTCACGAATATCGCCCTGTTCTTTGGGTAGTAGTTGTCGATGAGCGTCTCGTACGCCGCCAGTATCACCTCGTCTTTAAAGTCGCCCTGCTTCTTTTTTCCTATCAGTGGGTTGACGAACAGCCCGTCGTAGAGGTTGAGCGCTGCCTTTTGCAGCATCTCGTGGGCTACGTGAGGCACGTTCCTTGTCTGGAATCCGACGACGGTCTTCCATCCGCGCTTTTCGATTGCAGCCCGGGTTTCCGCCGGCGTCTTTCTGTACTTTCTGAGCGGCCCGTCGGCAATTCTTTTTGAAACCTGTATCTTGCCTGCAAGCAGCCTGTCTTTCATGCTAGTCATCTTGTGGACGCCGGGGTGCTTGGCGTCGTCGGTGCCGTAAACCTGCTTTGCAGATTCCAGCTTGTCAAAACTGTAAACTTCTTCTACTTTGAGCGCCGCAAACTTTTCGCCTGCAGTTGCAAGCGCGACCTGTCCCGCGCCCTTTGCCATGGCAGCGGTATTTTCGTCGACATCAAGCACTATTGGCACGGTCCATGCGGTGCCGTTCTTTAGCCTGCCGGTTTTCACGATGCTCTCAAAGTCGTCGTGGCCGACAAACCCCTCAAGCGGGCTGAACACTCCGTCTGCGATGTTCTCAATGTCGTTTCTCAGGTCTATTGATACTTCTATCGCGGCCATGCCGTCTAAGCTGCTGTTTGAAAACCTGTTTACGAGCTTGCCTCCGTGCGGTGCTATCATGCGCTTTCACTTTTTCTTTGTCGGGTCGAAATGGAGGCCGCACTCTTTGCTTGCAGCATTTTCCCACCACCACCTGCCGGCCCGCGGGTCTTCCCCTATCTTTATCGGCCGGGTGCAAGGCTCGCAGCCGATGCTCGGGTAGCCCATGTCGTGCAGCTTGTTGTACGGGACACTGTTCTTGCGGACATAGTCCCAGACCATGTCCGACGTCCAGTCCGCTATAGGGTTGAGTTTGATTATGCCTCCGTGCGAGCTGTCTATCTCTATCTTTTTTGTGTCGGCCCTAGTCGACGCCTGGTCGCGCCGAAGGCCGGTTATCCAGCCATCAAGGCCTGCAAGCGCCCTGTTCAGTGGATGGACCTTGCGTATCTCGCAGCACAGCTTGCGGTTTTCCACCGAGGCGTACATCAGGTTCATGCCAAGGCTCCTTACCATCTCTTCGACCTCCTTCTGGTCGGGAAAGAAGACGTCAATCTTGATGCCATACCTCGCGCGTATGTCATCCATCACGTCGTACGTTTCCTGGTTGAGCCTGCCTGTGTCAAGCGTAAAGACCTTGGCTCCCGGGTCTATCTTGACCATCATGTCGATTACCGCAACATCCTCAGCCCCGAAGCTTGAGGCAAGGCCAATCTTCTGCCCGAACGTGCCGATGGCCCACTGCAGGACTTCCTGCGCCGACTTGCTCTCAAACTCCTTGGCAAGTTGCTCGACCTGAGCCGCAGTCAGCCTCATGTACAAAAGATGGATTCCGATCGCCTTATAATACTTGTTCTCAACGCGAGGTGTGCAAGAAATTTGTTTATTAGCAAGTTCTTTTCTATATATTGCGTATTACTTCGCTTTGAAATAGTGTTAGCTAGGGGAGATTTTGGTTGTCTAATAATTTTTGGGAAATGATAGAGGAATATAGGAAGATGGGCTTTGACCCGCTCCGGTGGGTTTCGACATCTTCGACGCAGGCCGACCCTACAGTCGTCAAAGAGGCGCTTGCAGAAGTCAAGCGCAGCACTGTCAAGATTACTCCATCGTGGTTTGACGCGTACGCGCATATAGAGGGCAAGGAGCCCGAGCTGACCCGGCGCATATTTGACGTCGCAAACCCCGCGATAGACAAGGAGGTCGAGGTCAAACGCGCGTTGGCTCTCTTCCGCCTGCACTCTGCCACAGGCGAGTCTCCCAAGGCGCTGGCAGACACCCTGCAGAACTTTCTGTCGGCGTTCCACGCCAAGGTCGCAATATCAAACGCGCAGATAGCGCTGACAGAACATCATGACGCCCAGTTTGCGCTCTTTGACTACATCTCGCTCCATAGGGGCAACAAGGACGGCCACATGCCTGCGCTAACATCGTTTACGCAGATAACCGACGTGACTGCAGCGCCCGACACGGAAATACACGCTAGGATTGCGCTTGCAGACGCAGTCGAGAGGCTCAACCTGCTTGGCTGCGGCAACCCGTCGCTGTACAAGTTCTACCCGATATACGACGCGCCCACTGACGATATGCTCGACAGGATCCGCGCAAACCTTGACGCGGCAACTGCGCGCCACAACCTGCCCATGGAAGACTATAGCTCGCTCAAGAAGGGCAGGCTGTTCTACGGCACAAGCGCCGTGGCGATCACCAACAAGGAGATGCCCGTCTGGTACGACCAGGTGGATGAAGGCATGGGGGTGATGCTGACAAACAGGTTCGGCGGGCTTGCCGCTCTCAGCCTGCACGCCATGGTCCTTATGGAGCCTGCAAACGCTGACAAGTTCGAGAAGGCAGGCGTGACGATGCAGGCCATTTCCGCGGCAAGGGACGAGGCGCTGAAAAGCCTCAGCGAGCCCCACTTTGCGCTTGGAAAGATAGTGGCGAAGTACTGCCCCGACTTTGGGTCACCGTTTGACAAGCAGTCGCACATAGCCGCCGTCTATCCCGTCGGCGCAAGGGGCCTCTTTGCGCTTGCAGACCTAGCAGAGCTAACAAACGCAAGCATTACTGTAAACAGCATACCGGTCCGCGACGAAGAGATCGCAAAGCTTGCCACCAAGGAATTTGCAGTTGAAAACGCGACAGCGTCGCAGAACGGCTGCCACGTAATTGTAGCGACAAACGATGTCCTCAACTTGGTTGCACAGGAGCTCTCGCAGCACCACTTTGCGCCCGAATTCATAGGGCTCGTTGGCAGGAAAGGCGCGCCAGCAGTTGACGCCAAGGGTGCCGAGCAGTTTGTCGCGTCAAAGGCCAAGCTTGCAAGGCTTGCGCCAAAGCCCCAGCCGGCTGCTTAATATCCTTCAGAAACGCTAGGGCACCCATATGCAGGACTGCATATTCTGCAAGATAGTCAGGGGAGTTATACCTGCAAGGGTGATAAGACAGAACGATAAAGCAATGGCCTTTCTCGACGCGTTCCCGCTTGCGGCCGGCCACGCGCTGGTAGTGCCCAAGACCCATTACGTCAAGGTGCAGGAGATGAGCGCAGACGACTCTGCAGCGGTGTTTGCGCTTGCACGCGATGTCGTTGGAAAAGTCGAGTCTGCGTCTGGCGCAGGGGCGTCGCTGATAGCAGTCCATAACGGGCGGGAGGCCGGGCAGGAGGTGCCGCACGTCCATGTCCACATAGTTCCAAGAAAGCCGGGCGACGGCGCAGGGCCTGTGCATTCGATGTTTAGAAAGCCCAAGATGACGCCGCAGGAGATGGACTCGATACTTTTAAAGATGCAGTAGGCCCCGTACGGCAGCAGGGACTTCTGTCAGCTTCGATACCGTGACTGTGGGACGCTCGCAGTCTTCCCTTGGTTCCTGCAGCGCAAACAGCGAGTCAGTCACCCTTACCGTTTTCATCCCTAGCTTGTTTGCGGGGCAGATGTCCGTGTCAAGCCTGTCGCCCACCATGATGCACTCGTGGGCGGTGCGCCCAGCCTCATTGAGAGCTAGCGCGAATATCTTTGGGTCAGGCTTTCTGAGGCCGACTGCCCCGGAAATTGTCTTTACCTTGAAATATCCATCAAGCCCGGACGAGCGCAAAAGCTCGACGATGTCTTCTGACTGGTTTGCGATTATGCCGAGATCGCACTTTTGCGACAATTCCTTCAATACAGCTTCTGCGCCTTCTGCAAAGTGGAAAAGCGTCTTCCTGCCCTCCTTCACAGCAGGGTCCATCATGCGCACGACCGATTCGCCGTAGCCTGCAGGCAATACTGCTTTACATACCTCCATCGCAAGGTCTCTGACGCTTCCGTGGCCAATCTTGCGGTCGCGGATGATGCTATCCCTTATAGCCCGATAATTTCTCAAGTCTATCCGCGCGCCGTAGCCGTTGAGGACATCGAGGAACCTGCGGTCAAAGTGGTCGACAAAGTCCCACTCTGAGACGAGCGTCTGGCCGAGGTCAAAGAAAACAAACTGCTTCACGCTGTCGTCTTTGCGCCAACACTTTAAATAGCGTTTTGGCTCTGTTCGCTCTAACAGTACATGCCCGGACAACGTGATTATGACATTATCATTGCAGGAGGCGGACTCGCCGGCATGATAGTCGCAACGTCTGCAGCGTATTATTCCAAACAGAGTTTAAAGATACTTGTCGTCGACAGAAACGCGTTTCCGCAGCAAGGAATGAAGACGATATCCGGGTGGGTCTGCGGCGACGCAGTAGGCAAGAACACCGTCGACTACATGACAGAGCGCATACACATCAGCTGGGGGCATCCGGAAATAGAGCATCCTGTCAAGGGCGTCGTCGCGTTTTCGCCCGACCACGAGACAAAGGTCTCGTTTGACGGGGAAGGGTATATCCTCAACCGCAAGATGCTCCCTCAGCGCCAGCTTGGAGACTGCCGCAAGATGGGAGTCGAGTTCAAAGAGCGCGTGGCATTGCGATCTCTCATAATCGAGGACGGGGCAGTCATCGGCGTCGAAGGCGACGACCTTGACAACAAGACAGTCTTCAAGAAGACCGCAAAATTAGTGATCGACTGCGCCGGCGTCACGTCGGTTCTGCGCACCAACCTGCCAATAAAGTCGCACATCGAGCGCAGGATAGACAGGGACGACCTTGAAGCGACAGGGCGCTATATCTACAACTTTGAGCAGGATCACGAAGACCTGACGTTCTTTGACCCCGACTACTGCATCATTCATCTGGACCAAAAGCTTGCGCCGGGAGGCTACGGTTGGGTCTTCCCAAAGGGCAAGAACAAGGTCAATATCGGCCTTGGCGTGCAGCAGAAGGCGTTTGACGCCCGCAACAAGGAGATGGGCGTCCACCCCAACCTTCACACTCTCATCGACGAGTATGTCAAGTTCAACCCAGTCATCAAGAACCCGACGCTTGCAAACGGCGCGATGGACGACGGCAACGCGTGGGGCACGTGGCAGGTCTCTGTCAGACGCCAGAACGACTGCATGGTCGCTAACGGCTACATTCTGGTAGGCGACTCGGCTTGGATGCCAAAGCCACTTGACGCAGGAGGCATCGGGCCTGCGATTATCGCTGCGACCATAGCCGGCAAGGATGCGGTCGAAGCGATACAGGCAAACGACATGTCTGAACGTTCATTGTGGAAGTACAACAAGCACTTCATAAACGACTATGGCTACAAGACTGCAGGCCTTGAAGTTTTCAGGCGCATGCTGCAGGGGCTGACAAACGACCAGATAAACTACGGCATGAGGCACTTCCTCTCAAAGATGGACATCGACAAGATAACCAAAGGCGAGCACCCCGAGTTCAGCACCGTCGACAAGCTGGGCATGATGATCCGCGGCGCTATGAACAAGAAACTTGCAGACGACCTGCGCTACTGCGCCGACATCAACAAAAAACTGACAGAGCACTACTACAATTACCCTGAAACCCCTGAAGGCTTTGAAGACTGGAGCAAGCACCTGCACGACATGCTGCAGGAAGCGTTTGCCAGGTACAAATGACGTCGCAGTACGCAGGTTTTCCAGTGCAAGAGACCTTTGATCTCAAAGAGATTGCCGAGATACGGTTGGCAGCGGACAGGATGGCAGATTCATATCAGAAAAACGCCGACGAATTCAGCTTCCGCATTCTTTTGCCCCGGAGCGAAAAGTCGACGAGCAGGGCAAAGAAACTCGGAATAACGTTGCAGGGCGAGTTCGTGCTTACTTTGCGCAAGCGCGACATAGTGCCCATAGTGAGGGAGGTGCGGTATGTGCACGACGAGGCGCACTACGGCTGGATTTTAGCAAGTTCCAAGATGTTTGACAGGTTCGAGCAGAAGGTTTAGCGACGATATCTTTGATGAATAATTATGTGAGAAAATCGTTTCCTTCGAGCGTCCAATGCAACAAAAACGTT
>CAYXFY010000018.1:0-32770 GCA_964464395.1 uncultured Nitrososphaera sp.
CTGGGCTCGCAGATCACCGACTTTTCCTGCTACACACACGCGCTGGACAAGATGGACGCCTTCATGACGAAAATGAAGAAGGAAAATCCTGCTTTCCAGGTAAACACGTTTGACATCGGCGGCGGGACGCCTGTGTTCTACAACGACCCAGTGCCCACGCCGGCAGAGATGGCCAAGAACCACATAGGCAGGCTCAACCAGCTTGCGGACAACCACGGCGTGTTCACGCTGATGATAGAGTCAGGGCGCTTCCTTGTCGCCGAGTCGTCGATACTGGTATCGAGGATCGTAAACACCAAGGAGTACAACGAGCACAAGATAGTCATTGTCGACGCAGGCTACCACATCCTGCTCGACGCCGCGCTTCTAAAGCAGGAATACCCGCAGGAAGTGATACCGGTGGTCGACAGCAAGGACCAGGCCACCAGCCTCACGGCACCGAAGAACACTCACCTTGCCGGCAGGCTGTGCGACACGTACGACGTGTTCCCGCTCTCAAAGGCGTCTGACATGAGCGGCTCTGAGGTCGGCAACTATGTCTCGTTCTACAACGTCGGGGCATATTCAGTTGTCTTTAACATGCCGTTCCACTGTCAGACCAAGCCGCCGATAGTCATGAAGGACAGCGACGGAAAATACCGCTTGGTTAGGAAGGGCACGACGTACGAGCACCTGTTCGCCGAGGAAGGCGGACACCTGGCCTAGTTTTTTAAGGCTCACTTTTCTTCCGGTGTCTGAAATGACAAATGTGCGCGCACACGTCTTTGTCTCGGGCAAGGTTCAGGGCGTCTACTTCAGGCAGAAAAAAATACCACACCACAGGCTGGGTGCGCAACCTCGACGACGGCAGGGTCGAGGCGGTCATCGAGGGAGACGAGCGGAGCGTGAGAAAGGTGGTCGAGTGGTGCCACCAGGGGCCGGCGGCCTCAAAGGTGGACGCAGTCGACGTCAGGTACGAGGCCTACACGGGCGAGTTTTCCGACTTTGACATAACCGGCTAGCGGATCTTTTCGTACGCCTGTGCAACTTTGCTTTTCAACTGTTCTAGATCCTGCTGCGTCCTGACTTCATGGCGGACCGGCGGCTCTGTCCGGCCGGAGCGTATCTCGACAATCAGGTGGTCGCCTGCAGGCTCGACGTCAAGAAACGTCCGAAAAGTCAGCGTCTTTGCATAGACGACCCTGTGCGGCCTTACCTCCTCTATCACGTTTGGGCCAAGCGATTTTGCGAACGAACGAATGCCAAGCATAAACTCTTTTCTATGCGCGTCGAGGTGCTCCAGGTGGGTCTCAAACGGGATGCTGTTGCCGGAAGGCAGGAGGCCGAATTTGTCCACCCGAATGATAAGGCAGGCTGGTAATTATACCCTAATCTTTACGCCGCTTCTCTTCAGGTACTTCTTGACCTTGTCCACCGTCGATTTTTCGTAGTGGAATATCGACGCCGCCAAAGCGGCGTCGACGTCGGCTTTTTCAAACACGTCGCGCATATGGCTTGCCTGCCCGCAGCCGCCAGACGCTATCACCGGTATGTTGACCGACCTGCATATCGCCTTTGTCAGTTCGATGTCGTAGCCGTTCTCCGTTCCATCCGCGTCGATGCTGGTGAGCAGTATCTCGCCGGCGCCAAGCGACTCGGCCTTTTTGGCCCACCTTACGGCGTCAAGGCCCGTGCCCTCCTTGCCGCCGTATATCATCACCTCAAACCAGTATCTGCCTTTTTTGTCGCGAAACGCCGTCTTGCCTTTTGGATTGCCGTAGACCCTCTTGGCATCGATCGCGACAACGACGCACTGCCTGCCGAAAATCTCCATCAGCCTTGTTATCAGCTCCGGCGTCTTTACTGCTGCAGTGTTTATCGAGACCTTGTCAGCGCCTGACAGCAGTATGTCGCGTGCGTCTTCCAGCTTCTTTATGCCGCCGCCGACAGTGAAGGGGATGTCTATCACGCTTGCCACCTTTCTCACCACGGTCTTCATCGTGTCCCGGCCTTGCTGCGACGCCGTGATGTCCAGAAAAACTAGCTCGTCTGCGCCCTGCTCGCTGTACTTTTTCGCAAGCTCGACAGGGTCGCCGGCGTCCTTGACGTCTGAAAAGTGGACTCCCTTGACGACGCGGCCGTTGTCCACGTCAAGGCACGGGATTATCCTCTTTGCAAGAGTCATGCTACAGCCTTCACCCTCTCGACGCTAACTTTTTCGTCGTACATTGCCTTGCCCAAGATGACCGCAGTGCACCCTGCGCTCTTGACGCGCACGGCGTCGTCGACTCCGGAAATGCCGCCGCTTGCGATTATCCTTGCCCTGCTGTCGACCCCTGCAGCCTGAGACAACGTAACGACGTCAGGCCCGGCAAGCGTGCCGTCGCGGTCTATACTTGTTAGCAAAAAGTCTTCGACGCTCATGCCGAGGAACTGCACCATGGCGTCCTTTACGCTGACGTTTGCCGACTCTTTCCAGCCCTCGACCATCACGTTTCCGCCCGACTGGTCTATGGAAACGACGATTCTGCCCGGGTATTTCTTGGCAAGCTTTCTCACCGAGTCGGGGTCGTTGTAGGCCATCGTGCCTATTACTACCCTTGACGCCTTTTCAAGCGCGTCTTTCGCAGCATCAGCGCTCCTGATGCCGCCGGCGACCTGCACAGGCACCTTTACAGAAGACAGTAGCTTTGCTATCGCCTCCTTGTTGTTGCCGGTACCAAACGCCGCGTCCAGATCAACGACATGTATCATGTCGGCGCCTGCGGCCTCCCACTTTTTGGCCGTCTCTGACGGATCAGGCCCGTAGACTATTTTGTTTGCCGGGTCGCCCTTGACGAGCCTCACGACCTGCCCGCCCATGATGTCCACTGCCGGGATTACCTTCATCTCTTTTCCTTGGCCTCTCTGCACATCGACAAAAAGTTCTCTATCATCCTGGCGCCCACCTCTCCCGACTTTTCCGGGTGAAACTGCACGCCCACCAAGTTGTCTTTTTCAACAACTGCGGGCACGGTGGTGCCATAATCTGATGTTGCCACCACAAGCTTTTTGCTTGAAGGCACCGTGCGGTACGAGTGCACGAAATAAACCCACGAGCCGTCCTTGACGCCTTCCAGAAACCTGCTCCTGCCCTTTATCTTTAAGTTGTTCCAGCCCATGTGCGGCACCTTCACTTTCCTCTTTGGGAGCATCACGACCTCGCCGTCCAGTATCTTTAACCCTTCGAGTTTTCCCTCCTCGCTCCTGTTAAACAGCATCTCCATGCCAAGGCATATCCCCATGACCGGCATGCCGCCGCCTATGGCCTTTTCGAGCCTACCGGCGTCCTTTTCTATCGACTCTATGGCGGGGTCAAAGTTGCCCACGCCAGGCAGTACAAGCCCGTCGTACTGGTCTAGGTCTTGCATATCGCGGATTATAGTAACGTTGGCGCCGTGGCGCTCAAGCGCAGCCTTTAGGCTGAACAGGTTGCCCGCCCCATAGTCGAATATCGCTATCCTCATCACATCGCGCCCTTGGTGCTTGGGACTCCCTTTCTCTTGGCGTCTGCTCCGCAAGCTGCCCTGAGCGCAAGCGCAAATGCCTTGAGCGCGGCCTCGACCTTGTGGTGGTCGTTGTCGCCGTATTCAACTACCATGTGCGTGCACGCGTTGAGGTTCTGCAGGAGCGAGCGCACAAAGTGCTCCAAGTCTTCTTTCGGGACGCCCTCGATGCTTGCCCTTTCCAGTTTCAATTCGACTTTCTGGTACTGGCGCTTCACTAGATCAATGGCGACGTAGGCTAGCGACTCGTCCATGGGCACAATCGCGCTTCCAAACCGCACGATTCCGTTTCTTGCGCCAAGGGCCTTGTCTATTGCCTGCGCAAGCGCTATCGCTACGTCTTCTGCAAGGTGGTGGACGATATCGTCGTTTGACTTGCCTGTCAGCGTTATGTCTATCATCGAGTGCTTGCCTATCGACGTTATCAGGTGGTCGATGAAAGGCAGGCCCGTCTTGACTTTTGTGTTGCCGGCGCCGTCGATGTTTACCTGCACTGTGACCGCGGTCTCTTTCGTGACCCGCTCAAGTTTTGCCTTTCTTGCAGAGGCCAAGTACAATTCAAGCCCCCGATACTTTATTTAACAGTAATGGCAGCGAGTTGACGCTTCTTGTCACGGCGTCGGCGCCCTGCTCCCTGAACTGCCTCAAGGTCTTTGTAGGCTGGGGGCTAAGGCCGTATACGCCCACAAAGGTGATCTCAAATCCCGCCTCCTTTTGCGCCCTGCGTGCCATCATCATGTCCTCTGCCGAGTCGCCAGCATAGACTGCGCTCCTTGCTCCCATGGTAGCCATCGCCTTCTTTACCGCGTAGGGGTTTGGCTTGGCGTGCTCCCTCGGCTCGTCTTCTAGAAACACGCAGGCAGGCAGGTTGAAGTACTTCATGACCGGCGCAAGCGAGTATTCCGCGGCAAGCCTGCTTCTGCCCGAAACTATGGCAAGGTTGCCGGAAAGCCACTCGTGGAGCTTTTTCATCGTCTCCCTTTTGACCGCTATCCTGTCGTTTGCGATAAACGGCCTTTTCACCTTGCAGTATTTCGGCTCGAGGCTGTTTTGTTTCTTGAAGAGCGCAGGACCGTAGAACAGCTCGTCAAACACCCTGCCGATGTAGCTGTCCTTTACCGGCGCAGGGTAGGCCAAAACTTCCTTGTGCTTTTCAATGCCGTACTTTGAGAGGAATTTCTCTACCGATATTATCCCGGTGTCGTCGGCGTTTTCTGCCACCTGAAACAAGAACCTGCGCGTCCTTGCCGTGTCCTGCGAGTTCGCCATAGCGGCAAGCGCTATCGCGTAGCTCGTGTCAGTATCGTTGTTAAAGCCGCCGCTCTGACGAAAGCGTAGTATCAGCTGGTCGGTGACAAGCCCTCTGTGCTTTTTGCCCGTAGTTTGTTCCAGCACGAACTCGACTGTCTTTTTTATCGCGTCGTTGTACGACCTGCGTATGTCGACGAGCACGCCGTCGATGTCAAACAGCGCGCAGTCCATCACGCTGCTGCCTCTCTCACACAGTCCAAGAACGCCGCGTTCATCCTGCGCGTGCCAATAGTCACGCGCATGCAGCCGTGGTGGCCGGCGACGTTTCCAAACAGCTTGACCGCTATGCCCTTTTGCGTCAGCGCGTCTGCTATAGCCCTGAATTTCCTGCCCGTTTCGATGAACAGAAAGTTGGCGTCGGACGGGAACACCCTGACGCCGGGGATTTCTGCAAGCTTCTTTGCGACGCGGTCGCGCTCTTTTTTGACAGCTTCAATCGTCTTTTCGACGTGGGCCGACCTTTTGAGCATGCTCGACGCTATGGCAAGCGAGAGCGTGCTTATCGGGTAGGGCGACTGTATCGTCGAGTTAAAGACGCCGGCCAGCCTCTCATTTGTCACCATGTAGCCTATACGCGCGCCGGCAAGCCCGAACGCCTTTGAGAGCGTGCGCAGCACTATGACGTTGTCGCGCCTTGCCGCAAGCCGGGCAAGCGAGTAGCCCGCAAAGTCCGCGTACGCCTCGTCTATCAAGATGAGCTTGTCGTCCAGTTCGTCGATTATCGCCTCCGCGGTCCTGCGGCGGATCTGGCCACCGGTGGGGTTGTTTGGCGAGCACAGGTAGACAAGGTCAGCCCTCTTGGCGCGCTTGGTAAACACCGCCGCGTCAAGCTCCAGGTCCGCGTTCAATGGCACCCTGTCGACGAGTATGCCGTGCAGCTCGCACCTGTTTATGAAATACGAAAACGTCGGGACAAACACCGTCGCCCTGCTGCCCTTCTGCGCAAGCGTCGTAAGCAGCAACTCGATTATCTGGTCAGAGCCGCTCCCGACGCCCACGTGGCTCTGGCTGACGCCGGCGTACCTGGCAAGCATCGACCGAAGCCTGTCCAGCTCGTCTATCGGGTATTCGCGCAGGTCGACGCGCTTTGCGGCTGACTTGGAGACTGCCTTCACAAAATCGCTGTCAAGCGCAAAGTTCTCGTTGGAGTCGAGCTTGACTGCCCCTTCCACCTTCTCGGGCCTGACGTACCTGTCAAGCCTGGATATCCTCGATATCTCTTTTGCAAACCTCATCTGCTCTTTCCCCTCGCGCTCACGGCCCCGTAGTGGTTGGGCAGGCCCTCGGCTGTTGCGATCTCTTTTACCGCCTTTTCCACCCTTGCAAGGCCGGCCTTTGAGGCTTGCACCCTATTGACCAGTTTCAGGAAATCAAGCACCGATAGCGACGCCCTTGATTTTGCGAATCCAAGCGTCGGAAGCACGTGGTTTGAGCCAAGCGCGTAGTCGCTTGCAGACGACGGCGTGAACGGGCCCACGAGCACAAGGCCGGCAGACTTGAACTTTTTCGCGGCTGCGTCCGGCTTTCTGCACACGACTTGCAGGTGCTCGGGCGCAAACTCGTCTGCAAACTCTATGCACGACCTTTCGTCCCTGCAGACAGCGGCAAAGCCGTTTTCGTCGAGGCTCTTTCTGACGATGTCAGAGCGGGGTATGTTCGACAGCATCTTTTCCACCTCGGCTTGCACGGCTGACGCAAGCTTCTGCGACGTCGTGACAAGCCCGCACACCGTGTCGGGGCTGTGCTCGGCCTGGGAGATGAGGTCCGCGGCTACCAGTGCCGGGTCTGCGGACGAGTCGGCGTAGATCAATAGTTCAGTAGGCCCTGCGACCATGTCAGTCGAAGCGACGCTTGATGCCGCCAGTTTTGCGGCAGTCACGAACATGCCACCCGGGCCCACTATCTTGCTCACCGGTCTTATCGATTGCGTGCCGTACGCCAATGCTGCAATTCCTTGCGCGCCGCCGGCTTTGTAGAACTCGTCGACGCCGCAGATGTCTGCTGCGACAAGCGTCAGCGGGTCGATTGTGCCGTCCTTTGTGGGAGGCGAAACGGCTACTATCCTCTTTATGCCTGCCACTTTGGCCGGCACCGCGCACATGACGACGGTGCTCGGGTACCTGGCTTTTCCGCCGGGTATGTAGCAGCCGACGCTTGAGACGGGCACCAAAGCCCGCTCGATTAGCACGCCTTCAGACCTGACCTTTATGTTTCGTAATCGTCTGGCGACTGCAAGCTCGCTCTTTTCAAGTCGCGCCTTCATCAGCTTTAGCGCACTGACCCGCTCTTTTGTGACCCTGCTGTACGCGTCTTTTATTTCCTGTTTTGTCACGGCAAGCGAATCGAGCCTTACGCCGTCGAATTTAGCGGTATAGTCGATTACAGCCGGGTCGCCGTGCTCCTGTACGTCGCGCATGATGGCGATCGCCTGAGCCATAAGGTCTGTAGAAATGCTGCCGGACTTGCGCAGGCGCGCCGCCTCTGCCGCCGGCTCGGCCACGTTCAGGACTTTCATCACGAATAGCCGTCCAGGTTTACCTCGTCAAGCGGCAGTATCTGCCTCGGCTCCAGGACCACTATGCCTTGCGCCAGCTTTCTCATCTTAGGCACTATCTTGATGAACTCGCGCTTGTCGATTACCGTGTTTACCCCAAACCACCCGTCTTCGGAAAGCGGGCTGACAGTCGGCCTCTTCAGCGCGGGCAGCGACTTTAGCAGTTTGTCAAGGTTCTCCTTTTTCACGTTGACAAACAGGTGCAGCTTTTTCCTGCCCTCTACCACTCCCTTTAGCAGCGCCACCATGTTTCGCGCTTTGCCGCGTCCTTGAGCGACTTTTTGTTCGCCACCAATACTGCAGTCGACGTGGCGACCGTGTCGATTATCTTCAGGTTGTTCTGCGCCAGCGTCGTGCCGGTTTCTGTGATGTCAAATATCGCGTCGACATCCTCCGGCGGCTTTGCTTCAGTGGCGCCGAACGAGAGGAATATCTCTACCTTCTTGTTGTCGCCCACGCGCAGCCACGGCGTTATTATTGTTGGATCAGAAGTGCCGTAGTGCTTTTTGTAGGCCTTGCTTGCCTTGATGTGCGCAGACGTCGTCGTCAGGTATTCTGCCGAAAAGCGGAGCGTCTTTTTCTTTTTAGCAAAATCGTCGATGAGCGCGTCAAGGCTGTTGTAGGGAAAGCTGGTCGGTATTGCGATGACCTGGTTTACCCTGCCGATTTCAAGGTCGAGCAGGACTTCGACGTCGGCCTTGGCCTCCTTTATCCAGTCCCTGCCCGTTATGCCCACGTCGTAGAATCCCTCCTGCACGTAGGTGGGTATCTCCTGCGGCCTGAGGATCTTGGTCTCTATCTCGGGGTCTGAAAGTTTTACCCTGTATGTGCGGCCCCGGCCGCTCACCGTCTGGTACGCCTGCTCGAGCAGCTTGAAGGTGACCTCCTCGATGCTGCCCTTTGGAACCGCAAATTTTACAGTGGGCATTGGTAGGTGCTCAAATCGGCCTTTCGGATATATATCTTGTAGTAGATTGTTGAGGGGAAATTGAGATTGCAATTAGGGCAAATTTGCGTTCGGCGGCGTGCCTTTCCGGCGGAAAAATGATGCAGCGCTGCATCATTTTGAGCACGAAAAAATGATACAATTTTTGAGTATTATTTGCCAAACTTCCGGGCATGCAGCTTCATGTGGCCGGCCTGGATGCCCTCGGCAGAGAGCGCCTTGATTGCTGCCAGATTCTGCGCAAGGCCCGCTGCAGCCATTGTCATTGCCAGCTCCTGCGCGCTTTTTACGTTCATTATCTTTAGCGCAGTCTTTGCTGTCGGGTGGACGTTTGCCACGCCGCCTACCGTGCCCACCGCCAATGGCAATTCAATTTCGCCGGCAAGATCGCCGTTCTTTACGCGCCACCATCTTGTCAGTGAGCGGTAGGTACCGTCCCTTGCCGCATAGGCGTGTGCGCCCGCCTCTATTGCGCGGAAATCCTGTCCCGTCGCAAGCGCCACAGCATCGATGCCGTTCATGACGCCCTTGTTGTGCGTCACTGCGCGGTAGACATCAGAGTGGGCAAGCGCGTACGCGTACAGTATGCGCTTCACTATCTTGTCGCCGCCAAGCTCGTTCTTGTCGAATGTCGCCCTGCAGCGCACCATCCTCTGCGTCGCATAGTTTGACAGTATCTTTAACACGACCTCGCCGCCGGTTATCTCTGTCACCTTTGGCGCTATAGCCTCGCACATCGTGTTCACCGCGTTTGCGCCCATCGCGTCCTTGGTGTTTATCGTCAATTCGACGACGAGCATCCTGCCCATCTTGTTTTTGCTCGCATCGCGCACCTCTCTCACGCCGAGGCCGGCTGCTGAGACGGACTTGCTCTTTGCGTTCGCTATGGCAAGTATCTCTCTTTTCTTGGCAAGCACCTTGCGCCTTGCCCCGGCGACGTTCTTGAGCGAAACCACCTGCACCTGCCCTATCATCAACGATTTATCGGCTTTGGCAGTAAAGCCGCCTTTTGCCCTTGCAATCTTGGCGGCGTGGCTTGCAGCCGCTATGACCGAGGGTTCTTCTATTGCCATAGGCACCAGACGCTCGACGCCGTTTATCACAAAGTTGGTCGCAATCCCAAGCGGGATGGACATTATGCCAACCGCGTTTTCCACCATCCTGTCAGCATTCTCAAACGCAAGCGGCGCGCCAAACGACGCAACCTCGTCGTCGGAAAGCCCTGCGGCATTTTTGATAAAGTCCAGGCGCTCCTGCCTGCTCATCTCGTAGAACTTTTTCATCCAGAGAGGCTAGGGGAGGTGATCCTTAAAATCTTGTCATCGCCGGCGCCCGGAATCGCCCTGCCGTCCCTGTTTGACGTGAGCACGTACAGCGAGCCGTCCGGCCCTTCTGCCACGTCGCGTATCCTGCCAAACCCCGTCAGTATGTTGTTGCTCTCGCCTGTCTGAAGGTCGAGCTGGCGCACGTGGGTACCCCTGAGCGACGCTATCAGTATGTCGCCCCTGTAGCCGAGCTCGTCTGTTTCTGGAATCGCGATGCCGCCGGGCGCAATTGCGGGACTAAAGCAGCGCACAGGTCTTTCAAAGAGCGTCCCGTCGCACTCCTCTACAGGCCAGCCATAGTTTTCTCCCGGCTTTATCAGGTTGATCTCGTCGTTTCCTGTCTCGCCGTGCTCGCTTGCATACATCTCGCCCGTGTCGGGGTGCCAGGCAAGCCCCTGCACGTTTCGGTGGCCAAGGCTGTATACGGGCGAGCCGGGGAACGGGTTGTCGTCCGGGATTGAGCCGTCGTCGTTTACGCGCAGTATCTTGCCTGCAAGCGAGCCCGCGTTCTGGGCAAGCTCGGGCTGCTTGACGTCGCCGGTTGCCACATACAGTTTCCCGTCGGGACCGAACTTGATCCTGCCGCCGTCGTTTCTGTCTGCGGCAGGTATGCCGTCTAGGATAGTAACAGAATCTACAAGCTTGCTGTCCTGCTCGACGAACATGACCACCTTGTTGAACACGGCGGTGCCGTTAGAGTAAGTGTGGTAGACGTACAGCTTGTGGTTACTTGCAAAGTCGGGGTGGAGCGCAAGCCCCATGAGGCCCGCCTCGTTGTGCTGCTGGACGTTGAGGTGTATGGGCTCAAGCAGGACGCCGTTGTCGATTATCCTTATCCTGCCAGCCCTCTCTGTGAAAAAGATCCGCCCGTCGTCGGCGATGTCGATTGCCCACGGAACCTCCAGGTTCTCTGCCACCACTTCGATGCCTGACGCTATAGTGGTGCCCGTGCCCCTGCCGGCTGTGGGCTCTGGGAGCGGGACGGTCGTGCCCTCCGGCGTGTACAGCACCGTGACTATGGTCGCAATTATCACCGCTGCGCCGGCTACAAGGGCCAGCCGGCGTTCCTTTTCCATCGCAAAGGCTTGGGAAAAAGAAGGCTTAAAATGTAATCCCCGGCCACGATATGGGCAATGAAGGTCTCTGAAATCATGGTTACAGATGTTGTCAGCCTCACGGCGGAGGACACGGTCGCAAAGGCCCTCACTTTGATGGTCGACCGGTCAATCCACCAGGTGCCCGTCGTCGACGACAATGGCGCATATTCCGGGATGATATTTGCCAAGCAGTTTCTGGCTTCAAGCGCCCAGCCCACTTCAAAATTAAAGAGCTTTGTCACAAACACGTCGTCGCTTTCGCCCGACGACGAAGTGGTCGAGGCTGCCAAAATGATACTTGGCACCGGCAACAGGGCACTCCCGGTGGTGCAGAACGGCAGGATCGCCGGCATGCTGAGCGAGACCGACATTGCCCAGACTGCAGATTTCGGCCACGCAATAGTCGACGAGGTGATGACAGGCGCAATCGTGATTGAAGAGGACACCCCGCTTGCAGACGCCGTCGCAAAGATGAGGCGCTACAACATCTCTAGGTTGCCGGTGATAAGCCGGGCAGGCGTGCTGCGCGGAATCTTGAGCATACTTGACGCTGCTGCCATAATGGCCGTGCCGATGGACCGGACCAGCAAGGGCGGTGCAGGAATCACGGGTGCCAAGTCCAAGGTGAAGGGCGAGGTAAAGGTAAAGGACATCATGCGCCGGGCAGTCGCAGTCGAGCGCGGCACGAAACTTAACGAGCTGACGGAGAACTTTAAGAAAAACGAGGAGCTAGTTGTGGTCGGCGACGGCAGGGCGATGGGAGTCGTCACGCCAAAGGACGCGCTCGAACTGGTGTTGCCGAAGAAGGGCCAGGTCGCAATCCACATCGCGCACATGGGCGACGAGGACGACAGGCGCGACATCGAAGAACACCTGTCAAAGTTCGTGAAAAAGATGCAGGGCAGGATCCGCGACCTGCAGAATGTCGTCGTCTATGCAGACAAGCACAAGACGCGCAAGTACTCGATACGATGCCGATTGATAACCGGCAAGGGCGTGATAAACGCGCATGCAGTCGGCTTTGACCCGATAAGCGCGGTGAAGGAGCTGATACGCAAGCTGGACACGCAGGTCAAGTCCGAGCACACGCAGAAGGTCAAGAAGAGGAAGAAGCAGCGCGGGACCCCGAGAAGAGGATAGGCGCGGACGAGGAGATTTGAACTCCTGATCGCCCGAGGGCGAATCGGCTGTCCGGCGATGACTTGCGACTCAAGGCCGACGCATTAGACCACTCTGCCACGTCCGCGCAAGCAGTTTTCTCGGTGCCTTACTATTATACGTTAACGAGTGCACTATTCAATACAGTCAGTAGTCTCCAAGAATTCCATGACATTGTCTGTTACTATAGGCGTTGGACTCCTATCAGAGCACCAAGTACTAATTTCTATGACTTCTCCCGTTGGGGTTGTTCTTACCTGCAGCGACAGAACAGGTCCGTGAAAACCGGCTTCGTAAAGAACATCTCTGTATCCGGGATTGGGCGTGACTGTTATGATCGCGTCAGGATATTTTGTCGTAAAGAATTTCGCTTCTTCAGTATCATTAGCTTTGGATATTAGCAAGGTAGGGGCTGCGTCAATCCCTACAACCTTTCTTGATTCCTTGTTGAGGAAAACAGAAACAAGCGCGTTCCGGTCTGGATCAGACTTGTCGGCAAATATTACGAGCTCGCATCCTTTGCTAAGGCAGTTGTAGATCCCGTGCCCGACACCTTCGCCTCTGTAATATGTCGCGACCAATTCCCGATTATCTACAACTTTCTGCAAAGTGGCATTTTGGAGAGCTAGGTTGGCCGTGGTGGTTATGATCTGAGAGCGAATAGGCTCAGGCGCTAGGGGTCCCGGATAATCATAGGTTATGGAGGTTTGAAACATGAATGCAATAAGTACTATGAACATGATGCCGACAGCTAGCCCCGCTATAACTGAATGCGCGGCGTAACCGTCAGCCACGGGTGATTCTGTGTTAGCAAATTATTGAACCTTGTGAAGGCAAATTACTCGATTCGACCGATTTTTATATTCGAAACTCGAAGAAAGTACCGTTGGCCAGACGAGCCGAGCAGAGGTTAAAGTCCATTTCGGTGCTTGTACCACTGGAAAGGGTGCAGGCTAGCCTGTCTGAGATAGGCTTCTCGCTGCAGGACACGGCAACGGTGGTAGCCGACGGCAAGTTCTGGCAAAAGATGCTCTACGTCCGCGGCCAAGAGACAATAAGCGTGTCAGAGGAAATAGGCGACGTCTACCCGAAAGACCCGATTATCACAATCTGCGGCTCTAACAGGACTATATCGCATGTCGTAAAGGGCGTGGGTGGCTGAAATGCCGCTGTACGAGTGCAACGAGCACCAGTTTGTGGAAAACGTTCGGCGGCTACTGGAAGCAGGCGACAAGTTCATCGTAAACCGCCGGATAACCATGCACGACGACGCCAAGTACGGACCTGCCACCCTGCCGGACGAGGAGTTCAGGCGCTACGAGTCGCTGATAACAAGAAAAGTGCTCAACTCGACCGTCACGACCAAGATCCCATTCATCGACGCGTTCCACAACAGCAGGTTCTACGACGCCGACGAGACCGTGCATTCTACTACGGCGCTGATGTTCCCGAGAATGTCGATTCCGTATTTCCGCGTGGAATATTCGGTCAACGTCTGGGGCGGCACATACTTTTTCGCATTCGACGCACTGTTCGACCTCGAGATTGCGATAGAAAAGAGGAGCGGCAGGCGCCTGGGCAAGGGGGCGCTTGTCCACGTATTGCGCTACAACCCGCCAAACGAGCGCGTGCTTGCCATCAACATGCCAAAGGGCGTTGTTGTGCTGGATGTCAAGCACATGGTCCGCGTAATCGACCATTCATCCAACTTTTGAAAGCCAGTCGAAAAATGGCGCAGGCGGGCTGAACTGCAGCTCTTTCGCGTTCTTGGCGTTGTATCCAAGCAATACCATCCGCCCTTCAAGCTTTTTCTGCAGCGATGCCGGCACCTGTTCTTTCTGTAGCGGCCCGAAAATCTCAAAGTAAAAGTCCTGCGAAAAGTGGGCGACGTGCTGCGCAAAACAGTCAAGCAAGATGGTCGGGTCGCCGGCGACGCGCCTGTTCATCTCCTCTTGGCTCATGCCGCGCGTGTCGACTGCAATCTGCAGTATCCTCTTGGTATAGTTTTCCCGCGTAAACGCAGCATCAAGCCTGCCCGGGTTTGACTGGTACATCCTGATGTCTCTAGCCGCCTGCTCGACTGTCCGGCGCGCCAAGTCCTTTGCCTCGTTCATCTCTGCGTCGCCGTGCACTCCAAAATCCTTGCCGAAAATGAAAAACGCGCCCATCAGCTCGCCCTTCTGCACGTAGGGGAATCCCGAACCGCCGGCCAGAAACCGCGCTATCCTCTTCTGAATGTCTGCCGGCAAGAACATGCCCATGTACGAGTCCAGCGCCACCGGCACAAATATCGACAGCTTGCGCTGGGATTTATTCCTTAAAACAAAGAAAAGAGGAAAAAACGCCTAGTGGGCGTGAGGTGGCGGGGCGCTTCCCTTCGAGAGTGCCTCGTTGAACGTGCCTGCGGCCTTCTCGTGGAACTCCAGGTTTGACTGGTCCACCTTGACTGCCTGCGGCGGGCACACCGAGACGCAGGCCATGCACCAGATGCAGTCATGCTCCCTAATCGGGTCTGCCTTGTCGGTGTAGTCCTTGCGCTCTTCCTTGACGGAGCTGCCAGTTCCGGCGAACTCCTTGTTTATCGCCTCTTTTGCCGGCACGTCGTGCTCGGTCCTGTACCACTGGTACACCTGCACCGGGCAGGCCTCTATGCATGCGCCGTCGGCCACGCACGAGTCCCAGTCGATTGCGACCATCGTGCCGCTTACGCCCAGCGGGACCAGCTCCTCGCCATGCGCCTCGTAGGCGTGCTTTACTTCCTCGTTCTCCGCGGCCTCTGCTGCTTTGCCTGGGCCCCAGAAGAAGTGGTAGTGCTCGCCATCCGAGTGCTTTATCTTGCCTATTACCTGATGATTCCTCGGAAAGTCTGGATCGATTGGCATGTTGACTCTTCAGTATTGGGTTCAAGATATTATATAAACTGTATGCGAACGAAAAACAGTGTTCTATTTTTCAAAAAGCACGTCTAGCATCCGCTCTTCAAGCCTTGCCCTTGCAAGCTTCATGTTCGCGGTCGCAACCGGCAGCGGAACGATGTTGACCACCTGCCCCGCCGCGGTCCTGACGTTGACTGTCAGCTGGTCGCCGTAGCGCTCTATGGAAAAGTCGTCCTTCTCCGAAAAGGGAACCTGCACGGTCATCCTTATCGTGCTGCCTTCTGTCTTGAACTGGTACGGCTTGCCACGGTACATTACGCTTGCAGGGTCGCTGTCGCCGTATATCCTGTCGCCGTGCGCAGACAGCATCTCTATCCCTCGGAGTTCTGTCTCGTATAGCTCGACCTCTCTCACGGGCAGGGGGTAAAAGTTGACCTTGGCGTCCTCCACCTTGCCCTGCTGGAACCTCGCCCACCTGTAGTAGTAGACGTCAGACGAGCCGGCCATTATCTTGTTCACGACTGCAAGGTCGACGTTTATTCCGTAAAGCGACGCCGACATCAGCGCCCTCTTGGCGTTTTCTATGCTGAACGTGTCCGGGTTTGCGACAAGCCGTATGCTGGTCGCGTCGTTGTCCTTGATTATCTGCGCAAGCGAGTCCAACCTGTCGAGCAGGTCCATCTCGCTCTGGATTACGTCCCTTGATGGCGCCGGGATTTTCGCAAGCGGCTGGAATATCCTGCCAAAGCCGGCGAAAAAGCCCGCAAGCCCCGTCAGCTTGCGCCCGATGCTCCCGACAAGCTTGGGGAAGTAGAGATACCGCAGCGCCTCGCCGGATGCCGGCATGTCGAGCACGACTGCGTCGTAGGCCTTGGTCTGCCAGGTCTCCTCTATCTTTAGCAATGAAAAAAGCTGCGTCATGCCCGGAAGCATCGCAATCTCGTACGCAAGCGTCTCGTCGATGCCTTTTGCGGAAAACACCGACGCCATGTACGACAGGATGGTGTTGTACTTTTTGCCCATCTCAGTCACGGGATCTATCTGCTGCGCAAAGAGCTTGGGCAGTATTTCCACCGGCTCGTTTCCCACCTCGGGCTTCATCAGCGCGTCGCCGAGTGTGTGCGCGGGATCGGCAGACAGCACGAGCGTCCTGTAATTGCGGCCTGCAAGCTTTATCGCGGTCGCACACGAAGTCACGGTCTTGCCCGTACCCCCCTTGCCGGTGTATATGATGAGCCTCAAGCCTGAAAAATGAGTTAAAAAAGGGATAAAAGAGTTTGGAGGGGCTAGTAGACGTAAGCCCTCTCCGCGTGCTGGCTGATGTCCAGGCCCACGTCCTCTTCCTCGTCGTTCACCTTCAGGCCCATCACCCTGTCGATTATCTTCATGATAACGACGGTCCCGCCAAAGCCCATGACCGCTGCGACTGCGATGCCGGCCGCCTGTATCGGGAGCTGCATCGGGTTTCCAAACAGCAGGCCGTCGGGGCCGGCAGGATTGATGAGCGACGTGGCGACGAGCCCGACCGCAAGCGAGCCTATGATGCCCGTCACGCCGTGCACCGAGCTGACGTCAAGCGCGTCGTCTATCTTCCAGTGCTCCTTGAAGAGGAGGATCGCATAGTACGAGGCAAGGCCCAGCACGATGCCGAGGAAGAACGCGTTCTGGCCGCTGATAAAGCCGGCAGCAGGCGTTATGCCTGCAAGGCCGCAGATCGCGCCGTTGATTGCCGCAGTAGTAGAAGGCTTGCCTGACCTCTTCCACGAAAGGAGTATCCAGACAAACGCAGATGTCGCAGCACCTATCTGCGACGTCAGTATAGCGTTTGCCGCAAGGCCGCCTGATGCCAATGCACTGCCGCCGTTGAATCCGAACCAGCCCACCCAGAGAAGCGACGCGCCGATGACTGCAAGGGGTATGTTGTGGGGCACCATGATGTCGGGGCCGAAATTCTTGCGCCTGCCCAGCACCAGAGCTGCTGCAAGCGACGCCATGCCTGCGCTTGTGTGGATGACTATGCCGCCGGCAAAGTCAAACACTCCAAGCTGCGCAAGCCAGCCTCCGCCCCAGACCCAGTGCGCAAGCGGGTAGTAGACGAATATGCTCCACGCTATTATGAAGACAAAGAACGCCGACCACTTGACGCGCTCTGCAAACGCGCCTGTAATGAGCAGCGGGGTGATGACTGCAAACATCATCTGGAAGGTCGCAAACGTGACGCCCGGTATCGTCGGCGCTATCTCGAGCGAGTCGTCGACCGGCACGTTTTCGTAAAAGAAAAAGTCGGCGCCGCCGATGAAGCCTCCCATCGATGGCCCGAAGACGAGGGTGAACCCCCCGAGAAACCAGATGGTCGAAAGAATGCCAAGACCTGAAAAGGTCTGCATTATGACTGAAAGCGAGTTCTTGGTCCTGATGAGCCCGGCCTCGAAAAATCCCAGGGCAGGTATCATTAGCAACACGAGCCCAGTGGACACGAACATCCACGTGGTATCACCAGTGTCTATCGGCATTTCCAGACCCCTCTTCTGTCCGGAACCTATAAAAATGCATCGAACTTATGTAAGTATCATAATATACAATTTTTATGATATGAAGCTACAATTTGTGAGAATTTGCGCGCCGGCTCACAGGCCTTCCAGAACCGACGCCATGGCCTGCACGTCGTCCTCTCTGACGCCTGGGTGGACAGGTAGCGACAGAACGCGCCTTGCGCACCATTCCGTCGCCGACAGCTTTGTGCCCGGCGCGGTCTTGCGGTAGAACGGCATCCTGTGGACCGGCGGGTCGTAGTATATCGCAGAGCCGATGCCAGCCTTTTCCAGTGCAGCCTTTGCAGCGTCCCTTGCATTTGAGCTTGAAAAAGCGACCGTGTAGAGGTACCAGTTGAATCTCTTGCCGGCAGTCTCTTGCGGCAGCAATATCCCCCTGGATTTTGACAGAAGGCTAGTCAATAGCTCTACGTTGCGCCTCCGGACCTGCAGCATCGCGCCCAGCTTGGCCATCTGCACCTTTGCGACGGCGGCGCTCATCTCCGGCAGCCGCAGGTTGAGACCAAGCGCCCTGGACTCGAGACCTTGCAGCCTGCCGTGGTTCCTCGCCATCCTGAGCCTTTCTGCAAGCCTGGCGTCGTCGGTCGCGATTGCTCCGCCCTCGCCGGCCGTGAGCACCTTACTCGCGTACATGGAAAAGCAGCCCATGACGCCGAGAGTCCCTGTCTGCCTGCCGCCGACAGTCGAGCCCAGCGACTGGCACGCGTCCTCTATCACCGCAAGCGAGTGCTTCTCCGCGGTCTCGATCACGTCCATGTCGCATGGGTGTCCGTAGAGGTGGACAGGGATGACAGCCTTTGTGCGCCTCCTTGTTTTGCGCTTCATGTCCTGCACGTCGATCGTGTAGTCGTCTTTTTTGATGTCGACAAAAACGGGCCTTGCGCCTGGCGCCCCCCCGGCGTTTGCGGTTGCAACGAACGTGAACGAGGGGACGAGCACCTCGTCGCCCGGCCCGACGCCGGCTGCCAAAAGCGCCGCGTAGAGCGCGGCCGTCCCCGAGTTGACAGCAACGACGTGCTTTGCGCCAAGATAACTTGCAAGCGCCGCTTCAAGCTCCCTTACGCGCTTGCCGCCGTCGATTGACGCGCTTGTCAGCGCACCTTCATCAATGACGCTCAACACCTCCCGCTTTTCCTCCTCGCCGAGCCACGGGCGGTTTATCGGGAGAGTTGTTTTGTGCACTTATTCTGACTAACTATGAGTCTCTAATGACTTTTTTGATACTGTTGGCTTCGTAAAATAACTAGTTCAATGTAGAGTTTGACCTCATTCTAGCTCCAGACATGGCAATTGAGATCGAAACGCCTTCACACCGCTTCCTGCTCAGGCGTAAGCGACGGGGTGTTCTGTCGTCAGAGATTGTCTAAAGTCTCTCAACCTATTCCTGAGTGTTACTTCTGTCACGCCTGCAGCGTCGGCCAGGGTCCTTTGGTTAACGTGTTCGCCGTTTATCAGGCACGCTGTATAGAGAATTGATGCTGCAAATCCCATAGGGTTCTTGCCTGCTCGTTTCTCCTTCTTTGCGGCATCATCAATAGTACGGATTGCCTGCCGCTTTGTCTTTTCGCTTAGACCTGCCTTGTTAGCTATTCTAACGATGCATAGTACAGGGTCTAACTCAGGTATCTTAAGGTCAAGTGCCAGCAGAATTATCCGGTACATTCTGGCCAAGTTATTTCTTTTGACACCGGTATTTTCTGCGATATCCCTAAGAGATAGTGAACTCCCAAGTTCTCTACATGAAATGTATATGCACGCGCATAGAAGAGAGGAGATGCTCCTTCCTCTTGCCAGCTTTTTCTCATTAGCTTTCCTGTAGATGTAGGCTGTCTTCTCTACCATCGCACTAGACAGATTGAGTCTAGTTTTCAGCCTGTTAAGCTCGTCAAAGGCTTTCTGAAGGTTCCTATCTGAAGAGGAATGGCTCATGCCCCTGCCGTCCCACGTCCTCCATCTGCCAATTGCAGAACGCACCATCGCGCTCAGAAGCGCCCCACGTGCGTCTGTGTTTTCCCTTCCGATGACTGTGGCGAGTCCCATGTCGTGCCGGGCCAGTGAGGCGGGGTCTCCCGTTCTGGTTCTATGAGTTGTTTCAGTACCAAAGTTGCGCCATTCAGCCCGTGTCTCCACAGTCTTATCTGACAATACCAGACCGCAGTTGCCACAGAAAGTCTCGCCAGATTCTGGATCTGAGATCGCGACTGCCTTGTTGCATACCGAACACAGTGATGAGATTTGCATTACTATAACGGATAAACGGTATACATTGGCGAACGCACTATATAAAGAGGCGCAATCGTGTCTCTGTTCTTGTCGTCACCTTGACGGCTTTGCGTGATGTCGCCGGCGTATCGACAAAATGTATTATGTTACCTTATATGCGCGAAAGGCGTGACAATATCATGAACATTATTCAAAATGAAAATGAATCCATCGTTGTCATTGCAAAAACATGCGGCTGCCAAGGCACCGGAAGTAAAGTTACCTATGCCTTTGTTGATCAGACACATGCACTCTGTCATGACAAGAAGGACATAATTCAAGCAGAGATCGAAGCCTGCAACCGCCTGCTAAAATATGCTGAAAAATCGGACAAGAAAGTAATTGAAAAAGAGCTCGCGGATCTGAGAATGGCACTAGATTTGATGCCGTGAGAGAGTTGGCACGTTCAAGCAGCGCAGGTCTGCGAAGCAGATCAATGGCGTTACTTTTTTGACCGAGATGAGGCTAAAATGCACTATAGCGCCTATACTATTCGGTTGTGTTCTCTCAGAAGGCTCTTTTTGATAATGTTGATCAAATCGTGGAGCTCATGGTTGTCATTGAACTCATTTGGTTGAATCGGACGCAGACCCAGAGACTCTAGCTCTGCCAACAGGAAGGCGCGTTCGTGCGCTTGTGTGTCAATGTGCTCTATCGGCATGACCATACTACACCGTTCTACCATATAGACTAGACATAGAATACGAGGGTTTAAGGGTCTGTTCGTCTCTACGACTTGTGATTATTATTGAGTATTTCATTAAAAATTCTTGAAGCTTATACTAGGGATGTGGGACGCGGCGTCGCTCGTATAGATTATGATGCCCTGAGTTCCCTTAATGCATCAGCCGGCGATATCGTACAGATTGACAGCGGCAAACAACGGACGGTTGCTAAATGTCTGCCCCTTTATCCAAGTGATGAAGGCAAGGGAGTAATCAGGATAGACGGCCTCGGAAGAAGCAATTCTGGAGTCGCCATAGGCGATTCGGTCATCATAATAAAGGTGAAGGCAGTTCCTGCAGAGAAGGTAGTATTGACGCCTCTTGAAGCGGTGCCTCCGCTAGACGAAAGATATCTCGCTGACGCGCTAGATAACGTCCCCCTTGTCAAGGGCGACAAGGTCATGGTGCCATACTTTGGCGGCAGGCTCACCTTTCAGGCGATAAGCACTGTGCCTGTTTCTATTCCAGTTATCGTGACCGGAAAAACGATATTCACTATTGCAAGTTCTGATGTTGCCCTGAAGGGCATCCCGCAGGTCACTTATGAAGACGTTGGCGGCCTAAAAGACGAGATACAAAAAATCCGCGAGATGATAGAGCTCCCTCTGCGTCACCCGGAGATATTCGAGAAGCTGGGAATCGAGGCCCCAAAGGGCGTATTGTTGTATGGTCCGCCGGGAACAGGGAAGACCTTGCTTGCCAGGGTGGTAGCCAATGAGACCAACGCTCACTTTACCAGCATCTCCGGCCCGGAGATCATGAGCAAGTTCTACGGCGAATCAGAAGCGCGCTTGAGAGAAATATTCAAGGAAGCGAAGGAGAACTCTCCTTCCATAATATTTGTCGACGAAATCGATTCGATTGCTCCAAAAAGGGAAGAGGTCATGGGCGAGGTCGAGAGAAGGGTTGTGTCCCAGATGCTATCTCTGATGGACGGTCTCGAAGCAAGGGGCAGAGTAATCGTAATCGCCGCAACCAACAGGCAAAACTCGCTGGATCCCGCCGAGACGTCCGAGGCGGTTTGACCGCGAAATCGAGATCAAGGTGCCAGATAAGCGAGGACGCCGGGAAATACTCCAAATACACGCGCAGAACATGCCGCTTGATACAGACGTGGATCTGACCAAGATATCCACGGTTACTCACGGTTTCGTCGGCGCAGATCTTGAATACCTCTGCAAAGAAGCAGCTATGAAGTGCCTGCGCAGGCTGTTGCCAGAGCTCAACTTGGAAGAAGAAAAAGTATCACAGGCCAACCTTGACAAGTTGGTAATAACAAGAGCCGACTTTGAGCACGCAATAAGAGACGTCATGCCCTCGGCCATGAGGGAGGTCTACTTGGAGTCTCCTGACATAGATTGGCAAGATATTGGTGGGCTTGAAGAAGTAAAACGCGAGTTGCAAGAAGCAGTTGAGTGGCCTCTAAAATACCCTGACCTGTATGCAAAGCTTGGCCACAAGGCTCCAAAAGGGATTCTGCTTTATGGACCATCGGGCACCGGCAAGACGATGCTTGCAAAGGCTGTAGCTTCAGAGTCGGAGGCCAACTTTATCAGCGTAAGAGGTCCTGAATTGATAAGCAAGTGGGTCGGTGAATCTGAGAAGGGAATACGAGAAGTATTCCGCAGGGCCAGACAGGCTTCCCCCTGTGTGATCTTTTTTGACGAAATAGACTCTGTCGCAGGATCTAGAGGAGGCGAAGGGTCAACCGGCACCGAAAGAGTCGTGTCACAGCTCTTGACGGAGATGGATGGCATGAGCGAAATGGACGGGGTCATAGTGATTGCAGCCACCAACAGACAGGATCTGCTCGACGCAGCGCTGATCAGGGCCGGCAGATTTGACAAAATCATTTTCGTTCCAAACCCGGATAGGACGACGAGGATAAAGATCCTGAAAATCCATACAGCAGATAAACACCTCGGCTCTGATGTGAACCTTGAAGGGATAGCAGATAGGACTGGGGGACTCAGCGGCGCCGAAACAAGTGCAGTAGTAAACGCTGCAGTATCGATCGTACTTCATGAATATCTTACAAAGTATCCCACGCCAGAAGAAGCGACAAAGCACGCTCCAGAAGTGCAAGTAATGATGCACCATTTTGAAGAAGCGGTCAAAGCAATAAGAGTTCAGAAAGAGAGAAAACCAGAAGAAAAGGCAATGCTGTCGCACTACAGATAGATGTAGGTTTTCTCAATCATCTTGCAACGATTCTGTCTACGCGGGGATCGTGAACTAAATCCGGCCAGAGTGCCGATCTCTAACAATCTAAGGGGTAAGTATCTATAGACTTGCACCTACCGTGCAATCCTTGTCGTAGGTTTTATGAAGTGGCTTTCTACCTCTTCCAGTCTTTGTATCGAGCCAGCGTTTTTCCTGAGTGTGGAAAAGGACCGGTCGTTACGGATGCTGCGAAGCATGGATGTAACCTGTTCAGGCGTAACACCATGCCGGACATCGTATTCTATCTGTCTGCAAATATGTGCCAAGCCTCCGTATTTCTTGTGGTTTCTTTTCTCCCATCCCGAAGCGTTCTCTGATAGGCCCTTTACGTACTTTACAACTGTTTTTTCCATGTGCTCAACATGCCATTCTTTCATCGGAAAACTATTCTGTACCAAAAATATCTAATTATACTACTCAACCCGCGCATATAAGTGACTACAATAACCTAGGGCGCAGACAATACTCGGTTGCTTAATTAGCATAAACCACCCATATCACATATGGTGGAACTAATCTATGGCCGCGGCATAACAGAGCTTTTGCACGAAATGCCGTTTTATATCAACATCTTCAAGAAAATCGCCGTATACAGGCTGCTCAAAGTAAAGCAGCCAATTTATGGGTCGGTGGATGTCAACAATGTTTGCAACCTGCACTGCAGTCACTGCTACTGGTGGCTCAACCGCAAAGAAGAGCAGGAGTTGTCGGCAGAGGACTGGCGCAGGATAATCAAAGACGTGTTCAACAAAAAGCGCATATTTATCACCACGTTGGTGGGCGGTGAACCAACCCTGCGGCCCGACATCATAGAGGCCTTTTGCAAAGAAATGCCCAGGAGGGTTTGCGTTGTCACAAACGCTACTTTTCCGCTAAGGCGCTATAACGGATTGTACTTCTACTGGGTATCATTGGATGGCACCGAGAAAGTACATGACGGCATAAGGGGATACGGGTCATATGCAAAAACAAAGAAGAACGTACTCGACTACGTTGCAGGATCAGACCGCGATGGGAAACCCGCATGGAAGGACATTTGGATATCAATGACCATAAACTCGATCAATTACTCTACTGTTGGAGACTTGATAGAAGAATGGCATGGCAAAGTAAACAAGATTGGTCTTCAATTCCACACCCCCTTTGTCAAGGGCGATCCCCTAATGCTACCGTTTGGAGAGGTCCGCAACCAAGTTGTCTGCAAGATAATTGAAATGAAGAGAAAATATCCTGATTTTGTAATCAACCCCGTTAAGCAGATATCACTCATGAAAGGTAATTGGGGCGGTACTGGAACAACGCCCGTAAGTTGCCCGACTTGGGCAATACTTTCTCTGGACCACAGGGGGAGAATAAAACATCCGTGCTGCATCGGAAGTGCCGACACTAAGAGTGTGAGACCAATATGCGAAGATTGCGGTCTAGGATGCTACTCCATACTGGTGACACAAGGGATACGTGGCGCTTGATCGAAGTTGGAGGATTCTTAGATCCGGGATTGAAACATGTGCATAAAATATTTTGATAGGCTGAAGGCCCCTAGACTTGTTTCCCGTGGCAACTCCAGCACGAGCCGCATTTCGTACAGGTCAGTTGGGTCCTCGTCTTGCAGGAGGCGCACACGTTGTACTTTAACTCTGGGTTATCCCGCAAAAATTCATGCATGTACCTGATTGCCTTCACCAGTATATTACTTGAGACTTTTTCAAACCCGAATCAAACCAACACGATGTGTATTAGACAGGACCTACCGCTTTGCAGGGAGATTCAGATAGTTCTTACAACACTCGTCTGAACAGAAGGCCAGATGACCTTTAACAGCACTTGAATATGCTACGCCCTCTGTAAGGTCCTGAAACTCTTTGCCGCAGGACATGCAAACTCGATACATATTGCATATCATTGCGGGTATCCCTGCAATAAGGCTGTTTGTATCGCTCTGAAATGTGTGTATAGAAAAGATATATCCGGGCTCAACTCATTACGAGTAAGGTAATTTTGTGTGGCAATAATCAAGGTATACAAGAGAAACTCTACTTTTGTAGAGTTGAGCAATTTGGTCGAAGAACTTTCCAATGTCGGATTAACTGAGACCCTGAAAAAATATTACACTAAGCCGTTTGAACATGAAGCGCGGAGCATAGTAGCAGGCCCAAGCTTCATGCAGTTCCTGAACAAGTTATTCAAAACACAGATAGCGGCCGGAGACATCCTAGAATTTGAGTCGGGCGGCCATGACAAGTACTTCATGTTCTCGCTGACGGGTACTTGGGATGAGATAATAAAATTGCAATAAATTGCTGCTGCCATTTCAAGACAGTGACATACGTCGGGAGTTTTCTTGATTGCCTACATCATTTATCTTGATAGGAATTGCAGGAGTATGAGGACGACAGGATCAAAAGGTTAAGAGCACCGATAGGTATAATCCCAAATTGGGATAGAGATGGATGATCGAGAGTACGACCAGCTCGATTCGCTTACATCAAGCACCAATACAGAGATCAGCAGATTGAGCCTCATAGTCAAGAACCTGAGGCTGAGATTAGAATCGCTGGAGAGAAATCAAACCGAACTGATGGACAGAATCAATGAACTGCGAAAGGAAGATGATGTTGACGATGATAATGGCGATTAATGTGGAAACTAGTCAGGTCGAAGGGCCGTACAGGTTATACAGCTTTCCTGTCTTACTGCTAACGTAATCCCACATTTTCGGAGTCGACAGTTGTTTGAAAGCATTTCTCTGTTCTTTGTCAAGTGCGTCATATACATACTGACCAATTACAATTTGATTTGGCTCCGCGATGCTTGTAATTTTAGACGCCACGCTGATCGTATAGCCAAGAATGTCGTGAAGTGGTTTTTTCATTACTGTCGAATTGCCGTTGTCTAGGCCTGAAGACTGAACATTCCATCCATATTGTACTACTACGACTTCGCCCACATCTATGCCTACACGAACATTCAACTCTGGATAACCCTCTTGGTTCAGGACTGGGTTGAATCCTTCTCTCACCGCCCTGATCATGGATCTTGCGCAGTTTACTGCATTGCTGCACGGAATGTACAGATCGGACTTGTCGGCGACAACAAAAAATGCGAGGATTGCGTCTCCCAAGTACTTTAGGACATAGCCTCCATATGCAGACACGATGAGGGACATTTCATGTGTAAACGCACGAACTATTGCGGCCAACTTGTCGACTGGCAAAGTCATTGAGAGCCTTGTTGATCCAACTATATCGATGTACAATATTACAAGGGTAACTTTAGACCCAGCTAATTTCGCAAGAGCATCTTGTGCGTCTTCCGTTGATATGTCAAATTCCATTTCACCCTTTAACGACTTCCACATTTCCAGCTGCGCAGACTTGATAATATTGTTGATGTTGACTACTGCATCGAGATAAAACACGCCATGAGAAGATGCCGCAGAAGCCTGCTTAGCTGCTCTTCTTTGGTCTTGAACGTTTGAATCGGTGATGATGCGGATAACTTCCTCCTTGGTAATGTCGAGCTGCGCTGCAATTACTTCTGGTAGGATGCCGGACTTGTGCAAGTTAAGCACAGTCTCCTTTTGTTTCATTGTAAGTCTTCTATGTTGGGCGTCTGTATAAAGTCATTAGTTAAGCTGATTTCCTTCGGTAGCCTGACTTTGAATTTACGCTTTTCTTTGTGGAGCTTTTTCTCCTTTTCATCACCTTTGCCATTGAAAATGGCAACCAGCTAGGTTCTATTTAAGTACGGGGTAGGCAAAATTGTAGCGACTACGATTTGACTCTGGCGATCATTATCTCACAACCAACACAGGGCACGGGGCATAGGCCAATACGCCCGCCGCAACGCTACCCAGAAATAGTTTTTCCAAGTCTGACTTGCCCCTTGAACCTACTACAACAAGTTCGGTTTTATTCTCTTTGGCATACCCTGCTATCTCTGCAGCAACTGATTCCGTAGTTTCATTCATTTTCAGTTCAATTGCTACTCCATTTTCCTTACCCCTCTTTTGAATTTCCGCAAGCCAATCCTCGGCCTCCTTGTGTATTTCCTTGATGAACTCCTCGTACCAGACCGCGCGCGGGTAGAGTCTTTCTCCAAACGGTATGTAGATGACGTAGAGGGCTGTTAATACAGAATCGTACTTTGCTGCCAGAGATATGGCGGCATCGACCGCCCTCATTGATTGATCGGAACCATCGACCGCTATCAAGATGTTTCCAAAGTTAGTTGTCCCCATTGGTTGACTATGCATTTGGTATGCTAAAAAGTAACATGTTCGGAATGCTGAGACAGTTCAGCCAGTAAATGATAGAATCACAGGATTGTTCTTAACACAAAGTTATAGGCTGGCATGCGTTACACCACGAACAAGTTGGGCCGCACTAGAGCGATAAAAATCGATTTCTATATACCTACAAGAACGAAAGATGGCGAAGACATAGACCCCAATAATGTGGACAGAATCATAGACCAGATTTGGCCGAAATATCAAGGTGCCACAAAGCTGACCGGTACGGGCTATTATCGTCCAGAGTCAGGGAAGGACGAGATCACCGATAGTTATGTGCTTTCGATAGTCACAACGCACGACAGAACATTCAGTCGTCATCTACAGCATTTCAAGCAAAAAATCAGAGAAGACCTGCATCAAGAGTCGGTGCTGATAACATGGCATTATGTTGAAGAAGTTTTGTGAATAGTACTGTGGCGCGAACCTTCTGTATTTTCAGAAAGCGTTCCTACATGCCCGTATCGCCCTGCGGCATGGCCGGAGCGCCTCCGGACCTGCTTGAGGCGATAACGTCGTCTATCCTCAGGATCATAGACGCGGCTTCCGTGGCAGACTTGATTATCTGCTCCTTTACCACAAGCGGCTCGACCACATCGAGCTCTGACATGTCGGCAACCTTGCCGCGCTTCGCGTCAATGCCTATAGAATGTGAACCCCTGCTTTGTTTTGCGCGTAGTTCCGCAAGCGTGTCTATCACATTCATTCCTGCGTTTTCGGCTAATGAGAGAGGGATGACCTCCAGAGCCTCTGCGTATTTTTCTGCGGCGAGTTGTTCCCGTCCAGAAAGGGTGCCCGCCCATTCCCTGATCTTGCCTGCCATGTATGCTTCGGGAGCTCCGCCGCCGGCAACTATGGCTGGTTTTTCAAGAACGTCTTTGGAAACCATGAGTGCATCGTGAACCGAGCGCTCCGCCTCGTCGACCACTCTCTGCGAGCCTCCGCGCACAAATATGGTAACTGCCAGCGGGTTCTCGCATCCTTCAATAAAGACCAGCTTGTCGGTCTCTATCTTTCGCTCGCTTACCAGTTTCGCAAAGCCTAGGTCCTTTGAGTTAAGGTCGTCAAGATTGGTTACCGACCTTGCACCTGTAGCCTTGGAAAGCCGGGTCATGTCGCTTTCCGTTGCGCGCCTTACTGCCATTATTCCTGCTTTGGCTAGGTAGTGCTGGGCTGTATCGTCTATGCCTTTTTGGCACACTACGAAGTTTGCCCCGCTTTGCACTATTTTATCGACCATCGACTTGAGCAGATAGGTCTCTTCATCAAGAAACTTTTGCATTTGATCTGGAGAACTGATGTTTATCTTGGCTTCAAACTCGGTCTTTTCTATCTCAAGAGCAGCAGATATTAGAGCAACCCGCGCGCCTTCCACGCGCTTTGGCATGCCTCCGTGGACCACTTCCTTGTTAAGGATAACACCCTCGACGAGACGGGTCTCACGAATCGAGCCGCCGGCTTTTTTTTCTACTTTTACGTTGTCGATGTCTACCCTGTAGCCAGATTCGGTCTTTTCCGAGACTTGCATCGCAGCTCTTACGACAATCTCTGCGAGCAAGCCGGATTCTCTTGAGACGAGTTTTGTCTGCATCGAGGTCTTGGCGACACGGATCATCTCGCGTTTTTCGTTGCCACGGACATCCTGCGCGATGCTGCCAATCACTTGTATCGCCTTGTCGGCGCTCTTTCTGTACCCGTCCACTATTATCGTCGTGTGCACTCCCTTGTCTATCAGCTCCTCAGCTTTTTCTATCAGAGCGCCTGCCAGAACGACAACCGAAGTAGTGCCATCGCCCACCTCATTGTCGGTGGCCTTGCTTATCTCCACCATCATCTTGGCGGCCGGGTGCTCGATGTCCATCTCCTTCAGGATAGTCGCGCCGTCATTCGTTATAGTGACGTCTCCCAGAGAGTCAACCAACATCTTGTCCATGCCTCTTGGACCCAAGGAGCTGCGTACCATTTCGGCAATCAGCTTTATGGCCGCAAAATTGTTGTGCTGGGCTTCTCTGCCCCGACTTTGCTTAGAACCAGCCCGCAAAATCAGAATTGGCATTCCACCGGCACCGGCCTGTTGTAATGACATGATGTTATGCTGCTATTCGGAGTTAAATGCTTTGGTATTCATACTGAGTTGCGATGTAGCAGATGCGATTTCAAGATGGCGCCCTCATGGTAGCACATAATCTGTTGCAGAATGCGTGCTTGAATGATAATCTGCGTATTAGATAAGGGTAAATATCATGAATCACCTTATAGAGTATGTCCGAAAGAGCGGAGGATTATTACGGCAACCTTGGGCGCGTCGGCGGTACAGGATCACCCGCTGAAGATATGGAAGAAGAAAGGGCTCGAAACAGGTTGTGGGATCTGAAAGAAGAAGCTAAGTGGGGCAAGGACGCGATGACGCAAAAGAAGGCTATTGAAGAGTTGGGGAGGAGCGGCGTCCCTGCGATAAGCTATCTGGAAGAAATCCTGTCTGTCGTTCCACCGGGCGAGATAAAGCAGTATTGCCAGGATGCGATAAATGGCATCGGCAGACCCCTCCCAAATGAGAGGGAGGACGGCGCAGAAGAGGCTTTGGAGACAAAGGTCATGACACCTGCCTAGTCGGATTTGCACGCCAATACGACCCATTTTCCGGGACGCGTACGTTCTTATGCGTACAAGGTGCATGCAGTCCGTGTATAGCAACAATACAAAGTTCTTGCTGATTGCCGCAGGCATAATCGCGGCGTCTCTTCTTGTTGCTCTAGCCGGGAGTCTGACCAGGTGAAAGTTCTGCGATCTGTAAAGCCTTTCATAATCGACATGCGGAAAAGAACCCGCAGCTGTTCTGCCTGTTCCGATCCAGCCAGAAACATAGCCAGTTACGACTTCGACGGCGTTATTATTGCAGAATACTACTGCGATGCCTGTGCAGCGCTGATCGGTAGATAATCATCGACCGCGGTCCTTGATACGATATGACGCCGTGTGGGGTTATATGTCCGTGCAGCCCGTACTGTGTTGTGAACGTGGCAAATGCAGTCTCTATCCGGGTTAGCAATGCCGTTGGTGAACTCACTAGGGCCGTCAGGCTACCCTGCACTGCAGAACTTTTTATCACACGTGCTGGATAAGAACAGACTCTCCTTTTCGGGAAAAAAGATCTTTTGCATTCTTTTTGCCGCGGTGATTCTTGAAATGCTAGAAGAAGCGATCTAGAACACAGCCCATGAGTCGCGGCATCGAGGCGTGGGCTATTCATAACATAACGACGGACATGTGTAACTTTAACCGGGTTATCCCGATAGTCGTTTATCCTTACAGTACGGCCAACTTTGAGCGTGGCTGTACCACGCTCAGGCCGCAAAAAACCATTAGTTTACGCATAAGTGTAAACTAATAGCCTATTTCACGCTCAGGTTTAAAGTATAACTGTTATCGGGATCACGCCGGCCGTACTTGCGGGCCGGAATAAAAAGATGAATGGAGAATACATGGAATTGTTATCTGCCCGCTGTCTGGAACGGAAAACGGCAAGCGTTAATAGCAACCGGCGCGGAAAGACAGTTGCAGCGCGTTTTATCCGCCTTTTCCAGCCTGATTGCTATCCCCTATTTAGGATACTGTATGTAATAGTATCCCAATATAGAAAATAGTTACCTTAGTTTTGACTAGGCACAATCTGCATAATGGCTTTTAATTTTCCGGGGGCGCTTTTCCAAGATGAACGGAAACAAGGTTCTAGTGATCGGACTCGGGCAGATAGGGTACAGCAACGCGGAATACATGACCATGAAAGGGTTGGTCGTGGACGGATACGACATAAGCGACAAGGCCGTCAAGTGCGCTATAGACGACCAGGTGATCCGCAAGAAGGCATCGAGCTTTGCGGGCTATGACTATTACATCATCTGCATCTCGACGCACAGGCCGGACGACATGTTCACCCCGTACCTGGATGGGCTCTTTGACATAGCAAAGAGGATAGCGTACGAGGGCAAGACGGGCGCGCTTGTAGGGATAGACAGCACTATCACGCGAGGGACATCTGAGAAGATAAAGGACGTCCTCAACCACCGCATGCACGTCGTGCACGTGCCGCACAGGTTCTACATCAACGAAAAGCACGACCACGGCGTGCGTCAGACGAGGGTGCTCGGGGGCTGCGACAGGTGTTGCGTCGAAAAGGCCCGGCACTTTTACGGCCAGCTTCTGGACATACCGCTCCACGAAGTCGAGTCAGTCGAAGTGGCCGAGCTGACAAAGATCGTGGAAAACTCGTACAGGTTCGTCGAGATAGCCTTTGCGGAGGAGCTGAAGATGTTCTGCGACCGCTCCGGCATAGACTTTGACGAGCTGCGCAACGCGATAAACACAAAGTGGAACGTCAAGGTGCTGGAGGCAAAAGAGGGCATCGGCGGGCACTGCCTTCCGAAGGACAGCCAGATGTTCCTGAACCTCTCAAAGAACCTGCTTGAAGCCAGCATCATAGACGCGGCAAAGAAGGTCGACGCCGAGTACAGGCAGCACATCTCGTACGCGGTCCCGGCCAGAGTCAAGCCGATGGAAATGCACTGACGCAACGCAGGGTTGGAAAAGTGGCGCAACTTCGCTGACCTACCGGGGGTTGCGCACGACAGGCTGACCGGTAGGTGACATGCGCTGACGCAGTAGGGTTGGAAAGTAGCGGAAAAACAAATGAAGACAAAGTACCTTGGAGGAATAGCAACAGGCATAGTAATAGCAGTGGGCATCGTGGCGGTGCTGCCTGCGTTTCTGCAGGAAGGCGCCAAGCCGTACGTCCCCGTCCTGCTTGCCTTTGAGATACACGGCGAGGAGAACCTGCCGGATTGGTGCAGCGACGTCTCGGCGCTGCTCGATAGCCGCAGGCTAAAGGCCGCGGTGTTTGTGGCAGGAAACGTCGCCGAAAGGTACCCGCAATGCGTGGCGGCGTTTTCAGGCAGCGGCAGGGTCGACGTTGGGAGCCAGACTTACAGCTACGCGGACCTGACCTCCATGGCCGACTACTCGGCGGCGCTTGGCGAAGTGGAGCGGGGCAAGCGGGCCGTGGACGCGGCAGGCGACATCGACTCGACTATATTCAAGGCGCCGTACGGTCGCACGGACGAAAACATCTACTCTCTCCTTTCAAGGTCTGGAATCCTGGCAGATTTTTCGTACCAAGACCAGTACAACAAGTACCACCAGGGGCAGTTCATCAGCTTTGACGCCGCAAGCTACGACGGCGCGCACAGCGACCCCGAGTCCCTTCTATCGCTGACCTCGAGGGAGCCTGTCATCGTCAGCTTTGACAGCTCGGTGCCTGCCGACCGCATAGGGAGCTTTCTGGACAGGGTGGCCTCCGGAAGGGGAGAACATTACGACCTCAAGTTCGTCAACGCGTCAGAGCTGACGCAGATGCAGCTCACCGGGAGGGCGCAGGCTTGACCATATCCGCAGAGCCGGAGCCAAGGGCGGCGTTCCAGACAGGCTCGCTCCAGCAGGTCTCGGAGACCGGCAGGATACTCACAAGCCGCAGGGGGAAGGCCATGAGGGTGACGACCCTGGTGGCCATGTCGGCCATTCTGGCGTTTACATTGCACACGGGGATAGTGCTGTCAGACCCACTCCTAATATTTGCCAACATCATACCACTCAGCTCGATACTGACGCTTTACGTGGGGTGGTTCCGGTTCAGGGCCCCCGGGGGAGGCAAGCTTGGAGACGACCTTGTGACCGTCATAATTCCCGTCTACAACCAGCGCGGCATGATAGAGACGGTAGTCGACGCCATATTCCGCTCCACGCACACGAGCCTTGAAGTCATTACGATAAACGACGGCAGCAAGGACGGGACAAAGGAAATACTGGACAGGCTTGCCGCAAAGTACCCGCGGCTCAAGGTAATCCACAAAAAGAACGAGGGCAAGCGCAAGGC
>CAYXFY010000019.1:0-8170 GCA_964464395.1 uncultured Nitrososphaera sp.
TCCGCGCTCTTGAAAAAAGACGTCGCGGACCTGACAGAAAAAGAATCGCGGCTGACAAACGACCTTGTGTGGCTTGGCTACAAGAACATGCTCGACTCTATGGACGTGGAGGCCGCGATAATCGAGCTTTCAAAAGAGTACGAGGAGGTCAAGTCGCGCATCAACCTGCGCGCAGACGAGGCGTACGTCCAGGTCATGGAAGGCTACAGAGGCATGTCTAGCAGGCGCAACCAGCTTGAGAGCGAGCGCAACTCGATAGTCTCGTTCATAGAGCAGATAGTCAAGGAAAAGAAGGAGATGTTCATGGACGCCTACGACAGGGTCAACTCCGATATCAGCACCACGTTTGCAAGGCTCACGGGCGGCACCGCGCACTTGGAGCTGGAAAACCAGGACGACGTGTTTGCAGGCGGCGTGATGTTGCTGGTGGCCTTCCCAGGTAAAGTAGCCCGCGAGTCCACCGCCCTTTCCGGCGGCGAAAAGACGATAACTGCGACAGTGTTCTTGCTTGCGCTCCAGTCGCTCAAGCCGTCCCCGTTCTACCTGATGGACGAGGTAGACGCCCACCTTGACGCGCAGAACACCGAGCGCCTATCAAAGATACTGACTGAGCGCTCCCAGAACAGCCAGATAATCATGGTAACGTTGAAGGACTCGACGGTGGCAAAGGCGACTCTCATATACGGTGTCTACCCGAGGCAGGGCGCTTCCCAAGTAGTGAAATACAGGAACCCCTCGCAGGTCCCGCTTGCGCAGATTGCCGCAGAGGGAAGTTAAAGGTCGTTTATGTGGAACTTGGACATGCAGCCCGTGCATTCATAGATCTCGTCGCCGACGGGCCCTGAAACCTTGAACTTGACAATCGTCGTGCACTTGGGACATCTACCGTCAACCATGGCGGTCCTTTTCATCGGCCGGGCGCTGGTCTTTCTTCTTCTGCTCCCCATTACACCAGCATGGCGGCAGTCCCGTTTTATAAACCAAATTTTCCAGAATTGTCTGTACGCGGAGCTTGCAATGTCTGCGTCGTACAGGTTTTATACCGAGCGCCATAAGCCATGCTGTGCTTTTGCCCGAGTCTTGCTCCGTAAAAGTAGAGGGCGTAGAATGCCGTCTGCCACCAACTCAGGTCGTTTCAATACAAGCCAAAGACGGCGAGTATATGGTGGCAGTCGTCTGCGACGACCACAGGGCAGGCATTGAAGTCAGGCTTCGCGCGTTGCAAAAGGAGGGCAAGGTCCCATCAGGCCAGATACGCTTCCAGCCTGTGTTGCCAGTGGTCACCGACTGTGTGACCGGCATGGAAGAGGACTATGTCGAAATAGAGCTAAAGCGCGGCGTTGAGTCGGAACGAAAGCCCTAGGGTTCTTCCTCGTCGTCCTTGACTGCCCATGGGAACCATCTGCCTATCACCTTGCCCCAGTCTATCTTCAGCGAGTAGTATATCACCACCCCCATTATGGCGACGCTTGCCACCGTCAATACCACCAGAGTCACGACATCTTGCGTGTTTGTTATCACGTCTTCCACAAGTGGCCTTCCAAGCAGGATGGCGCTCCACACTATTGCCTCGCCCATGGCCACCTTGCCTGCAAAAGTCGCCGTCACGAATTTCCATGGGCTGTACTTGGCAAGGCCAAGCGGTATGTAGACGACGTCGTCGGGCACCGGCGTCGCTGCGGCTATGAACGCGCCGGGCCAGCCGTACCTGCTGACGAGCCTCTGCAGAGGGAGCATGCGCTTCTTGGTCTTGGTGCTGAGCAGGTTCCGGCCGTAGTAGCTTGCGAAAAAGATTACCGTCTTTGCGATGGTCGACCCGGAAGCGCTTGCAATCGCTATCAGGTGTGGGTCGAACTTGCCGCTAAGCGCCGCGGCGAGAAGCACTGGCGCGTACGGTATGGGGACAAACACCACTATGCTCCCCACAAAGCTGATGAGCAGTACGCTGAGGTACCCAAGCTCATTGTCGAAGGGGAACAGGTCCCCGAGGCTGACCAACCAGACTAGGTCAAAGCCTTTCATTAATAAAGGGTGGCTAGTACGCCCTGCCAAAGAACGCCAGCTTTTTCGCCGGCTCGCCGCAGTAGATGCACTTGTCGGGCTTGTTTTCTTGGTCAAAGGGCATGACACGAATGTCCGCGCCGGTTTCGTCCTTTATCTTCAGCTCGCACTCTTGCGCGGTGCACCAGCCTGCCGCGGCAAAGCCGCCCTTTTCAATGGCGGCCTTGAACTCGTTGTAGGTTGCCGGCCTGCTCATGAACCCATCAAGCACGGCCTTGGCGCGCTCGAATAGGTCATTCTGGATTTTGTCGAGCAGGTCGTTTGCGACGTCAACCAGTTGCGATCGGCCGTGTTGAGCCTTCTCTCGTGTGTCGCGCCTCACAAACTCGACTGCGCCCTTCTCTATGTCCCTGACGCCGATGTTTATGCGCAAAGGCACGCCCTTCATCTCCCACTCGTTGAACTTCCAGCCAGAAGTGTACTCGTCCCTGTCGTCTACGTGCGCCCTGATTCCTGCTCTTCTGAGCTCCTGCGCTATTTCTGCCGCCTTGCCCTTGACGAGCGCCGCGTCCTTGTCCTTGTGTATCGGAACGACGACAACTTGTATTGGCGCGACCTTTGGCGGGATTATCAGGCCCTTGTCGTCGCCGTGCACCATTATCAGCGCACCTATCAGACGCCAAGAGACGCCCCACGACGTCTGCCAGGCAAAGTGCTCTTTCGTGTCTTTGCCAAGGTATTTTATCTCAAATGGCTTTGAAAAGTTCTGGCCGAGATGGTGCGATGTGCCCATCTGCAGCGCTTTTCCGTCGGCCATCATCCCCTCGAGCGTCGTCGTGTACTCGGCGCCGACAAACTTTTCCTTGTCGCTCTTGAAGCCCCTAACTGCGGGCACGGCAAGGTAGTCTTCAATCAGCTCGCGGTATATGTCAAGGATGGTCATTACCTCCTGCTCGGCCTCCTGTGCGGTCGCGTGGACAGTGTGGCCTTCTTGCCACAGAAATTCCGATGTGCGCACAAACGGCTTGGTGGCCTTGATTTCAGCGCGGAGGGCAGAATTCCAGAAATTGATCTTTAGAGGCAAGTCGCGGTAGCTTGATATCCACTTTGCAAATATCGAGTATGCCAGCGTCTCCGACGTCGGGCGCAGCGCGAGTCTCTCCCCTATGTCGTTGTCGCCGGCCTTTGTGACCCAGAACACTTCGGGAGTAAAGCCGGCAAAGTGGTCCTCCTCCTTCGAGAGCAGGCTCTCGGGGATAAGGACAGGCAGAAAGCCATTCTGGTGACCGGTCTCTTTGAAGCGCCGGTCAAGCAGGTCGCGTATAGATTCCCATATTGCATATCCGTACGGCCGGAGCACGATGAACCCCTTTACGGGCGCATAGTCTGTAAGCCCGGCCTTGAGCACCACCTGCGTGTACCACTCGCTGAAATCTTCATTTTTCTTGACCGTGATGCCGACTGCTTCCTTTGGTGAAGAGCTCAATCAGATGCAAACAACGCCGGAGGGTTTATGAAGTTTTGCGCTAGAGCGGCTCGCCCTTGCAATAGACCTGCCCGGAGACCCTGCTGTGGAAGTTCTTGCAGACGTAGCACTGGAGGAACCCGACCTCCTGCTTCAAAACGGGGCAGTCGACTGCTTCCAGCTTCATGCGCTTTATCATCTTGGGGCTCACGCCCTTTATCTTCAGCTTGCCCTTCTCGTCCATCATGCCAGAACTCTGGAGCTCGGTCTTGGCCTTGTCGGTTATCTTGACGGACTTTTCCACCGGCTTTATCCGGACAACAAACTTGACACCCTCTGGAAGCGCGTCGCTCATCGGCATCACTTCGTTCCAGAAGTATATGACCCTTTGTGTCAGAAATCGGTTATCCTTGTCTGCGACTTGAGCGACCTGCAAAGCTGGCTGTGCCTTGCTATTTCGGCCTTTGACTGAGACATGGTAGAGCAGGCAAACGCCAGCGCCTTGTCAAGCGCGTCAAAACTGGACGGCTGCTTTTTCATTGCTTCGCGCACGCCCTCCCGTATCTGCCAGACGCCTACTGGCATCACGTACTCGGGGTGTATCTCCCGCAGTACGAGCGCAGCCGACTTGCGGCCCCTCTTTGAGAGGTGTTCTGCGACTGCAAGCCTTGCTGCAAAATATGCGCCTGCAATCGACGGGTAGTGGTCGAGACCCCTAGCGCCCTCATAGTCGGCGCCGACAGCCATCTTGCCGTCGCCGGCGTACCACGACTCTATCATCTCAAAGCTCCACACGCTGTCAGGTATCAGAATGACTGAATAGTAGTTGCCAAGGTGGGAGAACTGCCTGACTTCATAGAGGCTTATCTCGGCGTTCGTGTCGTTCTGCTTGACGAGCCTGCTTGATATCATGTCGTCAGTCGCAGTTATGCTCCAGCGTGTCGGCACCAGCTTGCGGTTCTTTCTGACTCCCAGCATCCCGACGGAGAGCACACGGTGTATCCTGCTTGACTCTACTCCTTTTTCATACAGTTCCATCACCGCGTCTGCGGCTTTCAGGTCCCCGTCGTAAAACGCCGATTCGATCTTCTGGTCTGCAGAAAGCGACGACGCCTTGAAGGTCTTTATAGGTGCGGCAGGCCCAAACGGCGCGGCCTCGCTGTTCAGGCGCAATTCGCGGGCAAGGTCGGTGTCTGCGAGCGGGCGCTTCTCAAACGTTGCCTCGCTCTCGGCAGGTCTCTCCGACATGGCAAGCTCCTGCAATTGTTCGATGTAGCGGCCCTCGGTCTGGTTGACGCCCAGGCTTGCGACGCCGCGGACAAGCGACAGTCTGTAGTTGGCGATCTCTTCAAGGCTTTTTCCCACCCAGAGCTCGCTCTTGTCGTATTCGGCGGTGTCGCCGTGCACCGGCGGTATCATTGGGCCGACTCGTACTTTGGGATAGCCGTACCTGCCCACAAAGACGGACGGAGGGCTTGCGCCGTCAAGTGAGTCCATCGAAAGCTTGGCCGAGTTTGCCTTCAGGAACTCGAGCCAGTTCTGCTCCAGGCGGCGCTTTATCTCTGCCGGCGTAGACAACAGACATAGATGGTGTAGGTTGCTTATTTGCTTAAAGTTTATTTTTTGCGACCGGCCCTCTCAAGCCGTGACGAACAACTTTCCTGAAAAGATGTTCTCGATGGTAAACGACGGCATGCTCTGCCTCATGGTCGGCATCGGCCACAAGACAGGGCTTTTTGACGCCATGTCAAAGATGGAGCCGGCGACAAGCATGGAAATAGCAAAGGCAGCAAGGCTGAACGAGCGGTACGTGCGCGAGTGGCTAGGTGGAATGGTGACAGGAAGGATAGTAGATTATGATCCAACGACAGGCAAGTACACGTTGCCGATGGATCACGCGGCTGTCCTTACCCGCGCAGCCGGAATCGATAATCTGGCGGTCTTTGCACAGTACGTCGCCCTTTTAGGAATAGTGGAAGACAAGATAGTGGAGTGCTTCCGCAAGGGCGGAGGGGTACCGTACTCGGCGTACCCGAAATTCCAGGAGCTGCAGGGCGAAGAGACTGCGCGGGTCTTTGACGCAAGGCTTGTCAACCAGATACTGCCGCTGACAGGAATGGTCGGCAGGCTGAAAGAGGGCATAGACGTCCTTGACGTCGGCTGCGGCGAGGGCCACGGCCTCAACCTCATGGCAAAGGCGTTTCCAGAGAGCAGTTTCTACGGCTACGACATATCCAAAGAAGGCACGAGGGCCGCAAGAGCGGAGGCAAAGAAGATGAAGCTTGCAAACGTCCATTTCAAGATAGCAGACGCTGCAAGACTTGAAGACAGAAACAGGTTTGACCTGATAACCGCGTTTGACACGATACACGACCAGGCAAAGCCGGCAAAAGTGCTCAAGGGCATAAGCAGGGCGCTCCGAAAGGACGGCACGTTTCTGATGCAGGACATCGCCGCGTCAAGCAACCTCCACGAAAACATGGTCAACCCGCTTGCGCCTACCATATACACCATATCGACCATGCACTGCATGACAGTCTCGCTTGCCTACGGCGGCGATGGGCTTGGCACCGCGTGGGGCCGCCAGAAGGCGCTTGAGATGCTTGCGCAGGCAGGCTTTGGCAGCGTGGAGGTAAAGGACATAGACGGCGACATACTGAACCACTACTACATTGCAAGGAAATAGCTGCGAATGATTTATAGCGTTATGCAGACCCACAAGCACTGCAACGGGATATAGATGGATCCGGTAGACAAGTCAGTCCTCGCTTCTCTGTACGTCAGCGCGCTAGAGCCTTCAGTCCCGGCCTACGAGCGGATAACGTCGAGGCTTGCCATTAACAAGGAGTTCTTCGACGAGAGGATATCCAAGCTCACAGAGATGGGAATGGTGGAAAAGAGCGACCATACAAAACTGACGTTCATCGGGCGCGACGCGCTCAAGGTCGTGCTTGTGGGAGGAGTCTTTGACCTGATACACCCCGGCCACATTCACACGCTCAAAGCCGCAAAAGACGCCGGTGACGTGCTCGTAGTCGTAATAGCTAGGACAGCGACCGCTCAAAAGATCAAGAAGGACCGCAAGATCTACCACGACGAGAGTCTAAGAAAGGAACTGGTCGAGTCGCTGGGGTTTGTCGACCTTGCCCTTATTGGCAGGGAAGGAACGCTCTACGACACTGTCGAGTTTGTCAAGCCAAACGTCATAGCGCTCGGCTACGACCAGGCGCACAGCGAAAAGGACGTGGCTGAAAACTGCAAGAAGCGCAACCTCGACGTTCAGGTCATCAGGCTCTCGACGCCGATTCCGGGTTCCAAGAGTTCAAAGATAAAAGAGGAGCTTGGCGACACGATCTACGGCATCTGAACCCGGACGCGCACCTTGACCTTGTCCCCGACCTTGATGCCTGCCGAGTCCTTTATCGATACAGGCGCTATGACTTCGAGCATGCTGTCGTCGTAATGCGTGCGCTCCAGTACTAATGCAGCGGCGTTTTCGACGCCGTCGATTGTTGCGCGATAGCACTTTACCCAGCCGTACGTCCGGGTGCCGTCGCTAAAGCCGTCAATGAATATCGAAGGGTGCCGGCCAAGTTCGCGGCGCGCCGTCATGTACAGCGGGTCGACAAGCCTTATGTTAAGCGTGCCGGGGTACGGCTCGTAGCCCAGCTTCTCGCGGAATTGCTTTTTGTAGCCTTCAAGCGACATGTAGTAGGCGCCCTCACCCATGCCTGAGACGACGGTGCCCTCAAAGTCTATCGAGGAAGGCGCTGACTCGAGTGCCGACTTTAATGACACAAAAAGACTCTCTATCTCAGAATAGCCCTTGTCAGTCACGCGGACCGCGAACTTTTGGCCCCGCCTGACGCGTTCTATGTATCCTTCAGTTTCAAGGTCGAGCAGGTGCTTTGACGCGGCCTGCTGCGACCTGCCGATGTTCTTGCCCAAGTCGCCGGTGGTGACTTCTACAAAGTTGTGGCGCGCCCCCTTGGCAAGGAGCTGCACCAGCGTCAATATGTGCTGAAGTTTTATCTCCGGCATTTAGTTCGTGATGCCCACGTCGCCGAAAGTCCTGACCTTTATCTCGGCCGCCTTGGTCACGCCGGTGGTCCTGTGGCCCACGATGTACTCGATGCCGGCCTTGTCGGCCGCGTCAACGAGTCTCTGGGTCACGATGCCGTCGATTACCAGGTACTTGGCACCTTCTGCCGAGTCGAGCCTCTTGATTACCTCGGATACCGGAACTTTCAGCAGCTGCTTCATCGAGCCGTCGAGGATGACTGCCTCAAGCGTCTCGTTTATTTGAGGATACACGTCGCGGATAGCGGTGAGCACTTCTGGCGCGTCGTTTGCAGCTGTAGTCGACGGCTGGCCTGGCGTGACTGGAGCCTGTTCAGGCTCTGGCGCCGGCGCGTACTCTTCGCGGGGCCTATCGTAGTCGTTTCGGTCCCGGTCGCCGTATCCGCCGCGGTCGCGGTACCTGCCTCCTCCGCGATAATCACCTCTGTCACGGTCGCCGTATCCGCCGCGGTCGCGGTACCTGCCTCCCCTTCCGCGGTCGCGGTAGCCCCTGTCGTCCCTGCCGCGGTGCTCGTGCCTGCGTTCTTCAGGCATAGGCACTGGAGCCGGCTGCGGGACTTCAGAATACGCGTCCTTCAGGATCTCGGTTATCTCTAGCGGCGTGCACTCTTCCACCGCCCTGCC
>CAYXFY010000019.1:8189-32074 GCA_964464395.1 uncultured Nitrososphaera sp.
GCGCGCAGCACCTTGTCTATCTTGACGACGCCTGCAAGCTCTTTGAGGATGAGGTCGCCAGCCCTGTCGCCGTCGAGGAAAGCGATGACCTTCTTGCCCTCTGTCAGCTTGACGACTGTTTCGTCTATCCTGGCGCCCTCGATTGCGATGGCGTTGTCGTAGCCGGCGCGTAGCAGGTTGATGACGTCTGCCCTCCCTTCTACCAGGATTATCCATTCAGAATCAAAAACGCCTGTCCCGCATGCAAGCTGGGCCTTGCCGTACGCAGTGAGCTTACCTGGCTTGCTTGCATCGTAAACGTCCTTGAGCATCTCCTCCCCTTCGGATATGGTCTTAGTCGCCCAGTCCTGGACTATCTTCTTGGCCCGGTCCACTATGACCTTCTTCTTGATAGCGCGGATGTCGTCGATGCCGACAAGCTGGAACTTGGCCTGGAATGGCCCCACCTTGTCGATGCTCTCTATAGCCGCCGCTATGAGCGCGGCCGTCGAGATGTCGGTGCTCATTGGTATCAGGGCGTCGCCCTTGGCCTGGCTCCCCTTCGTCTCGACGTTCACCTCTATGCGTCCCACCTTTGACACTTTCTGCAGCTCGTTGAGGTTCATCTCTGGTCCAAGCAGGCCCTCGGTCTGTCCAAAAATCGCACCGATTATGTCGGCCTTCTCGACCAAACCATCAACTTCAAACTTTAGCTTAACATGATACTTTACGATTCCTGTGCTAGGCAATTTTTCTTCAATACCTCGTTACTGGTTTGTTCGTTACTAGTTGAAATTCAACCTCGCTCTGATATAAGTGCTTTTATGTGTAGAAATACAGATCCTTGCGGGTCCCGGTGATGCCTGACATCTGGGGCGCAAATATTGTGAGGTCCTCAACGTGTCTCACCTTGCCGTTTGTAATTCTGGCAAGCAGGTGCTTGTAAAAGAGAGTCACGTTGTTCCTCCTTGCCTGCAGCTGGGAGACGAGCCGTCCCGTGAGGTACTTGCCCGTCCTGTCCATGTCAAGAAGCAGGATGATCTTTCTGCCCGCGTGGCCATGCGTGTCGACAAAGTCCGCCACGCCCTTGAAGTTGTGGAATACTGCAGGGGAGCCGGTAAAGCCGATGCTTGAGAGCGCAGCGGCGTCGCGCCTTCCTTCTACCACCACAACGGAGCCCTTCTCGGATTCCTCGTTAAGCTGGCCGACAAAGCTCCTCAGCTTCTCTATTACAAGTTCGTCTGAGGTATGATAGCCCATCGGGCAGCTGTACTCTTGTCGCCGAGCGATTTAACGGTTTTGCCGGGAAATAAATACCGCCTGCACAGGAACTTGCCTGATTGAAAAAGGTCCTGTCGGTGCAGAACATCTCGTGCGAGACCCTTGGGACGCTTGAGCGGCTATTCCGCGCCGACGGCTTTGAAATCGAAAACAAGAATGCAGCGGAGCTCGAGTCGGCAAGCTCCGCCGGCTACTCTGCAATCGTCATCCTCGGTGGACCAATGGCAGTCTATGATAATTTGCCGTACCTGCAAAAGGAGCAGGAGATGATACGCGGAGCCATGAAAAACAACGTTCCTGTCCTCGGGATGTGTCTCGGGTCGCAGCCGATAGCGCAGGCGGCAGGCGGGCGCGTCTTTAAAGGACCAAAAAAAGAGATTGGGTGGTTCGACGTATCGCTTTCAGACAGGGGAATGAAAGACCTCTTTGCAGGGCTGGCAAGCCCGATGAAGGTGTTTCAGTGGCACGGCGACACCTACGAACTGCCGAAAGGTGCGACGGTGCTTGCATACAGCGACCTCTACCCGCAGGCCTTCAAGATAGGAAGTGCGTACGGAGTCCAGTTCCACCTTGAAGTCAACGGATCCATGATAGCGTCTTGGATCAAGGAATACGACGCGGAGGTAAGAGCCGAGCGCCTTGACAGGAGCAGCATTGCACCTAAGGCTGGCGAAATTGAAAAACTTGCAGAAAGGTGTCAGCTGGTGTATAGAAACTTTGTTCGAATGGTTAGGTAACTTTAAAAGAAGCTTGAGAGGCTTTTTTTAACGCACATGGCCAATCAAAAAGTCCAAAGCATATTTGATGGCGTTTTCTCTACGAAGGAAAAAGTAATCACTGAAGAACTGGCTAAACAAGTCCTGACTGAGTACGGCGTCAAGGTGCCTCCTTACGCGCTTGTCACAAGTGAGGCCGATGCCGAGAGCAAGTCAAAGCAGATAGGTTTTCCGCTTGTTGCCAAGATAGTTTCGCCCCAGATCCTGCACAAGACCGACGTCAATGGTGTCAAGGTCGGGCTGCAGAACGAGGCCCAGGTCAAGGAGACCTTTGCAGACATGCACGGCAGGCTCTCCAAGCAGTACAACGTCAAGGGTGTCTTGCTTGAAAAGATGGTGCCGCAGGGAGCCGAGCTCATAGTCGGGCTGCAGAACGACTCACAGTTTGGCCCCATCATCATGGCAGGCATCGGCGGCATTTACACCGAAGTTTTCAAGGACGTCGCGTTCAGGGTGCTCCCCATAACAAGGGAAGACGCGCTTTCCATGATAGAGGAGCTGAAGGGCAAGAAGATTCTGGAAGGCTTTCGCGGCTCCGCCCCGGTAGACAAGAACATGATAGCCGACGCGCTTGTTAGCATCGGCAACCTCGGGACAGAGATGGCTCCATTTTACGAGAGCATTGACTTTAACCCGGTGATATTCTACCCAAGCGACTATTATGTCGTTGACGCCAAGATAATCCTGCGCCAGCAGGCAGATCCGAACGCGATCTCAAAGGCGCAGCCCGACTCGTCGTTCATGGACCTGTTCTTCAATGCAAAGTCGATTGCGCTCATCGGCGCGTCGCCGGAGGCAGGCAAGGTCGGCAACTCAGTTCTGGAGAGCATGGTCAAGCACGACTACAAGGGCAAGGTCTACCCAGTAAACGCAAAGGGATACCCGGAGATAATGGGCATCAAGGCGTACAAGAGCCTTGACGACATTGCCGACCCGGTAGAACTTGTCGTCGTAACCGTCGACCTAAAGTTCGTGCCAGAGCTGCTAAAGTCGGCGGCAAAGAAAAACATCCACAACTTTGTCATCATTTCCGGTGGCGGCAAGGAGCTTGGAGGCGAGCGCGCCGCCATCGAAGCGGAAGTCAAGCGCCTCTCATCGGAACTGAAGATAAGGATAATCGGCCCCAACTGCATCGGCATGTTCAACGGCGCCAACCGCCTCGACTGTGCGTTCCAGGGCCACGCAAGGATGCTTCGGCCAAAGGACGGCAACGTGGCGTTCCTTTCGCAGTCGGGCACAGTTGGCATCGCGTTCATGGAGAGTGCGGACGTCTTTGGCATGTCCAAGATGATCTCGTACGGCAACAGGTCCGACGTGGACGAGGCAGACATGATCTGGTACCTTTCAGAAGACCCAAACACCAAGGTCATTGGGCTTTACGTTGAGGGCCTCGGCGACGGGCGCAAGTTCATGAACACCGCAAGGAAGGTCATAAAAGAGCGCAAAAAGCCGATAGTCATGTTCAAGAACGGCAGATCCGCAAGGGGCGCCAAGCAAGCAGCTTCTCACACCGGCTCGCTTGGCGGGTCTTTTGGCGTGGTCAAGGGCGCGATGGAGCAGGCAGGGATAATCTCCGTTGATTCCTATGAAGAATTGACTGCGTCGCTCAAGGCGCTCAACTGGCAACCGACGCCCAAGGGCAGCAGGGTAGCGCTTGTGACAAACGGCGCCGGCCCAATAATTGCCGCGATTGACAGCTTTGAAAGGCTCGGCCTGCAGGTCGCGGAGCTTTCAGAGCAGACGAAAAAGGCGTTCAAGGAACACTACCCCGCCACGTACGTCATAGGCAATCCTTGCGACATCACCGGCTCTGCAAACGCTGACGACTACCGCTTTGCGATGCAGGCCTTCATGGACGACCCCAACATCGACATCATCATGCCGTGGTTCGTCTTCCAGGACGACCCGCTGGAAGAGACCATAGTCGACGTGCTGGCGTCGTTCCAGAAGCAGGGCAAAAAGCCGGTGCTCATCGGCGCCATGGGAGGCCCGTTCACAAAGGACATCTCAAAGCGTATAGAGGCTGCGAAAGTCCCGGTCTACCATTCGGTCACAGAGTGGGCGACTGCCGCAGGTTCGCTTGCAAGGTGGGCAAAGGTCTCGGGCCAGGCCAAGTAAGGCCCCTCCTTTTTACTTTAAATTAGCAATAGCCCTACCGCCCGGCGATGCATGATGCCGCGTTGGATACCAGGCGCGCGTTCGGCGCGCTCTTTGTAGGAGTCGCAGCTGCAGTTCTTGCAGGCGCCGTGCTTTCAGAGATAGCGTTCCTAAGTAGCGCGCCACTCTATTATTACGCCATAATCTGGCTTGGAAGTTTCGGCGCGACTTTTGGTGCCGCCTGGCCGCGGTTCAGAAAATCCCTTCCGGCAATTCGCGGCAGGATGAAAAACAGCGCGCGCTGGTCGCAGGGCGCAAAGGCGCTCAACGCGGTGTGCTGGGCGGGCCCCTTTGCAAGCATCGCCGCGTTTCCCGAACTGTATCAGTACCTCATACTTCTAGGAATAGGACTTGGAAACGTGGCCACGTATGCGATGATGAAAAGATACAGCGGGCTTGACAACCGCGAGCAGCTATTAGTCGCCACGATTTCGCTTGTATCCCTGCCTGTCGCCCTAACGATAGACACGACAGTGTTTGCAGAGCGGCAGGATGTCGCCGTGATGCTGTCACGGCTGCTGATAGCGCTTGCGTACGGTGCCGGCGGCGCGTACGCTCTTTTTACAAGAAGTTAAGCGGGCCCGGTGGGCTTCGATCCCACGACTTCCGGCTGTCTTCAACAGGATTTAGAAGGCAGGCGCTCTATCCATGCTGAGCTACGAGCCCGCAGCCAACGCTGGCATCAAGTTGCGGGGCAATTCCTTTATAAAATGTTTTTTAGATGCAGCTGCGTAACCCTTCTGAAACAGTCACCCCGGCTAGCATTGCCGCGATTCTGCAATTGTGGAAGCTGTGTTTTTTGCAGTTTATGGTATAATTCTTACATAACAAATTACAATATTATACGTTTTCTCTATTGATAAACTATAATAGTTTGCCAGTGGAGTCATAGGTTAGTCAATAATAGAAGGCATAAACCATGCAAGATAACAACGATAAACAAGTTGCCGGCGTGACGCCGGATCAGGCAAGCAAGATGTTTGACGCCTGGACCGAGGTTCTGAAGCTTCCCACCATAGGACCCGTGTACGCCTTTTCCAAGGAGTTTGCCTCGTACGCCGATGAGTTTGCCAAGCTGGGCAAGATAATGGCCGAGATGAAGAGCCACCTCGACGCGTACTGGGGGCTCATCAACACCGCCTATGTAAAGGCGACAAAGGACACAGTCGAAAAGTCGCCCAAGCAGTTTGCGACGAAGGAGGATTTCGATAACTACCGCAAGGCCATGATAGAGTCTTTTGAGGACGCTTTTACCGGCCTCTTTGCGTCGCCCGAGTTTTCCTCAGTCTACGGCAAAGTGTTCAGCAGCCAGATGGACATGACAAAGGCCATGCAAAACATCACTGAAAAGAACTTCAAAGCACTGAACCTGCCGACAAGGAGCGAGATTGACGAGATACTCAAGGACGTGCACGAGCTGAAGAGAACGGTAAGGGACCTGAAGAAGGGCATGGAGGCCCTAAGGAATGACTCAGCAAGAGTTTAAGCCTGAAAAGGCCGAGCAGCCGGCCGCGCCGGCGGAAAAGAAGGAAGAGCCGGAGAACAAGATGGCGAAAGAGCTTGAGGAGAACTACCGCAAGCTGGAAAAAGCGCGCTCGGTATTGCACACTGCCGGCAAGGTAGAGGTCGGCCAAACTCCCCACGAGATATTGGTAGAGACGAGGGCCTACAGGCTTTTGCATTACCAGCCGCTTGTCCCCAAGACCGCAAGGACGCCGATACTCACCGTGTATGCGCTGATAAACAAGTCCTACGTGCTTGACCTGCAGCCGGACAAGAGCTGGATACGCAGCCTGCTCGAGCAGGGCTTTGACGTCTACCTGTTAGACTGGAAAGACCCCGCAAGTGTGGACAAGTACGTCTCGTTTGACGACTATGTGAACATCTACATCGACGACTGCGTCGACACGGTGCTGAAAAAGAACAAGGTCGACAAGCTGACGCTGCACGGCTACTGCATGGGCGCGAGCATGTCTATCATGTATACCGCGCTCCACCAAAAAAAGGTGCGCAACCTGGCAGTAATTGCGCCTGTCATTGACACTGAACGGGACTCGACAGTAATCGGCAACATGGCTAAGAACATGGACGTTGTCAAGATGCGCGACACGGTGGGCAACCTGCCACCCGAGCAGCTGTATGCGTGCTATGCCGCGCTCAAGCCGTTCAAGCAGGGCGTCGCAAAATACTTCAACCTGGTCCAGAACATCGACAACGAGTCGTTTGTGGGCAACTTTCTGCGCATAGAAAAGTGGCTGTACGACACGCCGCAGATAGCCGGCGAGACATTCAGGCAGTGGATATCTGACATCTACCAGAAGAACCTGCTTGCGAAAAACGAGTTCATGCTGGGCGACCTGGTCGTCGACCTGTCAAAGATTACGGTGCCGCTGCTCAACCTGGTGGCTGACGAGGACCACCTTGTGTCGCCTGAGTGCAGCACGCCGCTCAACGACATGGTGTCAAGCCAGGACAAGCGCCTGATGCGGTTCCACACGGGCCACGTCGGGCTGATAGCAAGCTCGTACTCGCAGAACAACGTGCTTCCGAAGGTCGGCCAGTGGCTCAAGGCCCGCTCTGACTGACATTTTGTTTTTATATTATTAATGGCTAGTCTAGGTAGCGCCCAATGCAATCAGAGAAGAAGCAAGGCGTCTGCCAGTTCTGCGGCGAGCATTTTGACAGCGACGAGATGCTTGCCATGCACGTTCAACACGAGCATCTCGACAAAAGCGACGAGGACTAGAGCGCCAGTTTTTCAAGTTCTGGCAATATCTTGTGGAGTATTATCGGCTCGTGGTCAACATCGACGTCGAACGAGACCATGAATATGTGTGTGGTCCTTGACGAGCTGCGGACCGGTATCGTTGCCCTCTTGACCTTGCCGTACATCGTAAATGAATAAACGGTGCCGCCGAGCTTTTGCTCGAGCGTCCCCCTTGTGCTCATCCGGATAAACGACTGCAGCACCGAGACCTCGGTCTCCTTGGGCGTCAAAAGCGGCACTATGCCCTTCCTGTAGGCATGCCCGATCAGCTTGCCTTCCATGTCAGCGACGCCTGCGAACCTTATGCCCCGGTCGATCCCGAGTATGCTTGAGCAAAAGTCGTTCAGTGTAAGCTGCATCTTCAATGTGGAAAAGCGGGGTGGGAATTAAAGATTTTGGGTGTATTTTGAGGTGACCCCTTAAATGATTAATTACTTTTCGATTTTGTTGCATAACAAGATACAGTCAGACCGGCAGTAATATTATATGCAACAAAAGGAGCCAGTCGTATACTTTACTTAGCTGAAGTCTTAGGCTTTCGAGCCTTATTATCTTCTGATAGCTTCCTGCACTCTTCATCCTTAGCTGTAATTTCTGCCAATCTTTGCTTGAGTTCAGCATTCTCCGTTTCGAGTTGTTTTATCCTAGACTCAAGAGTCGATATCTGCGACTGATATGAGGATGCTAGACTAGCCTCTCTTTGCTTGTAAACCCAAGATGGAGCGCCACCACCCCAATGTCCCATACTAATCCTTCTCCTTTTCTTCTGCAGCTGCCTGTTGCTTTTTCTTTTGCTGCTCTTCTGCCCACCTTCTTGCTTCTTCCTCTCTTGCGGCGTTACGGTTGTGAATTGCTTGCCATCTTTCACCATCAGACAAGCTTCCCCAGTCTCCTACGAATTGCCGTCTACCGTTCTTTGTTATCCACGGCATGGATGATACACATGGAAAGGTTGCTTTAATCCATTTCTAAACGAGATGATGCGGTAGCCTATACTAAGTATATTTGACTGTTGGAAATTGTTCCCTGTGTCTTTTTAGAAGTAGCGGATCAGGAGAAAAGGAAGTTGGTAATCGCAGTTTGCTATACGTTGCAGTTTTGTATGCTTCGTATGTCTTACTACTATGAGATAGATTCCTGAACGATTCTGAAAACTTTATTTCATTTGTTAAATGATCTACGATCATCTTTCCTTTTTCAAATAGCCTATCATGAAGTGCACAGAAACAAATGACATTCTCCAGTACGCCACGTTTGATTACATCTTTTGACCAAGGTACTATGTGGCTAGCAATAAGCAGATCTGGTTCTTTGATATCGCATGCCGCACACTGATTAGAATAGTTAGCAAGCGTTAACCTTCTTACAGAATCTTGACCAATTCGCCTTTTGGTAGTAGCTAACTTTTCAGATGTGAGTACTTTCTCTACAACCTTGACGTTATGACTCACTATGGCTTTTTCTATGTCGATAGATGTCAGTGACAATTTTCTGACAGTTATGCCTGCGAAATCAGGTATCTGATCCCAGTCGTTAAGATAGTCACTCGGAATTGGCTTTTCTAATCCACCCTTATTAAAATGCAAAAAGTACCCTGTTGGTCTTGGGAATATTCCAAATTCCCATTTGGGACCTTTCATTGTTGTTGATAATAGAGATCTATCATCAAACAAATTCGCCATAACGTCTGGCGGCAATACTAGAGTAGTTTTTGGACTTTCAATGACTAAGGCGCAATAGCATTCTTTACTATTGTCGGTTATTGAGGTAAAATCATCAGTATGAAGGTCGGACCATGTTCCACCATAGCTATGAATCTTGGATCCAATTACATAAAGGAAGCATCCTGAATCCAGTCTGTACCAATTTCTTACTTTGCTCCCCTTGAGCTTTTCAATCTTAACACTAGGAAATTTGGCATTTAGAAATGCAATAAGTTGCTTGTCATAATATACCAATTGCTGCCAAATTGTCACACCTGCTTATATAGTCGCCCTAGTCAGCTTCTTATTGGTATCCCGGATTTTGGTCCGCATTCTAAGCAGTAAGAATAGAATTGTGTGCCAGGACTTGGATTAATTGGGCCTAAAGTTTCACGGTAATATCCTTCTCCAGGCTTGATGGGCCTATGACATTTTATGCAGTTCCAAGCTTTCCTAGCCTTCTTCTTTTCCAAGAATTTGCCATTTTCATACTTGCCCATAATCTGATCGCCGTTTTGCAAGAGGTTCATCTTACTTAAAAACAAAAAGAGGTAGTTTTGCATGCTAGCATGGTCTTGCGATAAGCGTCAGGTTTTTGTGCTCAGGCAGTGGGATTACTATTTTTATAGAGCCATATTAAAACAAAAATTTCTTTTTCAATTTATCAAGTGCAGGAGATTTTATGATAAGTACGCCTTTCTCAATAGACCCTCCGCTCCTTAGTTGCGATATCTTTACAGATAAAGCATCAGCGGTTATTGGAACACCACTTAGGCGCAATGATTTTTCTAACTCGTCTGTATTTGGCGGACGAGCAAACATGGTATTGAAGCCATGGATTACTAAAAGAATTGATTCAGTAATCATAGGAGTAGAAGATACCTTCATCTGAACAAGCTTCTGATTGTCGACGATCTTCTCCTCAAACGAAACAGCATCAAGCAGGCTTTCTTGTTTAATAAGTGACTTTCTCGTCTGATTAACCTGCGTCTTCCAAACACTAGTTGTAAGGGAATAATTGAATAATGCGGCAAGCAATTTCTTTGCCAGTTCAATGTAGTCTGCAACATATCTATCTGTTATCGTTGTTAATTTGGCACCATGATAAAGTGTGTTTCTGTGGTTATGGTATTGCATTATATCTTTGGCATCATCAGAGGAAATCTTGCTTGGCGTAAGCACACCTATCGCTTTCTTAAAGGCATCGTTTGAATTCAGATCGCCCTGTGACAAAAGTGAATTGTGCGAACAATGGAATTTCAATGCAAATTCTACGCCGTTGTCAACTGTGATTAATGACAGCCTATTGCCCGATTCCATGTTGCTTTCAAGGAGAACTTGTCCTATGCAGATCTGCTCAACAATTTCCTTAATCCATTTTTCCAAATTGCATCTAATCCTGTTCTCTTATTTTTGGAATGAGCTTATGTATAACATACTTCTTTGAATCAGCTCCCAAAGTGTACTTTTCTCCTCTCTTGAGGAAGTCTTTGTCAGGCATATAGGCACGCGGATTAGACAAACCCGTGATATCCCTAATTTCGTTGGTTGTTAGACCATCTGGTGAAAAGAATACGGCCAATTTCACTAGATCTCTATCCTTCTTAGGAAATTTCTTCGACTGAACCTTTCCTGTACTATTAATGCTGAAGAGGTCGCTATAGTCTTCAGGACCTGATTTTTTCTTATCATCCAATCCGAATTTTTTGGAAAGCAGTTCATGAGCTTTGCCAAAATCCACTTTACCGAGCTTGCTCTCTAGGTCTTTCTCATCTTCGAAATCTATGATAAATTCGATATCATTAATTTTGATTTTTGCCTGTACCATCTTTTGCCGCACTCCTTAGTTTTGGAAGTATTTCATCCACAACAACCTGTAAACCTATATCGCTTAGTCCATAACTCTTGTTTCCGTAGCTGACAAAGTATTTTGAATAACTTCCACTGTTAAGATAATCTCCTGATGGATCTGAAATGCCCGTCGTGCGTTTTATCTCTTCTACAGTCGCGCTATTGCCGTATGCATAAATGGCAAGTATGACCTTATCTATTTTCTTTGAAGGTGCTTTCTTGAAGATTATATATCTTCCATCTGTTTCGCAAATATCTTTCAGATCATCTCTGATCTTTTTAGATTCGGTCGATATTGAGCCGACCTTATCACTGATAATTCTTACTAGACCTTCGAAATCAATCTTCTCAAGCTGCTTCTTTAGATCCTCATTATCCGTGAAGTCAACTGCAACTTCACCATATGGCATTTTAAGGTTGAGACGTGCCACCTTTTTCCTTCTCCTTTAGTTCTGGCAATATTGTGCCTGTCACGAAGGATAATCCTACATCAGTAAGCACATACTTACCATTTGTTAGTTTTCTAAAGTATTTCTTGTAACTTAGATTATGAAGTATGCTATTTGATGGATTCTGTACATGGCTGACAGCGGCGATCTCTTTCGGAGTCGCGCCGTCTGCATCTATCGCATATAGCGCCAGACATACCTTCTTACCTTTAGAATCAGGAGCTCTTAGCATTACCAGCTTTCCATCATGATAATCGAGAATTCCTTCTAGGTCTTTTCTTATGACCCTACTCGGTTCGGTCGAGGCTTCAGGAAGCTCTTCCTTTAGAATCTTTTTTATTTCCTCCACATCCACTAGGGCAGTTTTCAATTCTTCGGGAGTATCGAAGGAAATGGTTAGCTTTACAGAGCCTACAGGGAATTCCACACTTTTTGGCATTGTTTCAAGTTAATAAATAAAATCTTCTACAATAATAAACATTCCTTACCCTTCTATGAGGTACTTTTGTTTAACTCATGGCTTGCCCCTGAGAACTCAAAAAGTTAATAACATTCAACGATATTTTGAATCATAAATGCAGGAAAGCTTGGGGTCAAATCAGGATAGATTTGACCTTCATGCTGTACTTCCGACTTGTTATCCTTTTGTCAAATGGGCAGGTGGGAAAACTCAGCTGATATCTGAATTGGACAAATGTGCTCCAAATTCCTTCAGTCGATACTTTGAACCGTTCATAGGTGGAGGAGCATTTTTCTTTTATCTGGCGTCCCAAAAACATCTGCATTTTACAGCCTACCTCTCTGATATGAATAGAGACCTGATTAACACTTACAAAATTGTAAAGGATGATGTCGAAAAGCTCATAGAATTGCTAAAATACCATGAGAAAGAATACAAAAAGAATAATCATGACTACTACTACAAACTTCGAGCACAGATCAAGCCTCTAAATGATATCGAAGCTGCTGCTAGATTTATTACACTCAACAAAACCTGTTACAACGGTCTTTACCGAGTCAATAAAAATGGAATGTTTAATGTTCCGATCGGGAGATACAAAAACCCCTTAATTTGTGATGGTGCGAACCTTAGGAATGTAAGTTTGGCTCTCAGATATTCTGATGCACACATACTTGTCAGTGATTACAAGGATATACTAGAAACAGCAAGGGAAAATGATTTTGTTTATCTCGATCCGCCTTACAAACCGACCAGCTTAACTGCAAATTTCACAGGTTACACAAATGATGGATTTAATGACAAAGATCAGATAGAGTTGCATCGTATATTCAAGAAGCTTGATAGAAGACATTGTAAAGTGCTACTTAGCAATTCGGACACCCCATTTATACGAGAACTCTACGGTGATTTCAAGGAATATATCAAAGAAGTTACTGCACTAAGAGCCATCAACTGTAAGGGTTCCAAGCGTACTGGTCATACCGAACTACTTATCCGTAACTATGCGTAGTTGATTAACCTTGACTAGAGACAGACCTAGTCGCAAGATAGAGAAATGGTTGGATATCATTAATCAGCTAAACCTCGATCTTTCCAAACCAGTTAATCGCATAACTGCAAGACAAATCAAGCAAATTGTAAATGAGGAACCAAGGCTTATGGCCAAAATGGATAGCATTGAGGATCTGCCCAAGGTTTTCAGAGACAACAATGTGTTTTTGCTGCCTATAGATAGACACCAGTATGTAATTGTCAAAGGAAAAGGGTACCATGAATTAGAAAGAGTACAGGACAAACCAATACCATATCCTACCTCATTTCCATTTCCCACATCCGCACTTGAAGTAGAGAGTGAAGGCATCTACCTAGATTATGCTCACTCTTGTGGTTTGATATCGGAATTTTCAGGGTTGTCCAATTTGCACTTGTCCTTTCGCGGTAGAAGAACAACCCCTAAATTTACTTTTGATGTAAGTGGTTCTGTAATCGAGGTTAATTCAGCTCAGATCGAGGTTGACGCGGTATATGAAAATATCGATAGAATAGTCAGTGTTGAAGCCAAAATTGGTATTCCAAACTCATTCAGTATTCGACAGATCTATTATCCTTTTAGGACATTCCACACAAAGAAGCCGGTAAAGAACTTCTTTTTCTGCTTCGAACCAAATGAAAAATTGTATCTGCTGTGGGAGTATGAGTTTAAACCTGAATCGAGTTTTGAATCCGTAAAATTACTCAACTCTAAACAATACCAAGTCAAACTTACAGACATAGTCTCGGTCAAAGAGTATCAAGACGGATATCCCGCAGGCCGATGACGTAAATAAAATAATCCAATTCCCATTTCGAGTTTTTGAGGGATATGATACGTCAGAAAAGATGGTCGATGCATTTGGTTTTGTTAGACGCCAAAGCTCGTATTACAGGCAAGCTGCAGAGATTTTGGGATTGGTGAGATTAGATAAAAACAAGTACAAACTGACAGATATTGGCGAACTCTATCTAAAACTAGCTGAGAAGGATAAAGCCAATTTCATATGCAAACTACTTTTGGAATTTCCTATCATGCATGAGATTTTTCTTCAGATTTCGATTGACCGCTACAAACATTTTGGCAAGCAAGATGTGATCGAAATGTTACGTCAAAAATCACATTTGACAGGCTCTACATTAGGTAGACGTGCTCAGACCATAATCTCTTGGTTCAAGTGGATTAGGAACAATCTTGGAATAGTTGAAGTCGACAAAGATTGTAATATTTCCATAGCCAGACAAATGAAGATGAGCTAGTATTTCTTGTCTAAGGCAAGACTTCTTGATTCATACTTCGTAATGTTTAAAATCCGTATGGGCAACTCGCTTTCCTATAGAGGTTGACAGTAAATAGCTAAAACCATTGATATTTTTGTTGACGAGTCAGGAGACCTTGGCTTTACTGATAAAGCTTCAAAATATTTCATTATCGGTTATGTGGTTGCTAATTGTCCTTTCAGAGCAGAAGTTGATGTAAAACGTTTGCTCAAGAAATTGAATCTACGGCATCATCGTAGGATAAATGAATTCAAGTTTACTAACGATAGCGACTTTGTTCGCCACAAATTCTTGAATCTGATTGGCAGGTTAGAAATTGAAGCCGGCAGAGTAGTAATAAAAAAGACAGCAGTTGCATCGCATTTACGTGAAAACAAGAAGATATTGTACAATTTCGTTATAGCAGAATACATCATGCGCGATGTCATGGCTGCCTATGGTGATGCAGATCATATCAATCTCCACCTAGACCTGAGCATGTCCAAGAGCTCCAGGCAAGCATTCGACAGGTACTTTGCTGAAAAGGTATCGTGGAAAACCTTTGTTAGCGGCAATGAACGCCTGATAACCAGCAACGTTTTTCATGACTATTCCCATCAGCAACCTTGTTTGCAAGTTGCGGATTACATTGCAGGTTCTTCATTCCAGCTGTATGAACGTGGTAGGAGTCAGTATTATGAGATGATAAAGGCAAAAGTCATACATACGCATAGCTGGGGTATATAAACAACATAAAAGAGATGGTGAACCTCGCCTTACCTTTCCCATTCCGTTTCCACGGACATCGTAATCTAGAGGCGAGACCTCAAGCTAGGCTTGAGCGTTAGTCACCTGAGCATAGTATACCAACAGAGCTATAATAAGATTATTCCAGATAGCTCCATACTAGACAGACGCAATTTTAACTGTGGTGTTCAGGTTTAGAGTATCAAACTTGACATGGATCGATTTTGCTATCTGCGCTTTGATGTGTTCTGGGATGCCGCCATAGCACTTATTCAACACTTCTGTATTTTCCCAACCACCCAAGCTGGCAACATAAGCAAGGGACCAGTTTGTTGCTGCCAGATAGTATTGAGCCATCGTATGCCTGAACAGGTGCAATGGATGACCATTAAAGTATAATCCATCGCCAAGAGCATAGACCCTTGCCTTTTGATTTAACCAGCTATTTCTGTCAAGCTCTGAAAATATCTTTTTGAATTTAATAGCCATCTTTGACATGAAATAAGAAGCTTGCAGCGCGTTTGCCTTGTCACTCTTGGCATCTTCAAAGAAAAGGAATTTCCTATCTTTTGGCAGCCTATCATAAGTAGTTTCAAAAATAGCTCTGCATTCCTCTGTCGGGTACTTGACCCACCATTTACCCTCTCTTGTCAAATACCAGTCTCCACGTTTTATCTTGGACTCGAACTGTTCTATTCTGAATAACGGCGAAAAAGCTATCCTATCTCGGCTCATGGATGCCATAGCAAATGCCCTAGCTCCTGTATGCAAATCGATGTTCATAAAAGACCAAGATTCCCAGTCTTTTTCACTCTCAAGCTTTCTGTTTATCTTGTAAATCTGATCTGGTGTGAGCATAATGTCTTTGTATTCTCCGAGCCTCTCGGATGTGGTAGACAGGCCGTACCTTTTGCCTTCGCCATGAGCAAAATTGATGTTATGAGCTGCCAGGAAGCTACGGTAAGCGTTGATGGTGTTTATCTGCTGCATCTGCGGGTACGCAGTGTTGAACCATGCAAGGAAGTTCTGCCAGTATTCAACAGCTATCTCTTTTCGTTTTGCTGTGTCTATAGGTACTCCATAGCTTACAATGGCTTCTGGCATCACCTTTAGCTGGTCAGATATCCCCCGGATAATATTCACACAATACTGAATTTTGCTAGCCCTGCTTGATTTGAGATATGTAATCCACTTTTGAATTGCCGGCAGCTGGTTGAACGGTTCCCTATCTAATTTCTGGTATTGTTGCGCTAACTGCCTTTGTAATGAAATTACAATGTTACCATTTACATCACGCCGAATTCCCCATTTTCCTTCTCTTTCCATTTCAGTCAGATAACGTGATATTGTGCTGTGGTCTTTGCCTAGGTCAACACCAATCTCTCTGGTAGTGTAGCTGCCATTTTGGATGCTGATTGCAATAGCTTCTTTGATCTTCTCCCTGTCCTTGACTTTCAGACCCTTGACCCTCAGGCGGCTCTTTCTTCGTACAAGTGCCTGAACCACTAGGCGGCCAACCCCTTTCTTTCCTTAGCTGCAATAACGTCTAGAACTGTCAGTAGGTCTGACGTGGTAGGGGGATAGATATACCAAATAACAGATAATAAAGTCGGAAAATTTGTTAGTATTGCTTGATGAAGCCTGAAGCAAAAGTTTAGCATCCATGTATTTTCATGGCTAGTTTGAAGCTGCGCGACTATGCAACAAGTTATGCAACGCTTTTGGTGCATTAGACGCTCGTAGAAAGCGATATTCTCAAATAATTATGTGAGAAAATCGCTTCCTCCGAGCGTCCAATGCAACAAAAACGTTGCACAAACCGTTGCACAAACGCGAATCTTCAAGCTAGCCATCAAAATATACAGACACTAAACTTGTGCTTGAACATTCATCAAGTACCATTAACAATTTTTCCGACTTTATTATTCGTTATCTGGTATATCTATCCCCCTACCACGTCAGTGTTTCTGACAGTTCTAGATGCTGCTACAATAGAAGAGGTAGGTGGATAGTGGCTCAGGCATTAGTACGGAGAAAGAGCCGCTTGAGGGTCAAGGGGCTAAAGGTCAAGGACAGGGAGAAGATCAAGGAAGCCATCGCACTCAGTGTCAAGAATGGCAACTACACGACGAGAGAAATCGGCGTTGACATTGGCAAGGACCACAGTACTGTCTCACGTTATCTCTCAGAGATGGTACATGAAGAAAAATGGGGAATAAAGCGCGACGCCAATGGTAATATTGTAGTCTCGCTGCAAAAGCAATTGACACGGGAATACAGAAAGCTGGAAAATGAACCGTTCAACCAGCTCCCCTCTATACAGAAATGGATAATATTTCTCAAATCAGGCGGGATTCCGCCTCGCAGAATTCGCTATCTGGTCAATATAGTTCATGGAATGTCCGATCAACTAAAGGTGATGCCTGAGACTATCATAAGCTTTGGAGTGCCAATAGACTCTGCAAAGCGCAAGGAGATAACGATAGATTATTGGCAGAACTTTCTGGCATGGTTCAACACGGCATATCCACAGATGCAGAAGACCAACACAATCAACGCTTACCGCAGCTTTTTGGCAGCCCACAGCATCAATTTCGCACATGGTGAGGGCAGACGCTATGGGCTATCAACGACACCCGAAAGGCTTGGAGAGTACAAAGACATCATGTTGACGCCGGAACAGATAGACAAGATAAACAGACTACTTGAGAGCGAGGGTGACTGGGAAGCTTGGAGCTTCATGAACATAGACCTGCACACAGGAGCTAGGGCATTCGCGATGGCTTCCATGAGTTGGGATAGGGTTGCGTTATCACCCGTATTCAGGGTCGAGCAGTTTGAACCCAAGATTAAGCGCGGCGACTGGTATCTTACAAAGGAAGGCAAGTGGTGGGTCAAGTACCCGACTGAAGAATGTAGGGATGTTGTAGAGACCGCGCTTGACAGGTTGTCAAAGGAAAGAAGATTTCTGTTCTTTGAGGATGCCAAGGGTGACAAGGCAAACGCGCTGCAAGTCTCATATTTCATGTCAAGGATAGCTACCAAGTTCAAAAGGACATTCTCGGAGCTTGACAGAAATACTTGGCTAAACGAGAAGACTAGGGTGTATGCGTTAGGGGATGGATTGTACTTCAAGGGACATCCGTTGCACTTGTTCAGACATACAATGGCTCAGTACTACCTAGCAGCAACAAACTGGTCACTTGCCTACGTGGCAAGCTTGGGTGGATGGGAAAATACTGAAGTACTGAACAAATGTTACGGCGGAATCCCAGAACACATCAAAGCACAGTTGGCAAGATCAATACATGTTAGCTTCGACACGCTGCAGCTGAATACAAAACCTGCGCCATTAGCGTGCTAGAATTGAATATGAGCGAGTTTGAAATCAATAGCTACTGCGCGAACAGCTATCCATTTGCTTCAGTCTACCTACCACGTTTGGGAATGTCAAGCATTCTCTTATGTTGTCTATCGATATCCTTTCTACCGCGGTATTTACACCATAAAGATCGACGATGTCAACATTATTCCGCATGCTGAGAATGCGTATGTTCAAATCGCAAAGCATTTTCAATAGAGTCGCTATCTCACGGTTTGACGTGCCCATCCGGACACCCGCGTCAATCACCGATAGAGAATCTGGATCTAGACGTACCAGCTTTTTGATAACCCTGTCCACATCTTCACTTTGGACAGGCTCAAATGCAGGTGTTGCATCCACGTTTGCCCTCATCAGCTTTGCAAGTTTGTAATCCACATCATTCTCTTGCAGTATTCCAGTGGCGAATGGCACGCTGTTGCGGGCAAGTATTCGAAATATTGGGATGCCGGTTCCATTTCCTGCGACTACGTAGACATACGGGGCACATCTATTTGGAGCAAAGCCATTGTCATAGTCATTACTACGTATCAATTCTAGGGCCCCAAAAAGTGGGCTCCACGTGGCACTTGACGTAGGATAGATCTTGCCCACTTCTTGCTCATTTAAAACCGACTCGGGCGTTCCAGAGATCGTTATTCGCCCTTCGTCAAGTACAACCACGCGGTCAGTAATCCGAAAGGCAAGTTCTATTTCATGCAGCGAGGCTATGATTGCAATCTTTTTGGATTTGGCTAAAGAGCGGATTTTTAACAGTATTTCTACCTTCGACTTGGCATCGAGATGTGTTGCCGGCTCGTCAAGAATCAGGACGCGCGGCTCCTGAGCAAGTGCACGGGCAATGAGCACTTTTTGTTTCTGGCCGTCGCTAAGCTCGCTGAATTTCCTGTCAAGCAGATCCTGCACGCCCATCATTTCTGCAGAATCTTGGATGATTTGTAGGTCTTTAGCATCAAATGTGGAGAGAGGGTTTATGTATGGGTATCGTCCTAGAGCGATTAGTTCTTCAACTTTCATGTTGAACGGATAGACCCTGTCCGAGAGAACGATAGACCTTAGCCTCGCTATTTCTGATTCGTGCTTTAGTGTAATGTCAAGGTTTTCCATCCACACTTTTCCTTTAGTGGGAGTGAGAAGCTTTGCGATACACTTTAGAAGCGTAGACTTTCCAGCTCCATTTGGTCCTAGCAGAGCTACAAGCGTTCCATTTTCTACTGACAGGTCTACACTTTTCAGTATTTGTTTGGCATCATCATAGCCGAATGAGACGTCTTGTGTCCTTATTGCGATAGGCCCTCGCCCTTCCTTTTCAGGAGAATCATTATTACCAAAGGCGCGCCGATGATCGACGTTATGGAGCTTGTAGGCAGGTCAACAGGCGGGATCACTATCCTTGCCAGTATGTCTGCCCCTGCGGTAAGAAGTCCTCCGATGACTGCAGATAGTGGTATTATCACACGATGCATCCCGGAATGACTCATCAGCCTTGCCAGATATGGTCCTGCAATGCCGATGAACCCGATTGGACCTGCAATGGCAGTTATAGTCGAGGTCAGTGCACTTGACAAGAGAATGACCCTGTTCCGGAGCTGTCCTGCCTTCACACCTATGCTTGTTGCATAGCCTTCGCCGAGCAGAGATACATCTAGGCTTTTTGACATGGCGTAGCTTCCGGCCACTGCCAAAGGCACTATGATGTAGAGGTAATTCAGCATCTCCCATGTTATCCCTGCAAAGCTCCCAAGAGTCCATGTGTAAAACACTTGAAGGTCTGCAGCCTGGGCCATGACAGCCAAGATGCCGATTATAGAGAGCAGTAGTGCATTTATCATCAGGCCTACTAGCAGCAGCGTTGTAGTGTTTGTGACTTTTGGTATTATTGCCATTATTACAAACATGGTGGCAAGCGCGCCTGCAAAGGCAGCAACAAACACCGATTGCACCCCGAATGCATGTACTGGAATGCCGATGCTAATGCCGCCTATGACTAGCAGTGCTACTCCAAGCGAAGCTCCTGACGAGATACCAAGTATGGAGGGACTAGCTAGAGGATTTCTGAACAAAGCCTGAAGCAACGCCCCTGCCGTTGCCAAGCCTGCTCCTCCTACAAGGGCGGCTAGGGTTCTCGGAGTCCTTATCTTCCAGATTATATCTTCCATCACCTTGTCCTGACAGCTGCCCATGAAGCATGACAGCGTATCTGAAGCACTGTACTTTACAGATCCTAATGCCAGCCCGCCCAGAAGCGTAGCCGGCACCAGCATAGCTATTACGGTTGTCATGTACCGCGCCTTTCTTGTCTTGAACGTAATCATCATGGTCGGACAGTTCTCCCATGCTTGCTACGAGTCACATTGCAGCTTCTTGAACTGCTTCAACTGATAGTCAGGAAACGCTTCAGGATGCATTATTGTCGCTACGTCGCTTACCGTGTCGTCAAGCTGGTCTAGCGTCTGCCAGTACCAAGGCTCAAATGCATATACGCTACAAGACTTTATTGCAGCCATGCCTGCCAACAACGGCGACTCTTTGATTATTTCACTTGTATTGTTTGTCTCTGTGCTTGAATAGATGAGGATCTCAGCGTTGCTTCCTCTGGCCACAAGTTCTTCCATGCTTATCTGTGCAGAACCGGTACCGGGAAGGTCTTCAAACAGGTATTTGCCGCCTGCCATCTCAATCAGCTTTCCCACATAGCTCTCAGTCCGAGGTACGTACACCGTGCCTTTGAAGACTCCTGCCCATGCTACATTAGACTTGTCTAGACCCTCGACGCGTTCAGTGATGTCATCCACTTTGGCTTTCACTTCGTCAAAAACCGAAATGGCTTTTTCTTCATCATCCGTCAACGCTGCAAAGAACTTTATCCACTCAAACCGCGCTACTGGATCGCTCTCTAACCACTCAGAATTTACGACATACTTGATGCCAAGCTCGTCCAGTTTTCTCGCCTTGTCCTCCCACATTCCCGTTCCACCAACCAGCACAACCAAGTCGGGTTTGAGCGACACTATCTCGTCGTAGTTGGGGTTGTTGCCCTGACCGATGTCCTTTATTCGGCCTGTCCCAAGACCATCCTTTATGCTGCCAATATACCATTCATAACCTCCACCCCAAGTGACTCCAACGATCCTGTCTGATATGCCGAGTCTGTCCATCATGGCTGCATGGGTAGACGAAAACACTATGATCCTCTTGACAGGGATAAGTATTGTATTATCGCCGGATTCGGCATATACGATTGGAACGGCAGTAGTTATCATATGGCGAGAATCATTAGCCGCCGGCTGTGTTTCTCCGCTTCTCTGGAGTATTAGCGTCCTGTTGGCACCGTCCGTCAGCACCTTCCTGTCGCCGTCGTAATGGACATTGAACAATTTTGCGTATTCGACGTAATCGTCTTGCCCCAGAGGCTTGTACTGCTTTACGTCAGTAGCCTTGTTATCTTGAGCACCGATTATTGAAACGATTCCAACTCCTAGGACCACTGAGACAAGGGCAACAAGCAGGCCAAACTTGGTTATAGTTCCTTTTGCCAACCTTCTATGCCACCTTCAATGGAATGTTTTCACGGCTACCATATTTTGCAAAAAGGCCTTCGTATCTTGCGAGCTTTTCGTTGTCCAGCTCCCCATTGGTGTTGTAAATGTTTGTAAAGTACGCTCGCATCTTGTACTCGCCCTCTGAATCGGCAAACCTTACGCTATAATTCATCTTGTTTTCATGACCTTTTTCCTTGACAAATCTTGCCTCTGAAATTTCCGATATGTTCAGGTGTATGTGCCAGGGACGGTTCTCGTCACCTATTGTAACCCAGTTCTCAAGTATTCTAAATGGCATTCCTTTTTCTGCTTTGACCTCGCATATTGCGGCCCCACTGCTAACTGTAAGAACAATATCATCTTGAGAAAGGATATCTTGGATTAGCCGCTCAATTGTTGAGACATGGGAATTGTTATTCATGTGAACCTGCATTCTGACGCATAGATATAAAGGCTTGGATGGTTTATCCAATATGTTGGATAATCTATCCAACAACATAAATAGTTCTGCCATACTGACAAAACGTCATGAGTATGCTTTTTCCCAAAATAAACGAGCAAGAATGGTGTCAATTTGCATCTGTAGTATGTGCCGTCCTTTTGCTTATCCAAAGTGAGACCAACGGCGGTCCAAACGCCGGAAACATCGGCAGCAACCACGCCTATGCGCAGGAAATGCTCATGGAGATGGATGATAAATACTGGGAAATGATGGTAAACGGTACTTGGTATCTGGAATCAAGTACCAGTCAGATGACAGTGGCTGTCACACCCAAAATTGTTATCACCAATGTAACGGATGACACTATTGAGGGCAAGATAGTTGATAGTCGTACAGGTTATCTTATTGAAGTATATGGAAAAGAGTCAGTCATTGTGGCAAAATTTGGAAGTGATAAGGGATTCTCCGGTGAATGGTATATCGCAGGCAAACCCGTTAATGGAAAGTTCGTTATTCAAATTCCAGACAAATATCGAGATGCAGACTATGTCAGGCTTTATGTTAACTCCAACAGCTTTTCTGTGAGCCCCTCTAAAGATGCGCTACTGCCACAAAAAACTACCATCATAACCACAACGAGCGTACAGAACGTCACGGGCAATTCGACTATAAAAGTTGCTAATGCGACAGCTATAACAACAGCTCAAAACGGAAATGCTACTATTACCATAACCGTCACCAATTCAACTGCCACCACTACGATCAAGGTCGTCAATGCGGCAGCTGTCTCTACAAATCAAACAGGAACCACTGCCACTGTAACCGTAACCAATGCGACAGACATTACTACTGCCGTAGCGAAAACCACAACCGCTATCAAGAATCAATACACCGTCGGAGAGATGCTTACAGTCGCGGTTAAAGAAGAAAGGATCAGGCTCTTTGAGATAAAGGGTCCATTGCTATCGATCATGATGCACGGCAAGAGCAAAGTTTCACCGGAGCCCGTCGTCTACCAGTCGCATATCCGAGTGCGGGTCGACAGCGCCTTTGAGAATTGGAGGCTGCATTCGTAATTTCATGGTTTAGGAGTGTTGGGAGGCAGGGTCTTATTGATTTATGCAGAATTACGTGACTATGCGCCTGCACGGCTTCCATCATGAAGCACGTTAGGAAATTATGCGAATATCAATAAGCGGTCTCGGTATGTCGCTCATGGCTTAATATGGTGAGGAGTGCTGCATTTTTTGCAGAGAGCTCCGCCGTTATCATATCTTTGTCAGAACTGCCTATAATAATGGCATCCCCTTCTTCAGGTCTTAATCTATCAATCAGCATTTTTCGTATTTCCTGTTCTTTTCTCAAGGAATCCTGGCTGCTAGTGGGCATTACCAATTTGTTGTCCTTGAATAGTAGAGTAGTGGCTCCAATGCCGCCCATCTTTATGGCGGCGTCTCTCTGTTCAATTCCAGACCTAACAGCGTAGCCAAGTTCCTTCAACAATATTGCTTGATTGAACCTGCCAAGAGCAATGGAGCACTTTGGGAGAGATGTTTCAGCAGGGACAGCAGAAATAATTTCGGAAAAGATGGCCTTTCCCTTGCTAGTCATCTTTGTGCCGCTATTGCTTGTTCTTACAAGGTCACTCATTTTTAGGTGCTTGACTAATGTCTTGATCGCCCCTTCGCCGAGTGCAAGTTCATTGCATAGCAGGACTCTGCTGATATGCCCTTTGTTTTCTATAAGCTGTAGTGCCTTGAACACGTGCACAACGTCAAAGGAAAGCGGTCTGCTTGGCGCATATCTGTTTGCAACTTTGGTAAGCGTCCTGACGTACATGTGCAAGCTAAGGGTCTATCAATAAGACGAGAGGTTGAAAATTTATGTTTTTACATTACGTGTTCTACATTGAAATAGTCTCATCAGGATTGATTACCAATTATCGGTTGTCTATTACATAAATGACTGGATAGCTTTTGAAGCAGCAGGCATGGCATACCCAGTGTACAGGGCATTTCGAGGCTACGGCTACGACGTCACGGTGGTGCACCCAAAGG
>CAYXFY010000020.1:0-30951 GCA_964464395.1 uncultured Nitrososphaera sp.
GGCCCGCGCCGCTAGATTGTAAAGCGCTCTATTTTTCCAGTCTGAAGAATCCTGCGCACAAGCCCCACAAGCCTGTCGATGTCGATGCCGTGGTAGGTCCCGGAAGCGCCGTCCAGCTTTTTCATCGCCCTGCCAAGTATCGACAGACAGATTTCGCGCTCGTCCTTCAGGTCGTGAACGAACGCCGCCGCGACAAGTATGATGCCGTTTATCAGGTCGCGCTCCTTACCCCTCGGCGTCGCCTTCCACACCGCCTCGAGGGCCTCGTGCGTGCCCCAGTACTTTTCCTCGTTGAAAAGCTCTATTGCGTGCCTTATGGTCTCGTCTTTTGGCATTTCCTTTTCGACGATGTGCTCGACGCTTGCAAGCGGCGATATCTTTTGCAGTCTGCCGACAAGATCATCTATATCCATCGAGTCGGGGATGCTCGTGTCAAACTCGATGTACTTTTTTGACACACGGGAGTCGCGGACGATGACGTCGCGCGCAAGCTCACGCGCCCTTTTAAGTAGCACCGTCGCGTCCTTGGGCGTGTAATGCTTGTTCTGCAGGTGGATAAAGTACCTCTGCATCCTGATGCTCCTTTGAATCAAAGAAAGATAAACTTCACTGAAATAGCATCGGCTAATAATGTTAGCCTAGGCTAACATTTATTATCCAGAGCGGCGCAAGCGTACCGTGAGGTTATGCTCAGCTCAAAGCTGCTTCTAGCGGCAGTTGTAGCCGCTGCAGTAGTCGGCACCACGTTTGCCAGCTCGTCGCTAGGCGCCCCCGCGCAGGCGCAAAAGGAACAACAACTCGTGCGGGGCCACGCCCTTGAGCACTACACGACCACCGGCGATGTGCTGGATCCCGAGCACTACGACACTAGGATAAACCCGCAGGAGATAGATCCCGACAGGTACCTCCGCGAGTTCAACTACGGACGGGTCTCGACGCTTCCAGACGGGACGACTTTGCGCGAGTTCACGATAATCGCAGACGACAAGCAGACGCTTGAAGTGTCGCCCGGGATTTTCTACAACGCCTGGACCTTTAACGGCACGATACCCGGCCCCACGATAAGGGCTACAGAAGGCGACCTCGTGCGCATCAACTTTGTCAACGAAGGGACAAAGCCGCACACGATGCACTTCCACAGCATTCACGAGGCCCAGATGGACGGCGTATTTGAGGTGATAGCGCCCGGCGGCAGGTTCACATACGAGTTCACGGCCGAGCCTTACGGGCTTTTCCTGTATCACTGCCACGTCCAGCCTATAGAGGAGCACATCGCCCACGGGCTTTACGGCGTCTACATCATTGACTCCAAGGAGGGCAGGCCGCCGGCAGACGAGATGGTGATGCTGATGAACGGCTACGACACCGACTTTGACACCGAGAACAACTTTTACACCGTGAACGGGATCCCGTTCTACTACATGCACCACCCGATACAGATAGAAAAAGACAGGCTGGTGCGCGTCTACCTTGTCAACATACTCGAGTTTGACCCGATAAACAACTTCCACCTGCACGGCAACGTCTACGACGTCTACAGGACCGGCACCGGCATGACGGTCGACGAGACCACGGACATGATAACGATGAGCCAGGGCGAGCGTTCTATCTTGGAATTCACGTACAAGTATCCGGGCATCTACATGTTCCACGCCCACAAGACCGAGTTTGCCGAGAAGGGCTGGACAGGAACCTTCCTGGTGAAGTGAGAGAGATGGAGCAACCACAAAGCGTCAGCAGGGGCAAGCTCGTCGCAAGCGCGCTGCTGCCGCTCGTGATACTTGGCGGCATGATAGGGTTCCTGCTGTGGCCGGGTAACAGCTTTTTGAACTTTGGCACGCCGCTGCCAGAGATAACCGTGGAGCGCATAGAGTTTGGCGAGCGGCTGATAATAGCGCACATACGCAACACCGGACCTGAAACAATTGACGTCGCGCAGGCAGACGTGAACGACAGGATACGGCCTGCAGCTATAGAGCCGTCAAAGACGCTTGAAAGGTACGGCGCGGCAAGAGTCGTCATACCGTACGACTGGAACGAGGGCCAGCCCTACGAGGTAGGCATAACCACTTCAGATGGCACGCGCTTTGCAGGTGGCGTCGAGGCAGCCACGATGACTCCGAGGCCGGACGCCGGGCAGGTGTCCCTGCTTGCGCTGATTGGCACGTACGTCGGAATAATACCGGTGATGATAGGCCTGCTCTGGCTGCCGTTCCTGCGCCAGCTGTCGCAGGGCAAGTACATGTTCTTCTTGAGCCTGACGGCAGGGCTGCTGCTGTTCCTAGGCATAGACGCAGTCGTGGAGGCAAACGAGATCTCTGCCGCGACTGTGGCAGGCTCTATAGGCGGCGTGGCGCTCATCGCGACGGTGACGGTGATATCGTTCCTTGCTCTGCTCTACGTCTCCGAGAGGCTGGTTGAGCGGAACGGCGCACAGAAAGCGACGATCGCAGGCGCGTCCTCCGTCGCTCTCATGATAGCAGTAGGCATCGGCCTTCACAACCTTGGCGAAGGCCTCGCTATAGGCGGCGCCATGGTGGCAGGCGAGGTCGCCCTGAGCACATTTTTGATAATCGGCTTTACGCTGCACAACACCACGGAGGGCCTTGCGATAGTGGCGCCCGTAGCCCGGCAAAAGCCGAGGATAGCGTACCTGGCATTGCTCGGGTTCATCGCAGGCGCGCCTGCGATAGCCGGCGCGTGGATAGGCGGGTTCATCGCGTCGCCCATAGCGTCGGTGGTGTTCCTTGCAGTGGGAGCAGGCGCGGTCTTCCAGGTCGTGTACGCGATATTCAAGTTCGCAGGCGGCAAGCAAAAGTTCCTGAGCGGGCCGGTCGTCGGTGGCATAGCCGTAGGCATGCTCCTGATGTACCTCACGGCACTTCTCATCTGAAAGTAAATATCCCGCGTGCTGGCAATGTGAGGGCATGAAGACGCTCACGCTTGACGACCAGACCTACAAGCGCCTCTCGTCCATAATGAGCGACATGATGCACGCCAAGGGGCACGACGTGGACTATGGCGACGTGATAAACGAGCTAATAAACGTGTACCAGGACAGCATGACGTTTTCCGGCGAGAACGCCGGCGGCTAGGCCTTAAATTGCCGTGGTGCCTATCTCAAGCCGTGCGGTTGGCTGCATGGCCGGCGCTCTTTGCACTCCTAGTCGCAATCCCGTCTGCCTATGCTCAGGATGATATCGAGCTTTTGAATTCTGATTTTGCATTCGTTGACGCAGACGGTATGACAAACGTCACCGGCGTCGTGAACAACAAGGGAAATGAACCGATAAGCGTGGTGATGGCACTCGACGTTTCAGACGGCACCACAATGCACGAGGCGCCGTACGCACAGGTGCTGTTCCCGGGCACGGGGGCGCCCTTCAAGTTCCGCGTTCCCGCAGGCCTTCATTCTACAGGCCCGCCCTACGTCTCAAGCGTGGAAAAGGTCGGCCAGCCGTTCTACGACCAGCTTGTCTTCACTTATTCCAACATGGCAGTAGGCGAGGAAAAGGCGCTTGTCGGGACCGTGGAAAACAGGGGCACGTTTGCGTTTTACAACGTCGCGGTCTTTGCGTCGGTTCACGACGACAAGATGACGCAGATAGACTCGTCCATAAGCAACGTGATACCAGTCATCGAGCCGGGGCAGGTAGCCGAGTTTCGGATGGTGCCAGACGACGCAGTCTTGGAACAGACAATGTACTACAGCTGCGCAGGCTTTGACCCGAACGCGCCCATACCGACGGTGCCTGCCGGCGACGGCACGTACATCGGCTACAGACTCGAGACCGTCTCAAAGATAAGCCGGTTCAAGTATGACAACGCAACTGACAGCCTCTCGTTTGACATCAAGCCCTACATACCCGCTGGCGCGTCGCTTTCGCTCAAGTTCCCGCAGGCAAGCCAGAACCAGACGATAGCGGTTTTCATGGACAACCAGCTGCGCGACGACGCGTCGGTGAAACTTGACGGCAAGACGGTCCACGTAGAAGTGTTCGTGCCACCAGGCGACCACCAGGTGCAGGTGCAGGGGATAAGGGCGGTGCCAGAGTTCCCACTCGCGGCACTGGGTCTTGCGGCCCTGACTGCGGCGGCGATAGCGGCGACAAGGTTCAGGGCAGCGTTTAAAATCCCCTGACATTTCAAGGCATTCCGTGCACTTTGCCAAGGTGGAAAAAGGCCCGCAGGGCGCAAGGCTAGAGCTTTACGACTCTGACCTGCAGGTCCTTGAGGCAGAAACGTTTGCAGACCTCTACACGCTCAACTTCCACCTGCAGACGCTTGCGACCAAGCACAAGATTCAGGAAGCATTAATGATAGTGCACGACACAAAATCAGGCAAGGTCAACCTTTCGCTTGCAAAGGGCGAAAACGCGTTTTTTGTCAGCTAGCCCTGTAGTTTCGCTGCGCTATCGCCACTTTCATGGTGGTGTGGCACGCCGGGCACTCGGCCCAGCTGTGGCCGCCAAAGTACTGCCAGGTGCATCCGCACTTTTCATAGGTGCAGGTGAGCCACTTGCCCCTTGGGACCTTGGTCCAGTTGTCCTGCATGGGCTTTCTTGCCCTCCTGGCCGCCCTTGGGAACCTCTTGCCACCGTATGCCGGCATGGTGGCATCTAGGCCGCGCCTCAATTTAAGTACGCCGAAACGCATTTTTGAGTCCAATAATGTTTACCTCAATGCTTTTCTAGCATAATCTTCGCTCCTAGTCGTTGGCCAAGCGCCAGTTCACGATTGACATCGGCAAGGAGCAGATACCGGTGGAAGGCCACGTGCACAGGAACGTCGCCGTGAAGTACCTTATGCGGCGCAGACGCTCAGTCCTTATGACAAAGAACCCGGAAAAAGTCGAAAAATTGTTCGCTGATTTGCCGACGACAATCAAGATAATCGGCAAGCAGGTCACCAAGGAGTACAAGGTGACGTGGCAGCGGGAGGGCACGGAGGACACGTACGCCGGTTCACGCTTTGTGTTCACGATGGACGAGGTAAACGGACAGGCTTAGAGCTCGTCCATCCCGAACGCGTGGTAGCACTGGTTGCACTTGAACTTCTCTTTGCCCGGCGTGCCGCTGAGAACGACAAGGTCGCCTTTGGCCTTGCACTTGGGGCACCTGCCGTAGATGGTCTTCTTTGCCACGCCCTTGAATGAAAGGTGTCAAATAAAAATCAGGCTGCACGGTAAACCATTATACCGGCAGGCATTCCAGCATGCCGATGCAGAGCATCAACTTTGTCGTGCTGGGCGACCAAGCAATCGCAGGCGAGCTTGGCAAGAAGGGCACGGCGACCGACCTTGCAATCTATGACCGCAAGACTGCAGAGACAGTCTACACATGGACGGCGCCCCTGACTTTTCCTGACAAGGTTCAGCCACTACTGCAGGCAGTCAACATGGCAGAATATGCAATATTAAACGTCGCCAAGATGGACAAGTCCCTTGGTGAGCAGATAGTCGCGCTTGACTATGCCGGCATGAGAGACGGATTCATTCTTCATTCGTACGAGGTCGACCGAGAGAAACTGAAAGGTCTGCTGAAAAACACGTCGCTTGCAGGCTACCGTTTCCTTGACAGCGTCGACGAGCTGAAGCAAGAAATAGGCAAAGCCAAACCAAAGCCCGGCAGCGGGCCGGCAATGATACCTGTCGACCACGCGTTTGATGTCAAGGGCGTCGGGACAGTCGTCCTTGGAGTCGTCAAGCAGGGGACGGTCAAGGCATACGACGAGCTGACAATCCTGCCGCAGAACAAGAACATCTTGGTAAAGTCGATACAGATGCACGACGACCCTGTCGAAAGCTCGTCAAGCCCGGCAAGGGTCGGCCTTGCGATAAAGGGGCTTTCTGCAGAGGACATTGCAAGGGGTGACGTCATCTGCGCCCAGGGCGCGGCGCAGGTCTCGTCAGGTGCGTTAAAGTCGAAATTTGAGAAGAGCCCGTTCTTCAAGGGCGACTTGGCAGAGAACCAGATGTACATGCTCTCTGTCGGCCTGCAGATAAGGCCCGTCAGGATAAAACAGGCCGGCGACGTGCTGGAGCTGGTGCCGGAAAAGCCACTTGCATATCTGCCCGGGCAGGTCTGCGTTCTGCTAAAGCCCGACAGCCCAAGCACGCGCATAATAGGCAAGGGCGTAATCCAATAACGCTTATCACGGCGCCGCGACAAATACTTCTATCAGCCGTCGCGTCCATTCTGAAAAAAAGGGGTTTCGCGTTTTCGCGGTAGCGGAGAGCTTCAAGAAAAACACGAAAAAGTCGGTGTTAGCCGGCGTGGTCATGCGCCGCGACTTGGTGGTGGACGGCATGGCCTTTGGCACCGCGACGATAGGGGGCGACGACGCGACTGAGAGCATCGTCTCGATGCACGGATCGCTTGGCCGCGACGACGTCAACTGCATAATGCTCGACGGGCTGGTGATTAGCATGTACAACATAATCGATGGCGAAAAAGTGTCTGTCAAAACCGGCTTGCCGGTGATAGCGGTAACATTCGAAGACTCGAAAGGGCTGGACAGCGCGATAAAGCACCACTTTCCAGGCGGCTGGAAAGACAAATTGGCGCGGTACGAAAGGCTGGGCAAAAGAGACAGGGTGACGCTTAGGACCGGAAAGCACCTTTACATACGTTGCTGGGGTCTGGAGACAAAGCGCGCAGTTTCAGTGCTCAACGCATTTACGCTCCAGGGCGCATTGCCAGAACCTGTCAAGGTGGCAAAACTAGCCGCGCGATCCGCCCTCTCGCTGGCAACCTAAAAGTCAGAGTGGGCCGTCTCGACGTGCTTTTTCCTCTCTTCGTCGGTCTTGAAATACGTGTTGCAGAGGTTGCACTTGTACTTCAGTGGATGCGAGTTGTCCCAGCCTGAACTTGACATGCGCGTTGTTGGACAGGCTCGCTATTATGTATAACGAATGTATAAATTAGAACCGCCAAGAATGACTAATGTCGGTGGGGTGGCAGAGCGGCCATGCGTTCGCCTGCAGTTGCGCAAGCAGCCAGCGAATTTATAGGGGTTCGAATCCCCTCCCCACCTTCTTCGCAAACACCTAAAACTACCTGTAGTTTTCTTGTCATCGTTGAGAAAGTTCTCGCACACTTTTATGGTTCCAGCCGACATCGACAGGATCTGGGAGTTTTACACCGACATCGGCCATCTCGAGGTCATCACTCCGCCGCACATGCGCCTCAAAGTGGTAAAGTCAAGCACCGGCAGCAAACTGCAGGAGGGCACAGAAGTGTGGCTTGAAGGGAACCTGATAGTAAGGAGCGCCTGGCACTCCAAGATAACGGAGCTAAAGCCGTACGTCTATGTCGACGAGATGCTGGAAGGCCGCTTCAAGACATGGAAGCACGTGCACGCATTCAAACCTGTTGAAGGTGGGGCCCAAGTCATCGACGAAATAGATTTTGAGCTGCGCTACGGCCTGCTCGGCAGGATGCTTGAAGGCTATGCCTACAGGCAATTGGAAAAGATATTTGCGCACCGCAAGGAAGCGACCATAGCGGCGCTCAGATGACGCCGACCGATTTTGCAAGCGCCCTTGCAGAGTCCTTGTCAAGTTTCGCTTTGCTCAAAATCGTATAGCGATCAGGCCTCAATGATTGAGCCTTGACAAGCGCCTGCACCACGTCTTTCTCAGCCAGGCCAATCTGCCTTGCCTTCGTGGGCGCGCCCATCCTCTCAAGCGTGTCCCTTATCTTGCCCCAGTCAAGCCCGTGTAGCTTGGCCATCATTATCGTTCCAAGCCCTACACGCTCGCCGTGCAGCCCGCAGTCAGAGCCGGCCACATATTCTACGGCGTGGCTGAACAGGTGCTCCGAGCCGGAGCACGGCCGGCTGCTGCCGGCTATGCAGGCGGCCACGCCTGCGCTTATAAGCGCTTCAACTATCGTCCTGACGCTGAACTTGTCCTTGCGCTTTAGTTTGTTGGATTCGTCGACTATGATTTTTGCGGACATGTACGCCAGGTTTGCCGCGTACGAGCCAAAGTACTCCCCCACTTCGTCGCGGGCAAGCTCCCAGTCCTTGACAGCAGTTATCTTGGCAACCAGGTCGCCACAGCCTCCGGCCAAGAGCCTCGGGGGAGCCTGGGACATCAGGTGGGTGTCTGCAAGGACGCCAATAGGCGTGTTTGCCTTTATGGAGTGAGGCTTGTCGGTTCCCCTCACCGAGACAAACGGGCTTGATATGCCATCGTGCGACGCGGAAGTCGGGACGCTGAGGAAAGGCCTTGACAGGCTGAACGCCGTCATTTTTGCAACATCGACGGAGCGTCCGCCGCCAAAGCCAAGCACAAAGTCCGGGTCGTCCTTCTTTATCTTGTCGTGCAACTTTTCCACCGTCTTCATCGACGCGTCGCTGACTACGTGCCACTTGCTTGCTATGGACCACTTGTCAAGCGACTCCTGGCATTTTGCGCCTGCCCGCTTTTTCACCACCGCGCCGGTTATGATCGCTACATCTGTGGCGCCGGATCCAAGCGACGTGACCATTGCCCCTACGTCGGAAACCACACCGTCGCCTATCAGAATCTTCCGTGGCAGTTCCATGAGGTGGGAGGGCGGGGATGCCATGACAGATTCCCTACTCGTCGATGTCACCCGACGTCTCCGCCTCACCTTCAAGCGACATCTTGACCTTGCCTATCACTTCGCCAGCCGCAAAGCCACTGCCGACCTTTGTTATCCTTATCTTGGGCGCGTCGCCCACCTTTGCGCCTGACACGAAAACCACGAGCCCCTGGATCCTAGCGACGCCGCTGTCGCCCCTCCTGCTCATCGACTCTATCCTGACGTCGTACTCGTCGCCGACTTTGACCGGCGCGAGCCGAAATGGCCTTGGGCCGCCAAACTTTTTCGGGCCCCTTGCGCCGGAACCGCTGTCTTCCAAGCCAGAATCGTGTATGGCAAGTTGATATTTCAACCTACTGGGGCTCGACGACCCGTATCTCAAAAGAGTGGCTATCCGACTGCTCTGCAGAGTCGCTGATCTGCACCGTGACCTCGTAGGTGCCCGGCGAGTCAAACGTCCGCGTCGCGTTCACGCTCTGCGCGATGGTGCCGTCGGGGAACGACCACTCAACTTGGTACGGGGGCTTGCCACCGCTCACAAGGCCGCGGAAGAAACCCTCCTCTCCGACCTGCAGCGTGCTCTTTACCTGGCCGCCTGTCTGCAGCTGGGGCACCGGCTCCGGGCGCGGGAGAAAGACGTCGGGCATGTACGCGACTGCAAGTACGATTGCAACTCCTGCACCTATAGCTACTATCCAGACCGCCGACTTTGCCACGGCCCCTGGAGCCTGCCTTCGGTTTATAAAAATAACCCGTCAGTGCGGGCCATCCAAATACTTAATACGGGCGCCGGCCCACCTACCGGCGACTTCACCTACGTTATAGTGTGACGCCAAGGTTGACAATATTGCAGCGCAGAACTCCTTACCAAGAACCTGCAAGCCAGAACATAATGGCAGTGATACTGCAGAGTCTGCCGCAGGAAGCGGCCCTTACAAAGATAGAATACGAGGGGCCCAAGATAGCGCTCTACTCAAAGAACCCGTCATACCTGATGCAGAACAGCCAGCTCGTGTCAAACATGGTCAACACGATAAAAAAGCGCATAGTGGTCAGGACAGACGAATCGATACGCAAGCCGCAGGACGAGTCTGCAGACATCATCGCCAAGTCGATACCGGCCGAGGCAGGCGCCGCCGGCACTTTCTTTGACCCCGTTCTCGGCGAGGCAGTCGTGTTTGCGAAAAGGCCTTGGCTCCTTGCGCAGACGGGGGAGGAATTTGACAACATCGACCTTGCGGAAAAGACCGGCTGGCGCGTCAAGGTGCGCAGGGCGCCCCGGAGCATGGAGTTTGTGCAGCACGCATACCGCGTGCTCGGAGAGACGGTTGCAGAGCGAACGCGCTTTTACCGCGAGGTGGGCGACAAGATATTCAGAGACCGGCTCGGCGAGTCCGCCGAAGCGTCACTTATGACGCTCGGCGGCTTTGCAGAAGTGGGCCGCTCGTGCATGCTGCTTTCGACTCCAGAGAGCGAGGTGCTCCTTGACTGCGGCATAAACGAGACGGCAAAGGACTCGCTGCTCGCCTACCCTCGCTTTGACGTCGCCGGGGTGGGCATGGACGAGGTCGACGCAGTGGTAGTGACGCACGCCCACATGGACCACGCGGGATTCTTGCCGACGCTTTTCAAGTACGGGTACGCCGGCCCCGTCTACTGCACCGAGCCAACGATGATGCTGATGTCGATACTCTTGCGCGACTACGTCAAGCGCTCCGCGGGCGCGGTGTATTCTGAAAGGGACGTCGAGCAGGCGCTGGTGCACACCATACCGCTCACGCACGGCATTGTGACTGACATATCCCCAGACGTGAAACTCGTGCTGTCAAACTCGGGTCACATTCTAGGATCCGCGTCTGCACACCTGCACATAGGAAACGGTGGCCACAATTTGGTATATACCGGCGACCTGAAGTTCGGCAGGACGCTCTCGGTCGACAACGCCTCGTGGAACTTTCCCCGCGTCGAGACCATGATAATCGAGAGCACCTACGGCGGCAAGGAAGACATCTCGTGCCCGAGAGAAGAGGCCGAGGCAAACCTTGCCAGAGCGATAACATCGGCAGTGCACACCGGTGGCCGCGTGCTGCTGCCGGTGCCAGCCGCAGGAATATCGCAGGAGCTCCTGCTGGTGCTTGACATGATGACAAGGTCCGGCAGGATACCGCAGGCAAGGATAATGGTGGAAAAGATCGTCGCAGAAGCGACTGCCGTCTACGAGACGTTTGTCGAGTTCCTCTCAAAGGAGCTCAGGCCGCGCATGGGCGAGTCGGAGGAAAGCCCGTTTGGCAAGTTCGAGACAGTCGAGTTTGCGCATATAAAACAGGGGAAGCCGGCGATAGTGCTTGCACCCTCGTCGATGCTGGCAGGCGGCGCCTCTGCTCTGTACTTCAAGCAGATTGCAGGCGACCCTGCAAGCAAGGTGATACTTACTTCGTACCAAGCCCTTGAAACGCCGGGCAGGCTTCTGCAGGACGGCGCAAGGCAGGTGACAGTCGATTATGAATCGATAGGCGTACGCTGCCACGTCGAGCGCATCGACGGGTTCTCCAGCCACAGCGACTACAACCAGCTGATGGCGTACGTCAGCAGACTGCGCCCGAAACTGCGGCGCGTGCTTGTCAACCACGGCGAGCGGCCGAAGGCCCAGAGCCTCGCAAGCTCGATAAACAAGATCTTCAAGATCCAGACGCAGCACCCGCTGGTCCAGGAAGCTATAAAACTACTTTAGGTCGTACGCTCCACGCCAGACCTTGACGCCGGGCGGCGTCAAGACTATTCTTTCTTCGCCAAGGCGCGCGATGTCGCCGCCAATCGACTGCGCGTACGCGTACAGGTCTTCGACCACCTTGCGCAACTCTTCGACATCCTTTTGGGCAAGCGGCGTGACGCGCAGGATGACTATCATGTGCTTTTTGATGTCCTCTTTTATCGCCGTGATGTCGCTCACGTCCCGTAGTGTCAGCGCCTTCAAGTAGACAGGCGGCTTGTGGGTAGTGGTCGATCTGTCCGTCATCTGTTGAGGTGCAGCTTGATTCGCCGTCAGCTCTCAATAGTCTAGCTGGTCAATTCTCATTCACCGGGTAGTCGATTTTAGCTTTAAAGCGCCGATCCGGGCTAGATCCTGATGCTTTCCAGCCAGTCGTTCTGCGCCGGCGACGATGTGACGTCCTTTTCGGTTCCGCCGGACCTTATCCTGACTGCCGCCGGCCCGTCCTTGGGGGCGTCGGAGTAGCGCAGCGCTATCGACGCTGCTGCCATGACCGCCGCGTCGTCGGTCTTGCCGCGCAGGATGCAGACCGGGCCGACGTGGTCCTTTGCCTCCAGAACGACGTCTGAATCTTCAACCAGCGCCAGCATTACCTCGTTTTCGTCCTTGTTCCTGCCGACCACAAGTTTTGTCTCCGGCGTCAGCCGGAAATGCCTGCCGACTTTCAACAACTCGATGTCGTTTATCGAGGGAATGTCATCAGCGTGTTCCATCGCGTCTTCTATGCGCTTTGAAAACGCCGGGTCTGTCAGGAGACAACCTCCGGCCGCGTTCGGCGGCTCCTGAACTCCAAAGTGCTTTGCCATCGCCAGCTGGCCCTTGCGCGATCGGCCCTTGATGTCGCCCATGTTCTCGCGCTTTATCAGGCCGGACTTTTCCGCGTCAGTCGGTGGCAGGTGCTTTGCAGAAAGTGGACGCAACACCTTTCCTTCAAGTCCGGTTTCGCTCTCGATGATGTGGAGCGCCCGGTTGTTCTGGCTCATGGGGCGCTGGAACAGCACCTCGCCTGTTATGATAAAGTCGGCGCCAGTCTTTTCCATGTGCTCCTTGGCTGCGCCGTACATCATCTGCCTGCAGTCGATGCAGGGGTTCATCCCCGAGCCGTAGCCGTGCTTGGGATCCTTTAGCATGCGAAGGTACTCCTCGCCGAAATAGACCGTCTTTAGCTTTATGCCCATCTCGTCCGCGACTTCCTTCACGCGGTGGCCGCAGCCCTTGCCGCAGTCAAAGTCGCAAAACGGCGTCTTGATGGCGACTGCTTCGACGTCGACGCCCTGCTCGAGCATCATCCTGACGGCAAGGCTGCTGTCAAGGCCGCCTGACAGTAGCGCCACTGCCTTTGGCTTTTTCTCCTCTTTCTGGCCGTCCTGCGACATAATGGATTTGCATTGCTGTGGGTATAAATTTGTGTGCCCCGTTTCTGACTCACACGCGCTCACAGGTTAGCCGTAGCTCCTCCGCGTGCTCTTTAAACGGGGTGAATATAGTGCGATTGCATGGTATTTGTGGGTTTTCCCTAGCCCATGAGCGCTGACAGGTCTATCTCAAACGCGGCCACGGGTACCCTCAGCCTGAAGCTGTCTATTGCAAGGGGCGTCACCTCGCCTATGACGCCTACGGGCCTGTCAGGCCCTGCCCTTATTTCCGCGCACCTGCCCTTGATGTACAGCTGGCTCGTCGCAGCCTTGGTGGTAAATTCAATGCCAAAGCCGGACTTCAAAAGCGCGGCTGCAGCCGACTTGATTTCGGTGTAGTCTGCTTCCCCGTGCGCTATCACCGCGGCTACGTGCCACGACTCTTCTATGCTGCCGGTCTTCTTGAAGACCTTGCCTATTTCAAACAGCCTCTGCGGGTACTCTTCGTGCACGTTTCTTGCAAGCGTCTGCAAAAGCGACGGCACAAGCAAGTCCCTGAGGATCTCGTGCTCGGCGCTCTTGCTGCCGTCAACCGCAAGGGTCTCGCCCTCGGGCGTCCTGCCTGCCAAGTCGTACTGCACCTGCCTGCTTGAGAGCGAGAAGTTGAGCGCCTCCATCATTCCAAGGCCTGTCATGACGCCCCTTGCCGCGTCAAAGTGCGCCGACTGCGCGGAGCGCTGGCCGGCAGAATGCGACACTGGGAATGTCGGCTCGATGTTGTACAGGCCGTAGCCTATCGCGATTTCCTCTGCAAGGTCGACAGGGTGGAATATGTCCGTCCTATAGCGCGGGATAGTACAGGTTATCTTGTTCCTGGCGGCCTTGGCGTCCAGTCTGCATTTTTTCAGGCACGCTACCATCTGCGCCGGCGACAGTTCAAGTCCCAGCGTCTCGTTGACGTAACTTGTGTCTACTGACATCCTGGCAGGCTTTATGTCAGGCGTGTCGCGCCTTGCGCCGCCGCTGACAGAAACGGATCTAATTTCAAATCCCGCGTCGGCAAGCGTTATCGCAACTACTGCAAGCACGTCGTCTGCGGCCTTGCTGTCGGTAGCGGTCACTTCAACAAGCAGGTTCCTGCATCTTGCGTCGACCTTGGTGGCCTCGCCGTTGATTATTGGCGGAAACGAAAGCGTCGTGCCTTTTGCGTCGATTATGGCGAGATACTTGTTGTCAAGCAGGTGGCCGTACTCGCGCCCAGTTGGAGTATCACGCCGGACCTGCCTTACAGTCATGCTCTTGCTTTCACCAAGGGGCACAAACGAGTGGCCCGCGCCGACAAGCGTGTACCTCAGCGGTCCCTTGATTACGTCGAGGTTGTGTATGCCAATCGAGGCCTTTTTCCTGCGCCTGCCCGGCCCGTTGTGCAGGTCCTCCTGCATGGCGATTATCTGCCTTACTGACTCGTCGTCCAGCTTGCCGTTTCTTGCGACAAGAGCGACGACAAAAGGCCTGACGCTCTTGACGCGCCTGTCGATTTTGATGGATATGCCGCTCTTGCCTGCTATCCTGAATTTCGGCATGCCTGTCTTCTTGCCCGCAAGCCCTGCCAGCGCCCTTGCTATGCCATAGTCTGAAGAAAAGTCGGGCCTGTTCGGGTTGTACTCGACCCTGACTGTCTTGTCATCGGTGCCTTCTATGTCAAGGCCTATGAACGGCAACATTTCAAGCGCCCTGTCGACCTTGACGCCGGGCACCAGTTTCCTGAGCCTCTCAAGCGAGACGTTTACGACTGGCATCTTGGCACGCTCCGAAGCCATGACAGCTTGTTGCCGTAAAGGTCACGCACGTCGTCGAGCCCGAACCGCAGCATCGCTATGCGCTCAAGCCCACCGCCCCACGCCAGGACGGGGTTTTTGATCCCAAGCGGTTTTGTGACCTCCGGCCTGAATATCCCCATGCCGAACAGCTCGACCCATTTTTGCAGCTTGTCGTTGTAGACCATGCTCTGGAGCGACGGCTCCGTGTAGGGGAAGAACGTAGGCCAGAACTTGACCTTCTTTATGCCCATACGCGCGTAGAACTCTTTTTGCAGGCCCATAAGGTCGCGCAAAGATGCCTTCGGCGCCGTGGCGACGCCCTCTACTTGGTGGAACTCGACCAGGTGTTTGTATGATACTTTCTCGTTGCGGAACACCCTGCCGACGGAGAAGAACCGGGCGCTCTCGGGCCGCTGGGACGCAAGGTGCCTCAGCGTTACAGGCGTGGTGTGCGTTCGCAGCACCATGCGCCGCGCCTCTTTGCCGTCCCATCCGCCCCAGTCTGCCCTGTGGACCGCAGACACTCTTGCAATCTGCTCCTTGCTTGCAGGGACCGGCTGCTTCTGGCCCGAAATGTAAAAAGTGTCCTGCATCTCCCTTGCCGGGTGGTCCTGCGGCGTGAACAGCGCGTCAAAGTTCCAAAAGCCGGACTGGACCATCGGCCCGTCTATCTCTGAAAAGGCGAGGCCGACAAAGATCTCCTTGACCTCTTCGATGATGTCGACAAGAGGGTGGCGCCTGCCTGCAAATACGGCCGGGGCCGGTGCCTCGACATCAAGCGCGCTCAGCTCCACCTCTTTCCACCTCCCGGAGGTGATGAGCTCCGGAGTGAGACGGCGCTCCTGCGCCTTCTCTGTCTCAAGTGTCGGCAGAATCGCCCTGCCCTGGTCAGTTATCGATATGCGCGTCTTTTTCTGCTCGCTTGCTGCTATGTAACCCGGCCTCTTTTTCAGGAGCGCAAGACCTTCTTTTTCCTGCGCGCTCAGTTGCGACTCGTCGACGTTGCCGCGAACAAGCCTTGCCAATGCGGTTTCTTCTGGCGACTGCGGCGCCTGGTTTGCAGATATCGTCCCACCTTCGCCGAACTGTATCCACTGGTTGCGCCTTGCGCCGGCGACCGCAGCGTTCACCTCGTCGCCCTTGAGCGCGCCGCTTGCAAGCACCTTTGCCATCGTGTCCTTACCCTCCTTGACTGCCCGTACAAGCCTCCTCTCTGGAAGGCCGAACTGCGCCGCGCCCCTGCCTTCCGCGTCAAGTGAGACTGCAAAAGTGGACGACTCGCTCACTGTTGCGAGTCCCTTGAACTTTAGCCATTCAATTCCGCGCCGGGCCTGGTCGGCCGACAGGCCGGCAGTCCCTGCAAGCCCCTCCACGGAATCAAAGTCGCCCTGCGCCAGCGCCTTTAAGATGGACCTCTCTATCGGGTGGAGCGCCGCGGCGTCGCTACTCATTGTTCAGGTGGGAAGAGTTTGTGAACTGCTCTAACACAATTATGCGAGCTTCCTGTTTCCTCGATTGCGATACGATCTCCACAGGCGTAACTTTCCCAAGTTCCTTGGGTAGGTTTTTCAAGCCTTTCCGCTTGATATTCCGACTTGCGTTATAGTCGCGGTCCATAATAAGACCACATTTGTGGCATCGATGGGTCCTAATTGCAAGTGCCTTCGGCACAGGCTCATGACACCTCGAACAATCTATTGAAGTGTATTCTGGCTCCACTTCGATCACCACCTTGGCCTTATAATCAAGCATAGTCTTGAACGTGCGCCAACCGGAATCGAGTATATTACTTGACAATCTGTGATTCTTAACCATGTTCAGAGCGCGCAGACGTTCGAGAAATATAATGTCATACCTGCTGGCATAGTAGTTTGACGTCTTATGCAAGAAATCTCTGCGCTTTCTCGCTATTCGCTCGTGGAGGCATGCGGCCCAATTCTTTGCCTTCTTGTGGTTGTTCGAACCATTGATGCGCCTCGAGACTTTCCTTTGCGCCCTCTTCATTGGTTTGAGCGTCTCTTTCAACGGCAGTGGATTACCTATTTCGTGATTGTCTGAATCATGAGCAAATTTTGTTATGCCTACATCAATGCCGACAGATTTGTCCGGTTCAACGAATTTGAATATAGGTTTAGTCGTCTCGCATGCGACTATCGCATACCACTTTCCTGCTTGTCTACACACAATAACCTGCTTGATGTTAACTGGCTGTCTGTGAAGCACGATTTTGATGCTACCTATCTTGGACAGATGGAGCTTGCCGTTTTCAATTCTGAAGCCCGATTGGTTGTATGTGAAGGAATTGCACTCTTCATGGGTCAGGTAATGTAACCTGCCAACTTTGTATCCATTCATTTTCAACGAAGATAGTGTCTTTCTCGCCGCATCCACTTTGTGAACAACCATTTGGAGCATCTTAGAGTGATAGTTATACAGCCACGGTTCCTGTTCCTTCAATTCTGTGAGAGCAAACTGCATGTCATAAACAGAAAGGTGTTGATCCACGAAATAATTGTAAACCCACCGGCAACCATCAAGAGTTTGTTCTAACTTATTTTCCATTTTCCTGGTTGGATATAGTCTGAGCTTATAGTTTCTAACTTGCCGATTCATTTTGTGGTTGAAGCCGTAAGAGATCTCTCTCCCTAAATACTTTTAAACGGCAAAGAGAAGTCTTTGCAGCATGTCTTCCCCCGCGGACGAAGCCGCAGAAAAGGGCGATTTTACGGTCACGCCTTGGGAGGTCGAAGGCGAGGTGGACTACAACCGCCTCGTCGAAAAGTTCGGCACGCAGCCGATAACCCCTGCCGTCCTTTCAAAGGTGAAAAAGATGACAGGCGAGGTCCACCCGATGCTCAAGCTGGGGTACTTTTTTTCGCACCGCGACTTTGACTGGGTGCTTGACAAGAAGGAAAAGGGCGAGGACTTTTACCTCTACACCGGCCGGGGCCCGTCGGGGATGGTTCACATGGGTCACGTCATGCCGTGGATATTCACGAAATACCTGCAGGACAAGTTCGGCTCAAAACTATTGTTCCAGATAACCGACGACGAAAAGTTCCTGTACGGGCAGGACAGGACACGCGAGGAGACGAGTCGCTACACGTACGAGAACATACTCGACATAATAGCGATAGGCTTTGACCCCAAAAAGACGAGGATTCTGGTCGACACAAAGCACATCTCGCACCTTTATCCATTGGCGACTGAAATCGCCAAGCGCATAACGTTTTCAACTGCCAAGGCCGTCTTTGGCTTTACAAACTCGACCAACATCGGCATGATAGGCTTTCCTCCTGTGCAGGCTGCGCCGTGCTTTTTGCCGTCGGTGATAGAGGGCAAAAACGTTCCTGTGCTCATACCTGCCGCAATCGACCAAGATCCATACTGGCGCATGACACGCGACGTGGCCGACAGGATGGGCTATTACAAGCCGGCGCAGATACACAGCAAGTTTCTGCCAGGGCTTGGGATGATGGGCAAGATGTCGTCGTCAAGGCCCGAGACTGCGATATTCACTACAGATGAGCCTGAGCTGGTCGAGAAAAAGACCTCTTCATCTTTCACGGGCGGCCAGCCTACAGTATCGTTGCAGCGACAGCTGGGTGGCAACCCGACAGGATGCCCCGTGTTCTGGTACCTGCGCTACTTCTTTGATACAGAGAAGCAGTCAGACGAGCGCCTGCTAAAGTGTAGGAGCGGCAACCTGCTCTGCGGCGAGTGCAAGGGCGACCTTGCCAAGGGCGCGGTGCCGTTTGTAGCAGAGTTCCGCAAAAGGCGGGAAAAGGCCAAGGATGTTGTAGCGAAATTCATGTACGACGAGCAGCCGATAGGACCATGAAGTTCCTCTTTGACTGCGACGGCAAGTACGAGGCAGAGAAACTAGCAGCACTAGTGTCTGTGCAGAAGGACGGCACGATCTATGTCGCCGGCGTCAGCGCGGTCATTGACAGCGAGGTCGTGATAAAGCTGAAGGACAAGTCGTCGCACGCAGTCGTCATGAAGGACAGGAAAAATGCCGAGCGCCTTGAGGCGCTACTGAAAAGCATCGCCGCAGGCAGGGCCGAGGTGCTCTCAAGCGACTCTGACGGGACCGTGGCAGAGATAGTCGTCAAGGACTAGCGCAAGTCGTTGTTCATCTCGTCTGTCAGTATCTCCTGCACTTTCCTGAAATAAAGGCCGGTCGAGTACGGCATCATGGGGATGTACTCCTCTATCACGTTCATAACGTAGGGCACCGCCCTCTTTGAGACGTTCATCTTGAACTTCATCCAGAGAACCCTGTCCTGCTCGAAATGTATCTTGTCCTTGAGGTGGTCCGGCACCATCTCTATCGACCTGTCCTCTATACGCTTGTACCAATAGGTCAGTATGTCAGGGTCCATTCCCTCTTTGAGACCTTTGACCGTGTTGACTATTTTGTTCTCTGCAAACTCTATGGGGGTGTCCGGGAACATCGCTGCAATACCTGATTGACTGGGGATAAAATCCCGGCAATCAAAGATTGTTGAGCCTTTCTTTTCCTTATCTTAACAACCGCCCGTCCCTGTCTATCTCGCCGGTCCGAATGCGCGTGGACGAGATGGGCTTGCCGTCTTCTGCCTTCACCATCTCGACAGCTATTATCTCGGCAGGCGGCAGGCCGTTTTTCTTGCGGATCTCGTTGAGCTTGGCGCCCTTTGACTGCGTCTCTGCGCTTGCCACGAGCGCCCCGATGTCGCCGGTGGTGACAGCCGGCCCGAACTCGTTGTCGAGCTTTGCTATCTGGAACCTGACGTCGCCAAACTTGTCGGATATCGTCTGCTTCAGGTTTGCGACGCGCCGGTCAAAATCGTAGTTCAGCTTCTTGCGCGCAGCCGCAAACTCGTCGCTTGTCACGCCAATGATGACCGTGTCGCCGACTTCAAACGCCCGGGCTAAGAGCGCGATATGCCCTGCGTGTATCTCGTCAAAGGTCCCGCCGGTCGCCACGACGCGGAATCTGTCCACGCCACTGGTAGGGCTGATTGCGATATTAAGGCTAGCCGCTCTTCTGGAATATCTTGACCGCCTGCGGCGGACAGACGTTCTCGCATGCAAGGCAGAATATGCAGTCTTTTTCGCGTATCATAAAGGCCTTTTTCTCTGACGCCGGGTGTCCGGGAGTCTCGAGCCACTCGTAGACGTTCACAGGACACGCTTCGATACACGCGCCATCTGCCACGCAGATATCGAAATCGATGCAGACATTTGTACCCCATATCCCCAGTTGCCCGGGTGCGTCGTACGGTCCCCATACGGCTATTCCCTGAAACTTGCCCACCTGCTGCCTTTTGGACTTGAAGCCAACGTCTATTGGGCCTTCGACCTTGGAATAGCTGGTGCCAGAGCCTGACAGCGATATCGTAGTGTCGCCTCCCCCTGCCGCCGGTGCCTGCGGTGCTGCCATGGCCGGCTGTGGCGCCGCGGCTGGCTTTGGCGCTGAAGCCGCTGGTGTGGCTGCTGGCTTTGCAGCAGGCGCGGCCATCTGCGCGGCTCGCGTCTTTTGCCTCTTGACAACGCACAGTTGATCGTGAACCTCTTTCATGCTCTGCAGGGTGCTAGGGTTGCTGTGCACCAGAAGCGTGCCGCAATCTTGGCACACGTATTCTGTTATCATCTCAGACACGGTGTAATGTTGGCGGCCAACTTATTTATTAATTATGTGAGAAAATCGCTCCCTTCGAGCGTCCAATGCAACAAAAACGTTGCATAAACCGTTGCACAGGCGCGAATGTACAGGCGCTAAACTTCTACCCGCGAGTTCATCAAGTAGCACTAACAAATTTTCCGACTTTATTATTTGTTATCTGGTATATCTATCCCCCTACCACGTCACTGCTTCTGTCAGTTCATGCTGCTACAAAGGAAGAGGTAGAAGGTTAGTGGCTCAGATATTTGTAAGAAGAAAGAGTCGCCTGAGGGTTAAGGGGTTAAAGGTCAAGGACAGGGAAAAGATCAAGGAAGCTATTGCAATCAGCATACAAAATGGCAATTACACTACGAGAGAGATAGGTGTTGACATAGGCAAGGATCACAGCACTGTCTCACGCTATCTTTCCGAGATGGAGCGCGAAGAGAGATGGGGAATCAAGCGCGATTCCAATGGGAACATCGTCATATCGTTGCAAAAGCAACTAGCACAGGATTATAGAAAGCTAGAAAATGAACCGTTCAACCAACTGCCGTCCATACAGAAATGGATAATGTTCTTGAAGTCAGGTGGAATCCCGCCCAGACGAATCCAGTATCTACTAAACGTGGTGCATGGGATGTCAAATGAGCTGAGAGTGATGCCTGAGACTCTCGTAAGCTTTGGGGTCCCAATAGACTCTGCGAAGCGTAAGGAGATAGCAATTGAATACTGGAGGAACTTTCTGGCATGGTTCAACACTGCATACCCACAAATGCAAAAGACCAACACCATCAATGCTTACCGGAGCTTCCTAGCGGCCCATAACATTAATTTCGCTCATGGGGAAGGGCGGCGCTACGGGTTGTCAACGACGCCTGAGAGACTCGGCGAATACAAAGACATCATGCTAACTCCTGACCAGATAGACAGGATAAACAGAGTGCTTGAGAATGAGGGCGACTGGGAAGCTTGGAGCTTTATGAACATTGATCTCCATACGGGTGCTAGAGCTTTTGCTATGGCCTCAATGAGCTGGGATAGGATTGCATTCTCGCCATTGTTCAGAGTTGAACAGTTTGAGCCCAAGATAAAACGTGGTGACTGGTATCTTACAAAGGAAGGCAAGTGGTGGGTCAAGTACCCGACAGAAGAATGCAGGAGTATAGTCGAGACTGTGCGCGATAGGCTGCCAAAGGGAAGGAGGTTCTTGTTCTTTGACGATGCCAAGAGTGACAAGGCAAACGCTCTGCAAGCTTCTTACTTTATGGCGAGGATGGCTGTCAGGTTCAAGAAGATATTCTCAGAGCTTGACAAAGGCAGTTGGCTAAACGAAAAGACCAGGACCTATGCGTTAGGGGATGGACTGTACTTTAACGGACATCCTTTGCATCTGTTCAGACACACAATGGCACAGTACTACTTGGCAGCTACGAACTGGTCTCTTGCCTACGTAGCAGGCTTGGGTGGGTGGGAGAATACTGAGGTACTGAACAAATGTTATGGGGGCATTCCCGAACACATCAAAGCTCAGGTGGCAAAATCTGTGCATGTTAGATTTGACACGATGGAACTCGGTTCCACGATATCAGCAAGGTTATTGTAATCAACAGCGTATTGGAACGCTCTACAGGTATTCCCAAGAAGCCTATCAAGTTCCATAATTTTTATTGTATACGTGTTCAGGGCAAGGCGATCAGTCATTCATGCTCCCGGTATCGGTATGTCCACTCCAACCGTTCCGAGTGTCCCAGAAAGTAATGCAAGTGCACCTGTGATTAGTATTATTCCCAGCGCTATGAGGAGCATGCCACTTATTCGGTTGACCCACGGCAGCCACCTGCGGAACTTTTGGAATCCCTTGAGGAATTTGTTAAGCGCAAGTGTCGAGACCATGAAGGGGATAGCCAAGCCGGCAGAATATATCACGAGAAGCGTCGTCCCTTGGGAGACAGAGCTCGTGGTGGCCGCAAGCGTGAGTATGCTTGCCAGTATGGGCCCGATGCACGGTGTCCAACCGGCGCCAAAGCCCATGCCCACAACAAACGCGCCGATGTGGCCCACCGGCTTTTTGCCAAACTTTATTTTCAGGTAGTCACGTTCGACGCCAGGTATGCGCAATAGTCCCATGAGGTGAAGGCCAAATACAATGAGGATTATGCCGCCTATCCTGCCTATCCAGGGTGTGTACTCACCAAAGAAAAAGCCGGCGGCAGAGATAGTCGCGCCCAGAGCGACGAACACCACGGAAAAGCCTATCACAAACAGCCCGCCTCTGGCAAACAGCCTGCTGCGCGAGATAGACCGCATCTGCTGGCCGGACGACGAGCTTGACAGCTGCTCGGAGCTCATGCCTGTGATGAATGCGATGTAGCTGGGTATCAACGGAAGTACACATGGAGAGAGGAAGCTGAGCAGTCCAGCGGAAAATGCGAGCCCCGCGCTTATCGGCGGAGTTTCGGCTATTCCCTCCGATATCGAATTTCCTGCGGTGTTCTGATCTATCACTATTGGGCCAAGAGCAAGGGCGTTTTGCACGATCTGCCTTGTCGCAGCCGTTGTTGGGTCAAAGGCGCCCTTCCACTGGTAGACTATGTAGCCGTCCCGGCTTATCAGAAAAGTGTTTGGCACCCCGATAGTCCTGAAGGTCTGCGCAAAACGGTTGTCGGGGTCAACCCATATGTCGTAGTCCACTCCCATCGATTGCAGAAAGGCGGGAATCCTGCTGTGGGCACCCCTGTCGTCTATGCTCACGCCCACTATCCTAAGGTCGTCTCCGCCAAATTCCTCGTGCAGCGCCTGAAGGCCGGGCATCTCTTCGCGGCAGGGAACGCACCATGTAGCCCATACATTAAGCATGACGACCTCACCTTTGAGGTCATCAAGTGAGATGGACTCGCCGTCAAGTGTGGCCGCCATGTATGGTGGGGCAGGCTTGAAGTCTTGTCCATAGGCCGCCAGGTCTGCGTTGGCTGTAGAAAAAAAGATGGCGAGTATTCCTGCTGCTATGACGGCGCTGCCCAAGACCCGCGTCTTCAATTCTCATCACTCAGATTGCCGTGTCAAAGACGGCTATCTTGACATCCTTGCCGTCCATCCACGACATCACTATACTTGCGCCGTTGCCAGAAGCAAACGGGTAATGCTTGGTTATGTCGCCAGTCGCAAACGCACCGTTGCGCAGCACGTTGCCGTCCCTGTCGACTATTGCAAGGTGCACGTTGCCCTTGCCGTCGAAAGTGTAGTCTTCGCTGTAGGTTGCACTCTTTTTCAGCCCTTCAGAATTGACGAAGAATATCCACGAGTTGTCGTTGCTGTCAACTACGAGGTACTGAGTGGTCGGCGGTATCCATTGCTTTGACAGGAGGTGTATGGGCACAGGGGTCCTGAAGCTCTGGCCCCTGTCGTCTGAGCTGGTGTAGTAGAATCCCTGGCCGCGAAGCGCAGTCTCGCTTCCCGTGAACCACGCCATGTGCAGGCGGCCCTTGCTGTCAAAGTCCATGCCGGGACCGGCGTCCGGGCAACCGTTCATGTACCAGTCGTCCCTGCCCACTCGTGAAGGCTCGGTGAAGGACTGCGCCTTGCCGCCATCGGTCGAACGCGCCACGGTGATGTCGCGTATTACCACCTTGTCTAGATATGTGCCGTGATAATCAGTCCTCTTATCGTCAGTGAGATCCTGCGCTGTTTCCACGAAGACAGAGCGCGACGCCGCGTACACCTCGCCGTCCGGACCCGCCGCGGCGACAGTGGCGCAGCACTGGCATGCTGCGGGGTCGACTATGGCGCTTCGTCCAAACGTTCTGCCTGCGTCAGTCGAGCTGACCATCCTGACAACGGTGTGGGTGCCTGCAGCGTTCTCTTCAAGAGAATAGTCAAGGTTAAGGTACGAGATGTGGATGCTGTTGTCGCTGGAAACTACCATGTAGGGATAAGACTGTTCGCCCCTTGGGTCATTCGGTGCAGGGTTTCTTGCCGGTTCAAATGTCTTGCCGCCGTCTAGCGAGCGCGTGAAACGCATGGTTATCTCTCCCCAAGGAAATTTCTCGGGCTCGGAATAGTCTGCGTTGTACCACAGCACGAACACCTCGCCGTTTTTCCCGACGGCAAGGCCTGGCGAGCTCCACTGCGCCGCTACATCTATTGCACCTTCACGATCGTTTACGCGCACGGGATCAGAAAATGTCTTGCCGCCGTCGTCGGAGCGCTGGAAGTACAGATTTCCCGTCTCGCCTTCATTTTTGAAGTAGACGGTGTAGATCGAGCCGTTGTCGTCAGTGACCACAGCCGGAGTAACGGCATCGGATATAGTGTAATAAATGGCGCCTTGTACTGCCGCGTTGACCACTGACCTCATGTCTATGGTGGGAGCTGCTGGTGCCTTGAGGGCCACCACGGCGATTATTGAAATGACGACCGCGACTGCTATTCCTCCTGCTATGCCATACATGGTGTTCTTATTCATAAAACTGATAGATGTGGGCGTAAAGTAAAGCATATTGGTACATTTGGCGAATAAACCAAGGCAATCCCGAAACATTGACTGTATTGTAACGCGTTCCTGAGGCTGACTCTTCCCGGGCGACTCCACATCAGGCAGCGGAGTCGCCGTCACCGGGAGTGAGGAAAATGGGTAAGAGAAAGAAGACCGACTTCAGAAGCATGAACCACACGGTTGCAGGCGTAGATCTTGGAGACACAGAAAGCGTAGCAACGGTACTGTCGTCAGCAGGAGACGTGATGGACAGGCTCACGTTTCACATGGACGACGCAGGGTACCTGCAGTTTGCAGACCGGGTCCCAAAACACGCAAGGGTAGCTTTTGAAGCAGCAGGTATGGCATGCCCGGTGTACAGGGCATTTCGAGGCTACGGCTACGACGTCACGGTGGTGCACCCAAAGGAGCTTGCCTGGATAGTAAAGAGCAAGAAGAAGAACGACGCGGTCGATAGCCTGAAAATAACCCGGCTCCATATGGTATGCATGCTACCTGAGTCTCACCTTTTGGATGGCGTAAGGGAGAAGGTGGAAAAGCTAGGCGTGCGGGCAAAAACAGAAGTAATCATGGCGCCTCAGACGACAAATATTGTAGCAGCAATCGTCAAGTACGCATAGGATGAAAAGGTGGACCCGATAGTGGTCGGAACCAGAGGGAGGTCGGGCGTAGTAAGGATGTTGCTTGGCAGCGTCGCAAGTGGCGTGGTCACCTACGCGCACTGTCCTGTGCTTGTGGTAAAATAGGCGCTCTGGTGTGTTATGCGTGACGTAGATAATTTATGATGACGGTCTTCGTGTTGATCCTTACAAGATATATCTCCGAAATCTAGTGCTGATTCATCTTGGTTGCAGTCTGCTTCTCTATCACTTCATCCACCGTTTCGTTTAGCGTAGCTTCCGCGATGTCGCTTGCATATTCCGCCGTCCTGCGAATATCTTCAAGCACCAGCCTGACACTTGCAGGGTCGTTTACACCATCCTTAATAGTAGCCACCACTCCCTCTTCGAGGGTGTGTATGTTCTCTACATTATCAACTGTCTTGTCCGCTAGTTTGTAGTCACGCCTGAGCAATGACTCTACGGAATCGTCTAATACTTTTAGTGCGAGAGAGCTCATCTGCTCCATCCTGTGTGACGTTTCTTTTGGTAGTGTTTCTTTTAGCCGTAGGGTCATTTCGGCTATACCGCATGCATGATCAGCCACCCGCTCGATACTCTTAACAACGACGCGATAGCTCAAACAATCGGATAAATTCTTCAACCCCATCTCTTGCAGTGCCTTTTCATCCTTCGTTGCTATTACGAGGTTGCGCAGAACATAGAGTGAAAAACGATCCACCTCATCGTCTGACTTTATCACTTCTTTTGCAAGGTCATGGTTCAGCTCAAGAAGCGCGGTCATAGCGTCCTTGTGCATCGATGACGTTATGAGGTACATCCGCTTTATAGCGGTGTTCACAGGAAGTTCAGGCAAGGACATCAACACCTGTAAAGTTATGATGTCCGAACCCTCTGCTATCATCTCAGTGCCAACTAGATTGTGCCTTGTCAATTCTCTAATGGTGTCGCGAATTGCCGGGTTCATTCGGCCGCCTTTCGATTTTAGATGAATGACATTGTACCCAGCGAGATACATCGAAACGACCTTCCGCTTGACTAAGTTGCTGCCGTCGTTCGGTGTAATTATCGCAGTGACTTCAACCAATTCTGTCGGAGCGGCATTGACCGGTACTATTAACAATGTGTTGTTAGCTTTGCGCATGAGTGCAACTTGGTCACCCACTTTCATGCACATCTCTTCCATCCACTTTTTCGGTAACGACAAAACATAGGTGGATCTGCCCGTAAACTGAACCTTGCGAACCTCTCTTTGGTCACCGGACGTTGCCTTACTGGCGGGAGTCGTGGTCAATGGACGTGATAAAACATGTATGGATAAACAGTTTCTGACAATAGATTATGGTGTTCTATATAGCTGCAAATGAACTATGCGCTATCGACCCTAATCCATTATTGATATTCGTATAATTTCCTGACGTGCTTCATGATGGAAGCCGTGCAGGCGCCTAGTCACGTAATTCTGCATAAATCAATAGATACACCTAATGGATAGACGGCGTGCAAGACTTGTGCTAGGGACAACACTTTGTTGGGCGGATCCTCCATTCTATGTCTTTTTGTACCAAAACCTGAAGAGCGGATGTCCGGCTCTGCTGCTTATGCATCAAGAATCATTCAGAAACTCTCTTCTGCAGTCGCTTTCTAAGGTACACAGCGCTGATGTTCAAAGCGAAAAGTATGAGCAACAGCACTATTATTCCGGCGGCAGAAAGCTCGATGAACGCTGCTGATGGTCTGCTGACCCAGTTGTAAATCTGCAATGGCATGACCGTGAACTCGTCGAGTATTGAAGCGGGATCCTGCCTCACAAATACAAGGCCGCTGATTATGAGTATAGGCGCGGCCTCGCCTATCGCCCTTGATACTGCCAGTATGGAGCTAGTCATCGCCGTAGGGATTATCCTGGGGAACACGATCCTGAACACGACGTGGTACTTGCTTGCACCCAGCGCGTAGGCCGCAAATCTATGCGTCAGTGGCACCATCCTGGCGCTCTCTATTGTTGTCACCGTTATCAAAGGTAGCACCAGAAACGCAAGCGCAATCGCGCCCACCAATACGGATCTGCCAAAACCCAATGTATATGCCAGGACGCTTAACGCAACCAGCCCGAAAATGATGGACGGCACCCCGGCCAGGTTGACCAGGGCGTGCTGTATCACCCTGCTCAGCCTGTTCTTTCCTCCATACTCGTTAAGATACAGCCCGGAGGCTATCCCCAGCGGCAGCGCTATGGCAACTGCAAGCCCTACGGTGTAAAGCGAACCCAGTATTGCAGACCTCATGCCGGACTCGTTGACGTTGCTTGATGGATAATTCCCTACGAGGGCAGGGCTCAGCCTTCCTGCGCCGTTGATAGTAACGTTTACCAGCAGCACTGTCAGGAAGATTATGCATGCGCATATCGCAACAAGGACATAAGTTTCAAAGCCGATCTCCCACAGGTTCGTGCTCTTGCCCTTCATTGTAATGCCATTACTCATGCTTTATCTCCCACCTGGACTTTATGTAACTGGATATCAGGTTCAGAACCGCGACTATCGTGAAAAGGTATATGCCGACGGCAAAGAGCGACGTGTACTCGATTGTGCCTACCGGTGCGTCGCCGGTAGCCGCCTGCGCTATGGCCGCCGTCATTGTCATGATGCTCTCAAACGGATTAAGCGTCAGTGTGGGCCTCAAACCTGCCGCTATGGCCACTATCATGGTCTCGCCTATCGCCCTGCCCATCGCAAGTATTATCACAGCAAACACCGCCGACAGCGAGTAAGGTATCACGACGCGGAGTACGACGCTGCTCTTCCTTGCGCCAAGGGCATAACCGGCAGCCTTCAAGTTTTGGGGAACGGCGTAAAACGCGTCCTCGCAGAGCGAGGCTATCATGGGTATCACCATAACGCCCATAGCTATGCCGGCAGACGCGGCGTTGTACGTATAAAGATCGGGTATGAAGGGTTGGAGGTTCGGGGTAATGAAGTACAGCGCGATGTAACCGTAGACCACTGTGGGTATCCCTGCAAGGATCTCAAGTATCGGCTTGATTATGGTTCTCAGCCACGGAGAGGCATATTCGCTCAAGAAAACGGCAGAGCCGATACCTACAGGTATGGCCAAAGCCAACGCTATCATTGTCGTCAGCATGGTTCCTGCGAGCAGCGGCAATACGCCAAAGGACTTGTCATCAAAGAATGCCGCCCACCTAGTGCCAAAGAGGAAGTCGATGGGAGACACTTCAGAGAAGAATCCTGCCGATTCTGACGCCAAGGAGTATATTATAATAATAATCGCGGCGACTGTGAGAAGCGCCGCACCTAACAATGCGAATTTTACTATCTGATCAATGGTCCTGTTCCTGCTGACACTGGACCTGTACGAGTCTGACTGGAAAGAAGAGGAAAGAGGGCCGCTGCCCCCTTTTTTGTTCATCCATGCACCCATAGGCTCTCTTTGCCTTGCTACTTGTACATCTCATTGAACGTTTGCTGGTCGTTGGTCGTGTACTGCTTTGCTTTCAGCGCAGCCAGTGCAGTTGGATAGTACTCGTCTGGCAACGGCACGTACGCCACCTTTGCCGCCGCATCCCTTGCGTGGGTCAGGTAGAACTCTACGAATGTCTGCAATTCCGGCCTTTCCTGCAGCTTGTCATAGTTGAAGTGTATGAACAGCGGCCTGGCTAACGGATACTTGCCCGATATGATGTTCTCGCTGTTTGGAAGTACGCATTCCCCTCCCTTCGTTTCCGAGACGGCCAATATTTTCAACCTGTCGCCTGCTGCTTCCGAATATGCCAGCGGTATGTAACCCAGAGAGTACCTGTCGTTTGCAATGCCCTGCACCAGCACGTTGTCGTCCTCGCTTGGGATGTAGTCAGTCGTAGACGACCTGGCTTTGCCTACGACGCGTTCTGTAAAGTAGTCAAACGTGCCAGAGTCCGGTCCGGCGCCATAGAGCAGGATTGGCTGGTTGGGATAGGATGTGTTGAGGTCGGTCCAGCGGGTTATCGTGCGCTCTGGCTGCCACATCTCCTTCAACTCTTCTATCGATATGCAGTCGTTTGGCAGCAGGTTATTGTTGGGGTTTACCACTATCGTCAAGCCTTCCAGCGCCACAGGCATCTCAACCCACCTAACATTGTTCTGTGCCGCAGTGTCTATCTCCTTCTGAGTTATCGGCCTTGACGAGTCATTTATGTCGGTCTCTCCGATGACGAACCTCTTGAAGCCGCCTCCCGTGCCGGATATCGCAACCGTTGTCTTTACGTCAGGGTAAGCCTTGCTGAATTCTTCGGCGACGACCTCCGTTATTGGATATACGGTGCTTGAACCGTCTATGGTCACGCTGCCGCCTAACGCCTGCGTCGTGACCTGTTGTTGTGTAGTTTGTGTGTCGGTACTGACGGTGTTGCTCGATGCGCTGGGGCTGCCGGATGTCCCGATTATCCCCACGCCTATTCCTATAGCAACAGCCGCTACTACCGCTGCTATAATTATGCCCTTATTCATGCTTTGCAAGCATTGAGGGAAGGATAAGAAGAAATCTTACATAGATCATCAACAACTAATACCGACACGTAGAATCACACGCTTCATCTAGATCTACGTACTCCATATAGGAAAATGATATTAACAAAATTGCAAGATCTAGTGTGTGGCAAATATCTGGGGTTTGAATAGCTTTAGCAGAATTCAGGATAGTTTGAAAGGCATAAGTTTGACCAAACAGAGTGTGCAGGATTCTGAAATTGGAGGTAAAGTGAACCAGAAGGTAGTCTTGGAGAGCAAGAACCTCGGAGTTATCTATGGCAGCAAGTATGCCATAAAGGATGTCAGTCTTATGATACCTCGTAATGCCGTAACTGCTATTATCGGCCCCTCCGGCTGCGGCAAGAGTACTCTCTTGAGGTGTTTCAACAGGATGAATGATCTCATGGATGGGAGAGTTGACAACGAAGTGATATTCAATGGTGTGAACATCTACTCTAGCGATGTCAACGTTGTAGAAGTCAGAAGGCTCGTAGGAATGGTATTCCAAAAGCCTAATCCTTTCCCGACGAGCATTCATAATAACATAGCCTTTGGACTCAAGGTCAACGGTTTTGCAGGCAACATTCGCGAAAGAGTAGAATGGGCACTGAAGGAAGCGGCGCTATGGGACGAGGTCAAGGACAGGCTGAATGAAAACGCCTACGGTCTGTCCGGAGGCCAGCAGCAAAGGCTGTGCATCGCAAGGGCGCTTGCAGTCAGACCAGAGGTTCTGCTGATGGACGAGCCTACTGCATCTCTGGACCCAATAGCATCGGCGAAGATCGAGCAGCTAATCACGCGTCTGAAGGAGAAGCTGTCGATAGTCATAATAACGCACAACATACAGCAGGCAGCTAGGATATCAGACTATGTTGGCGTCATGATGGTGGATGAAACGATGACCGGCAGGCTTGTAGAGTTTGGCCCGACTAAGGAAGTCTTTGAGAACCCCAAGAGCAAGGTCACCGAAGATTACATAAGTGGGAGATTCGGTTAGGTCTCGTTTCTGAATCTGGATTTTCAATCTTCGGCAGGCATCATTGCAGACGCTACTCTCATAGTCTATCCATATCTTATATCGATACAAAAAGATGACTATCTCTAAATAGCTTGGACAGGCAACGTTCTGCAGGAGGGCGGCT
>CAYXFY010000021.1:0-29513 GCA_964464395.1 uncultured Nitrososphaera sp.
TGTCAGTACCACCACCTTTACCGACTCGTCGGCTGCAAGTATGTCTATCGTGCGAGATAGTTCAGATACTACGTCGACGTTCATAGCGTTGAGTGCCTCCGGCCTGTTTATCTTGACGACGGCTATGTCGCCGTGGGGTTCAAGCTGGATGTACTTCATTGTGGACATGAGAGAGGTGGATCGCTTGGCTCAACTTAAAGCTTGTTCATGTCCGGTGTGGAAAGGTGCAGTTAAAAGTAGGCCGCGCTTACTGTCTGCGTTGAAGTTCTACCGCGCAGATGCCGGCTCGCTTGACGGCGCCAACATCGTGATAACAGGTGTGCCTGACGAGAGCAGGTCCCACGCCCTGCGCAAGGGCACGGAAACTGCGCCAGACACGCTCCGTTCTGCGTCAAACGAGTCCGAGTTCTTTGTCCGCGACGGCAGGCGCATACCCACCGTCCCCATGAGGGGCACGCTTGATGGCAAGCGTGTCTTTGACGCGGGCAACATCAAGAGAGATCAAGTCTACGAGCATGCGCTTGGCATCGTAAAGTCAGGCAAGGTAGCGGTGACCATCGGAGGCGACCACTCGCTCACTACAGACGTGCTTGCGGCAGCAAACAGGGTGCAGGGCAAATTGTCGCTTTTGTATTTTGACGCGCACCCGGATTTCGTGGCGTCGGCAAGGAACTATTATGGCTCTGTCATGACCGACTCGCAGGACCACATCGACTTTGCAAAGAGCATGGCTATAGGGACGCGCGCGGCAGAACCGGAGGAGATTGAAAACGCCCGAAAAGCAGGTCTGCAGCTGGTAACGCCCATCGACATAGTAGACCTAGGCGTCCACAAAGTGGCAGAAATGATACTGAAAAAAACTGCGGGCAACAGAGTCTATGTCTCAATCGACCTTGACTGCGTCGACCCTGCTTCCGCGCCAGGCGTCTCGGTGCCGTCGCCGGGCGGGCTCACGACTGCGGACCTCTTATTTCTACTCACAAAGGTGATGGCCGCAGGCAACGTCGTCGGCTTTGATATCGTCGAGCTTTCGCCTGACTACGACGTTAACAACATGACCGCGTATCTTGCCGCGCGCATACTAACAGAGTGCATTGCGTCGCTGAAAATCTAGAGCCTTTCGACTATTTCCTTCAGGTGATCGGGCAGCTCGGGCAATTCGCCTGTTGCGCTCTCGTTGTTCTGTATCATGTCCGGGCCTATACGCCTCACCTTCTGGGTAGCTATCAGGGTATCGATGCCCCGCTCGACGTCCTTTTCAGACATTACATCCTTCAGCTTTTCCTTGAGCAGAGGCTCGGAGTCGTACTTGCTAATGGCATGTTGCAATACTGCCAGTCTGTCGTTGTAGGAAAGCGACATGAAGGGATTGCATCCACAAAGACTAATAAATTTTCAAGTGCGGCTCTCTATTTACGGAGTCGATAATTGAACGGTTCTAGCTGTTTTTTCACTCTTGCAGACATCTCTTTTATCCAATAAACCCGCCTCTGTTCCATGGTTCTGAAAAAAAATGGAGTGTTGGCTATAATTATCGCTGCAGCCGCAATTGCGTCTGTCTTGGTTGCAGTACAAATAACCTCTACGGGCGAACAGTCTACTGAATCCCCTACCCAAAGTTCTACGGGAAGTGCAAGTGCTCAGAGTCCGGGCTCGGTTCTGAAACTGTCTTCGGCAAGCGTGCCCATCAACATACCCATGACCAGAGCGTATGAAAATGGTAACGATATCTATCTCGTTGCGACGGACGCTTCTGACGCCGAACTTGCTAGCCAGCTAACGGACATTACGGGGTTCAAGGTAAACGTCGCGCCGGTTCTTGGGCAGACCCCTGAAGAAGCAAGGGGTCAGGTCTATGTCTTTAGAAACGGAGTTGAAGGCGATGGACCTTTGGGTTTCCAGCCAGTGGTGGTTAACGCCAAGCCCGGTGATGGAGGGTATAGCCCGTTAATGCAACTCAACTATGCGGACTGGAGCTCCGGCTCGAGCCCGGTAGAGCTCAGGTCGGTTGAAGCGATAATGGAAGCGGAATCAAACGGCCAGCTCACTATTACTGAAACGGACGCGGTAGTGAATCATCCTGCAGTAATGTGGGATGGAGGCGCGCTTGTAATAAGAGAAGACAAGGATAGTATCAACGACGATTCACCATACATGGGAGGACAGGTGCTTGACATAGACAAAGACAACATGGTAGCGACGTTCGTGGCGCACAGAGGATGGGGCCATGACGGCAAAACCATCTACTATATCGTCACAGACGCAACACCAGAAATGCCGGGCACCATGATGGGCGTTCCTCACGTACAGGCAGATGAGATGCTCGCGCGAACCCCGGTTGCAGTAGACCTATTCCAGTTTACAAATGGCATCCAAGGCTCCGGTCCAATGGGCTTCCAGGCAGGTATTGGCGGAGCAAACCCAACTGACACAAACTACAGCCCGATATGGAGAATATCCTTCATAGAGTGGAAGGACCCTGAGAGCGCAAGGCTGCTTGAGACAATAGCAGACATCAATGTCGTAGGTGAGGAAGGCATGATCACCGTGACTCCTGCTATGGAAGGGCTACACGTGGTCAACTGCCCATTCTTCGACCAGGAAACCGTCTTTGAACACAGGAGTGACAGGTTCTAAAGCCTGTTCCCAACTCTTTTGACTCTTAAAGTGAAACTTTAACTGTCAAAGGTACGCCTTATTACAGCAGGGCACGAATTTGTGGCAATGGCGCAGCTCAAGACTATCCAAATCGCGACGTTTGGAAGCGAGGGCCAAGAAGGCATAGCGTCTGGAATCAGGAACTTCCCGGTGCACAAGCTGGCGCTTGTGTGCTACACGGAAGATAAGCAAAAGGCAGAGGAGTTTGCGCGCAAGATCTTTGGCGTCTTGGGGATAAGAGCGACTGTCAACATAGTAACAAGGGAAAACGTGATCAGGGACACTATGGAAAGAGTGAGCGAGATCATGTCCAGGGAGGGAAAAGAGTATCAGCAGGTCCTGATGAACGTCAGCTGCGGCAACAAGCTCATAGGCTGCGCCGCCCTTTCTGCAGCCTTTGTCAACGGCATAAAGACATTTGGCATGGACGAATCGGGCATGCCGCTTTTGATGCCGGTGCTGAAGCTCAGCTACAACGAGATAATTTCAGATGCAAAGCTAAAGATCCTCAAGGCCATAAACGATCAGGGCGGGGCTATCGACAGTTTCGAGCAGCTGGAGCAGGCTTCTGGATTTGGCAAGCCACTCTTGAGCTACCACGTCATGGGCTCCAAGGAGGCAAAGGGTTTGGCAGAACTTGGATTGCTGGAAGTGGAAAAGGGCGAGCGGGGCAGGGTCTCTGCAAAGCTGACGACTCTTGGCAAGCTGCTCGTCGTAAACGAATCAATAGCAAGCCAGACGTGAACAGTTCAACTTTTATCCCGTCGCAGCTATTACAGCTTGATGCCCATAAGCATAGACATGACAGTCGGCATGATAATCGGAATGATAGCTAGCCCGCTCTTGATGAAGGCAGTAAAAAGCCTGCACCAAAAGAGGAAGATAGACAGGCTCCTCAATGAAATAGCCCAGAACAGGGGCGCAGAGGAACAAAACCGTTTCTTTAACCCTTCAAGCGTCTAGATAAATATCGATTTCTACAATAGACACCAGTGATACGTGCGCAGCAATTGAGCCGCAATGCCAGAAAGTCTATTGCAAAAGGCATCACAGTTGGCGCGGCGACGCTTGTCGCATACCTTGTAGTCGTGATAGTCACCACGCCTAATCTGCCGGCAGACGCGGCCGTAAGAGCGGCTTTTGGCATCAATTCCATCGTCATGGGCGGAACCGCCGGAGCTGTTGGTGCGCAGGTCTTTTTTTCGTCGTACGGCAGAGCCCTCGGCTGCGAGATAAGACACAACAAAACCGTCATGGGCGCAGGGTCCGGTACGACGGCGATAGGATCGTTCTTCTCATTCTTTTCCCTCGTGCCGCTTGGCTGCTGCGGTAGCTGGCTGCTCGTGTTGTCGTTTTTGCCGTCGGTGTTCGGCGGCTCGCTTTCGGTGTTTCTGATAGACTACTCGGTCCCACTCTCCTATGCTGCTCTTGCCGCAGTCATGGGCTTTGCCGCGCTTGCAGGCATACAATTGCAAAGAAAGTTGAAGAAAATTGGGCGCACTTAACACAAGAATCAACATCGCTATCATCGCTGTCGTAGCTGGTGCCGTAGCAGTCAGCGTGATAGTTTTTGTGACAGAACAGCGGACACCATTGGCGCCTACAGATGGTGAAGAAACAAACGCCATCGTCCCGCTTAGTCAGATAGTCAGCGGCGGGCCTGGACGTGATGGTATCCCATCGATAGACAGACCCAAGTTCTTGTCGGTCCAAGAGGCCAATCTCCAGAATGGCGACCTAGTGTTAGGGCTTGAGATAAACGGGGATGTGAGAGCGTATCCTCTGGATATTCTAGTGTGGCATGAGATAGTAAACGACACAGTCGGCGATGAACCTGTTGCCGTCACGTACTGCCCGCTGTGCTTCACGAACCAAGTCTTCAAGCGCACCGTCGAAGGAGAAGTGGTGGAATTCGGCACGTCGGGCAAGTTGTACAACAGCAACTTGGTGATGTACGACAGGTCCACCGAATCGTACTGGAGCCAAGCGCTGGGCCAGGCAATAGTAGGCGAGCGTACGGGCTACGTGCTAGAGCGCGTGCCCTTTGACGTCGGATATTGGGAGGACTGGAAGGCGCTAAACCCTGACACCAAGGTGCTTTCCCGGGACACCGGCTGGGGCAGGCCCTACGGCGCGGACCCATACGGCAACTATTATACCAGCCAATCAATCTACTTCCCCATCTCAAACTATGACGACAGGCTCGGCCTTAAGGAGATAATAGTAGGCCTTGAGCACGGCGGCACGTACCGCGCGTACCAGCTGTCAAAGATAGAAGCAGAACATACCATAAACGACAATATAGCAGGAAGTAACGTGCTCCTTACATCGCACTACCCGTTCATGGTACGGGCGTTTGACAGGACTATCGACGGACAGGTCCTTGGATTTGAATACAAAGACGGCGTCATGACGGACAGGCAGACAGACAGCGTCTGGAATTTTGACGGTGTCGCTATCGAGGGCGAATATGCGGGAAAGCAACTTGAACGTCTGCCTTTTGATCAGGGGTTCTGGTTCGAGTGGGTGGCATTCCACCCTGAGACGGAACTGTACTAGTCCTTTTTCTTTGACATAGAGACGATGTTGACTTTCTCGGCGTCGTCATTTGCCTTCATGACAGACTCCTGCTGCTTGTGCAATTGTTCCTTGCGCAACTTCCACCCAGCTATGGCTGCGATATGGCCGTCTGAAACACCGCTTTCGCTACCAGACAAGTCTCTGGAGCACAGAGTTTGCGCCTGATTTTTAACTCTTGTGCTGCCAACTTTTTTATCCGGCCGTTGCGCAGTGCTTGCCATGAAGGCCGTGGACGTCGGTGATGCGGCCATTAACAAGCCCATTGTCATAGCTGCAATGCAGGACATGGGCAACGTCGGGGGCATCGCTATCGACTTTATCAACAAGAGCATGGACACGAGAGTGTTCAGGTTCATCGATGTGCCGTTTCCAAACTACGTCATCGATCATGGCGGATACATAGACTACCAGCGAGAAAGGTGGGAGTACCGTCACGGCTCTGACGGCAGCGTGATAGTGTTTGGCGGCGGCACAGGCCAGCCACAGACAAACCAGGAACTTTACGACCTTTGTTCAGACGTTATTGGTGTGGCAAAAAAGTACTCGGCGCAGCTCATCTACACGCTAGGCGCCTTTCACACGAACAGGGACTACGGCAGGAGCCCAAAGGCCCTTGCCACCGCGACTTCGCAGGAGCTTGCGCAGCACCTGCAGCGCTTGGGGTTTGAGCTGACGCCCGGCTCGTCGCTCATAACGGGCTTTAACGGCCTGATACTAGGTCTGGCAAAGGAGAGCGGCCTGCAGGGGATAGGCCTGTATGCAGAGATAAACGACCCAGAAGTGCCGCAGTTTCGGTCTGCAAAAAGCCTGCTGGTCGCGCTTGAAAAGCTCACGTACCAAAAATTCAGGGGGATGGAGGAGCTTGACGATATGGCAGGCAGGGTTGAGCGCGGGAGCTAGCGCCCAATCTTTAGGCCTGTGTCTATCCGGTCCACTTTGCGGCATATCAGCTTGAAAGAGTCTAGCACGTCTGCCTCTATCACGCCAGGCAGGTGCTGCATGTTTTGCGAAAAGTTTGTCATCACATAAAGATCGCCGACGCGCACTTCGACTGCGGCGTCGTCCGACCTCAGGTCGTCGCTTGGAGACTTGCTTGTAACCTTCAAAAGGCCGGCGCACTTTTTCTGCGTCTCTGTCTCAAGCGGGTACCGTCCTGACTTTATCGAGTCTTCAATCATCCTGCACAGCTAGGAGACCTTCATGCGCTATCTTTGTGCAGCTCGGTATTTAATCTGCAGGCGGTGCGCCCGTCCTGACTTTTAGCTGGCGCCTGTACATTGTCGCTACTTCTTCGACGCTGGTGGCGCTTTCCGGGTCCCTGTCGTCGCGTATCTTGCCCGTGAACTTGGGAAAGCGCAGAGCAAGGCCGTAGCCTTCCCTTATCACGTCCTTTGCGGCCGTGTGCGACGGACTCAGGGTTATCTCTGACGCAATGACTTCAATCACCATCGAGGGCTCGAACCACACGTCCATGTCCATGCCCGTGTCGACGCGGGCGTGCTTCTGGTGCACGACGTGCCTCTCAAGCTCGCGGTAGAACTGGTCGAGGTGCTCGTCTGTAAAGCCTGTACCCACTTTTGAGACGCTGCGAAAGACATCTTCATTCTTGTCGTAGGCGGCAAGCAACAGCGCGCCGTACTTGCCTACACGTCGTCCGCGGCCGTGCAGGGCGCCCACGACCACCAGATCCAGCGTGTCTGCAAGTTCGCTCCTGTACTCGCGCTTTAGCTTGACCCAAAGATATTCGCGCGAGCCGGCCCTGTAGATGCTCTGCGGTAGTTTCACCATCACGCCCTCGCAGCCGTCCTCTATGGCCTTGCTCATGAACCGGTCGACATGCTCGGGCTTGGTAGCCGTCTTTTGCGGCACGACCTTTATCATGCCGTCCTTGGCGCCCTTCAGCACCTTTTCAAGGAGATCCCTGCGCTCCTCGTAGGGAAGAGACATCCTGCTCTTGCCGTCGAGGTACAGTATGTCAAAAAAGTTGATGACCACAGGATAGGCATCCATCGCTTCCTCGACACCGTGCTTGCGCCTCCTGTGCATGAGCTCCTGGAACGGCAGGTACTCCTCCGTCTGGGCGTTTATCGCCACGACCTCGCCTTCAAGTATCGCGTCTTTTGCCTTGATTCCCATCGCGGCCTTTGTCACGTCAGGATAGTGGCTTGTTATCTTTTCAAGTCGCCGCGAAAAAAGCTCGACGCGGTCTTTTCCCTTGTGCACCTGCACGCGCTCGCCGTCCAGCTTGTATTCTACCGCGGCCTTGCCCTCCATGCGTTCAAGCGCCTCTTCCGCGGTGCTGACCCGCTCTGCAAGCATCGGCCTGATGGGCTTGAAAAGCGTAACATGTATCGACTTGACCGCTGCAATGCCCTTTGTGGAGATAAGCTTTGCCACGGTCCCGAGGTCGCTTGAGACGTTGTATGCGTTTTCAAGAACCTCGCGGTTTGCCTTGTCACCGGTGAACGCGATGGCAAGGGCGTCCAACACCGTATAATCGGCGATTCCAAGCCGCAGAGCGCCCATGACGAACTTCATGATGTACCTTCCCTCCTCCGGCGTCGAGTCGTTCAAAAGACTGCTGACATGCCGCAGTTTGGTTTCTTGCGAGCCCGGGCCGGTCGTGCGCGCAATCCTGTCAAAGGTAGAATAGACTCGCTCGACTGTCATGGGTTCTGAAAAAAGCGTCGACTGCGCCTTTGAAACCATGACATTGCCGGCCGTGTCGCCTATGTCGCCGGTTTCGCGGTAGACCCTTTCAACTGCAGACAGGTTCTTGCCAGACGAGCTTGCGATTGCCCTAAGCGCCATCTTTTCCGCGAGGCCCATCTCTATCCCCTCGTAGTCGGGGTACAGCTTGCCCTGGATGAGGTAGGTGACTTTATCGATGAGGTCGGGAGGGGTCTTTTTCAAGAGCGACACCAGGTGGTCGGTGAGCGCTATCCTGCTGGACGTCTGCTCCATCTGCGCAAAGGTCTCGACCAGCGGTTGAAAGTCCATCTAAAGAAAAGCTTTGTCGGCTCACGCTTAAAGTTTTGTTTTGCATAGAATATTAATGGGGGGCTCGATACTAGCGCTACCATGGGCGGCAACAAGAACAAGCCGGCGGCAAAGCAGGACAAGGGCACGGTAACGGGTCCTGCAGGCGAGATCAAGCCGGCGGCAAAAGAGGAGAAGAAGGGCAAGCCACAGCAAAAGGCCAAGCTCGCAGTCGTGCTGGAGGAGCCCGCAGGTATGAAGGCGATATCTAGCATGAAGGCGATCACAGTCCAGTCGGTGGCAAAGAGCGCCAACGTAAAGATATCCGTGGCAAACGCGTTTGTCAAGTCTCTTGAGGCAAAGGGCCTCGTGAAAAAGGTCGGCGGCTACAGCGGCCACAGGATCTACGAGAAGGTCAAGCAGTAGCCCTTCTCACGGACACGACGTCCCCGGCCTGCACGCCTTCTATTGCCTCTATGTTATTCAACACCTTCCCTATTGAGTTCATGGCCGGCACCGTGCAGTCTTTCAACACAAAGCAGATGGCACCGTTTGACGGCATGAGCGCCATGTCGCCCCGCTTGAACTGCGTCTTTTGCTTTTCAGCACCTATCACCATTCCTGTTTCTATGTAGACGAACTTGTCCTCAAAGCGGTGAACCCTGTCCTGCGCGGGCAGCCCCTTGAGCAGTATCGTGGCAGTTATGGGCGCAAGGTGGCGCACTAGCTCGCACTCTGCAGAGCCCTTGCCGGCCACCTCTGCGAGGAGCCTTATGCGCGAGACCGAGCCTGCCTGCACAGCCCTACAAGAAAGCAGATGTAATGAAAAGGTTTTGCCAGTCGCAAGGGGGCAGGTTAGTTGAAAAATTCGCAACATTTAATTAGATAGCTAATAGCTTTTTGCATCATTCTTGGTAGTCAAGCGCTTTACAAAAAAAACCGCCTCTAAAAAGTCTGCAAAGACAAAGGGCAAAGTCGAGGAAGAAACCAAAAAGTCCAACAGACCGGCAGACGAGGTCGTGACATATCAGGAGACCGAGTTTGAGCTGCGCGAGGTCGAGGCGCCGGCCAACAAGATAGTGATAGGGCTCCCATGGCTCACGCGCTTTGAGCGCGCAAGGATAACAGGCGCACGCGCTCTTCAGCTGTCGCTTGGCGCGCCGCCGCTGATAAAGGCGTCTGAGGAGGCAAAGACATCCATACTACTTGCAATGGAAGATGTCGAGCAGAAGGCGCTCCCGATATCGATAAGGCGCGTCCTGCCAAACGGTTTGTACCAGGACATCCCGATAGACTGGATGCGCTAACCGGCTCTCAGATCTCTTTTAGGTGGCTCTCGTCAAATATGTCAGAGCCGTACCATCTGTACCTGAAATAATCGAGACACCACTCGTGGAATATCGGGTCCGCGCTGTAGAACATCATGTTCATGTCAGTTTCGCCCTTTTGCGTCGGAAACATGACTGACGCATACTTTTCGTTCAGGACGACTGACACCTGGACGCTTTCTACCATCCGCCTCTCTATTGCGCCCTTGTTCATCAGCTCGTTGTGGCCAAGCTTTTTCAGGAGGTCCTTGCGGCCCTTTGGTATTATCACGTTCTTCGGCAGGACGTAACTGTATTTTACGCCCTTTGACTTGACGCGGTCGATTGCAGGCTCTATCAGGTCGATGGGCACCTGCGGCACTATCTCGTAGATGTACTCGTCGGCGTTGCGGTAGATGTCCTTCCAACGCTCGAGTATTGCGACCACGCCCTTCACGTACTCGCACCTGTCAAGCGCGCCCAGCCGCATGATGAACTTGATCGGGAGCTCTCCGAGCACGTGCTCTGAAAAGTACTCCTTGTGCTTTGACAGGTAGTTGAAGGTTGGGATCTGCTTGATTATCGTGTTGCCAAAAGTCGTCAGCGAGAACACGCCTTCGGGGCTCTTCTCTATCAGGCCGGCGTCCTGCAGCCGGTTGACGTTTCGGTGCGCCTCCTGCATGGTTATCCCGAGGTCTTTGGCCAGCTGCGATATCTTGGCCTTCTTCTCGTTTATCCGAAATATTATCGAGAGCCGCTGCTCGCTTGCAAGCTCGAAAAACGTCTTTTCAGTATTGGCATAGGCGCTGACTGGCTCGTCGGCGTCGTGTGTGGGCATGGTATTGCATCACTGGGGGATTGTTAAAAGCGTTGCACTAGTGGTGGTGCTCGGTATGCGGGTGCTTTCTTTCGTTGCTTGCGGTCCAAAAGCCAAGCGCTATTACCCCAAGCCCGACAGCGAGCAGGACATAGTATGCAGTAAAACCGACGGCCCAAACAGGATTGACCATGCCTGCATAGATGAAAAGTATTGCAAGAAACGCCAGCGAGATTCCCGCGATAACTTCGCCATTGAGCCGGCCCATCGCTTCGATGTGCCACGCATTCTGTATATTAATTTTTGTGAAAACCTAGTGCTCGCGGATTAGCGTGCCTCTGCACTGCTCGCAGATGGTCTCGTCGATGTTCGACTCCATGCTGTGGTGCACGTCGCAGATGAGCAGAGTGTAGCGCATGTAGTTTGTCAGGCCGACGAACTTGGCAAGCGTGCTTGGCGTGTACGCCTTGTGCGTCGACAGCTCGCGCGCAATGTCGTCTATCATGCGCATCACCTCCATGACCGACTCTAGTTTGGAGATAAGTTCGAGATCGCCCCTTGTGCCCCGGACGTAGTTGCTGACTGCAGCCTGGGTTATGCCCAAGACCTTGGCCACGTCCTCTTCCTTGAGCGTATACTCTTTGATGAGCTTCCTGGCCAAGATGGCCCGGACGGCAGGGATTAGCGACTTTGCCTCGATCTCGGATGGCAGCAGCATAGCAGTAAGAACGAATTTCTTTTTTTATTATTTAAAGGTTTTAGTCGCTTCCATTCATACGCTATTTATAGACCGCAGGGATAACCCCAAAAAGAATGAAGGCGGTCTTTGTCAAGGGCCAGAGCGCAGTGTACGTAGACGATGTCAGCGACCCTGTCATGGCGGGCGCCGGTGACGTTATCGTCAGGATGCGGGCGTGCGGGCTATGCGGCTCGGACCTTGAAAAGGTGTACGGCGAGTACGGCATGTCTTCAGGCAGGCTCGGGCATGAGCCGGCAGGCGAGGTCACAGCCGTCGGCAAGGACGTCAAGGGGTTTGCCCCGGGCGACAGGGTCTTCATACACCATCATGTGCCCTGCTATTCCTGCCACTATTGCCTCCACGGCGACCAGACTATGTGCCCCGAGTACCAGAAGAGCAACATTAGCCCATGCGGGCTTGCGGAGCAGTTTCTGGTGCCGGCCTGGAACGTGTCGAGGGGCGGCCTCATAAAGCTGCCTGACAGCATGACCTTTGACGAAGCGTCGTTGATTGAACCGTTTGCATGCTGCATCCGCGCCTGGAACAAGAGCGGATTTTCCGCAGGCGACGACCTGGCGGTGCTCGGCGCAGGGCCGGCCGGCCTGATGCACGTCATACTGGCAAAGGCGTTTGGCGCGGGAAAGGTGTTTGTTTCTGACATCAATGATTTCAGGCTGAATTTTGCTGCAAAGTACGGGGTCACTACTTTCAATTCTAATTTAGACCAGAACTTTGCACAAAAGATAAAGGAGCAGACAGGCGGCAGGGGGGTCGACGTTGCCATCGTCGCGACAGGCAGCACGAAAGCATTGCTTCAGGCATTTGACATGACGCGGCGCGGTGGCAAGATAGTGCTGTTCGGGGTCCCGCCCAAGGGCTCAAACGTTTCGTACGACATGAGCAGGCTGTATTCAAGCGAGCACTCTCTCATACCTAGCTATGCCGCATCAGAGGTCGAGACGAACCAGGCTATACGCATGATGGCAGAAAGGCGCGTCGACATAACGCCTCTCATCACCCATAGGTTTGACATCAAGGACGCGTCTCAGGCCATCAAGTGCGCGCACGAGGCAAAGGACGCCATGAAGGTAATCATCACGTCTGGCACCTAGAAACTATTTATAATAAAAACGACCCCGGTGCATCGATAAAAATGGACTGGGGAATGAAAAACCGCTTTTCTAGGATAATCAAGCCGCAGGACGGCCGCTGCCTGATGCTCGCGGTGGACCACGGCTACTTCCTTGGCCCCACCGAGCGCCTTGAGAACGCGGCAGAGACGATAAGGCCCCTTCTGCCTTACGCGGACTCGCTGATGCTTACCCGCGGCATTCTGCGTAACTGCGTCCCGGCAGAGCGCGACGTACCCATAGTGCTGCGCGTGTCAGGCGGCACGAGCATCGTGGGCGAGGACCTGTCAAAGGAGACGATAACGACTTCAATCGAAGAGGCTATAAAGCTGAATGTTTCGTGCCTTGCGCTTTCAATCTTTGTCGGAAGCAAGTACGAGCACCAGACTCTTGCTTCGCTTGGCAGGCTGGTCAACGAAGGCGAAAAATACGGAATCCCGGTGCTTGCGGTCACTGCAGTAGGAAAGGACATGGGCCGCGACGCAAGGTACCTTGCACTTGCCTGCAGAGTGGCGGCTGAACTTGGCGCGCACATCGTCAAGACATACTACTGCGAGAACTTTGAGAAGGTAGTAGAAGCGTGCCCCGTCCCGCTAGTAGTGGCAGGCGGCAAGAAACTCCCCGAGATGGACGCGCTCAAACTTGCATACGACTCTGTCACGCACGGCGCTGCAGGCGTGGACATGGGCAGAAACATCTGGCAGTCCGACTACCCCGTCCCCATGATAAAGGCGGTCAAGGCAATCGTGCACGACAAGGCCGACGTGAAGGAGGCCTACGACGTGTTCATGCGCGAGCGCCAGAAGGCAAAACAGAAAAAACCGCAGGAGATAGTTAAGACAGTTAGCAGCTCCGGCGACTTTGACTAGCCGGGCACCTTTGAAAAGTGCTGGTGGATCATCTTCCACCCGCCCTTGTTTTTCCCAAAAACAATCGTTACCCGCGACCTGTTGTTTATCGCAGTCCCACGGAAACTGTAATCGTCCACTATCATGCCGGTGCTCTGGAGAACGAAGGTCGCAATCGCGGTGTCGCCAGCGACATCCACCTTCAGGTCTTCTATCTTGAAGTCATAGTCAGAGATGCTTGCAAACTGCAGCTGCTCCAGCATGAGGGCGCGTTCAAGCTCCCTCCTATCGTACGGAGGCGAGTCGCCGAACTTTGTGAACTTGTCGTCAAAAAAGTCCGGTATGCCCTCTATCTCCTTGCTCTTGGCTATCTCGAAATACTTGTAGATGATGTCGCTGATGGCTCTCGCGTCGGATTCACTCAAGGGAAAACTTGTCGTGGTTCGATGGGTATGCCCATTATATAAAGAAAGGCGGAACGGAAACGCGTGTTGAGAACGACGAGATTCATGAAAAAGCTGAACTTGCAAGTCGCAAAACTTTATAAATTATATCACTGCAATCCACCTTCAGATGCCCCACACAGGCAGCGAGCGCTCTAGGCACAAGGTTAAGATTCTGGTCCTGCTGGTACTTGCCTAGACAAATCTCTGCAGACTTGCGGGCGTTTGTCTTGAGAATGGTGATAACATAGATGGCGGAAATGACCGGCGCAAAAGCGTTGATACATGCCCTCGAAAAGGAGGGCGTAGACGTAGTCTTTGGCCTTCCAGGCGGCGCCAACCTGCCGATATATGATGCGCTTGTAGGCGCAAACCTCAGACACGTCCTCGTGCGCCACGAGCAGTCGGCCGCGCACATGGCCGACGGCTACGCCAGGATAAAGAGAAAGTCCGGCGTCTGCTTTGCCACGTCGGGACCCGGCGCCACCAATTTGATAACTGGCATTGCTACTGCTTACGCCGACTCGATACCTATGGTTGCAGTGACAGGCCAAGTACCACTGGCCATGATAGGCAAGGACGCTTTCCAAGAGACTGACATCATAGGTGTCGCAAACCCCTGCACCAAGTATGCGTTCCAGCCGAGAGTCGCTACTGAAATTCCAGAGATGGTGAAAAAGTCGTTCTATATTGCCGAGAGCGGCAGGCCCGGCCCCGTGCTTCTTGACATTCCAAAGGACGTGCAGCAGGCGACAGCAGATATGAAGTTCCCCGACCTCATCAAGGTAAGAGGCTACAGCCCGGTGGTAGACGCCGACCTTTCAGAGGTGGGCAAGGCCGTCGAACTCATACTCAAGGCCGAGCGCCCCATCATCATGGCCGGTGGAGGTGTGATATTGTCAGGCGCCTTTGCAGAGCTCCAGGCGCTTGCGGAACTTCTCATGATCCCGGTGGTCACGACGTTCAAGGGCAAGGGCGCGTTCCCCGAGAACCACCCGCGTGCGCTGGGTCCGATAGGCATGCACGGCCACCCCGAGGCGAACAAGATAATCATCGAGGCAGACTGCATAATTGCGATTGGCGCGCGCTTTTCCGACAGGTCCGTGGGCCGCTTTGACGAGTTTGGAAAGGGCATGAGCATCATCCACATGGACATTGACCCTGCGGAGATTGGCAAGAACAAGTCCGTGGACGTTGCGATCGTGGGTGACGTCAAGTCGTCGCTAAGGACTCTTGTAAAGCTGCTGACCAAGAAGGTCGTCAAGAGGGAGGCGGACAATCCCTGGCTTAAGCGCAGAAAGGAGCTAATACAGTACTACCAGGAAACTATCAAGGACTATGCTAGAGAAATCACTGCCAAAAAGTCGTTAAAGAAATTGCGCGAGCTCTTGCCGGCAAACGCGATTGCGACCACCGAGGTGGGCCAATGCCAGATGTGGGCGTCGCTCCACTTTGACGTGATATCGCCGGGAACGTTCTTCAGCTCTACGGGTCTTGGCACGATGGGGTTCGGCTTTCCCGCGTCAATTGGTGCAAAGGCTGCCAAGCCAGATGTTCCAGTAGTGGACATCGCAGGCGACGGCTCTTTCAACATGACAGAGAACTCGCTTGCAGTGTCGGTGCTTGAAAAACTGCCTGTAATAGTCTTCCTCATGAACAACTACATGCTGGGCATGGTGGCCCAGTGGCAGCGCACGTTCTACAACCGCAGGTACAGCGGCGTGCACCAGCACCAGTGCCCCGACTACGTCAAGATAGCAGACGCCTACGGCGCGCAGGGTATACGCGTAGGATCCATGGCAGAGCTTGAAAAGGCCATCAAGGGCGCGATAAAGAGCGACGTGGCGACAGTCATCGACATACCGATAGACCCTGACGAGGACGTGTACCCGTTCGTGGCGCCGGGCACAAGCCTCAAGGACATGATAACAGGAGCTTAGAAGATGTCGGAAAACGGCTGGTACATAGTCTCGGCGCTGGTGGAAAACAAGCCGGGTGTGCTCTTTAGGATCACAAACCTCTTCCGGGCGCGCAGCTTCAACATCGAATCGATAACCGTGGGCACCACTGAGCAGCAGGACCTTTCAAGGATGACCATTACCACAAACAGCGACGAGCGCACGCTCGACCAATTAGTGAAGCAGCTGCGAAAGCTGATAGACGTGGTAGACGTCAAGGTGCTCAACCTAGACAAGGCGGTATACAGAGAGCTTGCGCTCATCAAGATGAAGGCAGTCGACCCCACGTCGAGGAGTGAGATACTCAACTACGCCAGCATATTCCGGGGAAACATCATAGACATAGGCAAGGAGACAATCACAGTCGAGATTACGGGAACCCCGGACAAGATAGATGCGTTTAAGAATCTGGTCGAGCAATATGGTATTGCCCAGCTGGCAAGGACCGGCGTTTCGGCGTTGCCGAGGGGGACGGAACTTTGAACGAGGAAAAGGTAAGGATTTTCGACACGACGCTCCGTGACGGCGAGCAGACGCCGGGCGTGACAGTCACGCCTGAGCAGAAGGTAATGATCGCTGCAAGGTTAAGCGACTTAGGCGTTGACGCCATCGAAGCAGGATTTCCCATAGTCTCGCATGGCGAGATGCAGGCAATCAAGACGATAGCAAACAGCGGGCTCAAGGCCGAGATATGCGGCCTTGCGCGTGCGACAGAGACTGACATTGACGCGGCAATAAAATGCGATTTGAAATATGTCCACACTTTCATAGCGACATCGGACATCCACATGAAGTTCAAGCTGAAGATGACCCGCGAGCAGGTGCTAGAGCGCGCGGTCCACGCAGTCGAGTACGCGAAAAAGCACGGCCTGCAGGTAGAGTTTTCTGCAGAAGACGCCACCAGATCCGACAGGCCTTTTCTGCTCCAGGTGTTCAAGGCAGCAGAGCAGGCAGGAGCCGACAGGCTCGACATTCCCGATACCGTCGGGTATGCGACGCCGCAGTACATCACCCAGATAGTAAACGACGTCAAGGCCGCGACAAAACTTCCGATAAGCATGCACTGCCATGACGACTTTGGGCTCGCTGTCGCAAACTCGATAGCAGGAATAAACGCCGGCGCCGTGTGCGCGCATGTCACTATAAACGGTCTAGGCGAGAGGGCGGGCAACGCCTCGCTCGAGGAATTCGTGATGGCGCTCCAGTGCCTCTACGAGAAAAAGCACAACATCAAGACCCAGATGCTATACGAGACCTCGAGGTTCGTGTCAAACACCATGGGGATAATCGTCCAGCCAAACAAAGCCATTATAGGTGAGAACGCCTTTGGCCACGAATCCGGCATACACACTCACGGCATAATCAACAACCCGCTCACGTACGAGCCCATCAGCCCCGAGCTTGTCGGCAGAAAGCGCTGGCTCCAGGCAGGCAAGCACGCAGGCGCGCACGGCATAAACGCCATGCTTTCAGAGTTTGGCATCACGCCTAACGACGAGCAGCTCAAGGCCATTGTTGAAAAGCAAAAAAACTTGGCAGACAAGGGCAAGGCGATAACTACTGCAGACCTGCTCTCGATAGCAGGCGAGATCATGCACAACTCGCAGTTTGAGGAGAAGTTCAAGCTGTACGACTTTCACATAGTGACGGGCATGAACATCATACCCACAGCCGTTGTAAGGCTCAGCGCGGAAGGAAAAGACCTGATATCGTCAGAGACAGGCGTGGGACCCGTCGACGCCGCACTAAAGGCGATTCAGAAAATAGCGGCAGACGTTGCAAGCATCAAGATTCGCGAATACAAGCTCGACTCTATAACAGGCGGCTCGGACGCGCTTGCGGAAGTTTCAGTCAAGGTGGAGGACAAGAACGGCAACATCGTCTCCGCGCGCAAGGCAAACGAGGACATCGTCGTGGCTTCAGTCGAGGCCATGATGGACGCCATAAACAAGGTGCTCTTAAAGAAGGTCCTGTACTCAAAGAGCTAGGCGCACCGGTTTGACCAGGTACGACATTTCACTCATAACAGGCGACGGCATAGGCCCCGAGCTTGCTTCAGCCGCCAAGAAGATACTTGAAACGATAAGCGACAGATCCTCGACCAAGTTCGCGATCAAGGAAGTCGAGGCAGGCGACAGAGCGCTCAAGAAGCACGGCAAGGCGCTGCCGGATCCAACCGTCGAGGCAGTCAGAAAATCGCAGGCTTGCTTGAAGGCGCCGGTGGGCGAGAGCGCGGCAGACGTCATCATTGTTCTCAGGCGGATGTTTGACCTATACGCAAACGTGAGGCCCGCTAAATCCTATCCAAACATCCCGGCGCTTTCGCAAAATGTCGACCTTGTGACTGTCAGGGAAAATACCGAGGACGTCTATCTGGGCTGGGAGTTTAATACCGACGAGGTGGCGCTGCGCGTAACTTCCAGAAAGGCGTCGCAGCGGATTGCAGAATACGCGTTCAGGACAGCAGAATTGCGCAACGGCAAGCACAAGGTCGTGGCAGTGCACAAGTCAAACGTGATGCGCAAAGGCGACGGGCTCTTTGCGTCCGTCTGCAAAGAAGTCGCCAAAAAGCATCCCAGGATACAATACAGTGAGCTCTACGTCGACGCCGCGTCCATGAACCTGATACGCAACCCGGAGGAATTCGATGTCATAGTGACAACGAACCTATTTGGCGACATACTCTCAGACGAGGCCGCGCAGGTGGTAGGCGGCCTAGGCATGGGGCCGGCTGCAAACATCGGCGAGCGCTTTGCGCTCTTTGAGCCGGTCCACGGCGCGGCGTTTGACATTGCAGGCAAGAACGCGGCAAACCCGTCGTCAATCTTGCTTTCTGCAAAGATGATGGCAGAATGGCTTTCTGACAGGCACGGCGACTCAAAGGTAGCCGAGGAAGGAAGGCGGATAGAAGACGCGATAGTGAGACTACTTGCCAAGAACCAGAAGACAAAGGACATCGGGGGCAAGCTGACCACTACAGAGTTTGCAGACCTTGTCGCCGAGTCGATGTACTAGCCCGGCGACCTTTTCTGCCAAGCTATCATCATGAACACGAAAGGTATGGTCATTATTGCTGTTGCGATGAGAACAGGCTGCATTATCGAGGCAAGCACTTCCTCCGAATAGCCGCTCAGGTTAAGGAATGGGAATGGAAATACCGCAAACAGCCAGTAACCGCCCAGTATGCCAAACACCATCTTGTTGCGCCTGACGACTGCCGCGATACTTATCTTGGTCACCTTGTTTCGCTCGCAAGTCACGCACTTGACAGTCGTCCTGCTCCCCGCCACGTCCGGCGGCACTATGCACGAAGTGCACGCATGCTTTTGGCAAAAGTAGCACCGTTTTGACGCAAAGCGCGAGCCGCAGACGGAGCAGTCGACCATGCAATAGAGTGCGCCTGATTGCGATATTACCTTGTCGGAAAATAAGCAAAACTTAAATTCCCTCACCTAAGTAGTTGGTGAGGGTCAAAAAATTCCGACACTTCAAAGGACCTACAGTGGCTACGCCGCCAAGCTGATGCTTGAAGACGGCACTGTTTTTGAGGGAGTCGGCTTTGGGTATCCGGCCGAGATAACAGGCGAGGTCGTCTTTAACACCGGCATGGTGGGCTACACTGAGACGCTCACCGACCCGTCGTACAGGGGCCAGATACTGTGCATGACCTACCCGCTTGTGGGAAACTATGGCGTCCCCGGTTTCGACGTCAAGGACGAATACGGAATGCCCAAGTTCTTCGAGTCGGACCACATACAGGTAAAGGCGCTTTTGCTCCACGACCTGTCAGATGTGGCAAGCCACTGGAGCGCCGTCAAGACACTAGACCAGTGGCTGTACGAGGAAAAGATCCCCGGAATTTACGGCATAGACACACGTGCCCTTACAAAGAAGCTGCGCGTAAGCGGCGTCATGACGGGAGCAGTCGTCGTGTCAAAGGAGCAGGTAGACGACGCGCGGCTGAAAAAGCTCGTCTCAGGCGCCAAGTACGAGGGCCTCAACTTCATGCCAGAAGTCTCTACAGGCGAGCCGCAGGAGTACGGCGACAAGAGCAAGGACTGTATAGCTGTGATAGACACGGGCGTAAAGTACAGCATAATCCGTAACATCATCCGCACCGGCTACAGGGCCGTGCGCCTGCCCTGGGATGCGACCTACGAGCAGGTGATGTCGTACAACCCTAAAGGAGTCGTGATAAGCAACGGGCCGGGAGACCCCAAGGTCTGCAAAGGCACGATAAAAACTGCCACTAAATTGATCAAGACCGCGACGCCGACGCTCGGGATATGCCTCGGCAACCAGATACTGGCGCTTGCAGGCGGCGCCAACACGTACAAGCTAAAGTTCGGCCACAGGGGGCAGAACAAGCCGTGCGTCGATTTGCGCAGCAACATGGCCTACGTGACTAGCCAGAACCACGGCTACGGCATCGACCCAAAGAGCCTCAAGGGGACGGGCTTCAGGGTCTGGTTCTCAAACGCCGACGACGACACCGTCGAGGGCATAGAGCATGCAAGCAAGCCGGTGATAGCAGTCCAGTTCCATCCCGAGGCGTCGCCGGGGCCGTACGACTGCATGTTCGTGTTTGACAGGTTCAAGGAGATAATGACGTCAGGCGTGGAAAAACCTGTGCCGACAAAACCCAAAAAGGCCGCAAAGAAAAAGGTGAAAAAGAGTGCCAAAAGATAAGTCGATAAAGAAGGTCCTAGTGCTTGGCAGTGGCGCCATAAAGATAGGCGAGGCCGGCGAGTTTGACTACTCGGGATCGCAGTGCCTCAAGGCACTTGCAGAAGAGGGCGTCAAGAGCGTCCTGATAAACCCCAACATTGCGACTATCCAGACAGACACCAGGTTTGCAGACAGGGTCTACCCGATCCCGATAGACACATCGTATGTCGAGAAGGTGATAAAGGAGGAAAAGCCCGACTCGATAATGCTCGGCTTTGGCGGCCAGACCGCGCTCAACTGCGGGGTCGCGCTGTACGAGCAGGGCATACTTGAAAAATACAACGTCAGAGTGCTCGGCACGCAGATCGAGGGCATCAAGGTGACCGAGGACAGGCAGCTGTTCAAGGACGCGATGACAAAAAGCGACGTGCCGGTGCTGCAGAGTTACGCTGTCAACTCGTTTGCAGATGCCAAAAAGGCGGCAGAAGAGATAGGCTACCCCGTCATCATCAGGGTCGCATATACTCTGGGTGGCAGGGGAGGAGGCGTCGCGTACAACGAGATAGAGCTGCAGGAGATTGTCCAGCGCGGCCTCAACCTGAGCATGGTCCACCAGGTGCTGATAGAAAAGTACGTGGGCCACTGGAAGCAGATAGAGTACGAAGTAATGCGCGACTACCAAGGCAACAGCGTGATTGTCTGCAACATGGAAAACGTGCTTGCAATGCGCGTCCACACAGGCGACAACATCGTAATTGCGCCGTCGCAGACGCTCAACAACTATGAATACCACATGCTGAGGTCCGCGGCAATCAGGGCCGTGAGCCACTGCGGCATCGTTGGCGAGTGCAACATCCAGTACGCGCTCGATCCACTGTCTGAGCAGTATACCGCGATAGAAATAAACGCCAGGCTGTCGAGGTCGTCCGCTCTTGCAAGCAAGGCCACGGGCTACCCGCTTGCATACATGGCCGCCAAGATAGGGCTGGGATACACGTTGCCAGAGCTACTGAACAGGATAACGAAAGTAACGACAGCCTGTTTTGAGCCGTCGCTTGACTACTGCGTGCTCAAGATGCCGAGGTGGGACTTTTCCAAGTTCGAGGGCGTCAAGCGCAAGCTGGGCTCTGCGATGAAGTCGGTGGGAGAGGTGATGGCAATCGGCAGGAATTTCGAGGAGGTGCTGCAGAAGGCGATAAGGATGTCGTCTATAGGCCGGGACGGACTTGTGGCCAACGGCAAGGACACCTATTCAGAGACCGACATCGAGAGGATAGAGCAGGCGCTATTGCGGCCAAACGACGAGATAATGTACGCCGTCGTGCAGGCCATGAAGGCAGGGCTTTCAGACGACCGGATATACCAGCTGTCTGCCATCGACCCATGGTTTCTGGCAAAGATACGAAACATCGTGGAGATGGAGGAGCGGCTGAAAAAGCAGTCCGGCTTTGACTCGGGAACTGTCAGGGAGGCAAAAAGGCTAGGGTTTTCCGACGCGCAGGTTGCAAGATGCCTAAAGTCAGACGAGATGCAGGTGCGCGCCATGCGCGAAAAGAACGGCATAGTCCCGGTTGTAAAGCAGATAGACACGCTTGCCGCAGAGTGGCCGGCAAAGACAAACTACCTTTACCTCACGTACGGGGGCGACGAGGATGATGTCGTCGTAAAGGACACGAAGAACGGCAGGATGATAGTGCTTGGGGCCGGCCCGTACAGGATAGGCAGTTCCGTGGAATTTGACTGGGGCACGGTCAACATGGTCTGGGGGCTCAAGGAAAACGGCGTGAAGGAGATATCGGTCATAAACTGCAACCCCGAGACCGTGTCGACAGACTATGACATATGCGACCGGCTGTATTTCGAAGAGCTGACGCTAGAGCGCGTGCTTGACATCTGCGACAAGGAGAAACCTACAGGTATAGTGACGTGCGTTGGCGGTCAGACTGCCAACAACCTGACGCCGAAACTTGCCAAGAACGGCATCAGGATAATAGGCACCTCGAGCGAGGACGTCGACAGGGCCGAAGACCGTGCCAAGTTCGGCAAGCTGCTCGACTCGCTCGGAATAGGCCAGCCGGCGTGGCGGCAGTTCACAAACCTTTCCGAGGCGGAAGAGTTTGCAGAAAAGGTCGGCTACCCCGTCCTTGTCAGGCCGTCGTACGTGCTGTCTGGCGCTGCCATGAAGGTCGTGTGGGCCGCAGACCAGCTTGAAAGGTTCCTGACAGACGCAACCAACGTCAACCCAGAGCACCCGGTGGTAATCAGCAAGTTCCTGCAGGACGCGGCAGAAGTTGAAGTGGATGCCGTGTGCGACGGCAAGAACGTCGTGATAGGGGCGATAATAGAGCACATAGACAACGCCGGCATACACTCGGGCGACGCGATGATGAGCATACCGCCGTGGCGTCTGGACAGGCGCATGATGGACGCAGTCGCAGACTACTCTACCAAGATAGGCACGGCCATGAACGTGAAGGGGCCGCTCAACATACAGTACCTGGTAAAGGACGAGCAGGTGATGGTGATAGAGGCAAACGTGCGGGCGTCTCGCTCGATGCCGTTTGTGTCGAAATTCGCCGGCGTCAACCTCATCAACCTGGCGGCAAGGGCCATGCTCGGAAAGCCGTTGCCGGCAAAGACCAAGGACATGTGGATGAAGCCTCGGGGCTTTGGTGTCAAGGTGCCACAGTTTTCATTCATGCAGCTGGAAGGCTCTGACATCGTGCTCGGAGTCGAGATGCAGTCGACGGGCGAAGCGGCGTGCTTTGGGTCTGGCTTTTACGACGCGCTGTCAAAGGCGTACATGGCAGCAGGGTATTCGCTGCCGCTGTCAGGCTCGGTCCTGATAACGATAGGCGGCCAGAAGAACAAGGAGAAATTGTTACCATTGATATCGATGCTGTCGTCAATGGGGTTCAAGATACTTGCGACCGAGCACACGGCAGAGTTCATGGAAAACAACAAGGTAAAGGACGTCCAGCTTGTGCACAAGATAAGCGAGCCGGACCGCAAGCCCAACATTGCTGACATGCTGCAAGAACGTAAGCTTGACTTTATCATCAACATACCGGCTACAGCCACGCTTGAAAAGTTCGTCGGGATGCTGCAGGACGAGTACCAGATACGCCGCAAGGCAGTCGAGATGGGTGTGCCAGTTCTCACGACAGTAGAGTCTGCAAGCTCTTTCATCAAGACGGTGCAGTGGCTGCGCGAGAACACACCGACCCTAGCGCCGCTTGCTGACTATGTCAAGATAGATTAGCGCGACGCCACTGCATTGTTTGTTCCTGAGCTCTTGGCAGCCTTTTCTTCAGCATCAGGGCAAAGGACAGCCATGCCGCGGCAAGCAGGCCGGTCGTAAGAAATATCATGTCAAACGACTCCGGCGATGGAAATTGTCGTGCTAGAGTACGTTTTCTAGAACCGACTGGTCGCCCACTATGGAACCGTCGAGCGTGGCGATGATGCACTTTTGCACGGCATCAGGATTTGCAGTCAGTCTCGACAGTATCGGCGAGCCGGATCTGCGCGGCCCGCGGCCTTCCGCATACAGGTACCTGTTAAACGACGGGACCACTATTACCTCAAGCGCGCCCGTGTCTGCAAATACCGCCTCCTTTTTCACCTGCATGTATACCCAGACGCGCTGGCCGTTTACCACGCTGCCCCTCTTTATGAAGACAGGGTGAAGGTGGCCCATCACTATCCTTCCAACCTGCGAGCGCGCGTCAGAAGGCATGCTATGTCCGTGAAGGAAAAGCGTGTCCTCTATCACCATGCCCCGGCTCCCTATCACGTTGACAGAGTCGGGCACAAGGTGGCGGATGTTGCCGTCGTGGTTACCCGGAACCAGGTAGACGTCTGCTGCGGACGCCAGCTTTTTGAAGAGCCGGGGCACGTCGTCCCATTCCTGCTTGCTTATCGAGCCCACTGTGTTTTTTATGTCGCCGAGGAGAACGAGGCCGTCCGCGCCCTCCAACGAGACAAGCGACAGGAGCTCTTCCTGCATCTCGCCGACGAGGCTCGACCTGACGGTAACGCCTTTGCCCCCAAGCTCCGATTCCAGTCCTACGTGCAGGTCCGACACTGCCACGTACTTTTTCCTCCCTTCAAGCAGGAGCGCGGCGTGCGGGTGGAGCGGGCGGGCGTTCATGTTGGTTTTATACCTCCTCCAGCAAATAAACCGCGTGGAGAAAGCCGAAGGCGCCGTCGCTACGGGCAGCGTGAAACTGCACATGTTCTTGCCAAGCGGCAGGAAATTGTGGACGGTAGTCGGCAAGGAAGGCGAGTACTGGGTCGACCCCGAGCTCTCGTTCTGTTCATGCAAGGACTATTACTTTGCCACCCTCTCAGGCGGCGAGCCGTGCTACCACCTAAAGAGCGTAGAAAAGGCAGCGAAGGAAGGCGTAGAGGCGGTCAAGTTTTCCGACGGCGACTATGACGGTTTCTTGCAGGCCCTTGCCGCCGAAGCCGAAAACGCGCTGCGCTGAAACAATTTATTATCGGCCGGGTTTACCCGTGGCGTGTCAGGAACAGTTCTGGTCATAGGTTCAGGCGGCAGGGAACACGCGCTCGGCTGGAAATTGTCGCAGAGCCCGCGAGTAAAGAAGGTATACCATGCGCCTGGGAACGGCGGCACGTTTGAAAATATCAACGTCAAGCACAACGACATCGACGGCCTGGTAAGTTTTGCAAGAAAATTTGGCAAGGACTGTCTTGCAGTGGTCGGCCCGGAGGAGTCGCTCTCACTCGGCGTTGTAGACGCGTTCCAGAAGGAGGGCCTCAGGATCTTTGGCCCGGGCAGGCAGGCGGCTATGCTAGAGTCAAGCAAGGTGTTTGCAAAGGAGTTTATGAAGAGCGCCGGCATCCCGACGGCCGCTTTTGCCACTTTTTCTGACGCGGACAAAGCCACGGACTACATCAAAGCCCAGGACAGGCAGGTCGTGGTCAAAGCCGACGGCCTTGCTGCCGGGAAGGGCGTCATAGTATGCGACAGTGCGGATCAGGCACTTAACGCTATTGGTAAGATCATGGTAGGAAAAGAGTTTGGCGCGGCAGGCGCAAGCGTCGTGGTTGAAGAACGGCTGACAGGAGAGGAAGCGTCTTTCATTGCGCTGTGCGACGGCAAGACGATAATCCCGCTTGCCTCAAGCCAGGACCACAAGCGCATATTTGATGGCGACAGGGGCCCCAACACGGGGGGCATGGGAGCATACTCGCCTGCGCCGGTGGTAGACGAGTATATGCACGACAAGATAGTGAATCGCGTCATGGAGCCTGCAGTCAGAAAGATGCGCGAGCGGGACACGCCCTTCGTGGGCTTTCTGTACGCCGGCATAATGGTGGACGAAAAGACCGGCGAGCCTTCCGTCTTGGAGTTCAATGCGCGTATGGGCGACCCCGAGTGCCAGCCCATAATGATGCGCATGAAGTCCGACCTGTACGAGTATATAGACGCGGCAGCAGACAGCAGGCTCGACTCTATGCCACCCATGCAGTGGCACGACCAGACGGCCGTGTGTGTAGTCATGGCTTCCAAGGGGTACCCGGGGACATACAAAAAAGGCGAGGTTATAGAGGGTCTTGATTCTGACTTTGGTTCTGAAACGATGGTCTTTCACGCAGGCACGGCAAGAGACGAGAAGGGAAGGGTCGTAACCGCTGGCGGCCGCGTCCTCGGCGTTACCGCGCTCGGCGCCGATGCAAGGCATGCCATTGATAACGCCTATTCTGCGGTCAGAAAGATTCACTGGGGCGAGAACGGCCACTATTACAGGACTGACATCGCAAGAAGGGCCATACGCTAAAAGTACATGATGCCCTTGTCGGTGATAAGCGCGCCCAGCTTTCTGTCAAACCTGCCGCGCGGGAGACCTTCGACCACTTGGAACGAGTACGCAAGCCCCACTGAAAAGGTCGCCGGTGCCTGCGCCAGGAACCTGTCGTAAAAGCCCTTGCCGTAGCCTATCCTGCACCCTTTTGCGTCAAAGGCGACGCCGGGGATCACCACCAGGTCCAGCTCCACCGGATGTTTGGTCGGCACCGGCTCCATCACGCCGAACCTGCCCTCGACCAGGTCGTCGCCGGCGCGGTACTCGTAGAACCTTATCATGTTGCCCTCGGTTCTGGGTAGCGACACCTTCTTTCCCTGCCTCCTTGCGGCCTCTGCTATAACATCGGTGCGCACCTCAGAGCCCAGTGGATGATATAACCCTACAGAGCGCGCGGACTGGAATTCAGCCATCTCGATTACGTGTCTTTGCGCAAGACCGCCTAGTCGTGCCGCCTCTTCTGAAGAAAGCGAGCCGCGCCTTTCGAGCATGCGCCGGCGGAGCCTCTGCTTTTCCCTGCGCACGTCTGGCAGCTAGCTTATCCCTCTTGATATCGACGCGGCAGAGACCGTGTTTTTCATAAGCATGGCAATCGTCATCGGTCCTACGCCGCCGGGCACCGGCGTTATCCACGACGCCTTTTCCTTCACTCTGTCAAAGTCGATGTCGCCGGCAAGCTTGCCGCCGTGCCTGCTCGTGCCGACATCGATGACGACCGCGCCGTCCTTTACCATGTCGGCAGTAAGCGTGAACCGCTCACGGTTTCCAACAGCAGTGATGACAAGGTCCGCGCCGCGGAGCTTGTCCCTGAGACCTTTGGTCTTTGAGTGGCAGACAGTAACTGTCGCGTTCTTCTCTAGCAGCATGAGCGCAAGGGGCAGTCCCACCAGGTTGCTCCTGTTAATGATGACAGCGTCCATGCCGGCGACGTCTATCTTGTAGTGGGCAAGAATCTCTATGACACCTGAAGGCGTGCATGGCTTCAAATGCGCCATGCCGTTCTGGAGCAGGCCGGCGCTGTAAGGCGTCAGGCCGTCGACGTCCTTGAGCGGGCTTATAGAACTTGTTATCGCAAACTCGTCGATGTGTTTTGGCAGCGGCAGCTGGACCAGTATACCGTGAACCTCGGGGTCGTTGTTGAGCAGGTTGACGAGATCCAAGAGCTCGCGCTGTGTAAACGACGCCTTCAGTCTATGGTCGCGTGTAGCTATGCCAAGCTCTTTTGCTGCCTTTTGCTTCATGCTGACGTAGGTGGCAGACGCCGGGTCGTCTCCCACAAGCACGGTGGCAAGGCACGGCGTGACGCCCTGCTTTTTCAGCTCCTCGACTGCGCGCCTCACGCGCTCTTTGACGTCTGCTGCAACTGCAAGCCCCGAGAGTATCTGCGCCAAGCACTACCCATGAGTCCGGCTCGGTATTTTGCTTTTCCGATTCTGCCCCATGCGAAACTAAATTAATAAGAATTAACGACATGTATTGATGGCCAACCAGTTTCTGCAGAGGCGCTGGCTAGACTTTCGAAACGGCCACAGCATATACCTAGTGTTCGTGCTCACGTTTGTCAACTTTATCCTCATCACGTACAACTTTGCCATCGAGAGGATAGCCTTCCTGCAGAGCATAATAGGCAACACGGCAGTGTTTGCCATCCTTTTCGTCGTTGTGTACGTGCCTGCCGCTATCATAATTGGCTACTATCACCGCAAGAAGCAGTACACAGTCGAGAACGAGGCGTGGATAAAGGAGAACTGGATATGGGCCTGGATCTCGATGTACCAGATACGCCTGATAGAGGGCAAGGTCACGCCGGAAGAGACAAGGCTCGTAAAGGAATACCTCGACTCGATACTCAAGGCTCACAAGAAGGACTCGCTCATAGGCCCCGACACCGAAGACCCGGTCAAGCGCAAGTTCCCGGCCTAGCCGAGGCCGAGCTTGCTTTTCATTCTCTTTACCTGGTACCTGCGTACAAACTCGCGGACGTCTTTGTCGTACATGCTGTGATATCCCGAGTCCTGCGGCTTGTATGCCAGATAGTGATAGAACATGTACAGCGCGCCCAGCCTGCCGACGGGCCTGCCCGTGGCGAAGCACTGCACGAACCTGCCGAGCGCAAAGAGGGGATGGTATCCAAGCGTCCTCATGCTTGCGCCAAACTCGTAGAAATGGTGGTTTGCCCCAAGCGGCCTGACGTGGTCAAACCGCGCGTCGTCAAACACCGCGCACGAGTAGCCCTCCTGCACGGCGGTGTGCAGCACCAGCGACTCGTATCCCATCTTTTCAGGGTATAGCCCGTGGCGCTTTTCAAAGAACTTGTTGCTGACAAACCTGCCGGCGCCGTGCGGCGCGATGGCCGCATGTTCGCCATAGTTGCCCGACGCCACCGCTATCTCGCTTCTGTCCATCCGGCGCATCATCTTTTCCGCGTATTCCTTCTCGTAGACGACGTCGTCGGCGCTTATCATGTGGTAGTTAGTCGCGGGCAGGCCTCTCTGCCTTGCAAACGTGATGGCCTTGTTCCAGTTGCTTGCTACCCGGGCGATGTCGTAGCCAAGGTCCGGATTTGTGATGATATGAAGGTCAGGCCAGCCGGCCTGCAGCTTTTTTAGTATGTCAGGCGTCCGGTCCCGCGACCCGTCGTCTACAACTATGACGTACGCCGGTCTAGCTGTCTGGTCCTTGAGCGAGAGCAGCGCCCGCTCGATGTCGGCCTCCGAGTTGCGGCAGGTCACTATGGCAAAATACGTGCCCAAGGGTAGCAGCTGATACCGGAAAATGGTATAAAATTTATCGCATCAGAGCCTCTCGCTCTTTTTCATGCTGCGGCTGACAAATAGCCGCCACCACACCTCGAGCGCAAGCATCCCAAGCATCTTGTTCACGTGACGGTAGTCAGGGGCATCTTTCAGCCGTGTGCGTGCCTTTTCGACCCAGTCTCCGCTTATGACGCCTGCTTTGACTACTTGCGCGTCGGAATTTACGTACCGTTCCACCGTCTCTCGTACGCTCCTCTTCCACAGCGCGACCGTGTTGATGGAAAAGCCCTTCTTGACCGGCTCGGCTGTCAGGCCCTGCTTTTTCAAGAGAGACCGTAGAAGTAGTTTGCCAGTGTCGGTATCTTGGCAGTACTTTAGCTGCCACGGCAAATGTGTCGCAAAGTCTGTCATCCTGCTTGTGAGAAATAGTGACATTATCTGGATGTCAAGCGCCCTTGAAAACGCGGCATTTGCCGGGATCCAGTCATACAGCAGCTTGCCATTATAGTCTGCAAGGAGTACCTGGTTCAGGGGCGCAAGCGTGTTGTTAAAGTACCTGCGTAAAAGTGAGTATACCCTGTCCCACGAAAACCGGATCTTTGAACCGAACACCTCGCCCAGGCGCGCCATCGAATAGCCGGTCGAGGCGACGTCGCTCAGCTTCACGTCCCACGGCGCCAGATACGGCTTTCCCCCGGCGACAAACCCGTGCCCGGCGAAGTAGATCAGCACCCGGTCCCCGTCCCGCGTCACCGAAGGCAGCCATTCCTCGATCTCCCGCCGCACCGCCGCCAGCGTC
>CAYXFY010000021.1:29525-29808 GCA_964464395.1 uncultured Nitrososphaera sp.
AGCCTTCGATCCCGTCAGCACACGCACGTTCTCGGCCGGAAAGTTCCCGCCCTCGGTGCTGATCAGCGTCCGGAACACCGCCTGCGCGTCCCGCTCGGCATACTGCAAATTCTGCTCCGGCTTCAGATTCTGATACTGGCTCACGCCGATCACCAGCGCGTAGCTGCGCGGAATCTCCGGCTTCGCCGCCGCCACCCGCGCCTCCTCGGTGAACAGATCCCGCGCCTTCTGCCCGGCCGGTTGACCGTGGCACAGCGCCGCCGCGAAACTCACGCAGATCAGC
>CAYXFY010000021.1:29818-30616 GCA_964464395.1 uncultured Nitrososphaera sp.
GTGCTCCAGTTCCATCCGGTGAATCAGCAAGTCCCCGGACGCGCTCAACTCCGTGCGCTTGGCCTCCGAGTTCCTCTTCACCTCTACCGGTACGCGATGATTCTCCAGAAACCAGCTCAGGTGCTTCAACTCCTCGGCCCCGCCGAACACCAGCGTCCGCCCCCGGCGCGCCGCCTTCGCCCCAAGCGCCTCCAATTCCGTCAACGGCTTACGCGACCAGACCACACTCAACCGCTCGGTCCCCGCCGCCCCGTCGAACCGGAACCAGTTCTCCCTCGGAATCCGAACCGTGCCGCCCGCGCTCACCTTAGCTACATCGGCGGCCATCGGGTGCAACTGTACGATCGTCCGCCCGCCGGTGGCCTCGTCCCGCGCCTCGTTGAACACATACAACTCACCGCCCTCGGCGCTCTCGAACTCGAGCGCGATCTTGTAGCCGTGCTCCACCATCATCTCGCCCGGCACACGCACAGGCTCGCCCACATCGGCCCCGTCGCGTGTCCGCTGCACCAGCAGCGAATAGTTCAACTCCAGCTTCGGCCCCTCGGCCACGGCAGCGGCCTTCTTCTCCTCCGTCTTCCCCGGACCGGACGCAAGCCACGCGCCCACCCCCGCCAGCGCCAGCACACCCGCCCCCGCTGCGGCGAGAATCCATTTCGGAAACGGCTTTCTCTCCCCTCCCCCGGCAACCGCCGCCACCGGCGCCGCCGTCTTCCCCTTCCCCTCCAGCGCCTCGGCCAGATCCTCCGCGAACGCCCGCGCCGACCGGTACCGCGCCTCCGGCGCAAACGCCAGCCC
>CAYXFY010000022.1:0-19618 GCA_964464395.1 uncultured Nitrososphaera sp.
GGTCGCGCAGCGACTTTAGCTCCATCTCAAGTGCCTGCGACTTTGCCTGAAACTCATCAACTTGCTTTTTCCTCTGCTCAAGCTCCAGCGCAAGGCGTCCATGCTCCTCTTCCATCTGCGCCAGCTGACGCCCGTCAAACTCAAGCTTGCTTTCAATGCTTGCAAGCGAATTCGTTATCTGGCTCAGCTCGATGCTCGCGCTATCGACCTGCTTGACTATCTGGTTGCGCTCGACCTGAATAGACGCAAGCTCTGCCTTTGCGGCCGACTCGTCTATGCTCTGCAGGCGGGCCGACACGCGCTCGATTGTCGGCGTTATCAGCTCAAGCCTTCTCTTGAAAACGGCAAGCTCGTCTGCAAGTGCCTGACCTTCTGACGAGAGCAGGCCTGCCCTTGATACGAGCTCTGAGAGTGACCTGTCCTTTGCCCTCAGGGCTTCTTGCTCAGACGCGAGTTTAGATTCGTTGTTTGATATGTTCAAGTCAAGCTTTATCTTCTCTGCTTCTGCCGCCGCAAGCCGCTCGGACGCCTGTCGCAGCTGGACGTTCTTTTTCTCTACAACCTTTGACAGCTTGCCTAGCATTTCGCGCAATCCTTCGACAGAGTTGCCAAGAAGGATCGCCTTTGTCAGGTCGGATATCTTTGATCCAAAGTCAAGCGCCATCGAGCCTCCCGCCGGCTCGAACAGCTCCCCTTCCACCGATACTGCCCGGAATCCCTGCTTTGCAAGGGTGTAGGCCGAAGACGAGTTCTTGACAAGTATCGTGTCTGAGAACAAGAACTCTGGCAGCCTCTCGTACTCGCTATAGACTACGCCTGACAGGCTGCCTATGACGTCCCTGTCGCCGCCCTTGTCTTTGCGGCCTGCCCTGTAGCGGTTGACCACGTCAAGGGGGATTATGCGAAGTCGCGGGAGCTTCTTTTCCTTTGCATACGCTGCAATTGCTATCATGGCCTTTACGTCGTCAACTACAAAGGCCTTCATCCAGTCCGCGCCTGCCGCAAGAACCGGCCGCTCGTAGCCCCTGTCGTATCGTATCAGGTCCCTGACAAGGCCCCTTATGCCGAACTTTTTGCTGTCCTTTGCCAGCTCGGCGATGGCAAAGTCCTCGTTCATGGCGTGCCTGGCTACGCTTGCCCTCTCCTCGAACTTTATCGCCATGCCGTCTGCCTTTGAGAGCAGAGTGGCAGAGCCTGCAAGCTCGTGGTCTAGAGTTGTCTTGATCTCTCTCAGGCTGTCTATCTCCTTTGAGACCTGCGCAAGCCGGTCGTTGTCCGATGCAAGCGCCTTTTCAAGCTCCTCCACGCGCGCCCTTGCCGCATCGATTTCTATGCGCAGCGAATCCATCGCCGCGTCACCGGTGCTTGCCTTGTAAACAATAGTGTTGATTTTTTCTTCAGTCCTTGCAGATGCTAGCTCAAAGTTTCCCTTGAGCGACGACAGGCGCTTGAGTCTTGACTCCAGCTTTTGCCTAGCTCCTGTGTAGCGCGCAATTACTGCAGTGATCCTTTCGATGTCAGCGTTGATACCTTCCAGTTTTGTCTTGAGCGATTCAAGCGTCGCCTGTTTTTGCTCCTTGTCTCTGCGCAGGCGTTCTGCGTCTGCCTTCATGCCCTCTCCCCTGCCTGATATCTCCTGCCTGCCAACATCTATCTGCGGGAGCCTCCTCTCAATGTCGGCTATTCTCCTCTGCGACTCGCCAAGCATCGCCTTTGCGCGCTCCGAGTCGTGGACGATGGCCGCGGTCCTGGTTGATATCTGCGCCTTGGCCCTGTTCGCCGCGTCGACCTCTTCCATGAACTTGGCCTTCTCTGTTTCAAGAGTCTCGATCTCCTGCCTGAGCTCGTCTATCTGCTTTGTCAGCTGCGCCGAGCGCTGGTTGTTTCCATCAAGTATCTGGGTGCTAGTCGCCAGCTTGTTCCTTACAATTCTGATGTTGTTTGATATCTGCACTGCCTTGAACCGCTTTATCTCCGAGCCTATCTGCTCGTATCGTAACTGGTCGTTGCGCTCTGCTTCAAGTTCGTCTATGCGCTTTCTGATCTCGCCCATCCTTGCAAACGCGACTTCGAGGCGCCTGTCCGCCTCGTCCAGCTGCTTCATGGCCTCCGCCTTTTTCTCGTCAAAGTACGACAGCCCGACGATGTCCTCTATTATCTTGCGGCGCTCTTCCGAGTTGAGCTCGGATATCCTTGTAATCATGCCCTGCTGGACGATGTTCAGCTTGTTTGGAGCAGACAGCACGACTTCTAGCAGCTCCATTATTGCCGTCTTTGACACCTTCCTGCCGTTCAGTAGATACTGCGAGTCGCCGGTCAGGCCTTCCATCTCCCTTGTGAGCGTGACGGTATCCTCGTCCATCGGGATACCCCTGTCAGTGTTGTCAAAGGTGATGCTCACCCTCACAAGCCGGTGACTTGGGTTCTGCGCGTCGTGGAACAGCGACTGGAATTTGTCGACCCTCATGATCTTGGGACTGTTCTCGCCTATCGCAAACATGATGGCGTCAAGTATGTTGCTCTTGCCCGAGCCGTTTGGCCCGGTGATGGCTACGAGCCCCTTCTCAAAGTGCACGACGGTGTTGCGGAACCCGAACGACTTGAACCCGTACACTTCCAGTTTTTTTATGTGGACCAAGCGCTCTGGGTTGAGAAGTTGCAAACGGCTAATATGCGTAGTAGCAGAGGTTACAGCTCCTTTTTGTGAATTTTTTTTAATCTCATCGTCTCAACGACGATTGCAGATGCCTATCTCTCGCGCTTGCCCTCGACGAACTCGAGGAAATTGGCCTTTGCCACAGAGTAGGGCATCTGGATGGGCGGGTGCTTGAAGCAGTACGCCGAGATGCTCTCAAGAGGTCCTGATATCCCGCGGTCTATGGCTATCTTGGCACACCTTGCGGCGTCTATCATGACGCCTGCAGAGTTGTAGGCGTCGACTACCTTGAGTTTCACGTCAAGTTCGACAGGGATTCCGCCGAAATACTGCCCTTTGAGTGAGATGTAGCAGACCTTGTCGTTGTCGAGGAACTCGACATAGTCAGAAGGCCCTATCCTCATTGGGACTTCATACGGCGCCATCGCCGCAACTGCAGAGGTCTTGCTTATCCTCTTGTCCTCGAGGCGATCCTCGTCTAGCATGTTGTAAAAGTCCATGTCGCCACCGATGTTCAATTGATACGTCTCGTTGACCTTGACGCCCCTGTCCACGAACAGCTTGACAAGCGTCTTGTGAACGACTGTTGCGCCAAGCTGGCTCATGACATCGTCGCCTGCGCACGCAAGCCCGCGCCCGGCAAAGGCCTGCTGCCACTTTGGCGTAGAAGCGATAAACACTGGAATCGCGTTTACAAACGCGCAGCCCGCGTCAAGCGCCGACTCGGCGTAGTATTGAGTACCGCGCCTGCTCCCTACGGGCAGGTAGTTGAGCAACATTTCTGCGCCAGTGTCCTTGAGCACCTGCGCGACGTTGACTGCAGGCCCGTCTGCAACCTTGATCTTCTGAGCAAGATGCCGCCCGATGCCGTCGTGGACCTCGCCTTTTTGAACCTTGACGCCCATCCTGTCCATCTCCTTTACGATGCGGACGGTGTTGTTGGGCTTTTCAAATATTGCCTCAGAAAGGTCCTTGCCCACCTTCTTTGTGTTGACGTCAAAAGCGGCTACAAACTCGATGTCGGAAGGCTCGAGGCCCCCCAGGTTGTATGCAGTGAGGCCTATCCAGTCGCTTTCCTGCTTTTTTGCTTCGGGGTTTTCGCGGTAATAGCGTGTTCCCTGTACCAGGGCAGAAGCGCAGTTGCCAACGCCGGCGATGGCAACCTTGACCTTTCTACGCATTGTTATTTTGCATTCTGGTCTGCTTAATATATCTTCTAGACTGCCTGCGCAAGCTCGGGGCGCTCCTGACTTATCATCTTGCCAAGTCCGCGCATGTAGTTTCTTGCAAATGTTGTTACGGGCTGCGACGAATACCAGATGCAGCCAAGCACCTCGCAGTCGTGGCAGGTCCTTGCGATGTCCCATTGGGGCGCGCTCCATATCTCGTCTACAGAATGCTCAAGCAGGCTGTACGTGTTTTCCGGCGAGTTGAACTTCCAGCAAGGCACCATGACAGTCCCGTTGCCATTCACAAAGATGCTCTTCCAGACGCCGCACTCGTTGAAATGCCCGCGGCCGTCCTGCAGTATCTGCTGGAAGTATTCCTGCGGAATCATGACCTGGGGACCCCGCTTCTTGTCCATGTAGTCAAGTATACTTGTGCATACCTTGTTCATGGTCTCCCGGTCCGGCAGCAGGGAATAATCGACATCGGACCTGTCTTCTACAAACGTGAACGAGACCGCGTTTGCTCCTAGCTCCTTTGCACGGTCAAAGTAGGTCTGGTCGATGAACTCCTGCGTGTTGTATTTCGTTATGACGCTGTTGAAATAATGCGGCACGTTGTGTTCTGTAAGAAGGTGCAGGTTGTCGATTACCCGTTTATACATCTGCGGCGTGACGCCGCGCACCTTGCAATATGACTCTTCAAACACCGAGTCGATGCTGCACGTGACAAACTGGATGTACTTTTTCAACTTGTCAAGGTCGATCGCGTGCAAGAGCGAGCAGTTTGTGATGAGCGTAATCGGCATCTTGAGAGAATGGAGATACCTTACAAGCTCCATGAAATCAGGCCTGCTTGTGGGCTCACCCCCTTCTATTATAGACCAGACGCAGTGCTTGGACACCTTGTCAAACACCTCCTTCCATTGCTCTGTCGTCAGGTCGTTTCTCTTGGCAAGCGCTACCTGGCCCTCCTTGTCGGCGTCGCCAAACGGACACATGGGGCAGTAGAAGTTACAGTAGTGCGTCATGGAAAATACTGCGATTACGGGACGCCTTCTGCCCACTGCCACGTTTGCGCCCCACTTGCCAAGCAGCTTTAGCGTGCGTATGGTGTCTACCACCATTTCCCTACAGTTCTTGGCTGCTGTATTTTTGCATTGTGCGCAAACTTGACAAGCAGGGCTGGCGCAACGAGACCGGTGGAAATCCCTGCATTTGCCGCACAGGTGGTGGCAGTCTCTGCGTCAGGCGTTCTAGCGCCGGGGCCGCTGTTTGTGGCAAACATGCTATGTGGCACGCGCAGGGGCGCGATGTCTGGCATCAAGGTAGCGCACGGCCACGCTGTCGTTGAGATTGCGTTAATCACGGCCATCTCTGCAGGGCTGTTTTCTGTCCCCGCGTTTTTGGACCAGTATTCCGGGCCAATAGCCGTGCTTGGCGGCATTGCGGTGCTGGGCTTTGCCGCGCTGCAGGTGTATTCTTTGAAAAAGAAGACACAGGAACATAGCGCGCAGAACAGGGCGCCATTTGCAGTCGGCGTTGCTCTGACCGCACTCAATCCGTTCTTTATCATCTGGTGGCTGACAGTCGGGATAAAACTGGTAGCAGACTCGTCTGCGTTCGGTCCGGTGGCCGGCGTGGGTCTCCTTTTCGGGCTCCACGTATGGATGGACTATGCCTGGCTTGGCGCCACCGCGTACCTTGCATCTAAAGGTAGTTCAGTAATAGGGTCAAGATACTACAAAATAATGATGCTTGCGCTTGCCGGCGTGCTTGTGTACTACGGGGTGCAGTTTCTGGCTAGCGGCCTTGCCTAGGGCGCCCTTGAGATGGGAACCTCGATTGTAGAAACGTTCCTCATCTTGCCGTCTTCAGATGTCACCTGCTCAGAACCGAGCTTTATCTGGCCTATTTTGTAGCCAATCGTGTCCATCCTCTTGATGATTATCTGCGCCACGTCAACTGCGCGGGTGATGCTCTTTCCCCTCGCCTTTATCAGGACGGTCGGTTCGTTTGCCAGCTGGACCAGCGTTGCCGTGACGTAGGTCATGAGCGGTTTTTTGCCGATAAAAATCTCGTTGCTTGCTTTTGGCGGTCTGGTCGTGTTGGTGCTGGTAGACAATGGTGCCCATTATTCGGAACGGTGGCATATAACGTTTATCGATGATTGATCTCCTAAAGCCCCGCGCGCTTTTTCAGTATGTTTTCCAGGTCTGCCGGGTTTTCTGAAATCTCTTTTACTGCGTCCGGGTCCTCTATCTCGTAGCAGTTGAGCAGCCCCATCTCGTCCTTGTAAAAGAGGTAGACCTTGTTTTCAAAGACGCAGTGATACAATCGTTCAGTCTCCATGTTCTCAGCCTTTATCTTGATGCCCTCCTCGTTTACGGAGACCGGATAGTCGCCGGACATCGTATGCAGGTTGTCGTGTATCGTATTTAATTGGTTGTCCTGCCAAAATACATACGCGTTTCCAGTTGGAAAATGCAGCAGCGCTGCCGCATTTCACGCTCAAAAAATGCATCATTTTTTACGAAAATCTTGGCTCAGCAGACGCTGCTCAAAATTAGTTCTTTTATCTTGGCTAGAACCAGTCCTGACGAAAATGTCTTGGCAGATTATATGACGCTTACTCCAACTGCCTTGAGCACTGCGATGTCTCCTTGGTCGGCGCCGAGCATTAGCGTGTACTGTCCCGGCACTAGATCCGCAGCCGGTGTAAACACATACGACACCTGCCTAGAGCCGCCGGCGCTGACGCTTATTGACTCTTGACTGAATATCCCGGTCGAGCTTCCAAGAAAGCCCGTGCTTGTAAACGTGCCGGACGCTATCATGCGAGCATTGAGATTGCTCTGCGAGCCAACGTCGACTCTTATTTCCGCACTGTCGCCCCTCCTCACGGTTATCTCGTCGGTGGCTGAAACAGAGAGCGGGACCTGCACGTCGGTGTTGACCCTGCCTATCTTGTTCTCGGTCCACTCTGTGAACCAGACCTGTCCTGAGGGGCCGACGGACAACTGGAGGGCGTTTGCCACGCCGCATTCTGTGACTCCCTGCGCGCAGTTGGCCCAGTTGGGGTTCTGTGTCGGAATCCAGTACTCGACCATGGTCTGCGTCGACGGGTCGAACTTGGTTATCTTGTTGCCGACGTGCTGGTTGAACCACAGGTTGCCGCCAGCGTCAGCCGATATCCAGTAAGGAAGCGTGTAGGCTGCAGTGGACGGCACGGCACCCAGGACCCTTTCCGACAGTATGGATGTGGAATATTTTGTGATGTCGCCCGTGTCGGGGTCAAGCTTGAAGAATATGCTGGTCGCATGATCAGTCACCCACACGTTGCCGTCCCTGTCAACTGCAACGCCGGAAGGAGACGCCAGCTCCATGGGCAGGTCGTATACGGAAACCTCGTTTGCATTAGCGTCGTACCTGAGGATCTGCCCTTTTTGCGAGAACACAAGGAGAGATGTCCACACCACATCTCTCTCGCGGTCGACCACCACGGAACCTGTAACGACGCCGGAACCAACGCCTGCAAACGCGTCGAGCGGGAGCTTTATCTCGGTGAACCCGTCGAGGGTCCCCGGGTTCATCTCCGACACGTCGCCGAAGTACAGCGAGTTGGACCTTACGCCCACCAGGTAGATGTTCCCGTCAGAGTCAAAGTCGAACGAAATCAGCCCGTTGGCCGGAGACCTGAAACTGTCAAAGTTGCCCGTCGCGCTGTTAAACCGCCACAACAGGTTCTGCCTGTCGTCGGTGAACCAGACGTTGCCCTCGCCATCGGCCTTGGTGGCCCAGACCATGGAGAGCACTCCTGGGTCCGGGGTTGAGCGTGGCGGCCATGCGGGAATGGCAACTTCTTCTTCGAACGTGCCGGCCGCAAGGTTATAGCTCCCAAGAGTGCCCTGCTTCGTGGAGGCGTACCACACTCTTTCTCCGTCTACTGCAATACCGAGTGGAACTTCGCATTCCGAGGGAAGCACGTACTCTGTTACGTAAGCGTTAGAGTTGGCCCGACTGTCCTGTCCACACAATTGCACTCTGTTCAATTCCATCCTCCGCTCCTGCTCCTCCCTTGCAAGATCCTCTGGGCTCTTGGTGACGCCTCTTGCAAAAGTCGTCATGGCGACGAGGGAGACCGCAAGTATGCCGACGAGAACATAAAGCATTATCTTCTTGTTCGCGGTTCCGCGCTTGCGGGACACGAACGTCGATCTCGTTTTTCCACATATATCTTTTGTCTGCAAGGGTTCAAGCAGGCATTAAATGTGGCCTGCGTGCATGGCTTCTGTTTGACTGAGCAGGGCCCGGTGCCAAAGCAGGCCGGCAGGCAATGGTTTGGCTATATTTCTGTGCTAGTGTCGGCGGTGCTGTTCGGCTCTGTGTTCACGGTTGCAAAGGTGCCGCTGCAGACAGTCGACCCGCTTGCGCTTGCAGCAGCGATATACGTCATATCGGGCCTCTCACTCACACCCTTTGCAAGGTTCTCTTTTCGACTAAAGTCGCGCAGAGAACTTCGCTATATCGTAACACTAACCGTCTTTGGCGGAATAGCCGCCCCAATGCTCCTGCTCTACGGACTGCAGGCCACAAGCGCCTCCGACGCGTCGATACTCACAAACAGCGAGGTGCTGTTCACCATAATCCTGTCGTCGCTCTTTTTCGGAGAGAGGCCAAAGGGAAGGATGGGCATGGCGGCGATGGGCATTGTAATCGTCGGCCTTTTCATGGCTACCACGAACATGCAAGTGTCAAACACGATTTTGCAGTTTAACGCCGGTAACATCATGATACTGGCGTCCATGCTGATGTGGGCAGTCGACAACAACATCAGCCGCAGGCTGACGACTTTTTCAGACATAAGCCCTGCCAAGATAGCGATGCTAAAGTCGCTTTTCGGCGGGCTTGCGATGCTTGCAGTCGTGGCTGCCGCAGGCAAGCTGGGCGCGCTTGGGGGGCTTGAAGCCAACCTCTGGCTCATAATAGCCGGCCTTGCCATCTCGGGCTTTGGCGCGGCTCTTATGTTCTTCTTGCAGGGTATCAAGCACATCGGCACGATAAGGACCATGTCGGTGTTCTCGATGACTCCAATCTTTGGCATTGCGATAGCCGCCGCGCTGCTCGGCGAGACGATATCCATGTTTCAGGGAGTCGCGACGGCCATGATAATCGCCGGAATACTGCTCTTGAGCCGGCGCTAAAGCAACTTCAATTTGTCGGTGACCTTGTCGACGAGCTCTTCCGGCGCGGGGCCTATTCCGACGCACGTTGCGGTGCCCGGCTCCAGCTGCGTTCGTCCGCTGTCGTGCACGAGTGCCACCGGAAGTTTCAGGCTGTCTGCGTGCTTTTTTACTTCCATCAGCTGCTCTAGGCTCTGGACCTTGACCACCGCCTTGGCCTGGCCACCGTCGAACCACTCTGAAAACCAGTCTGGTTTTTTCTCCTCGGCCTTTCTTGCGGCCATGAGCGACGCGTGCGCCACCTGCGCGGCAATCTTGCCAGTGCCCATGCCGAGGTCCCGCCTTACGACCATCACCTGCTTGAACTCCACGCTCCCATAGTTTAATTAGCAGAGTGAGAAATACGTTGCTGGACTTTCTCTCATGGCCGGCTTTCAGGTCGCAGTCGCAGGCGGAAGCATCTCCGGTCTCCTTGCGGCACGAGAGGCCGCGGCGGGCGGTGTCTCTGTTGTGGTGCTTGAAGAGGACGCCGAGATAGGCACGCCGGAGCACTGCGGCGGGCTTGTAAGCATGGAGGGGATGAAGAATCTTGGCATCGTGCCTGACTCTGTAGCAATAGAGAACGACAGGGTAAAGAAGGCAAAGATATTGTCGCCTTGTGCAGGGTTTGAGCTGAGCGCGGAAAAGCAGAAAGTTGTTGTTCTTGACAGACGCGCGCTTGACAAGCAGGCCGCACTGCAGGCCCAGCGCGCCGGCGCGGAGCTGCGCGTGAAATGCTCGGTGCGTTCTGTCCAGCGCGACGGTTCACGCTATATTGTCAGGACGTCTGAAGGAGACATTACATGCGATTACTTTGTGGATGCACGCGGCGTCGCGTCGATAATCAACCACAACAGGGAAGGTGTGCTCTCGTCGGCCCAGTACGAGGTGTTTGCGTCCTGGATAGTCAGAGACACCATAGAAGTCGCGTTTGACAGCGAAAAATATCCTGGCTTTTTTGCCTGGGTCATACCCACAGGCGAGGGCCGGGGCAAGGTCGGAGTCGCCGGCAAGGGGATAAACACGGCGTCCGCACTAAAGTCGTACATGGATTCCAAGGGGCCGCACTCTGCCGTGCGCAGGGTGTACGCGCCGATATGGGTCGGAGGGCCGATAGAAAAATTTGCAGACGGCCGGACCGTCATCGTCGGCGACGCGGCAGGGCAGACCAAGCCTACTACTGCCGGGGGCATCTACACCTGCGGCATGGGAGGCATGCTTGCCGGCAGGGCTGTCGCAAGGGCGGTGGCCGGCGACGAGGACCTGGACTACAAGCCAAGGTGGGCGTCGATGTTTGGCGAGGAGTTTGAAAAGATGCTTCTTGCCCGCAGGCTGCTTGAGAGGCTGGACAACAGGGCGATCGACGAGCTGTTCTCGTCTGTCCCGGCAGAAAAGCTGGAAGAGGCGTCTTCCACCGGCGACTTTGACTTTCACACGGCCGCGCTTTCAAAGGTTCTGAGCGTGAAAAGCGCGGCTAAGATGGCCAAGGCGCTGCTTGGCAACGAAATCCGCAGGCTTTTTGACGGATAGATATAAATTCCGATATAGTTCTTGGAACCGCATGTCAAAGCCGTTACAGTTGCCGGTCTGCACTTCATGCAGCAGGCCGATAATGCCTAACGATGAATGCGTAAAATACTACTGCCCGAGCTGCGGGTACGTCCTGATGTGGAGATGCGAGTCGTGCCGCGAGTTCGCCCGGCCATACAAGTGCGTCGGGTGCGGTTTTGAGGGGCCGTAGAAATGGCGCGCCTCGTTGTAAGGGTGAAGGTCATGCCTTCAGACGCAGAAACGAACCTTGACAGCGTGATCGAGTCCCTAAAGAAGAGCGTGCCCGAGGGCATGGAGCTGAGCAAGCATGTAAAGGAGCCCATCGCTTTTGGGTTGCACGCGATAATCGGCGACTACATGCTCGACGACTCGGAGGGCCAGATGGACAAGCTCGAGGACGCGATAAAGACAGTGCAGGGCGTCGGCGAGATAGAAGTGATGAACATCAGCCGCGCTTCTGTCAAGATGAAGTAGGGCTAATGCGCGTTATCTTGGAGGCTCTTGCAAGGTGAAAAAGGCCAAGGCCGGTAGCGACGAGTCTCCGCAGCTGGAACTGCGCGTGGCCGAGGCAAAGCACCGCGACGTGGGCAAGCGCAGGGCGCGCCTCGACCCGCATTTCATGGAGCAGCTGGACCTACAGCCCGGAGAGGTCATAGAACTTTTCGGCAAGAGACAGACTGCCGTCACCGCATGGCCTGCAGACGACGAGGAGAATGAAACCGATATCATCCGCATCGACGGTCAGACGAGAAAGAACGCCGGCGTCGGCCTGAACGACCTGCTGACGGTCAGGCGCGCAGAGAGCAAGCCTGCAAAGAGCATAACGCTCAGTCCAATTGGCGAGAGCAACATGACAGTGGACAAGGAGTTCTGCGAGTTTGTGAAAAGCCGGCTCAAGGGGTTCCCAGTCAGCGAGGGCGACGAGGTGTCAGTCATAATCCTTGGCAACCAGATGGACTTTAAGGTAGAAAAGCTGTCGCCAAAGGCCATAGTGCGCATAGAGCGTCCCACAAAGCTTGCGATAATTGCCGAGACCACGAGCGACCGCAAGCCGCGCGTGACCTATGAGGAAATTGGCGGCATGAAGGAGCAGATACGCCGGCTGCGCGAAATAGTGGAGCTGCCTATGCGCCACCCCGAAGTTTTCGCAAGGCTTGGCATAGAGCCACACTCTGGCATACTGATGTACGGGCCTCCGGGGACCGGCAAGACGCTTATCGCAAAGGCGCTTGCGTCCGAGTCTGAGGCCAACTTTTACATAATAAACGGGCCTGAGATTATGAACAAGTACTACGGCGAGACCGAGGCCAGGCTCCGCGACATATTCAAGGAGGCAAAAGAGTCGGCACCCTCGATAATATTCATCGACGAGATAGACGCCATCGCCCCCAAGAGGGAAGAGGCCTTTGGCGACGTGGAAAAGCGCGTCGTCGCACAACTGCTGGCGCTGATGGACGGCATGCAGGAGCGCGGGCAGGTCATCGTGCTTGGCGCGACGAACCGCCCGGAGAGCCTTGACCCTGCGCTCAGGCGCCCTGGCAGGTTTGACAGGGAGATAGAGATAGGCGTGCCAAACGCCGAGGGCAGGCTTGAGATACTGCAGATACACACGCGGGGGATGCCGCTTGCAGACGACATCAACCTTGCCGAGCTTGCGTCGGAGCTTCACGGCTACACCGGCGCCGACATCAAGGCGCTCTGCCGCGAGGCGGCCATGAAGGCGCTCAGGCGCTACCTGCCAGAGCTTGACCTTGAAGGCGACAAGATATCGCCGGAGATGCTCGAGTCCATGGTCATAACATCAAGGGACTTTCGCGACGGCATAAAGGAGATAGTTCCGACTGCCATGCGCGAGTTCTACGTCGAAGTTGCAAAGGTAAAGTGGGACGAAGTCGGCGGGTTGCAGGAAGCAAAAAAGATACTGCATGACAACCTGATAGCGGCGATAAAAGAGCCCGAGAACTTTGCCAAGATGGGGATAAAGCCGCCCAAGGGCGCGCTCCTGTACGGGCCGTCAGGCACCGGCAAGACGCTAATCGCAAAGGCGCTTGCCACCGAGAGCAACGCCAACATCATAATCGTGAGGGGCCCCGAAGTCCTGTCAAAGTGGGTCGGCGAGTCTGAAAAGGCAATCCGCGAGATATTCCGAAAGGCCAAGACCTCGTCGCCTTGCATCGTGGTGTTCGACGAGCTGGATTCGCTTGCGCGGCCCCGCGGGCAGAGCGACGACTCTGCGGGCAACGAGCGGGTGGTGAGCCAGATACTGACGGAGATGGACGACGCGGCGAGCTCCGGGGTCATCGTCGTGGGGATAACAAACCGTCCCGACCTAATCGACGCGTCGCTTCTGCGCCCCGGCAGACTCGACCTCATAGTCTACATAGGCCAGCCAGACGAGGCCGCAAGGCTTGAGATACTCAAGATAATAACGCAGCCGATGCCCCTTACGGGCGACGTGGACCTCGTGTCGATAGCGCAAGCCGCAAAGAACTTTAGCGGGGCAGACCTAGTGGCGCTGTGCAGGGAAGCGGCGGTGAGCGCCATGCAGGACAAGTCAGACAGGGTCTCGGCTCAGGACTTTGCCAAGGCGCTCAAGGCGGCAAGGCCGTCCATAACAAAGGAGGTCGAGGACTGGTACGAGGCAATGAAGAAAAACCTCACATACGCCATGCCCAAGCCTCCGGACAAGTCGTTTTACGGGTGACACTATGAAGTATCCTCTCAGAAACCTAGTCTACGAAAAGGTGCGCCAGGCAGGCACGACGACGGACGCGGACCTGATGAACGCTCTGTCAAAAGACGGCATAACGCTTGCCGAAGCCGACTTTAACAAGGTGCTACTGGACCTTGAGATCTACGGACTCATCAGGGTGTCGTGGGTCACAAAGGAAAAGCGCCGAGTCGAGCTAGTCCAGCAGTCCTGAATCTAAAACGGCTTGTAGTAGAACAGCGCGTCGACTGCGAGCGCTACGAAAATGATGACGAGGTACGGAGCCGTGACCTTGTACGCTTTCCACGCAAACTCTGGCGTCGGGTTCTTGGTCAGCTTGTAGTGGTATGCAAGCATGAGCGAGCCTGACACTGCCGCGACTATGGTGTAAAGCAGGCCTAGGCCGAAAAAGTACAGCGCAACGGAATATGGCAGGAGTATTGCAGTGTTGGCAAGGATATAGCTTGCAGTTCTCTGGTTTCCTATCAGCACCGGGAGCATTGGGACGCGCACGCTTGCGTACTCTTCCCTTGCGCGGATTGCGAGACACCAGAAATGAGGCGGGGTCCACATGAACACGAGCCAGCCTACCAGAAAGCCGAGCAGGTCCATCGAACCTGTCGCTGTCGCCCAGCCGGCCATGGACGCGGCAGAGCCTGCAAAGCCTCCGATGACGATGTTTGACGCGTTGCTGCGCTTGAGCCAAGCAGTGTAGATTATCACGTAAAAGAATATTCCAAGCGCTATCATGCCCGTCGCAACGGGGTTGAGCGTGAACCAAGCAATTGCGACTGAAACGGCGCTGACTGCAATGCCATACGCAAGGACGCTTTTTGCAGACAGCCTGCCTGCGGGGATGGGCCTCTTGGCAGTCCTCTCCATCACCTTGTCGATGTCCCTATCGTAGTAGTGGTTGAGCGCGCTTGCGCCCATGGAGGCCAATGCCCCTGATAGCGTCAGAAAGCCGAGGTGCCACCAGCTGACATCCCAAGCGATATCAGGCGTGGCGTCAAAGCGCGTTGCGGCAAGGTACGAGGCGACTGCCGTAATCACGAGGACTACCACTATTCTAGGCTTTGAAACCTCGATAAAGTCGCGTGCAGTCACGAATGGCGCCTCGCAGGTGTTCTGCCCTTGCTAGCATTTAATTTATTCGGAGTCTAGTAGACAAAATGCTTCAGGTTTGACACCTGCAGCCTGTAAAATTTCAGTATCTTGCGCTTCAGGATAGAGTGCTCTGCGTCAGACAGCCCGCAGCCGCACCTTCGTTTGTCTATGCCGTGCCTGTCCGCCGTTGCGCACACGTCGGCTATCTTTCTCCTTGCGCCCTCAAAGTCGTACTTGACCCTGTGCGTGCGCTCGACCATGTCAAGCAAGTTGACAGCAGCCAGCCAGGCGTCCCACACGCTGTCGCCTTCGTCGACGTCAAACAGGTCTGCAACAGACAAGGTGGCCTGTGGTTGCGCGATTTCGACATTAAGAGGGGTGGTCAATTGTTTTAGATGTCTAGAAAAGATTAATTATGCCAAAATTGCCCCCAGTTACCGGAGCATGACTGACTGGGATCTGCTGACACCCGGCATCGGACTCACCGTCATCGGCCTAGTCGGCGTCGCCGTCTCGCTCTCGGGCATCGCCAAGACCTTTATCGACGGCATGCACGCAGTTTCGCTCCTTACCATGTTTATCGGCATGATATTTCTTGCATCCGGCGTCTTCAAGGACGGCTTTCCGTCTTCCGGCAGGGCCAAGTCCGGGACGTTTATCACGCTTGGATTCCTAGTAACTTTCGGCGTCGCAGCAGCGGTCACGGTGAGCACGCAGGTCCCGAGCATCTTTGCCTACATCGGCCTCATGGCCATTATCGGGATTCCGGGCGCCATGCTTGCATATGTCTCGTACAAAAAGCCTGAATACCTCAAGGCTGCGGCAGTCATATTCATAGGCGGCTCGATAGTAGCCGGCACGACCTTCTATGCGTTCGGGCTGGTGGCACCCAAGGCGCCGATAGAGGAAGAGCCACCAGCTCCGGCCGAGACCCCTGCACCGCCGGCAAACATTGTGCAAGCCAAGATCCTTGCAGGGTCGTCTTCGCCTGACAACCCTGACTACGAACCGGATCCGGTGGTGGTCGCGCAGGGCGACGGCGTCGAGTGGGTGAACGAGGACAACACGCTTCACACGGTGACGAGCCTTGCAGACGATGGTGCCACGTTTGACTCTGGCTTCCTCAACGCCGGCCAGTCTTGGGTACTGGACACTTCAAACCTTGCAGTCGGAGAGTACGAGTATTACTGTCAGCTTCACGCATACATGAAGGCATTTTTGCAGGTGACCGAACCAAGTGAAGGTTCAAGCGCGCTTGGAACACCCGAGTCTTCAAGCCCGACCGGTCAAGCACCCGGCGGTTCAGCGTCTCCTGCCACCGTCACTTCAGTCTCTATAGTTCTTGGCTCGTCTGCGCCGACAAATGTGCAGTTCTACGACCCCGAAGTCGTCGAGACGACGGTAGGAAGCATGGTCGTGTGGACCAACGATGATACGACTCTACACACAGTCACGTCGGGCGTTGTGGAAGGCAGCACTCCTGTCCCTGACGGCGTGTTCGACTCTTCGTTCATGCAGCGGGGCGCCGAGTTCCCTTGGGTATTCGACGCGCCGGGCGAATACGACTATTATTGCACCCTGCACCCTTACATGACAGGCAAGGTAAACGTCAACTAGATGCAGGGCATACCTCTGAGCATTATAATAAAACAGACCCATCTGGCAGAGCTTGAAAGGCACGCCAAGAATTCTCTCCCAAACGAGTCGTGCGCATTCTTGCTTGGCAGCGGCACCGAGCAGGTCGAGGTATCTGAAGTCCTGATGGTGGAAAACGCTCAGGCCGACCGCGTCTCGTTTGCGGTCCCCGCAGACGAGCTCTTGAAAGCCTACAGAACGGCAGAAGAAAAAAAGCTGCAGGTGGCCGGCATATTCCACTCGCACCCGTCAAGGCCCGGGCCTTCTTCGACTGACGCAAGGTTCATGGAGATAAACCCGGTAGTGTGGGTCATCTACTCGACGACTGAAAACCGGTTTTCGGCCTGGGTGCTTGCAGACCAGATGCACCAAGTCGAGATAATCGCGCGCTAGGGCGTCAGCCTTTCCGTGTCGCGTGGATAAAGCACCACTTCGCGGACATTCTGCGCGCCCGTCAGGACCATCATCAGCCTGTCAAAGCCAAGCCCCCACCCAGAGTGCGGCGGCATGCCCCAGTCAAACGCCTTGAGGTGCTCGGCAAAGCCTTCGGGGTTGAGGCCCTGCTCCGCAAGCCTTGCACGTAGTTTAGCGGGGTCGTGGAGCCTGCGGCCTCCAGACACCAGCTCAAGGTAGCCGTGCTGCAGGTCAAACGACTTTGAAAGCCGCGGGTCGTCCTCCTTTTCGTGTATGTAAAACGGCTTGAGCTTGAGCGGCCAGTCGGTGATAAAGTAAAAGCCGTCGTGGGTTTCTCCAAGCTTGCGGAGCGCCGCGTCTGACAGGTCGTCGCCAAACGTCAGCTTTTCGCCCGTCTTGGCAAGCTCGTCAAGGCACTGCTCATACGTGATTCTCGGAATATTGCCTATCTCTGTCCTCTTTGCACCGGCAAGCTCCATGTCTTTTTTGCAGTTCTCGTTAAACTCGCTGGCCACCGCTTTTACAACCTTTTCGACGACGTCCATGACGTCTTCGTAGTCCAAAAACGCCGCCTCGATGTCGATGCTTGTGAATTCAGATAGGTGCCTTACCGTGTGCGAGTTTTCCGCCCTAAAATATGGTCCTATCTCAAAGACGCGGTCAAGCCCGAGCGTCAATTGTTCTTTGTAAAGCTGCGGGCTCTGCGCCAGGTACGCCTTGCGCTTGAAGTAGTCAAAACCAAACAGGTTCGCCCCGCCTTCGCTTGCGCTGCCGATTATCTTGGGCGTATTAACTTCTACAAATCCTTCCTTGCCCAGAACGTCGCGCACCGTCTTCAGCCCTGCGGCGCGCAGCCTGAATATCGCGGCTACTTTGGGGTTGCGCAGGTCAAGCGCCCTCGCATCAAGTCGCTTGTCAAAGCCGGACTCGACCCTGCCCGTCGGATCGATGGGCAGAGGGTGAACTGCGCTTGTGAGTATCGTAAACTCGGTGACCTTGACCTCGACTGGAAAGTCTCTTGCCTTGCTCTTCTGCACGACGCCTGCCACTACCACCGCGCTCTGCCTCTGGGCCTGCACTGCCCTCTGGACGTTGTCGCCGGCGACAATTATCTGGCATGCGCCTGTCGCGTCGCGAACTGTGACAAAGGCAAGCTTGCCGATATCGCGCACGTCCTCTATCCATCCGCCGATCCTTACCTCCTTGCCCACCAGGTTCTCGCCCAAGTCGCGGGCATAGTGGGTTCTGTGTATGTCTGCCATCTTGGGGTTCTCGCTATCTTTGACCTATCTTGCCATCTTTTGAACCTTTTTCTGCTCCGGGCGCAAGCTATTATACATGCCGGCGCGTCCATGCCGTTAGTGTCTCGGGACAACGACAAGATTGCAGTTTCCGGGCTCAAGGCCCACTATCTCACGGAGAAAGGCGCTGTAAGGGCTGTCGACGGCGTCAACTTTGTGCTCAAAAAGAGCGAGTCGCTTGGCATAGTAGGCGAATCTGCGTGCGGCAAGAGCACGCTTGGTTCCGCGCTCATGCGCTCGATGCAGGCGCCCGGCAAGATAGTTGGCGGAACGGTCATGCTGTCGGGTCAGGACATGGTCAAGCTATCCGAAAGGGAGTTTGGCGAAAAGGTGCGATGGAAAAAGATAGCGATGGTCTTCCAGGGCGCCATGAACGCGCTCGACCCCGTCTACACGGTGTCAAGTCAGCTCAAAGAAGTGCTCAGGGAGCATGGTTATGAGGGCGACTATGAGACAAAAGTGGCCGAGTCGCTCAGGCAGGTGGGGCTCGACCCGGCGGTGGGCGCAAGATACCCTCATGAACTTTCAGGCGGCATGAAGCAGCGCGTCGTCATCGCCATGGCACTCTTGCTTGAGCCGGAGCTTCTCATCGCTGACGAGCCGACTACTGCGCTTGACGTGCTTGTGCAGGCGCAGATAATAACACTCCTCAAAAAACTGCACGAGGAAAAGAACCTGACGGTCATACTCATCACACACGATCTTGCGCTTGTCTCACAGATAGCCCAAAAGATAGGGATAATGTACGCCGGCCAGCTCGTGGAATTTGGCTCTTCAGAAGAAGTCTACCGCGAGCCCAAGCACCCCTACACGCAGGCCCTAATAGCCGCGGTGCCAAAGCTCCATTCGTCTGAAAAGAACATCCGCTTTATCCCCGGCACGCCGCCGTCGCTACTTGACCCGCCAAGTGGCTGCCGGTTCTACGCCCGCTGCCCGCACGCTATGGAAGTGTGCAAGAGCGATCCCCCTGAATTTGCAACCAAGACAGGCTACGTCAAATGCTTCCTGTATGACCCAAACTTAAAAAAGACGGAGAACTGACAACCACGCTGCCGGTTGTCGATACTCAATTACTTTCCATTCAATGAAATGCGCGACAGGCAGCACTCCGTCCTTTTGGACATCGAGTCTGCGCTGAAATCCGGCTACAAGAACATCTTTCTTGAGGCGCCGACCGGCTTTGGCAAGACGCCGGTCGCAATCACGCTTGCGCGCTATCTCGGCAGTTCGCACATCTGCACGGCGACCAAGGACCTGCAGGCACAGTACAGGCGGGACTTTCCATTCGTCTTTGAGGTGAAGGGGCGCGGCAACTTTCCGTGCGTCGTAAAGGAGGACATGGGGCTTGACGAGAGCTGCGACTACGGGCCGTGCGTGCAGGACGGGGACTATGACTGCGCGTTCAAGACCCGACTCCTTGACTATGACATAGTCGGGCAGGGGACTTCGCAAGAGCTTGTCAGGATAAACCCGCTTGCGGAAAAGGGATATGTTGACGCATTGAAAAAGCAGTCTCGGCTCGTTGAATTATCATGGAGGCCGTGTCACTATTTCAACCAAAAGTGGATCGGGGCAAAGGCGAGCCACACCGTCTACAACTACCGCTACTTTCTGTCAGACATATTTTACGCCGGCACGACGCAGAAGCGCAAGCTGCTCGTGCTGGACGAGGCGCACCAGCTCGAGTCAGAAGTGGGGGACTTTCGCTCGTTCACAGTCAGCAAGAAATCGCTGCGCTTCCTTCCGCGCTTTCAGATGCCCGAGAGGGCAGTCGAGGATGTCGACACCTGGCTTGACTTTCTCTCGCGCCTGCAGGAAAAACTGCTAAAGTTCATCGAGCAGGCCACCGACGCCAT
>CAYXFY010000022.1:19628-21796 GCA_964464395.1 uncultured Nitrososphaera sp.
AGACCGGGGCAGAGTTGCAGAACCCTACACCGAGCGCAACCTGATAGACGCGATTTCCCGCGAAAAGAACCTGTCTGCAGTGCTATACGACATGCGGGGGAGCAAGAAGAACTGGATAGTGTCAAGCATCCAGCGCGACGAGCACAATGTCATATCACGTACGACTTTAACGCCGCTAGAGACTGCAAGCTACTTTGGCGAGATACTTGACAAGGGCGCAATCGCGGTTTTCATGAGCGCGACCATTCTGAGTAAGGACTACCTCTGCAAGGTGGCCGGGATAAAGTCGGACGCAGCAAAGTTCATCCAGGTGCGCGACTCGGACTTTCCAGTCAAAAACCGCCCGATAAGGCTGATGAATGTGGCATGGCTTTCTGCAAAGACGATGCAGGAGAGCCTGCCCAAGATCACCACCGCGGTAAACAACATCATGTCCATGCACAAGAACGAAAAGGGGATAATCCACACTACGTCGTACGCCCAGCTGCAGTTCATACGCGACAACCTGAGCAGGGAAAACGCTTCAAGACTGATAGAGACCGGCTCGTCGCTTGAGCGGGAAGAGGTCATTGCAAAGCACACGGCGAGCAAAAATCCGACCGTGCTGATATCGCCGTCGCTCCACCTCGGGGTCGACCTCAAGGACGACCTCTCGCGCTTTCAGGTAATCGTCAAGGTGCCGTATCCTGACCTGACCGACCGCAAGGTGGCAGAGATGAAAAAGCGCGACCCGCGCTGGTATGCGTGGTATACGGTCCTGCGCCTTGCACAGTCATACGGAAGGAGCGTCCGGAACAAGGACGACTTTGCGACTACGTACATACTTGACTCGAACATCGACTATTTGCTGAAAAGCGCGCAGGACATGGTCCCCAAGTGGTTTTCAGAGGCAATAAGGGCGTAGAACGTTTTTATGTTCAAGAGGCCGAAAAACAGCGACTTGTCCGGCAACACGCCTGTCCCAATACCGCCGAGCCCACCTGCCATATTCGGGGTGCACCCGAGCATAGCAGTCACGCTAGCACTGATTGCGCCGATAATCTTCACCATGGTGGCATACCCGGACACGTTCAGCCTCGCATGGAACGAGGGGAGGGGCGGCTTTATCTTTGCCATGGCCTTTATCGCCGCCGAGCTTATAGGCATCAGGCAGCCTGTCAGCAAAGGAAAGTTTGTAGTAGTGCTCGGCCTTGCAGCCGTGACGATAGCGTATTTCGTCGCCCTGCCCATGGGCCTGCGCCAGTCAATAGAAGACGCGGCGCCTGCATACAACGTCGAGCTCATAGACAGCTGGATATGGATGTGGGACTTTATCGTGATGGCGCTCTTTGTCGGCGCGTCGCTTGCGGTGCTTTTCGGCAAGCGCTGGTACAAGATAGCACCGGCTGGTGCAATCTACCTTGCAGGAAGCGCCGTGATACTTGCGCTTGACGCGTTTTTCCCGTACGACACGCTCGGTCCTTTGCAGTTCATAGTTCCCATTTACCTGCAGATAGACCAGGCAGTCATCAACTTTATCGACACCAACATCACAAACATCGGCCCGTCCAACCCCGAGAGCCCTGCGCCTCCAGCTTCTGCGAGGGGCAATCTGCTAGTCCTAAACGGCCTCAAGGGGCCCTTTGCTCTGCAGGTGTTCTGGCCGTCTGCCGGCGTGCACAGCATGATAATCTACACGCTAGTCATGCTGGCGTTTCTGCTCAAGATGGAGATGCCGCTGAAAAGAAAGATGATCTACTTTGTCATCGGCACCTTTGGCACCGTGGCAGTCAACGTGGTGCGCATCATAGCGCTTTCGCTCTATGCTCTTGTCGTCACTACAAGGGTGAGCGAGTGGGAGGCGTTCCACTCCGTCGCAGGCGAGATAATGTTCCTGCCCTGGCTTGCCATCTACATCGGCATAGTCATGTACGCAGAAGGCAGGAGGATGCGCAGGCAGAAGCAGGGAAGCACTACCGCTGCATAAAGTCAAAAAGCGTCTCCTGTCCGGAACTGTCCTGAAAGTCTGACACCCTGACTCCCAACCTCCTCACCTTCATGCCTCCTTCCATCGCCTCGCTAAGGACTCCCTTCACAGTCGATGTTAGAACGTCGAGGCCTGAGGCATGTGCCTTGAGGGTCCTTGACCTTGTAATCGTCTCGAGGTTATTCAGGATTAGTATGACGCC
>CAYXFY010000022.1:21806-23706 GCA_964464395.1 uncultured Nitrososphaera sp.
AACGCTCTTGAAAGCAAGGTTTTTCGCGGCAGCGCTTTCCTGCACCGATCTGCATATCTCCTCCAAGTCAGGATACATTTCTGCCGCTTCGGTCGCGTCCTGCTTTAGAGTCACTATGCGCATTATCTGCTTACGCTCGCCTGATTCTTCGACAGGCTCGTCATCTATTCCTTTTGCCGCATTGTGCATGTAAGTCGCGTTCTTTTTGCCAAACTCTTCTACGAGCCTATAAATGTCAAACGACGCAAGGTCGCCGGCTAACTTTACGCCAAGCTCTGCAAGCCTGTCGCGGGTCTTGGGGCCTATGCCGGGTATCTTGTCGACATCAAGTGAAGCCACAAACTTTTCTGCATCTTCGGGTCTAACGACAGTGAGCCCATCGGGTTTTCTGAAGTCCGAAACAATCTTGGCAAGCATCTTGTTCGGGGCGACGCCTACAGAACAAGAGATTTGCGTAACCTTTCTCACCTCATCCTTTAACCTGCGCGCAAGACTCTCGGCTACATTGAAGTCTCCGCCCGTACGCTCAGACACATCTGCATAGCACTCGTCGATGCCGACACGCTCAAAGACGTCGGCGCTGTTTCTGATGACCGACATTGCTTTTTCAGACACCTGCTTGTAGTATTCAGCGTCAAGCGGGAGAAATACCACATCCTTTGCTTCTGAAAGCCTTGACTTGGCAGTCCTTATCGGGATGCCTGATTTTACTCCGTATTTCCTTGCAACATAGTTGGCGGTGCTTACTACGCCCGAGTCCTCGGTCCTGCCGGAAAACACGCACACGACCACCGGACGGTCCTTTATTGCGGGGTTTCTCAGCTCCTCGCACTGGGCAAAAAAATAGTCAAAGTCGACGTGCAGGACGACCCTTGCCAACGCTGCTTGTTGGAGTATCTGATATAATTCGATTACTTGGTCTCAAGCACCGACACGCCGGGCATCTCGTCGCCGGCAAGGTAGCGCAGGCTGGCGCCTCCCCCTGTCGAGACGTGGCTCACCTCGTTTTCTGCCACGCCAGACTTTTTCATCGCCTCAAGCGTGTCTCCGCCTCCTACAAGCGTCTTTGTTCCACGCCAGTAAGCAAGGGCCATGCTCTTTGCTATGTTGATGGTGCCGTTTGCAAAAGCCCGGACTTCAAACATGCCCATAGGCCCATTCCAGAATATCATGCCAGAGCCGTTGGTGCCACTCACTTCTGCGGAAAAGCGCTCGATGGTCTCGCTTCCAATGTCAAATCCAGCCATGCCGTCAGGGATCTCTTTTACCATCATTATCGACGTGTCTGCCGGCGACTGCGCCGCGACATGGTCAGTGGGGAGCATTATCTTGTCGGCATACTTGGCAAGCGCCTTTTCGGCCCACGGCAAGCGCTCGTGGTCTATGAGCGACTTGCCGGTCTTTACTCCATTTGCCATCAAAAACGTGTATGCAGCGGCGCCGCCGATTATCACCTTGTCTGCCTTTGGAAGCAGATTCTCAAGCGCGCCAATCTTGTCTTTTATCTTGACGCCTCCCACCACGACCTTGAACGGCTTGGGCGGGTTCTCCCTCATCATCGACAAGTATTCGACTTCTTTTTTCAGGTTAAATCCGGCAAGCCTAGTGTCAAACAGCCTCGCCGCTCCAAACGTCGACGCGTGCTTTCTGTGCGACGTGGAAAACGCGTCATTGACGTAGATGTCGGCCTGAGCCGCAAGCCCTTTGCAAAACTCCTCGTCGTTTGCTTCCTCTTCCTTGTAAAAGCGCAGGTTTTCAAGTAGAAGTATGTCGCCTCTGTCCATCTGCGCGACTTCGGCTTCTACAGCCGGCCCTATGCAATCGCTTGCAAACCTGACCTTTATGCCTGCACGTCCGGCGATCTCCTGCAGCCTCTTGGCGACCGGCGCCAGCGTGTAGT
>CAYXFY010000022.1:23799-24639 GCA_964464395.1 uncultured Nitrososphaera sp.
GGATGCGATAGTCCTCGCCCACAGAACCGTTGCTGACGCTCACGTTAAAGTCGACCCTGACAAGGACGCGCTTGCCGTCAAAACCCTTGGCGTCTGCGTCCGTTATCGTCCTTGGGGCCAACAGTACCGGTAAATTTGGAGGGGTTAATTTATCTTGTGTGAAAATTCTCCAAAACTTAATACAGCAGGCACATGCCAGAGCCAGTCGTGAGCAGTTTCGTACCGAGGAGGGTTCTTGGCAAGTTCATGCACGTGACAGACCAGCCGCTCAAAAGACAGAGTGGCAAGTCGCTTGTCTACTTTATGGGCGCAGGCTTTTGCCCTTTCTGCGCGGCAGAGCGCTGGGCCATCGTGAAGGCACTAGAGCGCTTTGGCAAGTGGGATGGCCTTGTGGAGGACAAGAGCGCCGGCCACGACGAAAAGTACCTCAACGTGCCTACTTTCAGCCTTGCCCGTGCAAGATACTCAAGCGACCATGTCGAGTTTGCCGGCAAGGAGACTGCAGACCGCAACTTTGAGCCGCTGCAGGAGCTCGACGATTCGGACTTTGAAATTCTGGACATGTACAACCCGGACCAGATGATACCGTTTTTGCTCATAGACGGCCAGTTCATGCAGGTTGGGGCCGGCTTTTCACCGGAGATGATCCAGAACATGACGCACGAGCAGGTAAGGACAGAACTTGAAAAACCCGACTCCGCGATAGGCAGAGCTGTCAGGGCAGAAATAGACAACATCACCGCGCTTGTCTGCAAGAGCATCGGAGGCAAGGGCGATGCCTGCGGCTTGGACTCTGTAAAAGCGCTGGTCGGAAAACTGTAGGCTTCTAGGCCGCGGCTT
>CAYXFY010000022.1:24649-27949 GCA_964464395.1 uncultured Nitrososphaera sp.
TATTCCTCTACCTTTTTCACTTGGGGCCTAAGTTCGGTTATCCTGGTCTCTGTGGGGCATCCAAGCTTGCTTGCCGCGACCTTGAAGCCTTCCTTTGCAAGGTTCAGGTTTGCGGCAGTCACATGCGCCTCAAATATCGACTGGCCCGGCCTGACTCTTGCGGCAAGACCTGTTGCCTTGCCAAAGGCCCTGCGCATGCCTTCCTGGAGACGGTCCGCACCTGCTGTAGCAATCATCTTATTCTCCCTGAGGATGACGTGCGGGTAAACCCTGAGCATCGAAAAGAAGCTCATCTCGCCAGCTGTAGTCATGCGCTTGTTCGCTGCAAGCCTTGCCGCTTCGAGCGCGTTGTGCCTTATCTGCAGCTTTTCAGTCACTATGAGCTCCAGCTTGTAATCATAATTCTGCGACGCCTGGCCCGACGAGAACCTTGCTATCTTTATCTGAGGCTTGCCGGCTATGTACTCCCTGCGCACATAGGGCATGCCACGCGTCTCGCGATAATTAACTCCCTTCATTTTGATGCACTAGATTGAATGCTTAAATGTGGAATTCTGCTGTGATTTAATCGTTATGTCAGTCCCGCCTGCTGCTGAAAGACAGGAAGAGGTGCAGGCGGTAGAGGCACGCATTTCTAACAACAGGATAATCGTCGACGACACGCGCGTGCAGGACGAGCTTCGCACCCGAGGCTATGGCGAAAAAGAAGGTAGCGACTATGTGTTAAAGCCGTATGAATCTCTCTACCTCATGCAGGCAAAGCGTCTCACCGTGAAAGGAAAGGCGATGTCGTTTGACTTGCTCTTTGAGCTCCTGCTAAAATACGACAAAAACATCATGACCAGATTCCTTGTCTACCGCGACCTGAAAAGCCGCGGGTACGTGGCAAAGGAAGGATTTGGTTTTGGAGACGACTTTAGGGTCTACGAAAGGGGCGAGTACGAGAAAAAGCCGGCAAGGTATGTCGTGTTCGGCGTCAACGAAGGGACGAACATGACTACCAAGAGCTTTGCATCCGCAGTAGAGCAGATCGAAAAGATGGGCAAGGACGCCGTCGTCGCGGTGATCGAGCGCAGAGGTGAGGTGATTTACTACAAGGCGTCAAGGATGAACTTTGCGCAGAACAAACACGAAACATCTATCCTTGGTGGTAGGGATGGAGGAACAGACGCGCTTTAAGGAAGTCTACTGCGCCAACTGCAAGATGGTGCTTGCGCGATATTCCACGAAATACTTTGACGACGCCGACATCACAGAACTTGTCAGGATCCACTATTCGTCGCACATAAAGGAAGGACACGTCGTGGAAACGCGGCTGTCCGTGTAAATCGATTTATAGCCCCGACAGCTTTTACGACGTTATGCAAGGCACACTCTGCGAGCGAGTCATCAAACTTGACAAAAACATCCGGTTTGCCGGCATCGTGAACGCAAACGGCGAGGTGGTCGAAGGCGGCTTCCAGCAGGGCACGCAGCCGCTTCTAAACGGCACCGCCGAGCAGCAGATGTACCTCCAGTCGCTTTCAAACGTGCTCACGCTCCGGCAGTTCTCCAACCGGCTGGGCGAGTTCCGCTACAGCATAACAGAGCACGGCAAGGTGAACCTTCTCACGTTCCCTCTCGGCGACGGGATACTGTGCCTCTCGACCAGCTCAAAGGCGAACACTCTCAAGATACGCGACAAGGTCCTTGCTCTCTTGAAAAAGAGCAAAAAGTCCAAGAAGAAGGTTTAATAGTACTTTTCCAAAAGGTTAAATGGATGAGAGCCGCCTCCGAGGTAAGGTTGGCAAAGCGCTTCTGCGAGCACTGCTTCTACCGCGGCGACGAATCGGAGTTTCTGGCGGCAGCAGACTTTTGCATCGAGTGCATGGGCGTCCACGCGCACTGCCCCAAGTGCAAACAGAGCTTCCACAGCGTTCACGTAGTCGAATGACTTTTTATCCCTGGATACAATACCAGAGCAGGCTGCAGGGTGATGACGAAGTGTACAGTCCCCCTATTATCTGCCCGCGTGGGCGGAACAAATGAAGAGAATTTACCGGACTGCCGAGCCTTGCGCCTTTAAGGTTTTTAATCACCGGGAAAGCTAGTGTCTACGTGCCCGACACAGACTATAACAGGTTCTGCGAGGATCTAGTGGGCCTTGACGAAGCGCTGGTGGCCGCTTTCGTGGTCTCTGGCGGGATACGCGGCTCGCACATCAAGCTGGACGTGCCGGTGCTCAAGGAGGAGGACGCGGAGAGGCTCTCGGAACAGACCGACACTGTCATGGACATAGTGAAGAGCAACGAACGACTGTTCGGACAGCTCGGGTACGTGCTCGTGCACCACGAGGCTGTCGACGGCATGTTCTTTCCCGTGGACGGCTCGACCACGGTGCTGGTTGGACTTGTCAAGCCCTACGACCCGGACAAGATAGAGCAGGTCGTGAGGCAGAAGATAAGAGCCGGCTTGGCCCGCAAGGCCGTCGACTCGATATAGTGTAGATTTAAAGATATCTTTAAATCCAAGCACTTTCTATACAAAGCCGTGCAATATCCGGACCTGAAGACAATCCACTGGGATTATGCCAAGCTTCTGGAATTTGGAGTTAGCGAGCAGTTCGTTAGGGAACTTTCGGCTGTTGAGGCAAGAGATCTTCTCAAAGGCATCCTGTACCTGAGGAACAGGTACGCCGAAGAACAAGAGGAGATGTAGCGCAATGCCAAAGGACACCTGGACGCTAGAGCCGCTACGCCAGAGGCTCGAAGTGGTGATAGGCAAGAGGGCCGCAAGCGACATCATCAGGTTTCTGGAAAGCCAAGGCGCCATAGAAGGCGACAAAGTCATACCGTCAAGGATAGAGCCCGTGCTCGAGTCCGTTTTCGGCAAGTCGACTGCTTCGCTTCTAAAGACAATCGTGATGAGGAAGTCCCTTGCAAGATGATTTCTGCCGCGAACATTCAGTTCACTTCAATGCTTTGCAACGCGTTGTACCCGTGTTCGTTATAGGCGGAGGCTTGGAATAGGTACCATGTTCAACTGCCCGACCTGTGGCATCAAGCTGGAAGACATGGTAGGCGAAGACGGCACCTGGTGGAAGTGCATATACTGCAAGAAGTACTTTCATCTCCCGCAGCTCAAGTTGATGATACTGCGCGAGTAAAAGAGTGCTCCGGCCGGGATTTGAACCCGGGATCTCCGCCTTGAGAGGGCGAAATGCTTAACCGGACTACACCACCGGAGCTTGGGAGTTGTGAAATTCGCTCTTCATAAAAATGTAACTTTGCAGCCTCAACTTGCTACCTTACCATTAGCAGT
>CAYXFY010000023.1:0-4342 GCA_964464395.1 uncultured Nitrososphaera sp.
GATCCGTGGCACTGACCTGCACGGTGCAGTGCATAATGCCGTTTTGCATCCGGCCGCTCCTTGCGGATATCTCGCTCACCGTGGGCGAGAGGAGCTGCCTGAACGCGTCCACGCTGTTACGGTACGTTGCTCCTCCCCTCCATCGACAGCCACAGCATGAAGGCGATCTTTTTCCGCAGCCTCCCGTACTTGCCCGAGCTCGTGAACCCTATCAGGTTGCCGCACTTGCTGCAGCGCACCCTCTTTGGGTGCGCAAGGTTCAGGTTGTACAGCGGCAATAGCTTGCATATCGGGCACCTGTAGTGGGTGAGGAACAGCCTCTGTATGGGCTCTAGCCCCTTGTAGTTTATGCCCTCTATCTTGCACAGCTGCTCCGCTGAGAACGTGCTCAGGCACCATGCCCTACCACCCGGAACCTGCAGTTACCGTCGATATAGAGGAGCGCCACGTGTCTGCCGACCGAGTTGGAAAGGCGTTCGAGCAGTTCGTTTGAGAGATTTGAAACCACAAAAGTCTGTTTATTGAGTAACGTCACAAAAACTGCGTCAGCCTGCTTCTCGACTCTGTCCAACACCCCCGCCACTTCCTCGTACTCCTCCAGCTTCCTTGGCTGGGACTTTGCATTCCGGGTGGCGCGGGCTAACATATCTGCCAGTATGTTATGCAGTACGTTAATATAAACATATGATAGTAGTAGATATGTTATGGCACTCCCCACAAAGGTGAGGATGTTGGAGCTGTGCAGGGTGCCAAGGAGGTATGCGGAGCTCCAAGGCACGCTTGGGATAAAGGATCCCGCATTACAAAAGCACCTGAAGGACCTGGCGTACTATGGTTACCTTGAAAAGCAAGAGGACGGCTCGTACAAGGTGACAGAAGACGGCGAGCGCCTGCTGCAGATAGCGACTGCAGGGCTCGACAGCAAGATCGACGAGACTCTGTTTGAGGCCATCAACAAGAAACTAAAGCTTGCCCGGTCTGCCATGGCGTTTGGAGAGACGTCTACGCCCCTGCAGAGGCTGTACAACATGTTTCCCACCATGCTGGGCCCGGACAAGGCCATACTGAGAAAAGACCAGGTCACGCTTCTTAGAAAGCTGACAGCCGAGATTCTGTCACGGCTGGACGTAAGGATCCAAGGAGTAGACATGGACGCCATGTCTGAAGAGCACAAGGAGCGAATACTGAACAACATGCTGGACTCGCTTGGAGTGATAATGTCGTACTATGAGAGCAAGGAGCTTCTCGGCAAAAAGTACCAGGCCAGCATAACGCTTGATATGACGGGCATAAAGGAGGAAGACAGGAGGCTTATGGCGTCCGCGCTTTTCTGGGTGTTCAAGTACAGGCCGTTTCTTTCTTTGCGGTAGATGTAATCAGTATCGGTTGGATATATCCGATATATACTTATATCGTTTATAGCTAACCGATATTGCAGATGCACGCACTTGCAACCCTCTCCCGAGATCTCCACAGGCGCATACTCGAAAAGCGCGACAGGCTTGTACAGTCAAGGCTAGCGCCGGACGTCATCAGGGACCTTGAAGAGCGGATGCAGGTAGAGTTTGTCTACAACAGCAACAGCATAGAAGGCGTGACGCTCTCGCGCGGCGAGACAGAGCTTGCAATCCGGGGCATAACTGTGCACGGAAAGAGCATAGCAGACGTCCTTGCGGCGCAGAACCACCCTCATGCTATCGAGCTCGTAAAGGAGCTGGCCCTTGGAAGCAAAAAGCTGTCAGAGCAGGACATACTGGACATCCATCGGGCTATCATGTCAGGCATAATAAGCACAGCCGGCGAATACCGGCGCCACGACGTGCGCATAGTGGGCGCGTCGTTTACGCCCCCACCACCTTTTCAAATCCAAGAAGAGATGAAACAGCTTGTAGAATTCATCAACGAAAACCCTGCCGAGCTGAGACCGGTGGAGCTGGCTGCTCATGCGCACTATTACCTTGCGTGGATACACCCGTTTGACGACGGTAACGGCAGGATGGCAAGGCTGCTGATGAATCTCATACTTTTGAGAAACAGGTACCCGTTTGCAGTCATAAAAAAGGTGGACAGGAAAAAGTACCTGGACGTGCTGGACGCCGTATCAGCTAGAGGTGATTTTGAGCCGTTTCTCATCTACATAGCCAGGTGCGTCGAGCAGACGCTTGACCTGTACCTCAATGCGATAGAAAAAGGCAGGACGAAGGAGAAGCTACGCACGCTCTCAGAGCTTGCAAAAGGGACACCATATTCTGCGGAATACCTCAGCTTGCAGGCAAGAAAGGGAGTGCTTGACGCTGTAAAGGTTGGGAGGGTGTGGATGAGCACAAAAAAGACCATTGGGACGTACATCAGAGAGCACGGGAGAAAAGGAAAGGCGGGCTAGTCGGAGCTTAAGACCAGCAAGCAGCCTTCAGGCATCAACCTATACCGTCCCGGCCAACGGTCAATCGATACCCAGCTGCGGTATGAACGCAAGATAGGCCTTTCTCAATTCTTCCTTGTCGATGTGGTCGTAGATGTCGATTGCGTCCTTGCGCTTGTCGCCCCTCAGGACCTTGATGAACTCGCGTGGCATGCCGTTCCTTCTCAGCCAGGTTGTGAACCAGTGGCGGCAGTTGTGGGTGCTGAAGTGGTCCTCCACCCTGTCTGATTCCTGGTTGTGCAGGCCTACGGCCTCAGCGTACTTTGTGACAAGGTTGTAGACGCCGTTTCTGTTCAGCCTGCCGCCATATTCGTTTGTAAACAGTGCTTCTGTCCTGACGTTCAGCTCTTCCCTCTGTGCAATCCACCTTTTCAGTACCCTGGCGCACTCGTCGTCAAAGAAAACGACGCGGTTGCTGCGCTTCTTGAACATCTTTTTCTTCAAAGTGATGCTCTGCTCGGCCCAGTTGATGTCCTGTATGTCTATCGACACCAGCTCTTTCCGCCTTATCCCGGTCTTGGCAAGCAGGATCACGACTGCCTTATCCCGTACGCTCAGGATAGAGTTTACAAGCATCGCCATCTCTTCTACGCTGACAAGCTTTCTCACGGACCCGTCCTCGTCGCCTTCCGCATCCTTGTACCTCTTGAGATAACGCTTCCTTACTGGCAAGACAGGGTTGGCGTTGGTGTATCCTTCAAAGCATAAAAACTCATAGAATGTGGAAAGCGCGGTAAAGTTGTTCTCGAGCGTCTTCTGGTCGACGCCCTGCGACCTGCGGAAGTGGATAAAGTCCTTCAGGACGTGCTTGTCGACGTCAAGGACTGTCCTGTTTCTGTCCTGCAAAAAGACAAAGAATATTTTCAGAGGCGATTTGTACCTGCCGATAGTCTCTTCTGTGAGGTGGCGGTCAAGGCAGTCCTGGGCAAAGTCTGCAAGCAGCATGGTCGTATCCAGCGCAGGTTTTGAAAGCTCTTCAACGACAGTCAGGATACCCACCTCCAGCCCCTTGCGGTAGGTGCTATCAGACCGTAGGCCTGCAGCGCCTGCAGCTGCTTGTTTACTGCCTTAACGAGGTCGGTGTCCTTCGGGTTGATTCCAAGCTGCTTCAATATGTGGTCGCTGTCGATGCTGCCGCTGTTCTTGAGCAGTTGGACGAGCTCTTTGTCGTACGTCCTGACGCCTTCGAACTGTCTGTCAAGAAACGGCTCTGCCCTGTAGTGTTTGAGCTCTTTGTCAAGATTTTCTGTGAGCATCTTCAGGAGGCGGTTATCGTTCTTCAGCTTGGCTATCTCTTCGTCTTTTTCCTTCAGCCGCTTTAGCAGTTCGGCCCTTGAAGCAAAGTCCTTCTTGTCTTCTTCCTGCTTTAACGAGTTTTCAACATGCTCTATGACAAACTTGGATATCGGCACCCTGGCTTTTTCGGCAAGGCTCTTCCACCCGTCTGCCATCTCTACTGTGGGCAGGTAGACGTAGATGGCTCGCTTTGTAAGCTCCTTGTTCTTGACTACCACGCACCATTAATGGCGTCTCGGGTTAAAAAGGCTTACTAGTAAAATAGTGCGGGGGGTGGGATTTGAACCCACGAATCCCTAAGGAACAGGGTTGCAGCGGCTGATGCCGTTTCTAAGCCCTGCGCCGTTGACCGGGCTTGGCGACCCCCGCATCAACAGCACCGGTGATGAGCCAAATTTACCTATTGTTAAAACGTAGCAATCAAGATGCAGAGACAGAGGCTTTTCGGCACGAACGGGGTCCGCGGGATATACGGCAAGGACCTGACAAATGATCTTGTTATCGACCTCACTTACGCCATTGCCACGTACTTTGGCAAGGGGCCCATAGCCGTCGGCTACGACGGGCGCAGGTCCAGCCCTGCAATTTCAAAGCTGGTGCGCTCGACGCTCAACTCTGCAGGGC
>CAYXFY010000023.1:4356-9097 GCA_964464395.1 uncultured Nitrososphaera sp.
TTGACGTCGGCAACGCAGGGCTTGTCCCGACTCCATGCCTGCAATTTGCCGCAAAAAGCAATCATTACAGCGGCGGGATCATGATAACCGCTTCGCACAACCCACCGGAGTACAACGGCATCAAGCCGGCCGCGTCTGATGGCGTCGAGATCTCTAGGGAAGACGAGCTGAAGGTCGAAGACATTTACCATGAAAAGCGCTTTGCGACGACTGCGGAACACAGCAGAGAATTCCCTGACGAGAACGTCGTTCCCTACTATACTGAGAAGGTGCTCTCGCTTGTCGACGCAGAGAAGATATGCTCAAAGAAATTCACGGTCGCCATGGACATCGGCAACGGCGCACAGGCTGTGTGCGCGCCCATCATTGCGCAAAAGCTCGGATGCAAGGTCATTGCAGTCAACGGCAACATCGACCCCGACTTTCCGGGCCGCGGGTCAGAGCCTACGCCTGACAACCTAGGTGCGCTTTCAGAAGCCGTGCGCTCGGGCAAGGCTGACTTTGGAGTAGCGTTCGACGGCGACGGCGACAGGAGCATATTCTGCGACAACAACGGCGCGATCTATTGGGGAGACATCACGGGTGCGCTCTTGGCAGAGAACCTGCTCGCGCAAAAACACCCGGGCGCCGAGATAGTCTGCCCCGTCAACACCTCCATGGTGCTTGAAAAAGTGGCGGACAAGGCTGGAATGAAAGTGATATACACGAAGGTTGGAAGCGTCGAGGTGTCAAGGGAGATGGTGAAGAGAAAGGCGCCGCTTGGACTTGAGGAAAACGGCGGGTTCATGTACGGCCCAATCAACGAGGTGAGGGACGGGGCGATGACGACCGCGCTGGTGCTCGACATGCTTGCGTCTTCAGGGGAGTCGCTTTCCAGTCTTGTGGACAAGCTTCCAAAGACGTTCAAGATAAAGACCAAGTTCTCCCTGAGCTCCCGCGAGGCCGTCGACAAGGTCATCAAGGCCTGCACAAGCCACGGCAGCCCGAAAAAGGTAGAGACTACAGACGGCGCCAAGATATGGATAGACGACGAGACGTGGCTCATGGTCAGGCCGTCCGGGACAGAGCCATTGATACGCATGTACGCCGAGTCGACTGACAAGTCGCTTCTGGATTCCAAGGTGGAGGAGTACAGCAGGATAGTGAAGGTGAGCATTTGAAACGTTTTTAATACGCTTTGTAATCACTAGAAAACCAATCGGATGATCCCATAGGGTGAGAAAATGAGCAAACCATATTTCGTCAAGTTTGAAGTTTCAAAGGACCTCGCAAACGCGGCCTACGAGGCAGTCCGCGTTGCAAAGCAGAGCGGCAAAGTGCGCAAGGGCACGAACGAGACCACAAAGGCCATCGAGCGCGGAATCTCCAAGCTCGTGGTCATTGCAGAGGACGTCGAGCCGCCAGAGGTCGTAGCGCACCTCCCGATACTGTGCGACGAGAGGAACGCGCCTTACATCTTTGTCCCAAGCAAGCAGCAGCTGGGCATGTCGCTTGGAATAGACGTCGGCTCGGCGGCGGCAACGATAGTAGAGGCTGGAGAGGCCCAGCACATTGTCGAGCAGGTGGTCTCTTCGATAGCCGGCCTGAAAGGCAAGAAGGAATAAGGAGGCTGACTCTGGATGAGCAAGGCAGTCGAAGAAAAGGTCGTTCCTGCAGAAGTTATCCAGATAGTGGGCAGGACAGGCATCGCCGGCGAGGTCATCCAGGTAAGGGTAAAGGTTCTTGAGGGCAAGGACAGGGGCCGCATCCTCACCAGAAACGTCAAGGGCGCAGTCAGGATGAAGGATGTCCTGATGCTGCGAGAGACGGAGCGGGAGGCCCGCAAGATCAGGTGACATAGATGAGCAAGACAGCATCATCTCTTCGAAACTGCTTTTTCTGCGGCAGGCACATAACTTCTGGCCACGGCATAATGCTTGTCAGAAACGACGGCCAGGTACAGTGGACGTGCTCCAGCAAGTGCAAGAAGAACCTGCGCGTCCTGAGCCGCGACCCTAGGAAACTGAAATGGACTGCGAAGTACGCCAAGGGCGGCCTGCGCACAAAGAAGTGACCGCGCGATGGCAGTAGAGCAGACGCTCATAGTCGTCAAGCCAGACGGCTTCAAGCGCGGCTTGACGGGCAAGGTGCTCGCGCGCTTTGAAGAAAAGGGCTTTGTGATAAAGAACCTGCGCTACTATAATTTCACGAAGGAAAAGGCGCAGGAGTTCTATTCCGTCCACAAGGACAAGCCGTTCTTTGGCGAGCTTGTGTCTTTCATCACCTCGGGCCCGGTCGTTGCCTGCATACTGGAGGGCAACAACGCCGTGGCGACTACTAGGATAATGATAGGCTCGACCAAGTCGTTTGAGGCGGCCCCGGGGACGATAAGGGGAGACTTTGGCCTGGGCTTTACGGACAACATCATACACGCCTCGGACTCGCCTGAAAGCTTCATAAAAGAGTCGCGGGTCATTTTCGGCTAGCCACCCTTGGAGCTCCGGCAGCCAGTAGTAGTTGTTCTGGGACACGTCGATTCTGGCAAGACGTCCCTACTGGACAGGATACGCGGGACCGCAGTCCAGGCCCGCGAGGTCGGGGGCATCACGCAGCACATCGGAGCCAGCTTTTTCCCGATTGAAACGATAAAGGAAGTCACCGGCCCGCTTTTTGCCAAGCTCGCCAAGGCAGAGACGCCGATACCCGGGCTTCTTGTCATAGACACGCCGGGCCACGAAGTTTTTGCGAACCTGCGCGCAAGGGGCGGCTCTGCCGCAGACATTGCCATAGTGGTCGCAGACGTTAACAAGGGAGTCGAGGCTCAAACGCTTGAGAGCATCGAGATACTGAAAAAGAGAAAGGTGCCCTTTGTGGTGGCGCTCAACAAGGTCGACATGGTGACCGGCTGGCGGGCCCACTCGCGCTTTATCACCGAGGAAGTGAAGAAGCAGGAAATCGGCATCCAGACGATGCTCGATGAAAAGCTGTATACAGTCGTCGGCTCACTTTCCCGGCTGGGCTTCCCGTCGGAGGCGTTCTGGCGCGTTAAGGACTTTACAAAAGAAATAGCAATAGTTCCTGTCAGCGCCAGGACAGGAGTCGGCATCCCCGAACTGCTTGCGGTGCTCGTGGGGCTGACGCAGCAATACATGGCAAAGAGGCTTGAAAGGCACGCCGACGGCGCCAGGGGCATCGTGCTTGAGATAAACGAGGAGCCCGGGCTCGGCCCGTCTGCAAACGTCATACTGCTCGACGGCACGCTCAAGCAGGGCGACAGCGTGGTCGTCGCAAAGAGGGACAGCGCTGTTGTAACAAGGATAAAGGCGCTGCTCCTGCCAAAGCCCCTCGACGAGATGCGCGACCCCCGGGACAAGTTCAAGCCCGTAACTGAGGTCATAGCTGCTGCAGGACTAAAGATAACGTCGCCGGACCTCGAAGGCGTGCTTGCAGGAAGCCCGCTGTACTCGGTGAGCAAGGATGACAAGGAGCAGGTCGCGCACCTAAAGTCGCTTGTCGAATCTGAAGTAAAGAACGCCATCATAAGCGACATGGAGGCAACCGGCGTCGTCCTAAAGTGCGACACGATAGGCTCGCTTGAAGCGATAATCGACTTGCTGAAAAAGGACAGCGTGCCCATAAGGACCGCGGACATTGGCAACATCACGCGGCGCGACGTCGTCGAGGCAGCAGCAGTAAAAGAGTCGGACAGGTACCATGGAGTCGTGCTGGGCTTTAACGTGAGGGTCCTGGACGACGCGCAGGAAGAGGCGCAGAACAGAGGCGTCAAGATCTTTAACGAGCGGATAATCTACAACCTGGTGCGAAGCTACGTCGACTGGGTCGCGTACCAGAAGGAGCACGAAGAGTCGATACTGTTCAACGAGCTCCCGCCCATATGCAAGTTCCAGTTCATGAAGGGCTTTGTGTTCCGGCGGAACGACCCCGCGGTGTTTGGCGCAGAAATCCAGGTGGGCAGGCTCAGGCAGAAGGTGCAGGTGATAAACGAGGAGGGCAGGAAGGTTGGTACGGTCCACCAGATACAGGAGAGCGGAAAGGCCATGGAAGAAGCGACAGTAGGCATGCAGGTTGCAGTATCGCTCAAAGAGCCCACCATAGGGAGGCAGATAAACGAGGGCGACGTTTTCTACACAGACCTCAACAGTAGGGAGGCCAAGCAGTTGTCGGAGAGGTTCATACACCGCCTCAACGAGGCGGAAAAGCAGATCCTAAACTTCGTTGTGGGTTTGAAGAGGAAGGAGGACCCGGCGTTCGGGTACCTCTGATCACTGGTATTTCTGCAGCAGCCCTTCGAGGCCCTTCTCGCCGACCGCGCCCACGGCCCTGTCGACTACCTTGCCGTTCATGAAGATGATGAACGTCGGGATCGCGTAGACGTCGTAGCGCATGGCGACGCTCTGGTTGTCGTCGACGTTGAGCCTGCCGAAGGTGACCTTGTCCCCGTACTTCTTGGCCAACTTGTCAAATATCGGCAGCATGAACTGGCATGGGCCGCACCACGTCGCCCAAAAGTCCACAAGCGTGGGCTTGGCGCCGTTTATCACCTCATCAAAGTTCTTTTCCGCAAGCTCGAGAAGGTTCGGGTTTGAGGCGTGTTTCTCACTCATGCAAATTGGAATTTAACCAGCTCGCTATTTAAGATTTCTTGGGCTAGTGCCTGCGCTTTAGCACAAACCACGCAACAGCCACCCCGGCGGCAACTCCGCCTGCGACTCCAAGCGCGGCTGCCGCCTGTATGACCGGC
>CAYXFY010000023.1:9124-10944 GCA_964464395.1 uncultured Nitrososphaera sp.
GTATCGCCGTGGCTACCGACGTGTTGCCCGCAGCGTCGACCGCAGTCAGCTTTACTTCGTGCTTTCCGTCCGGCAGAAACGTCGTGTCAAGCATGTATTCTCCAAGGCCGGTCACGTCTACTGCCATGTTGCCCACCTCTAGCAGGGCGCTTGAGGGGTTTGCGTCTGACACCGACAGCACCACCGGGATGGTCCCCCTCTGCCCTCCACCGCCTAGGAGGACCTGGGCGTCCGGCGCAGTGTTGTCTACTATGAGCGCAACGGTGCGGGTCAGCCTGTTGCCGGGCACGTCGTCTGACCTCAGGACCAGCTCGTACTGCCCGTCTGCAAATGCCGTGGCGTTGAACTGCAGCTCAGAGACTGCGGGATACCTTGCAGGCCGTGACTCAGGCACAGTCACGACAACCGGTTCTTTGACGCCGTTTACGTCGGTCACCACCCACGAGATGGTGGCGTTTCCAGACACCACCGCCGTGTCGCCTGCTTTTGCCTCCGCGCCGTTTCCAGAGCGCACAATGATGTCTGCCGACGGCGGCATCGTGTCCACTATGAACTGGTGCAGAATGGCCGACGAGTGGCCCACGGTGTCGGCAGACTCGATCAGAATGTTGTGCGGCCCCTCGGCAAGGCCGGTGGTGTCCGCGTTTATCACAAACGCCTTTTGCGTCGTCGACCGGGTGCCGACGCTCACAGGCGTCGTGCCGTCAATCGAATACGATAGGCCGGCAGGGTTCTCGTCGTCTACCAGCACAGGTATCTTTAGACTGCCTGCGGAAAACCCGGGCAGGTCTGCCTTTATCACTGGGGGCCTGTCGTCTGGGAGGATGGTCGAGAACTTGGCCTCTACTACCAGTGGCTCGTAGAGGCTCTCGCCGTGGAACAGCGTGTTGTGCAAGAGCACGGAATACGTGCCGGTGCCGTTCACCGGCACTGACAGGACGGTCGCCCTGTCGCCGGCGTTCTGGCTGAAGTAAAAGAACCCGCCCTCGCTCACTATCGACGTGCCGAGCCAGTCGTTGCTGGGCCAGCCTGCAAATTCCTGAAACACTCCGGAAGGCACGCTTGTGGCGACAAGCCTGCCGTCGGGCCCGAACGCCATGGCGTTCACGCTGGTAGAGTTGTGCGGCCACGAGACCTTCAGGCTCATCGACGTTATCGTCGGGTCCTGCACGCTAAAGTAGTAGGCGCGCCAGTCGCCGGCAGAGTAGCGCGAGGTCATGTCCGACAGCCCGCCCACGTAGCCGTTTGGCCGAAGGCCCAAGTCGCGCTCTGTTTCGGGCCCGCCCTTGGCGTCAGCAGGTGAAATCACGACCTGCACGTCCTTTGGGACCGGCTTTGTCGTGACGACGTAACTCACGGGCATGAAGACCCTGTGCTTTGAAAGCGTGTTTGCCAGGAGTATCTCGCCGTAATAGTTGCCGGTCATCGTGCTGTCGTCTGTGACCACGGTCGCGCCTACCTTGGCGGTGCCCTTTGCAGGCACCGTTACGACCACAGAGTCGCCGGACGCCCCGTCAAGCTGTATCGCAGGGTTTGCCTGGCGCTTGTAGAACTCGACTGTGAGGGTGTAGTCCATCGAGGTCGAGTTCATCATCCTGTCGCCGCGCCAGAAAGAGAACACCGTCGGCACAGGATACACGCCGAGCACAGGCGTGCCCTTGAACTTGGAGGACGGGTCGCCCACCCTAAGCTCCTGCGTCGTGCCCCACGAGCCTCCGCGGGTTATCATGGTTATCTCCCCGAACGCGACCTCGCCGTTGCCGTCGGCGTCGCGCCAGTCGTAGCTGTAAAGCGAGGCTATGCGCAGGTGGTCGCCGAAC
>CAYXFY010000023.1:11003-12536 GCA_964464395.1 uncultured Nitrososphaera sp.
TCGGCGTCGGGGATCTCGCCGCCCATTACCTGTGTCAGGTTGTGGTAGTTGGGGGTAAACCCGTACTGCTTTTCCTTGTGCGTCGGATCCACCTCAAACAGCCTGGTGGAATTGTGTATCTCGTACCTTGCAACCAGCCTCTCGACCGTGCTTGAGACATGTACCTCCATGTCCCTGCCGGTTGGGTTTTCAATCACGATGTCAGTAGAAGATGTCTGGCCCTGCGCTATGTGTCCGGCAAACCAGCGAGACTCTGCAAGCCCGGCGCCGGCAGACGCTAGAGCGCCCGCCTGCTGCGCATAGCCCGAGTCGATTATCCCAAGCGTGCTGTTGTACGACTTTATGGCAGGCGCAAGCACCGAAAGGATGTTCTTTGGAGTGCTTTCGGTGTAGGCCATGAACTTGCCGCCGTTGCCCCGCGCAAGCTGCAACGCGGCATGCGCGTCCACCCTGCCGGCGCCCTGCACGAATGGGTCGTTGCCCAGGTCCTTTGCAGACGACATCAGGATACTCTTGACCCTGAACGGGTCTGCGGTCTCGCCCCTATCGCGCAGGTCCGATATGACAAGCGCCGCCGCGCCTGCGGCCATCGGGGACGCCATGCTGGTTCCGCCAAACAGCGCAAACGCCCCGTCGTTGTTAGGATCGCTCCTGCTGGACTCGAAGACCTTGACGCTCACCGAAGTGGGCGTAAAGCCGTACGAGCCCACGGCCATCAGCTCGGGCTTGGGGTCGCCAAAGAGGCCCGGCCCCCTGCTTGAAAACTCGGCGACTTCGTCAAACGACGCTGCAGACGAGCCAAAGCGCGTGATGTTGGCAAATGCGCTGTACTGCAGGTGTACGTTGTTGTTGGTAGCCCCCACCGCGATGTTGAACGGGGACACGTTGGGAGTACCCACGCTTCCGTACCCAAGCCCGTTGTTCCCGGCGCTGTTTATCATTATAGTCCCGGGGTAGCCCTCTGCCGGCAGTCCGGGAACCACGAGGAGCGACGAGAACATGCTCAGCACGTCGTAGCCCGGCCCGTACTTTAGGAGCGGAAAGTTCGAGACGCCCCAGCTGTTGTTGATGATGTCTGCCTTGTGGTTGCCTGTGTAGCGCCACTTGCCGTCAACAAGGTCAAAGCCGGAAGCATACAGCCACCCGAATACTACGTCGCCGGCCCACAGCGCCTTTACAGGCAGTATCTTGGCGTCAGGCGCCACGCCGGCAAGCGCATAAGTTGTAGAGTTGTTGTATATGCCATACTTCCCCTTGCCAAGCGACGCTATGGTGGCCGCAGTGCTGGTGCCGTGGCCTGCGAAATCATACATGAGGCCGACGTAGTCGCCGTCAGGGTCCATCGGCTGGAGCAGCTTTGCTATCGATACTCCGCCGTAGCCGTCCTTTTCTGCGAGCTTTATGTCGGTCTTGTTGTCAGTCACGCGCCAGATGTCAAGCACGCGGGCGCCCACCGTGCCGGCGGAAAAGTCCGGCGAGCCGTCCTTGTTGTAGTCGTACACGAGGTTCTCGTTGCCGTCGCCCAGCTTTATG
>CAYXFY010000023.1:12599-27723 GCA_964464395.1 uncultured Nitrososphaera sp.
AGCGTGTACGTGAACCAGGCGTAGGACATGTCTGGGATTATGGTGTCGTAGACTCCGGGCTCTGTCGAGTCGACCACGAGCAACGGAACCAGCACAAGCGTAATGACTCCAAACTGGAAGCTGACCTGGTAGGCGACCCCGAAGCGGTACATGCCGCTTGCAGACCGGATGTAGTCGGTCGGGCTGTTGCCTATCTTCCAGTCGACGTTTGCGATTCCTTCCAGCACAGGGGGCCCGAGGAGCGGGTAGAGCGAGTTGTAGACAGGGATGGTCCCCTGCATCGTCCTCAGGTAGACGCCGTCCCTGTTGACGTAGACGTATGACGTGACGTTCTCAGGCAGCGCCGGCACGCGCGATGCGCTGTAGTTCATTATCCGCCCCGTATTTTCGTCTATCTTTGCCACGTACTTGGCCTTGGTGAGCACGAGGCCCTGCCCGTCGGAGTCAAGCATTATGGGCACGCCGTTTGCGTCCCTAGCGACAGCATGCTGCATGTCCTCGTTTGAAAAGTCGACGCCCGTGTCTACTATGGCCACGATCACGCCCTTGCCCGTCACGTTGTGGTCTGACGCCACCTTGTCGGCTCCTATTATGGACGAGCCGGAGAACCTGCCGGGGTCGATTGGTCCCGTGTAGTTGCCAATTATGTCCTGTATGGTAGTGTCAAACGCAAGCCGCAGGTCTTGGGCATATGTGAACCCTGCCGCAGAAGGTAGAGGGTTCTTGGAATACGCGATTCCAAGGAAAGAGTCGATTCCCTGACCGAGTCCGACCACGTGCGCGCTGCCGGCAAGCGCCGAGGGGTTGCCGCTTCCAAACACCAGTGTCCTGCCGGGGCTTCCGTTGTCCTGCAACAGCTCGTCACCGAGATTGATGTGCCCAAAGTCCGTGCGAATCGCGCTCCTGGGCACCGTGTAGCCGTAAATGTCCACGGTGTCGTGGGCGGGCAGCTGCGTCGGCGGGAGCGACGTGAGCGGCCTCGACTCGGCCGCGCCCGAGGAGACAGCGGCCGGGCTGACTGGGAACGAATACGCCGGCGCTGCAAGCGAAGCTGCGAGCACCGCGGCGAGAACTAGCGGCAATACACGAATCAAATATTACGAGGTACCGGAAGGCCGTTCTGGGTTATTATGATTTCGACCTGTCTAAAAAATTACTTGAACAGGTCGTCGTACTTGCCCGCGTCGACGTCTGCGAACGCCTCCTTTGCTGGCTTGCCTTCCACCTTGACGCCCATGCTGACGCACGAGCCGATGACCTCCTTGGTCGCGCCCTTGACGTCCTTGGCGTACGAGCCGTCCAGCTTCATCTTGGCTATCTTGGCGGCAGACGCCATGGACAGGTCGCCTGCATAGTCCTTGCCTGCCGTGCCGGAGCCCTTTGGTATCCCTGCCTCCTTGGCGACAAGCGCCGCCGTCGGCGGGATGCCGACTTCGACTGTGAATTTCTTAGTCTCGCTGTCGACCTCGACTTTGACTGGCACCTTCATTCCGGGGAAATCCTTGGTCTTCTCGTTAATGGTATTGACAACCTGGAGCACGTTCACGCCCATCGGGCCCAGAGCCGGCCCAAGAGGTGGACCTGCGTTTGCCTCGCCGCCCGTGACGAGCGCGGATATAGCCTTTTTATCGCCCATTACGCCTGCGTGTGGGAATATCCAAATTATAATCGTTGCTTTCCTAGTTCTGGTGGGTATCCGACTGATTTCCTATGGTGGTGGGAATCGACTGATGAGCGCGTGTTTATATTTGGCAGCAAATACTTCTAGAATCCATGCTGAAGAGTGTTACAATTAAGAACCTTCAAGCTTTCGATGATTCTCACGCATATACTATACCCTTCACAAAGGAAACGGTACTAATCGGAGCCAACAATGCTGGAAAAAGCACTGTATTCAATGCCTTAAACATGGTTCGCACTTTGATGTTGAAGGGTCAGTTTGAATACAGTAACGGACTCTATAATTTGCAAAACTTTGATGAGGCAGTCCATATGCATGATTTAGGTCGCACAATCAGCATCATTGTAGAGATTGAGGATGGAACAGATACATTTCGCTATGAAGCTTTAGCGAATAGGGGTGGCCTGCGAGCGATCGCAGTAACAAGAAATGGTGCGTCTATCTCATTTAGGCAAGGTGCGGAAACCCGTAGGCATGCTCGGAGCATATGGTACTTCTCCCCTATTCGCAGTCTTATTCCATATCAATTGCGAGTCGGAAACTATTCTGATGACTTTCAACCATTAAACTCGGCCGGTATGGGAGTAAATCAATTCTTGTTGCAGAAATTTACAGAACAAGATCCAAGGTGGGGAGAAGCAAAAGAGTGGCTTAATAAGATTGATTCTAACTTAGTTATGTTTAAGACACCATTAAGGCATGAACAGGGAAGCGTTGAGACGACTAGGAAATATGGCGATAAACAAGCCGACATTAATTTGAGCTTGCAAGGAACCGGCATTCAAAATGCCGCAACCATAGTAGCAGCAGTGATTTTTTCACCCAAAGGTTCAACGATTTGTATCGAAGAACCAGAAAGCTTTCTACATGCACGAAGTCAAGAAGTATTAGTAGACCTATTTAACTACGCTACGAATGAATTAGATAAACAGATCATTTTTTCTACTCACTCATGGGACATACTCAAACATTTCATTGGCGATCTTCATGGAGGGATAGGTCGTAGTGGAAGTAGGGATGCATCTAAACACAAGATTACTGATTCATCATCTTTCTCGTTGGTAACATTCAAACAAAATGTCGGAGCCGACAAGGTTTCTGTGTACGATCTTAAGGGAAAGAAGTATGACGAAGAAAGGCGATATATTGCAGAACTACTAGGTTGAACTCTCCTAATCAACTAACTTCACTTTGCTTTTTCTTTGCTGCCAATCGCATCAGAGATTCGATCCTATTCGATTGAATTGGAAGATTTATTCCACACTGTTCCGCGGGAGTCTTGCCGAGCTTTGAATGTTCTCTGCAATAGTTGTAATGTATCCTCATAGCCTCGATAATCTTCTGTGCAGACTCCTTCGAGTGCATACCTCGCATGACCTTCTCACGGTCACGCATAGTGCCATTGAGCCTCTCTACTCTCGAATTTAGACCTTGATTCCTGACGGAAATGCTGCGGATGTTCTTTACCCGAGGAGCTTTCATTGTGAAGTATTCCCTCTGGAAAGCTTCATCGTACGACCCCAAACCATCGTGAATAATGGCTGTGGGCATTCCTGTCTTGAGCTTCTGGTCACGGAATACTGCACGTGCATCACTTACTTCCCTACGCTGGCTAATCTTGCTACTAATCCAGAACCGTGTTGTATCATCCATCAGGTTCCAAAGCCATGCGTAGTGTCCTTTGTCCATCTTCTCTTTCCTTACATGAACTACCATCTCGTCTACCTGATGGACTCCACCAAGGTGCTGCGGGTTCAAGCTATCTGCAAATGGAGCCACTTCATCAGCGAAACGGTGTATCCAGTCAAGTACCGATGTATGGTCTACCCTGACATTATGGAATTGTTTGATGTGGTCAGCTACCTTTCTAAGCGATACCCCTTTGAAGTACAAGTCTATCGCCAATGTGATAATGCGCGGGTTCTTCTTTGCACCTTCAAACCCTACGTTCACTATGAACCTATAATCGCAGACACGGCAAAGATACTTCTGGATAAGGCCGCTCTTGTTGTGTCTCTTGCCGTCTTTAACTACATTTTCGGATAGTCTACACTTTGGACATTCAGCAGATTGAGAAGGTATCGGTAGTTGTGGGGATTGTACAACATCTTGCTGAACAATCTGTCGGCGCAGTTCTTGGGAGAATCCAACCGCATAGACGTGCTTGCAGACTATCTTCCGATACTGATAGTCTGGACAGGTACAAGTCCATACTCCTTCGCGATGCCCATCTTGATTGTCGTACGCTCGAACTACATCGTACCATTTTCCTTCGCTGGATTCGGACTTTACCTTGTAATGTAATTTATGGATTCGCTTGATGGAAGAGCTTACGGACGCGATAACAAGGCCGCGAACTTGTCGCCGCGATTCCTTACTTGCACCATCCATTGGAAGTTGCGATATTGGCGGTATGTCGGGCATGGCTATGGTATACGTGGTATACCTATATAAGTATACTGGGTATACTAGGGATACTCTATAAATAGAACCAAGTGCTAATGAAAATAGTGCTACGCACGATGGTATCGACAATGAAGATAACAGGTGAGACAAAGAAGGAGTTAATGAGAATCGGGGCGGAGTACACCATGAAGGATGGCAAAGAACGGTCTTTGGAAGAGGTTGTCAAGCTCTTGATCGAAGAGCGTAGACAAAAGAACAGGAAGGAGAACTGACTGTGATACCGGCTGTCTCTGGTGATATTATTGCAAGTTCTTGATAACAATAGAATCGACAGCATTCCAAAGTTGCACTACTACCTAGCGGATCTATTTAGTAGAGGGACTACCTCTCCCTTGCACCTCTTCGTCACATTTTCCCAGACATCTATAGAGCGGCTCCCTGCTAATGCGGGCAAGATGGACAGGTCCATAGAATTGGAACCTGTCGGTAAGAACATCTATGAGATAAAATTACGAATTAGGAAAAGAGGAGCTAGTGGATGGTTAGTTACAAAGAACGACATCTGGTTATTCTATATCAAAGGCGAAGAATCATCGACTGTTGGCTCAGTAGCGGATACTTGGATCTCAGGAATGAATCCGTTTATCTCGCATGCAAGGATTCCGCCAAGTGGCCTTTTCGACTTACTGGATTCATTGAATGATGTTGTGGTTGAAAGCGGAATAAGAATCCAAGACTATCTCGCACGTTCTTATAGACTTGATAGGAGTGTATCAGAGTCAGGTAAAGGTTGGGCTAGTCAAAAAGGATGGCCGGGAGACAGGTATGACAGAAAGAAATTGGAAAAAATGATCGCTGCTAGTGATACTATCTTGTACGCTGCAAAAGTCGATTTTCCAAACGAAAAAACATCGTTCACTGCAAGGGTTTCTAAGCACGGTCATATTACATTCTACGAGGGGCAGGAACAGGGCTTTACCAATTTCTACACACGTCTCGTTGACACGTATATCGAGAAGGCAATTGTGTACAAAAATACACTAGAGAATAAGCAGGTACAAGTTACCGAAAAGAAGAGTACTGTCAAACCAATAGTCTTCGATTCGACTAGATTGCTTGGGAAAGCAGACTTCGACCTGATGATCGAGGCTGTAACGAAGGTACCTGATTACATGGTTTCAATTGTACATTTCGGAAATCCTTGGTTGTACCTGACCGTACTTGATAGATCAGATGGTAATGCTTGCGAGCTCTATGGATTTGAAGATGAAATTCAGATAGTACCACAGTTTAAAGCGACATCTCAAGGGTTGGCTAGACTAGAAGATTTGGTCTATGGTGTATTCCCTAGTGTTACAAAAAAACAGGAGAAGAGTAAATGATTGTCAGAGCAGGACAACATTACCCTTGAAAGTATCAAAGAAGAAGTCACAAACGCGGTCGAAGAGTATGAGCATCAGAGAGAAGTCTGCCTTTCCTTTCGCAAACATTTTTCAACGCTTGGCGGGATTAGTGTTTGGCCCGAACCAGTCATAAAACTTGCAGATGGCATCTACAGGAAATGGCAGCCTATGACCAGACTTTCCACCTTGGGAATAGCGATACAAGTTTCAAGCCTAACGATATTGCCATAATCTGTCCCATGAACGCCGCCTCTGCTTTCAAGGAACTGGTAAACACTATTCCTGTGATTGGTTGCAGACTGGGAAAGAATATCAGACTGAAACACATTGCAGGAGAGTTCAAGTCACGAGAATTAGGAAATATTTCTTGAACGAGGTCACATTTCCTTTGGCAACGGAGTTGAACTTCCACAAGTTCCTGAGGCACGAACCAAGAGCTATAGCCTACACCGCAGAAGTTGTTCGGCCTAGACTTTGGGAGCTTCACCAAGAGATGGGTTCACCCGATATAAGAGTGACAAGAGGAGAGCTATTGCAAGCCCTATCAGGCACATTCGCACCATATTTGAAAAGCGAAAAAAAGGATGAGTTTGACATAGAACAAGTAACCGCAGGAAGACTTGATCAAGCTTTAGAGTTCATGAAGAAAATCGACTTCATAACTATAAAGAAGGCAGAAAGAGGCAAGGAAAAAGATGACCTAATAATCACGTCAAGGACAAAAGCTCCCCATGTCACTAACTTTAAGCAGTATTTCATTGATAAGGAAGCAGAATTACGATTTGAAGCTTTAGAAAAGGCTAGAAAGAAAGAGGAACGAGCATTGCAAAAAGAGCGCGATCGCCAAGAGAAGGAAAGACAGGAACAGGAACGAAAAGCTAGCGGACAAACATCATTATTTGATTATCCTAGAACCGACCAGAAATAACCATCAGTCGATTCCCACCACCATAGGAAATCAGTCGGATACCCACCAGAACTGCTTTCCTTCAGATTTTTAAAGATGTGGCTTGTACACTTTGCCATGGCAGAGCAGCCGGCAGAGGGCGTGGGGTCGTTGTTCTTCGAGCTTGCCGGCGACCTTCGTCTCTCGATGCTTGCCAAACTGGGCGAAAAAGACAGCCGGCTGTCGCAGCTAGCGTCAGAGCTTGACGCCACCATGCAGGAAGCGCACCGGAACATGACGCGGCTCATAGAGTCGGGCCTGGTGTCAAAGGGCAGGGAGGGCGAGCTCGTGCTCACGTCGTACGGCAGGACCGTGGTCTCGCTGATACCAAGCTATGATTTCCTATACAAAAACAGGGAGTTCTTTGCAGACCACAGCCTAGGCGACCTGCCGCTCAAGTTCGTTCAGAGGCTCGGAGCATTCCAAGGCTGCGAGACCGTGCATGGCGTCATGGCTATTTTGCAGCGATGGAAGAGCCTGTACAGCGAGTCCGGCGAGTTCATAAGGGAGATAATGGCCCAGGTGCCACTTGACCTCATCGAGACGATATCAGGCAGGGTGGAAAAAGGAGTCAAGTTTTCGTATATCTTTGCCGCAAACGCGGTTGTGCCAAAGGGCAGGACGCAGCTCCTGCAGAAGGTCGGGTGGCGCAACCTCATAAGCAAGGGCCTCGTGGAGCGCAGGATGCTCCCCGACGTGAAGGTTATGGCCATCTTTAACGAAAGGCAAGGATGCGTCATGTTCCCGAACCTGAAGGGCGAGCCGGACTTGAACACCATGTTCTACGGCGAAGCGCCAGAGTTCCTGGAATGGTGCTCCGACTTTTTCGACCACCAGTGGAAGATTGCCGGCCCGTTTGACGAAGGTAAGCTAAAGCACGAAGTATAGCCAGAGAAAAGTACACCAAGTTTTTATACGCCGGAGGGGATAATCGTCCATGCCCAAAGCCTTCGTTTTGATGAACGCCGAGCTAGGAAGCGAGGACTCGCTTGTTGGCGAGCTGAAAAAGATGGACGGCGTAAAAGAGGTCTACCAGGTCTACGGCGTTTACGACATCGTTGCGATGGTCGAGGCGGACACGATGGAGAAGGTGAAGGAGGCAGTCACGTGGAAGCTGCGCAAGCTCAACGGCGTCAAGTCGACTCTTACCATGATAGTCATGGAATGAGCGCAACTTTAATGTTAGAGCGGGCTTGTACTTTACTGCGTTGGGACTTTTCGGCAAGAAAAAGAGCGACGACGGCTCGTTCAAATGTCAATATTGCAACATGAAGTTTGACAGCGACGAGCGGAGGAAGAGGCACGAGACGAAGGCCCACAGGGAGAAGGGCGGGGACATGCCCAACATGAACCCGTTTGGGTTCAGCTAAAGACTTATTTCCAGTCGGATTTCAGTAGAACTGAAAAGCGTGCATGTTTCCCATACACGACGACACGGAGAGGCTCCACGGCAGGCCGTACCTGAACTACACGTTGATTGCGATCAATGTGGCCGTGTTCATATGGGAGGCGATACAGACCGGCTTTTTCACGGACCAGCGCGCAGTAGCAGAGATGTTCTACACATACGGGACAGTCCCGGACGCCCTGTTTGCGGGCTGGCCCGCAAGCGGGTTTAACATAATTACCTCGATGTTCATGCACGCCGGCCCGGCACACATCATAGGCAACATGGTCTTTCTGTGGGTGTTCGGCGACAACATCGAGGACAAGTTCGGCCGCGTGAAATACATCCTCATATACTTTGGATGGGGCGCGGCGGCGGCTCTTGCCCACAGCTTTTACGCGATGTCCACCGGCGAAAGTGGCATACCCGCCGTCGGAGCATCGGGTGCTATTTCCGGCATACTCGGCGCCTACCTGGTGATGTTCCCCCGCGCAAAGGTTCTGACAGCAGTCGCGGTGTTTTTCATCTACATGGTGCGCATACCGGTAATCGCGTACATACCGTTCTGGTTCATAATGCAGGTGATATTCGTCTTTCTTGGTGCGACGTCCGGCGTGGCGTACCTGGCGCACATCGGCGGGTTTGTAGCCGGCGCCGCAACGGGCCTTGTGGCCAGGAGCTTTGTCCTGCCGCAGCTGGCAAAACTTGCAGGCACGGGCAAGACGTACACGCCGCCTGCAAGGAGGGTCAGGCCCAAGATAGAGGACGTCGTGAGCGAGACCCCGCCTGAAGTCATAGAGGGCCCCGGCTATTACGAGATAATAGCCGAGATAAGGGGGGTGCGCGACGCGTCGGACATAACCGCGGAATATGACCCTGCGACAAACGCGGTCAGGATACAGGCAAGCGGCGCAAGGCGCTACGAGACGTCGGCGACCCTCCCGGCCGGCACCGGCAGCGTGAGGGTGGACTACATACACTACCTCAACGGCATAGCCAGGATAAGGCTGGCCAAAGAAACAGGGCAAGTTTAAAATATCCCGGAAGGGCCAAGCTACTTCACTGCTTTTAGGAGGAATATGAGAAATGTCAATACAGCAAGGAAGCGCCGGCGGAATGCCGGTCCTGATTCTGAAGGAAGGAGCGTCGCAGACCAAGGGCCGCGACGCCCAGAAGAATAACATCACAGCTGCAAAGCTGATAGCAGAGATAGTGAGGACGTCGCTTGGACCCCGCGGCATGGACAAGATGCTCGTGGACACGCTTGGCGACGTGACGATAACAAACGACGGCGCCACCATCCTGAAGGAAATCGATGTCCAGCACCCTGCCGCCAAGATGATGGTGGAGATAAGCAAGGCCACCGACAACGAGGTCGGAGACGGCACAACGTCGGTCGTCGTCCTGGCAGGCGCGCTCATCGAAAAGGCCGAGGAGCTGATAAACAAGGACGTCCACCCGACCATCATTGTGGACGGATACCGCAAGAGCGCGTCCAAGACTATTGAAATCCTGAACAGCATCGCGCAAAAGATAGAGGGCAACGAAAAGAGCGAGCTTGCGCGCATCGCCATGACTTCGATGCAGACCAAGATAGTTTCAAGGGAAGCGGAAGACCTTGCCAAGCTGGTCGTGAACGCGGCACTTGCAGTCGCCGACAAGACCGACTCGGGCTACAGGATGGACGTCGACGACATCAAGGTCGAGAAGAAGGCCGGCGGCTCTATCCGCGACACGAAACTCATCAAGGGCATAGTGCTCGACAAGGAAGTCGTGCACGGCGGCATGCCAAAGAAGATAGAAAATGCCAAGATAGCGCTGGTAAATGCGGCGCTCGAGATCGAAAAGACCGAGTTTGACGCCAAGATAAACATCAGCTCCCCCGACCAGATGAAGATGTTCCTCGAGGAGGAGAACAAGATGCTCAAGTCGATGGTCGACAAGATAACCGCGTCGGGCGCCAACGTGGTCGTGTGCCAGAAGGGTATCGACGACATCGCCCAGCACTACCTTGCAAAGGCGGGCGTCCTTGCAGTGCGCAGGGTGAAGGAAAGCGACATGGGCAAGATGGCCCGCGCGACCGGCGCAAGGATAGTCAACAACCTAGACGACCTGACTGCCAAGGACCTTGGCGCTGCAGAACTTGTCGAGGAGAGGAAGGTCGAGACCGACAAGTGGGTCTTTGTAGAAGGCTGCAAGCACCCCAAGTCGGTGACGATCCTCATCCGCGGAGGCTCGCAGAGGGTGGTCGACGAGGCCGAGAGGTCCGTCCACGACGCCTTGATGGTCTCAAAGGACGTGCTCGAAAAGCCGGCCATAGTGGCAGGCGGAGGCGCTCCGGAGGCCTACGCCGCAGGCAAGCTGCGCGAGTGGGCAAACACGCTCTCCGGGCGCGAGCAGCTGGCGGCTGAAAAGTTTGCCGAGGCGCTTGAAGTGATACCGCTTGCGCTTGCGGAGAACGCGGGCATGGACCCGATAGACACGATAACGGAGCTGCGCTCAAAACAGAGCAAGGGCGCCAAGTGGACCGGCGTGGACGCGCGCAACGCCAAGGTGGCAGATATGTCCAAGCTGGACGTGGTCGAGCCTCTCGCCGTCAAGGAGCAGATAATCAAGTCTGCGACAGAAGCCGCGTCTATGATCCTGAGAATAGACGACGTCATTGCGTCAAGCAAGTCGGGAGGCGGTCCTCCTATGCCGCCAGGCGGAGGTATGGGCGGCATGGGTGGAATGGGCGGCATGGACATGTGAGTGTCCGGCCCCACTACTTTTTCAATTCCGCCTTTATCACGTCTTTGACCCAGGCGCCTGTTTCCTGCATCCCTTCAAGTTTTTCCAAGAAACTTTTCCAAGAGATCTCGCCGTATGCGCGCACCCAAATATCGTGGCGGGCGCGCAAGTTCTGTAACGCTTTTTCGTGATAGCCGCAGTATTGGTTTTGCGCCTTGCGGCCGCAGGCTTGGCAGACCATTGCAAGGTTTATTTATAGACATGGGTTTAAGCCTTGCAATGGCGATGCTGTCCGGCAAGTCAAAGGTGGTGTTCATAGTCGCAGGCGCCTACCTCATAACCTTCTTTGTCCTTGCCTCCGGCGTGGTCAACGCCTCCATAGAAGGGGCCGGCGCCAGGGCGTTCATAATCCCCACAAGGAGCGTCCAGACGCTCGGCGAGACGGTGGCCATAACCATGATCCTGTTCGTAGGACTTGCCGGCACGTTCCTCCTGTACCGCGCAGGAAAGGTTTTCGAGACCAGGACCCAGAACGCCTTTCTGGCAGGCGGCTTTGGCGTGGTCAGCGTGGCCATGTTGCTCGGGTACATCCTTGTCAACGTAAAGGCGTGACAGGATAAAGGGAACCGGGCTTTAGCGCGTCGTGCTCGAGCACTTTTAGCACTATCTTGTCGCCGGCGGTTTCCACCTGCATCTTGCAGGCGCTTTTCTTCTGTAAAAGCCTCCGGCTTGCCGGCGACTGCTTCCACCCGCCTTCTTTGCGGAAGCGCAGCATGCTCGTGGCAAGCACGGGCACGCCGTGCGTCACGCCCTGCCTCACAAGCAGCATGATGAGCACCGAGAGCAGGCGGTTGATGCTCCCGCCCGCGCGTCTGTGCTTTCTGTAATAGTCATAATAGACGGCATAAAAGCTGTTTATCGAATCAAGTATCACAAGCGAGGCGCGCGGGACTTTCACAAGCGCCTGCTGGAACATGGTCATGAAGCGTCCTTCCGAGGGCAGGTAGACATCGACGCTCTTTGCGTCGATTTCCCCGGCGGCAAGATAAGCAGAAAACGCCGTGTCAAGGTCCATGTATATGGTTTTTGCAGATGATGCAAGCGACGACGTGAAGCACAGCTTGGCGTACGGGTCTGAAAACAGCAGTGTATTGAGCCCCCTTGCGCTCAGCAGACTTGCAGGGTTATATGGCTCCAACTGCAATCAAGATGCGGAAGTACAATATAACGATGACAAGCCTTGACATCGACGTCCGGCAGGACTTTCCGCTCACAAAGAGACTAGTCTACATGAACAACGGCGCCATAGCTCCCACGCCGATGGCAGTCATCAAGGCAGTCACCAACTATTTGCTAAAGTGCGCCGACGAGGGCCCGGACTCGCAGGGAACGTCGGAATACACCCTGTCGCTCCTCAACGAGCTGCGCTCCCGCGTCGCGCACCTCATAAACTGCGACAGGGACGAGGTGGTCCTGACGCAGAGCACCACTGAAGGCCTCAACATGGTGGCAAACGGCATCGAGTGGAAAAAGGGCGACGCCATAGTCGCAAGGGGTGGGACGCATGAGCACTATGCAAACTATTTTCAGTGGCTCAGGCTGTCAAAGGAAAAAGACGTCGCGCTGCGCGAGCTTGCAATAGACAAGGACGGCTTTTTCGACGTCGCAGACCTTGAAAAGCAGGCCAAAGGCAGCAGGCTGATAGCAATGAGCCATGTGCTGTACAACACGGGCGCGCTGATGCCTGTCGAAGAAGTGGGCAGAATAGCCAAGGAGAACGACGCTGTTTTCTGCATTGACGCGGCCCAGTCTGCCGGAACGGTCCCGATAGACGTGAAAAAGATAGGCTGTCATTTCATGGCGTTTCCGGGATTCAAGTGGCTGTGCGGTCCAAACGGCATAGGGATATTGTACTGCAGAAAGGACGCTGCAGAGATGCTGAGGCCGCCTTCCATAGGTGGCGAGTCTGCGGCGCTCTCTGAAGGCATCCTTGCATACAAGGAGATGCCAAACAGGCTGCAGGCAGGCTTTCGCAACTCCCCCGGGGCCGCCGGCCTTGAAGCGGCTCTGCGCTACGTGCTCCGGCTTGGCATCGAAAACATCAGGGAAATGAACATGAAGGTGGCAGACGCGCTCAGAGAGGAGGTGTCAAAGATAAAGGGAGCGGAGATGATCGGCCCCGCTGATGAAAAACTGCGGAGTTCGATAGTAGCGTTCACGCTGCCAAAGGACGCGGATTATATGGTCAGAAAGCTTGCCGAATCCAACATCGTTCTTGCAGAGCGCGACATCGGCGGCGGAAAGAAAGCGGTAAGGGCGGCGCCCCACTTTTTCAACACGGAACAAGAGGCTGCCGACGTCGCGTCTGAGATCAGGCGCCTTACTTAGCTCCCTGGCCCTCGATTACTATCATGGTGAGCGTAGAGCGCACCTTGTCTATCTTTCTCACGTGCCAGGTGATGGTCTCCCTCAGCTTGTCCATGGTGTCGGAGCGTATCTTGGCTATGATGTCATACACGCCGTACACGCCGCTCACCTCCACTGCCTCCGGCAGCTTTTTCAGCTCGCGGATGATGTCGTCCTCGGAACCGAGGTCGCAGTTGATTAGGACGTACGCTGTTGGCATGGCTCTATATTGTCTTCTAAGTTATTAAGCAAATCGTTGTCTGCTTATTAGGCAGATATCCGGATCTCTTGCCATGAAGGTACTTGACCTGACCATGAGTGTGTCGCCGGAGATCAAGGTGTTCCCCGGGTCACCGCAACCTTTCTTCATACCCTGGTCGACGCTTGACGTGCAGGGTTACGACTCTGAAGTGATGACGATGAGCACCCACACCGGCACGCACATGGACGCGCCGTCGCACTTTTCCCGGGGCAAGAAGGCCATCGGCGACATACCGGCGTCAAGGCTTGTGTGCAATGCGGTTATGATAAGGGTGCCAAAGAAGGCAGGTCAGACCATCAGCATCGCGGACATTGAAAACGAGGATATCAATCCCGGCGACGCAGTCGTGCTTGCGACTGGCTGGGAAAAGCGCTACAAGGGCAAGGAGTACATGACCGCAAACCCCGGCCTCTCAAAGGCTGCGGCTAGATATCTTGTTAGAAAGAAGGTCGGCTTGGTGGCAATAGACGGCCCTAGCATCGACCCCGGCCGCGACTCTAATTTCAGCGCGCACAACATACTGCTGCCGGCAGGCGTGCTTGCGGTAGAAAACCTATGCAACCTGGGCAAGATAAGGAAGAAAAGGTTCACGCTTGTCGTCGCTCCGCTGAAACTTGCAGGAGCAACCGGCTCGCCGGCAAGGGCGCTTGCGCTTCTCTAGTTGCCGACGATTCCCTGCGCGACAAGGATAGAGTAGCAGCCAAGCCCGCACTCTTCGCAGAGCGGCTTCTGCGCCTTGGGGTCTGCGCTTCCTATGCAGCAGGGCTGCTTTATCCTTCCCATGTGGTCAAACGACAGAATCGCCCACGACGGGCAGTCCACGGGCGTGGTCCCGACGCCGCCCCAGTTGCCTCTCATCAGCGAGATCTGCTTGACGCTGTTTATGACATAGTCTGGGTATCTCTGCTTCATGGCGATTATCTTGTCGACAACTTCGTTCCTCTTGTCCCCAAACGGCATGAAGAGCGGGTCGCCCTTTGCAAACGGCGTGTGGAACTGGAAGCCTATCTTGTTGACGGTGCCACGCCACTCTTCGGCAAGCGCCTCGACTGTGTGGTAGTTCTGCGAGTTTATCGTCATCGTTATCCAGATGTCCTTGTACGCGGGCTTGCCCCTTCTCGGAGGCCCGGCTATGTAGTCCAGTATGTTCTTCTTTGTCTTTGCGTAGGACCCGTGTCCGCGGATCTTGTCGTGTATTTCTTCTGTCCCGTCCATCGAGACCCAGTAGAAATAGAGGTTGTCATATCGCTTGAGCGGGAACGTCCCGTTTGTGACAATGCAGACCCTGTGAGGCATCTCCTCGCAGAAAGTCTCGATGATGTCCGGGCGCATCGTGGGCTCGCCCCCGACCAAAGTGACGACAAAGAGGTGGTTCTTGTTTATCTTTTCCTTGATAATCTTGCGCCAGTCCTCGGCGGACATGTCCTCTCCCTCCTTGCGGTTGAGCCACCAGTAGCAGTGGGTGCAGTGGAGGTTGCAGACGTTGTTGACGTCCACAGAGCCGTACATCGGCTGCTTGCTCTTGAACAGCCTGTAAGCTATCATCTTTTTGAAGATGCTAATGTAAAAGGGCATTTCCCGGGTAAGGTCTGTTATGCCCCGGCCATAAATTACGTCTACCACATGGTTTTCACGCAGATGGCACAATTAAAGGTGGTGGTGTCGTGGAGAGAGGGGTCGCGTTTCCAGTGGAAAAGTGCCGGCTTGAATAGTTCTTTTATGCAACCTGCTCGGGTTCGTGGTATTTGTGGTGCGCCGGGGCATCACGGCCGAATAGCATTAAATTATGCCGAGTGGGAGCGTAACTGCGCGGGCCCGTAGCTCAGCCAGGTAGAGTACCGGACTTTTAACTTTCACGAGAAGGAAATCCGGTTGTCTCGGGTTCGAATCCCGACGGGCCCGC
>CAYXFY010000024.1:0-21559 GCA_964464395.1 uncultured Nitrososphaera sp.
AACTTTCACGAGAAGGAAATCCGGTTGTCTCGGGTTCGAATCCCGACGGGCCCGCTATTTCAAGACCTGACTTCAGTTGCTTTGCAAGTCGAGTTTTTCCTTCAGGGCTTCACAGATCTCCTGCATCTTGCGGTGGTGTGCTGCTTTTGTGAAATCTCCAGCTTCGTTGGCAAGGTATTCCATTTCCTGATGGTAGGCAATCTTGGCATCAATGTCGGCCACATCATGACTACTGCCATCAGTCATTAAGCATCTGACAGTCAACAGTGCTTTTGAGCTTTTGGCTATACGACCAGCTATCCTAGTAGAGCTTTCAGAATAATCGGGTCGCAGAGTATTGCGGCGCCGGTGAAAGTGCATCAGTGGAACTGCTTTAAGTGGTCCTGCAGGTCTCCCTTGCTTTCAAACTCTTCCATGCACTGATCGCACGGATAGAGCCCGCTTCCCGTGTCGTTTTCCGCTGCCGCCGTCTTGTGAGTCTTGGCGTGATCTCCTAGCTCAGCTTCTGTCTTGAACTTGGCCCCACATGCTTCGCACTTGAACTTTTTCCCAAACCATCCCATAAGGGCCTGAATTGTAGCCATACAATAAAAAGTTGATCCTGCAATTGCCGAAATTGCAGGTTTTCCATACAATAATATACTTGCGCACAAGATGTTGAGGTATGCCCGCCAAGAAATGGCTTGATAATGAAGTATCCCTTGATCCGATAAAGAACCAGACGATAGCAGTAATAGGCTACGGAATCCAGGGGCGCGCCCAGGCGTCCAACATGAAGGACTCGGGCCTCAACGTTGTCGTTGGTTTGAGAAAGGGCGGCAAGACCTGGCAGCAGGCTGAGTCGGAGGGCCACAAGGTGATGGAAGTTGGCGAAGCCTGCAAGGCTGCAGACATTATCCACGTACTTATCCCGGACATGGAGCAGGCTGACACGTACAAGCGCGACATTGCGCCGCACGTGACGGCAGGCAAGGCGCTCAGCTTTTCGCACGGCGCGGCTATACACTGGAAATGGATAGAGGCGCCTGCAAACGTCGACGTGATAATGGTTGCCCCCAAGGGGCCGGGCCAGCGCGTCCGCGAATTGTACCAAGAAGGATTTGGCATCCCGTCGCTTGTGGCCGTTCACCAGAATCCAACCGGCAAGGCGTGGGACCGCGTGCTTGGAATGGCAAAAGGCATAGGGAGCACGAGGCCGGGGGTATTGCAGACGAATTTCAAAGAGGAGGTCGAGACCGACTGGTTCGGCGAGCAGGTCGACCTCTGTGGCGGAACGCATGCGCTTGTCATGAACGCTTTTGAGACTCTTGTCGAGGCAGGCTACCAGCCAGAGGTCGCGTACTTTGAGTGCCTGCACGAACTGAAACTCATCACCGACCTCGTCCAGAAATATGGCCTGACGGGCATGTACAACCGAGTCAGCGAGACTGCGCGCTATGGCGGCCTTACCCGCGGGCCGCGCGTAGTCGACAAGGACGCAAAAGCCAAGATGAAGGAGGTCCTGAAGGAGATCCAGTCAGGTGCGTTTGCTGACGAGTGGGTCAGCATCTACAAGAAGGAGGGCAAGAACTCGTTTGCCCGCTACATGAACGAGATAGAGAACCACCAGATAGAAAAGGTCGGAAAGGACCTGCGCAAGATGATGTGGCCCAAGCAGGAGACCTAGCGACCCTTCCTTACGTGCTCGTTGATGTGCTTTATTATCACAGACAGTGGTGTACCTGGGCCAAAGTTTCCAGTCACGCCTTTGCTTTCAAGCTCCTTCCTGTCTGACTCGGGGATTATCCCGCCGCCGACGACGAGAACATCACCTGCGCCCTTTTCCTTCAAAAGCCGTGCGACTTTGGGGAACAATGTAAGATGCGCGCCGTTGAGCAGGCTCATCGCGACAACGTCAACATCCTCGTCAACTGCCATGCTTGCGACCTGCTCCGGAGTGCAGAAAAGCCCCGAATAGATGACTTCCATGCCGGCGTCTCGGAAGGCGCGGCAGAGCACGAGCGCCCCCCTGTCGTGGCCGTCAAGGCCGAGTTTTGACACGAGAACACGTATCGGCTTTTGCTGCTGAGCAGTCGCTGCCATGGTACGGGTATCTGGATTTCCTCTTAAAATGTTTATTCAATGCCGGAGGTGACGTATACTGGTTGCAGTCTAGAAGTCATATATAGCAAAAACGAGAATGTATACCGTGACGACAGAAGTCGAGCGGGAGACCGTGAAGAGGCAGGTCGACCTCTACAGGCAGCTGAAAGAGCAGCTGATGTCTGACATGAAGCGCTACCGCAAGGACGGCAAGCTGGAACTGGCAGACATCATCGCAAGGTCGGTCGCGGCCTGACAGCTTTAATATAATATTCCAAGCTACGCCTCACTGTGCTTCCCACAGTCCAATTTAAGGCCGCAAGGCGTTTTGCGATTTGGCCAAGGGCCATATCCATCGTAGACAACCGAGAGCCCGAGTCAAGGCAGATAATAAGAGAGATATTTGGAAAAACAGGCAGGGCAAGAACCGTCGGCTTTACCGGGCCCGGCGGCGCCGGCAAGAGCTCGCTTCTAGGCAGGCTGATACCCGAGTGTCAGGCGTTAGGCTACAAGGTGGCCGTGCTTGCAGTTGATCCGACAAGCCCGATAACGGGAGGCGCGATACTAGGCGACAGGCTGCGCATGATATCAAGCCTGGAAAACGAGGGTGTCTTTATGAGGAGCATGGCGTCGAGGGGCGCAGTCGGAGGCGTGTCAAAGTCACTGAGAAACGCCATCAGGGTGCTTGACGCGGCAGGCTACGACCTCATCCTTGTTGAGAGCGTGGGCGCCGGCCAGCTTGAGATAGAGATTACAAAAGTGGTAAACCTGACAGTAGTGGTGTTTACGCCCAACACCGGCGACAATGTGCAGGCAGTAAAAGCAGGGTTGACGGAAGTCGGCGACGTCTATGTCGTCAACAAGGCCGACCTTGAAGGCGCGGGGCCGCTCTACAACATCATCGTGGATTTGATAGGCGACACGGAGCGCAAGCCCGCGGTGCTGAAGACGTCGGCGAAGACCGGCAAGGGGGTCAGGGAACTAGCCAAGACCGTTGACAAGTTGCTAAAGGAAAGGAGCAGTAGTTATAAAGAACGTGAAAGGAAAATGCTTGAAGAGGAATTGAAGGACATGGTTTCAGACATTGTCGAGGGAAAGGTCGCATCGATGCTTGCAAAGGACAAAAAGCACGCGGCAGTCATCGACAGGATGGCCGCAAAAAAGATGGACCCCTACACGGCGGCCGAAGAGGTAGCTGGGAGCCTGTTCAAGTGAGGGAAAGGGCATGGCAGAAAAAATAGTAACCGATTCCAACATCCCGGTAAAGCGCGTTTACAAAAAGTCAGACGTAAAGGCCCGCAGGGACGAAGACCCCGGAAAATACCCATACACGCGCGGGCTTTACCCGGACATGTACAGGGAGCGCCTGTGGACCATGCGCCAGTACAGCGGCTTTGGCAGCGCGGAGGAGACCAACAAGCGCTTCAAGTTCCTTCTAGACAAGGGCCAGACAGGGCTGTCATTGGCGTTTGACCTTCCGACGCAGACAGGCCGCGATTCCGACCACCAGATGTCCGAGGGCGAGGTCGGCAGGACGGGTGTCGCAATCAGCTCGATAAAGGACATGATGACATGCTTTGAGGGCATCCCGCTTGACAAGGTGAGCACGTCGATGACGATAAACTCCACTGCATCGACGCTCCTGTCGCTTTACATCACAGTCGCAGAGTCGCAGGGCGTCAAGCCAGACCAGCTGCGCGGGACGACGCAGAACGACATACTGAAGGAGTACATCGCGCGCAACACCTACATCTACCCGCCCAAGCCGTCGATGCGCCTGATAGGCGACATGATTGAATATTGCTCAAAGAAGGTTCCGCAATGGTACCCCATCAGCATCTCCGGCTACCACATTCGCGAAGCTGGATCAAACGCGGTGCAGGAGCTTGCCTTCACATTTGCAGACGCAATAGAATATATCGAGACGTGCACCGCAAGAGGCCTGAAGGTGGACGACTTTGCCCCGAGGCTCTCGTTCTTTTTCTGCTGTACAATGGAGTTCTTTGAAGAGATTGCCAAGTTCAGGGCTGCGCGGCGCATCTACGCCAAGATAATGAAGGAGCGTTTCAGGGCAAGGAGCCAAAAGTCGATGCACCTGCGCTTCCACGTTCAGACGTCAGGCGAGTCGCTGACAGCGCAGCAGGTGGACAACAACATCGTCAGGGTAGCAACGGAAGCGCTGTCCGCGGTTCTAGGCGGCTGCCAGTCGCTTCACACAAACTCGCGCGACGAGGCGCTTGCGCTCCCGACCGAGCAGTCTGCAAAGGTGGCGCTTCGGACCCAGCAGATAATCGCAAGCGAGACCGGCGTCGTCAAGGCTGTTGACCCGATGGCAGGCTCGTACTACATTGAGTCGCTTACAGACGAGATAGAGGCCCAGGTGTGGAAATACCTCAAAAAGATAGACAGGATGGGCGGGGCCATGGCCGCCATAGAAAAGGGCTACTTCCAGGAGGAGATACGCAACAACTCGTACCGCCTAAAGAAGGAGATAGACGAGAACAAGCGCGTGATTGTGGGCGTCAACAAGTACCAGGACGCGCACGACGTCGAGCCGGCGCTCAACAAGATAGACCTGGCGATAGAGCAGAGGCAGATAGCAAGGCTGAAGGAGTTCAAGTCAGGCCGCGACATGTCAAAAGTAGAGTCGTCGCTTGCCGCGTTGCAGAAGGGCGCCGAAAAAGACGACAACCTGATGCCGCTCATCATAGGTTGTGTAAAGAGCTACGCGACTCTTGGGGAGATAAGCGACACGCTGGGAACGGTCTTTGGCAAGTACGAGGCCAAGGTCTCCTTCTGATACTTAGTGAACTACCAACGCCTCAAAGGCGACTGGCTTCCCCGACCGATGTTGTCATCAGCTCCCGGGTGATCTGTACATCGCTGCACAGAGTTCCTGCTTCAGCGACCGAGCTTTTGATCTCTGCAGGCGTGCATTCCCCGCGCTCCACGGGTAGTGTGTCTGAACCCAGTCCTGCTTCGACTTTACATGGCAACAGGTACAGGTTCATATCGGTGCCACGACCTTGTGCTATTTCGTCTATCTCTGACACTGAAAATCCATGAGTGGTATGTTATTTAACTGCAGAAGCACCCGGGGGAGAGGGAGGGGCGATGAGATTTGACTGGAGGTAGAAGTCCGAATGTCCCGACTCACCAAGCAATATAAACTGGAAGGAGCAAAGCTAGGCCGTGAGAATAGACCACATCGCGATCGCGGTAAACAGCGTCGAGGAGGCGCTGAAAAACTACCAAAAGATCCTGAAAGTCGACCACCTTGAGATAGAGGAGGTCCCCAACGAAAAGGTCAGAGTCGCAATGCTGATGCTCGAAGACACAAGGATAGAGCTGATGGAGCCCACCGCGCCGGACAGCCCGATCTCAAAGTTCCTGCAGGACAGGGGCGAAGGCATACACCACATCGCGATAACTGCAGACAGCATAGTTGAAGACGTCGAGCGAGCCAAGTCGCAGGGAATGCGCATGCTCGGCGACCTCCGTACCGGCTCATATGGCAGGCGGATTACCTTCATACACCCCAAGTCCTTAAACGGCGTGCTGACAGAGTTCTGCGAAGCCCCGCCCAAGCATAACGACTGAGCCCGGACCCGAAATACTGTAATTTCAGAAACGCCAAATCTACCGAGTGCGCAAGCGGTCGAAAATCGCAGTTGCAGCGGCAATAGCCGCAGCGGCGGTCGCCAACTATTTTGTAATCCAGGCGGTTCTTGCTATTCCGTGCGATTCTCAGGAGATGTGCAACCAGCGGCTGGCAGGCCTGCTCATCGTGGCCGGCTCGGACGTCTTTGCTATCGTGATAGCAGTCTCGGAACTGGGCAAGAAAAGATACCACAAGGGCTAATACTCCTCTTTTTCACTAGAGTCCTGTTGAAACCGACCTGTGGCGAGCTGGTGCACCGGTTAAAGGGGAGCGTCGAGCAAAACCACGCAGACGCGCTACTGCTTTCTGGCGGCCTTGACAGTACAATCCTGGCAAGCATCTTGCGCCCGGCTTATTCGGTTGCAGCCGGCCTCGGCGCGGACGCTCCCGACCTTGCCTATGCGAGGCAGGCGGGGCAGAGATACAGCAGGCGGCACGTACAAGAGGTCTTTGACGAGGAGAGGATGGGTCAGATGGTCGATGCAGTGGTACAGGTCTTCAAGACTTTTGATCCGATAGAGATACGGAACTCGTGCGTCGCGCTTGCAGGGCTTGAGAGGGCCAAGCGCGACGGCTTTGGCAGGGTCATGACAGGCGACGGAGGCGACGAGCTCTTTGCAGGCTACAATTATTTGTCGCGCTACTACGGCGACCTGAAAAGGCTGGAAGAGGAGCTTGCAAGGCTGTGGAAGGTCATGCACTTTTCGTCGAAAATTCTGGGCGAAAAGATAGGAATCGAGATATCCACTCCATTCCTTGACCGCGGCTTTGCAGAATTTGCGAAGTCCATCGATGCAGGCGAGAAGGTGGGCGATCACAACGGCGAAAAGTTTGGCAAGTTCATACTAAGACGCTGCTTCGAGCCCGAGATCGGCGCGCTTGTGTGGAGGCCCAAGATGGCGCAGGAGCAAGGCGCGGCGACTGACAGGTATTCTGGTTTTATCGACAGGATGATAGATGACTCGACTTACGCCAACAAAGTAAGAACCGCTGAAGCAGAAGGAGTCAGCATAAGGAGCAAGGAGCACCTGAACTACTATGCCATATTCCGCGGATATTTCCCGCCGCCGAGGGAAGAATCAAGCAATTGCGAGAAGGTGTGCCCGCAATGCCGTGCTTGTATGCCGGAAGGCAGGTTCTGCAGGACCTGCGGCGCGTTCCCCGTCGACCCAATGTCACTTTGAGTACTTGCCGGGTTTTTTCACGAAGATGCGCTTGCAGCCTTCGCAGCAGAAAAAGTACGTCTTGCCATTGTGCTCGTGCGACACCGCAAGCTCCTGGGCCATCTCTATGCCGCAGACAGGATCGACTGGCATTGACAACGGTGTTCGTATACGAATCGTATTTATTGTTTACCAAAATGCTTCACATATGTCACGGGAAATAACTGACTGACCAGTCAGTTATCTTTATTAGAGACACCTCCTTTCGTATAAATAATTGAGTAGTACAAGAGAGCATGCCTTGCAAAACGGCGCGGCAGACAGCCAGTTGGTTCTAAAAGTGCAAGACGTCACAAAGGTGTTCGAGTCAGCAGCAGGCAGGGTGGCGGCACTTCGGGGCATAGACATGGAGATAAAAAGGGGCGAGTTCGTGTCAATCGTCGGTCCGTCTGGCAGCGGCAAGTCGACGCTCCTGAACATACTGGGCGCGCTCGACAGGCCCACTTCGGGCAAGGTGTTCATCAACGGCATCGACATCTTTTCGCTCGACGACTCTGAGATGGCCACGATGAGGAACCACCTAATCGGCTTCATCTTCCAGTCCTACAACCTGATAAACAGGACGACGGTGCTCAAGAACGTGGCCCTGCCGGGCGTCATCTCGGAGATGGGCGCCGACGAGCGCGAAAGGCGTGCCATGAAATTATTGCAAGTTCTTGGGATAGACGACAAGGCGCACTACAAGCCCGTCAACCTCTCCGGCGGCCAGCAGCAGAGGGTCGCAATAGCGCGATCTCTGATGAACGACCCTGCGATAATCCTCGCAGACGAGCCGACAGGCAACCTAGACACCAAGACGGGCAACGAGGTGTTCGACCTTCTCAGGATGCTCTCAAACAAGTTCAGAAGGACGGTAGTCATGGTGACGCACAATCCCGAGCTTGCAGAGGCAAGCGACAGGGCGATATACATACGCGACGGCAGGGTGGAAAAGGAGGTATCGCATTGAAACTTTTGGCCATCGTAATCGCGGCGATGCTCTTGATCCCGCTGAGCGCGTACGCGCAGCTGAGCCAGTCAGAGATTGTAAACGCAGGCTTTGGCGGCCCGAGCTTTCTGGAGGCTTTCTGGACAAACAGGACCAGCATGCCTCCCTCCGGCGAGTCGCTTGAAAAGATAGAAGTCGCGCCCGGCGACGGCGCATCGGTGCTGGCAGTCACCCTGGTCAACAGGGGATTTTCCGACATAACAGGCGTAACGGGCCGGCTGACGCTCCCGGCAAGCATGAAGGCCGCAGGCACCGGCTCGGGCCAGGCACTTGCCACGCACAACAGCATAGTCCAGGCGGGCGGGACGTTCACGCTGTTCTTCCAGGTAGACGTCTCAAAAAGCGCGTCGGTGACAGAGTACACCACCCCTCTCAGGGTAGAATATTCCAGGACGCTCGAGTCGGGATCGCCCAGGATTTCTGATACCAGCGCAGTGTTCAAGGTGACAGGCAAGGTGCTTATTGACGCGTCGGCAAGGGGCGGCGCGGGCCCGGGCGCGTCTGGCAAGATAACCATAGAGATAACAAACACCGGCTTCCTGCAGCAGCGCGCCGGCTACGGGCGTCGTCGTGGCAGTGCCGGGCGCGTCCGGCATCAACCCCACGACGCAGCAGGTGTCGATCGTGGCGCTTGGGCAAAAGACCTTCGAGCTTGGGGCCATACCGCCTAGAGGTTCTGCCACCATCGAGCCCATCATCTACATAAGCAACGCAGCAGGCGACACTCTCCAGAGCATTGACCTGCAGGTGACGTACGGCAACGCCTACGGCGAGAGAAAGACCGCAAGCGTGCCTGTAGGAGTCGTTGTGCTGCCCGAGTCTGCAAGCTCGCTTGTGAGCGTGTCGCCAGTCGGCCAGTCTTCCATAATCACCGCCGGCAGGATAACTGACCTGACGGTGTCTGTCACAAACAACAGGGATCAGGAGCTGTCAGACGTCGTGGTCTCCGTCAGCACGCCTGCAGAGTCGATAACCATCCTGGGCAACACGAGTTGGACCATAGGCGACATGGCCCCCAATTCCAGCCGCGAGATCTCGACCAAGGTCTTTTCATCGCGTGACATGATAGGCAGGGCCACCACGTTTGTATTCACTGTCCAGCACCTGTCGGCAGGACAGCCAGAGATAGAGACCGCGGAACTTGGCACGTATGTCGACGGCGAGATAAGCATAAGAGCGTACGAGATAGGCGTCACCTACATAGGCGGCAGGCCCAACATAACGGGCAACCTTCTCAACGAGGGCAACGTGCTTGCGCTCTTTACCACGGTTGAAGTCGTTGACGCTGGCAGCCTGGCAAGCTCGCTTCCGCCGCAGCAATACCTTGGCGACCTGACGGAGAATTCTCCATTGCCGTTCAGCATCCCCATCGACGTGCCGGGCAATGCCGGCGCAGGCACGTACCCGGTGGATCTCAGAGTTGAGTACAAGGACAGCCTTAGGCAGTCCCACGTGCTTGACGTGCGGGCCAGCGTCAATTTTGTGCCCGAAAACCCGCTTGCAAACGGCCAGAACTCGGCCGCCGACGCAGGAACGTTCGCAGGCGTGATAGGCGGAGTGGTCGCGGCAGGCGTGATAGCGTTTGTGGTAATCCGGATGAGAAAGAGGGCGAAGCTGAAGCGCACGCTACAGTTCAGCAAGCAGAACGGCGGACAGGACATCGAATCGGTGCTAGACACCCACCTAAACAGGCCGGAAGAGAAGAAATGAACATCAGGGAGATATTCGCACTCTCCATCGACGCGCTGCGCGAGCGCAAGACAAGGTCGGCGCTCACCATAATGATGGTAGTCGTCGGCAGCAGCCTGATGGTCGCGCTAAACGGCATGACGGCAGGGTTTTCCAACTTTATCAACTTCCAGTTCAGCAAGCTTGCGCCAAACATCTTGTTCGTGACAAGCGCGCAGAACGACGGCGGCAACGACCCGTTCGGAGGAGGCCCGCCGCCTGCTCCCAAGATAACGCTCAACGAGGCAGTCGTGAGCAGGATACGCTCACTCCCGTTCGTCGACGACGTCATACCGTCGTACCAAGCGGGCATCACGCTTGAGGCAGGCGGCAAGACAACGCAGACCACGGTGTTTTCGATAGACCCGCAAAAGCTGTACGTGATTGCGCCGACCATCACGTTTGTCGAAGGCTCCAGCATACGCCAGAACGACCCGTCTGCGATACTGTTGTCAGACAGGGTAGCAAACCCGCCAGGCGAGGCCACCCCGTTTGCGGTTGTAGGCCAGACCGTCAGGGCCACCTACACGTTCGTGGACCCGGACACCGGCAAGCAGGAGAGCCAGAGCAGGAGCTTTGTCGTTTCAGGCATAATGGAGCCTACCGGAAACCCGACGATTGACAGCGCGGTTGTCTTCAACCGCATAGCAGGCAACGCGATGCTGCAGAAAGCCGGCAAGTACGACGCCCTCTTGGTGGCAGCGACATCAGGCGAGTACGTCAACGCAGTCGAGGAGCAGATCCGCCGACTCTACGGCAACGACATCGGGATCACCACACCCCAAGCGATACTTGAGACGATAAACGAGTTCATTGCAGGGTTCAGCTCATTTACCACGAGCATCGCGCTCGTCGCGCTCCTGGTGGGCGCGGTCGGCATAATCACCACGCTTTACACGTCAGTGACGGAGCGCATCAGGGAAATAGGCACCATGAAGGCGATAGGCGCGCAGAACAGCTTTATCCTGGTGCTGTTCCTGACAGAGGCGCTGACCATCGGCATCATCGGCGCATCCGCAGGCATGGGAGTGGGCGTCATGGGCGGCTTTGTCCTGATAGCAGGCTTTGCCTCGCAGGACCCTGCGTCGCAGAGCCTCACGCCGGTATTCCTTGCGCAGGACATGGCCACGGTGTGGGGGCTCTCTGTCGGGCTCTCCGTCCTTGCAGGCATGTACCCCGCGTGGCGGGCTTCAAGGACGCCCCCCATAGTGGCTCTTAGGCGCGAATAGTCAGTACTTCTGCCACGGCCTTGCGTGCTTGGTCATGTGGCAGGCTTCGGAGCAGAAATAGTCGTCGCACATGTAGCAGAATAGCGGGTAGTCCTGGGTCTTTTTCCCGCAACCACCGCACGTCGCAGACATGTCCATAGCATTCTTTCGTCGTCCAAAGAATTAAGACTTTGCAGTGGGAGAAAGTTAAAAAAAGAAAAAGAGCAGTGGCCGACCCTCTCGGACCGGCCTGAGTCGAGCCCCTTTACGGGATTGACCTGCTGTACAGCTTGCCTTCCAGCGCTAGCTTGTACATCTCTGCTACATATGGGTTCTTTGCCGGTGTTTCTGCACCCAGTTCTACCAGACGTGCGTACACCCTGACGACATACGCCAGAGCGCCCATGAATGCCACGACGACACCCATGTTGAACATCCAGTGGTTGGGGACTGCAAAGATTTCTTCCACGAACCAGAAGTGCCACATTTCGTTGACACCGATTGTGAACATGGTTGCGAGGTAACCGATGATGGTTATCTTCAGACCAGTGTTCATCGAGTTGCCTGGACCCCTGAGGATCGGCACCCTTCTGTCGTAGATAGCGACCATACCCCAGCCTACCGGGAGCGCCACGAAGTGGCTGTATAGCCACCAGTGTGCTGGTGTGAAGGCGCTGTCTCTAATTGCAGTCTGGTGCAGTGAGCCATCGACGAAGTTGTCTACTTCGACGGAGGCTGCGATCGAACCGAGCATGATCACCATGATGTAGATCTTCTTCAGTCTTTGGATCTCGACTTCTTTCGGGATCAGTGCTGGCATCTGCGCCATGAATAACCTAGGTTACAATCTGATATATTAACCCGCACTCTTTCAATAGCCCATATTTATTGAAAGTTCTTGATATATTACTATGCTGATATGATATATACCATATATTTTTGTTTAAGACTTTAGAGAAAATATATCTACGTATCAATGAGCATCTTTGATAATCATCAATGCTAAGTGGATACCTACACGCACGGAAACCGTCAAAAATGTGCCTCCCACGCAGAGGCCTCGCATACCATTGCGACCTTGAGGTATTTTGGCTTTGCCCCTCAGGCCCAGCTTTATGCGGAATCCGCCAGTGGGAAAACGGATGGCAGCTCGGTCAAATGCCTTCTCTTCACCTTTCAGTCTTAACTCTGAATCGTCACCGCTGCCTTGCAAGCATTGTGCTTGCGGATTAATAATCATGCTTGTTCCAGGAAGGGCTTGTACTGCTCCACCAGGTCTGAGAGCGGGAAGCGCTTTTTGCCCACTATCTTGATGTCTGCCCTCACCTTCCCCTTCTCGACTTCGATGACGTTGTACGAGTTTTCAAAGAACCCCCGAAAGCGCGTTGACGAGGCGGTGCCTGCGTACGCTATCTCCAGCGGCCCCAAGTGCCATAACCACGGCCGGTGCTTGTGGCCGCAGAGGACGAGGTTGACCTTTGACTGGAGGCAGGTCCTCAGCGTGTCGCCTGCGTCAAGAATGAGGATCTTGTCCGTGCCGGTGTCAGGTATGCCGACCAGGTGGTGGTGCATGGCCACTATCTTGACTTTGTTGTAGTATTTCGCAAGCGTCTTTTCCATCCACAGGTTCTGCCGGTAGCCGACCTCACCTTCGTCTCTGTCCGGCCTTGCGGTGCCAAGCGTCAGGAGCACCGCGTCGTCAAACTCGTAGACGTGCTTTGTGGGAAAGAACTTTTTGAACAGCAGGTATCCTGTATGTCGATAGTCGTGGTTGCCGGCGACGGCGATTATGTTCTGGCAGTCAAACCGCTTTATCTCCTTGCTTGCCTTTTCAAACTGGGGCAGTATACCTTCGTCTGTCAGGTCGCCTGTTATCACTATGGCGTCGGGTTTGAGCTTGTTCACTTCGTCGACGACCGCGTCAAATGCATTCTGCAAAAAGAGGCTCCCCACGTGTATGTCCGATATCTGCACGAGTCGCATGAGCTTGGCATCATTGCATGCCGGCCGTATATAACGTTGCGACAGGAAAAGGCAACGTTATATTAACGCCCAAATCTCTAGAAAAAGAGGCGTGCCCAAGCGCAAGATAAAGGAGGAGAAGCCGAAAAAGAGGCTTGGCAAGAAGGAGGTCCTCATAGTCCCCATCATCATGGGCGGCGCCACGCTTGTGGCGCTTTTGCTGACGCAGATAGCGCCGCCGCCAAACCCGACAGAGGTCTGCTTAAAGTCGCACAACATAGAGACGTTCCAGCTTTACCCGAGGATCGAAATTATAGTGGACGGGCAGCAGATGTTGTTGCCTGACGCAGTGGGCAAGGAGCCCAAGGACGGCGAGGACTGCCTGCGCCCCATACACACCGACGAGGTTGGCAACACGGTGCACATCGAGTACATCAGGCCGGTCAGGTTCACGATGGCCGACTTTATGAACATCTACTCCGCAGGCACGGGCAGGATAACCGTCATGGACAACTCGACCGGCACAAACGTCGCGCAGACGCTTGACCTTGGCGACTATGACATAAGGTACTCATACTTCTCCGAGAACGACGAGTTCACGTACGTCGCTAAGGCAGCCGATGTCCCGCCGTTCCGCGACAACATGGTGGCAAGGGCAGAACTCACGCGCAAGTAAGGATAAAATAGAGAACCGAGACCCCTGCACTCTGATTCGACTTGGCCAAAAAGACTGCCGCTATTATCAGGGGAGACGGCACCGGCCCCGAGCTTGTAAACGCCATGATGAAGGTCCTCAACGCGTGCAACACAAAGATAGAGCTTGTCCAGTGCGACGCCGGCTCTGAGTGGTGGGAAAAGAACGGCGGCAGCTCGTACATTTCACCCGAAGTGTGGAAGCTGCTCGAAGACTCTGACGCCTGCTTCAAGGGCCCGACAACGACGGTCCCGGTGCCAAACGCGCCGCGCAGCGTCGCTGTCAGCATCAGGATAAAGTTCCAGCTGTACGGCAACCTCAGGCCGATAAAGACGTACAAGAACGCCGAGAAACAACTGGACTTTATCTGCGTCCGCGAGGCGACCGAGGGGTTGTACGCGGGCATCGAGTTCAAGACGTCTGACGACTCGGCCATCGCAATCCGCAAGATAACGCGCAAGGGCTGCGACAGGATAGCCAAAAAGGCGTTCGAGGTGGCCAAGGACAGGGGCTGGAAGAAGGTCGTCGCAATCACAAAGCGCAACATATTGAAGGAGACAGACGGCATATTCTGGTCGTCGATTGAAAACGCCGCAAAGCAGTTCAAGGGAATAGAGTACGAGGAATACTACATCGACAATATGACCCAGCAGCTGGTCAAGAACCCCGAGCGGTTCAACCAGAACGTGCTTGTGAGCACCAACCTGTTCATGGACGTGATATCAGAGTGCGCATCTGGAAACGTCGGTTCGATAGGGAACGTGTATTCTGGCAACTACGGCGACGACTATGCGATGTTCGAGCCGGCGCACGGAAGCGCCCCGAAATATGCGGGCAAGGACAAGGTCAACCCCGTTGCCACCGTGCTGTCGGGCGCGTGGATGGCCGACTACCTCGGCGAGCGGGCGATATGCAAGGCCATATTTGCGGCTACTGAGGACGTCATAAACGAGGGCAAGTACGTCACCTACGATCTGGGAGGAAAAGCTACGCTCTCGCAGATGTCCGACCAGATAGCGACAAGGGCGGCAAAACTGCTCAAAAAGTGAGCTCCAGCACGGACAGCTGCTCGTAAAATAGCCTTTTTTCTCCCGCCACTCTTTTCTTCAGCCCCCTTTTTGTCAGGAACGCGTCCAGCGCCGTCTGGTCTGACCTTGAAGACACGACGACGAGCATGGCGCCATGTGGAGAAAGGAGTGGGAGCGCCGACTCGATGAAATGAATTGTCGCTTCGACGCCTGCAGGGCCGCCGTGGACCGCGGCGTCTTTTTGCTCGTCGTCTGGAAGGTAAGGGGGGTTTGCGACCACGAGGTCGAACTTGATGTTGCCAAGCGCCGCCGCGGCGTCGCAGCAGACAAGCAGCAAGTCGCGGTTCCTGCCCCTGCAGTATTCAAGCGACGGCAGGTGCATGTCCGTGCCTGCAACGCTCTCGAAATTGTCGGCAAGCGACTCTGCCACCGCGCCGGACCCGACGCCTATCTCAAGGGCCCATTTCCCGCGGTATTTTTGGGCGCACTGTGCCAGGAGAAACGTATCGGGGGCGGGAGCGTACATCAGCCTGCAAGCCCCATTATTTCGCCCGGCTCCAGCTGAAAGACGCGCCGGCCGCCAAAGTCGGCGTCGACGCCCATCTTCGCCGCGACTGCAGACGCCTTCTTGTTCCTCTTTGAAAAAAGCAGGTTTACATTCTTCACTTGCTGCGGCGTGACCGTGTTGACAGGCCGCATCATGATCACCGTCGACTCTACCTTTGGCCTCGGCTCAAACGCGCCGGGGTCGACGTCAAACAATGGTTCTATCGCAAAGCAGTGCGACGCGATTGCAGTTATGGCCCTGTAGTTATGTTCTCTCGGCCTTGCCAGCAGTTTTTGCGCAAACTCTTTTTGCACCATTATTACTGCGCGGTCAAACTTTCTTGCTGCAAGCCACTCCAGCGCGTCGCGGCTCTTTGAATACGGCAGGTTTGAGACAAAGACGTCAAACCTGACGTCCCGCTCCTTGAAGAGATCCCTGTTTACAAGCTCCAGGTTTTCAAGACGCATTGACTTGGCCTGCTCGAATAGCCGCCGGTCCACTTCGTACGATACCACCCGGCCTGCATTCTTGCAGAGCTCTTTTGTCAGCACGCCGGTGCCGGTCCCGGCTTCGCACACCACTTCATCCTTGCCAAGGGCGCAGGCCTGGACTATCCTGTTCAGGGCAGACGCGTCGACAAGGAAGTGCTGGCCCAGTTTCTGCGTCTTGCTGCGGGGCAATTACTTTCGCACAAAAAGGTTCATGCGGGCCTGGCCCATTATCTCCTCGATTATCCTCTTTGCTATGAGTTTCGCAGGTTCCCTCACGCCCACGCGTGCCTGCAGGTCCGAGAAGCTCTCAAACGGCTTTTTCTCCCGCTCTTTTATTATCGTCATCATGTATGTTTTCCCGATGCCCGGTATCAGCTCCAGCGCGTGAATGCGCGGGGTTATCGGCTGCGACATGTTGATGTAGTCTATGAAGCGCTTTTCGTTTGCCACCACGACTTTCTCGACGATGGTCGCCAGCTCGTTCTTGGCAGACTGCGTGATGTCGTTGTAGTCCATGCGCCCAAGCACGCTCATGACCTTGTCCCTGCCTTCCCGGCCGATGTACAGGCGCTCGCCTACCTCGAAGGTAGAGTTCTGCACTCCCAAAAGCTCCAAAAGCGTGAGGCGCTCCTCGCCAATTGCCTGGACTATGACGCCCTCCCTGCCCCTGACAGTTGTGGACTTGCCGCGTGGGGTGTAGTCCAGCACGTAGGCGTACTCTTCATATTTTCTCTGGCCATGGTCGTGGCCTCCTTCCCGGCCGTGACTGTGGCCTAGATCTTGTGGTGGCGCCCCTGACAATCTGTATCCGACCTATAATGTCAAACAGCCTATTTATCTTCGCTGTCTGCCTTGAGAATGGAAAGTATCTTTTCCAGCGTCTCTGTGAGTATCAGCTTCTTCCAGCCAAAGGTAAACGCCCTGAGCTCTTCAAGCGTGGTGGGCATCACGTTTACGACCTCGACTGCCTCTTCCTCGGTCAGGTCGCAGTCTTCGACCAGCTTCTTGACCATCTTGCTTGCCTTCTTGCCTTCCGCCTTGGCAAACTTTGTCACGTAGTCAAAAGTCCAGCGCTGGATCTGGTCCATGTCGTCGGCCTTGACGTCGCCCAGAATGTCCTTGACCTGGGCAGTAGTGATAATCTCGCGCTTTAGCGTCTCGGTCATGCTTTTGCCTCCGGCGCCGTTACAGGCCTCACGTGGTTGAGCCTCGTCTGGAGAAACTTTTCCTTGTCGCCGAACATGACAGACACTTTCAGCGTGCGCTTGCGGACCTCTTTTATCACGCCTATCCTTCCGTGGAAGCGCCTGTGCGGGGTGGTGTCGTGCTCCCGGGGATCGATGTCGATGATAACCTTGTCTCCGATCTTGTAATCATGAAGCAGGTACGATATGCCCCTGACGACGTTGTCCTTTGTCAGGATTGAGCGGGCCTTCCTGCGCGTGCCGTGCGATCTTGGCATATTCAGTATGCAAGCGCAAAAGCCTTAATTTAAGTCTAGTCTCCCACATCGGCGATGCCCTTGTCGGCAAGTGTGAACAGCACCTCTCGCTCTGCGTGGTACGGGCTGTCGACCATCCTTGCAATCCTGTTTTTCCCGGACGAGCGCTTCAGGTATATCCTGTAAGTACTGGTGTGCGCCACGACGTTCCCGCCGGTGGGCCTTGCCGCGTCGCCAAAGTACGCGTCCGGCGACGACTGGATCTGGTTAGTGACCACGACTGCGACCTCGTACGTCTCGGCCATCCTGACGAGCACGTGCATGAACCTGTTGAGGCGCTGCTGGCGCTCCGAAAGGGTCGCCCTGCCCAGAAACTCGGCTCTGTAATGAGCGACGGCAGAATCCACTACTACAAGCTTTATACCCTGCTCCTCGATGACGGGGCCCGTCTCTTCGATTATGAGCTCCTGGTGCGCGCTGTTGTACGCCTTGGCAACAATGACGTTTTCAAGCGCCTTTTCGTGGTCCAGGCCCCTTGCCCGTGCGATTGAAACGATGCGCTCTGGCCGGAACGTGTTTTCCGTGTCTATGTAAAGCGCCCTGCCCGAGAGCCCGCCCTGCGGCTTGTCCTGCTGGACCATCACGCACAGCGTGTGGCACAATTGGGTTTTCCCGGTGCCAAACTCGCCGTAGACCTCGGTGACTGCTCTTGTTTCTATGCCGCCGCCAAGCAGGTCGTCAAAGTTCCTGGCGCCTGCAGATATTCGCTGCCCCTCCTTGCGGCGCTCGTACAGGCTTGTGGCAGTGACAAAGCTCTTGTCGATTACGCCAAGCTCTTCCAGCGCCACCCGGGCCTTGTTGCATATCTCCACCGACTCGTCCATCTCCATGCCGGTAGCTTCTGCAACGTCAACCGGCCCCCTTACAAGCAGGTCCTTTATGGAGCGAAAGCCGGCAGCTTTCAGGCGCTTCTCGGTGGCCGGCCCTATCTCCTCTATCGCGCCAAGTGCAAGCGGAGATTCTTCTTCCAAGTGCCCGAGAAGAGACGCCCCGTGCTGACTAATTAGTATTCACGCTCGAGAGGGGCGCGACCGCGGGCAAAAAAGTATATATCTTTGTTCTTTCTGGTAAGCCTAAGTAGAGGGATATGATGCAAAGCAAGACATTGATCGCAACGGCTCTTGCAACGGTCATGGTGCTGTCCGCAGTCGTCGCCTATATACCGGTCGCTGACGCGCACGGTGTCCAGGCCCAGCTGCAAAGCAGGTTCGTGAGGATTGACAACGAGCAGTTCTCCGACAACACCCTCCAGACAGGCGAAGAGCTCACCGTAACTGGCGAACTGAAGAGCTTGGTCAACAGGAACTTGAGAGGATGGCTCTCTCTGTTCAGCGAGTCTGAAAACGCTGGCAACAGATGGGAGTTCCTTGCAAGAGACCCACCAGGTAACATCTTCGACATCCCCGCAGGCGCAACAGTGCCCTATTCCATAACTGTCAAGGCGCTCGAACCAGGGACATACCACGTCCACACTCAGCTCAACGTTGAGCACATCGGTCCGGGTCTGGGCAGGGGACAGACAGTCGTCGTCACGGGTGACGGAATTCTGAAGCCAATCCCGTATGGTAACATTGTCTACCAATGTATTATCATCGGTGCTGGCCTCGGCGTAACCTTCGCGACAAGACCGTGGCAGGTTATCTAAGAGCGCAAGCTCCCCCTTTTTCCTTTTCATTTTCTCTTTAGCAACTGCTTAATACTCCATCCTGCGCTAGGTGAGCGGATGCTCGACGACTTGAGGCGCCAAGTCGAGAGGATGCTCGAAGGGCGCGACCCAGGGCACGACTTTGAGCACGTCATGCGCGTCTACAAGAACGCTCAGGAGATAGGCAGGGAGGAAGGCGCTGACATGAAGGTATTGCTTGCTGCAGTCCTGTTGCACGACCTGGTCGTATACCCAAAGGGCAGCGCCAAGAGGTCCAAATCTGCGGACGACAGCGCTGACATTGCAGAAAAGATACTGATAAAGCGCGGCTGGCCCAAGGCGACCATCGACAAGGTCGCATACTGCATCCGCACCCACAGCTACTCCAAGGGCATAAGGCCGGTGACCCTTGAGGCAAAGATACTGCAGGACGCAGACAGGCTCGACGCACTCGGCGCAATCGGCATCGCGCGCACTTTCAGCGTAGGCGGCTCGGAAAACCGCAAGTTCTACAACCCGGACGATCCCTTCTGGAAGACGGGCAGGGAGCCTGACGACATGATATGGACGCTCGACCACTTTCAGGCAAAGCTTCTCCACCTTGAAAACACGCTCCACACAAAGACCGCGAAAAAGGTTGCAAGGGAGCGCACCAAGTTCATGCGCGACTTTATCAGGCAGCTTGCAAAGGAAATCTAGGAATAGTCTACGAAATACTTGTGGCGCTTTTCCACGTCCTTGTTCTGCCCGGAAAGCACATTTGCTATCTCTGTCTCAAGCGCCTTTCTTGCGTGCTCCTTGAACTTTTCAGCGTCGGGGGTATTTGGGAACGTCGATATCGTGTATTCGAAATGCCGCATGAATTCGGCCACCTTGACACGATATTCCTGCAGGCCGGGCTTTTTCTTTTCTATCCTGAACCAAGCAGTCGCGCACGCAGTCGAGTAGAGCTTGGCGTGCTCCTCGACAAGCCTGTCGACTTCGAAAAATTCGTCGGGCACACAGGCATCTTGGCGAGCGCGCTCTATAACCCTTATCACTGTTGAATATCAGCTAGTGCATACCCCCTCTCCCCGAAGTGCTCTTGTATTGATATGGTAGGCCATATATCGGGGAATTAAAGCCATCAGTCGATGAGGACTGCGCAAGGCAGATGAAGAAGAGATCGGATGCCAAGTGGTCTGATGTGGGCGCGTAAGGCGTTGCCGATGACAAGGCGTAAAACGCAAGGGCAACAGTCAAGCTCAAGCCGTTATAGCGGCGAAGGGCGGCACCGTGTCTTGCCGTTCAAAAGGCTGTCCAAATGAAGCGATGAGCCGGAACGTCTGACTGAGGCTAATCCGGCAAGTAGATGGACAGAAGTGATCCCAACTAGGGATTAAACATGACCTAACCCTTACCAGTAGTTCGCCTTTATCTTCTCTATCACGCGCTCGTGCTCGGGGCCCTTCCTGCGGGCGTACTTTTCCATCGCAGTCAGAGGCACGCCGCCAAGCGTGCCGGCAAGCTGGGTGAAGAACCAGTTCTTTACCGGGTTGTCCCTGCCGACCTTGCCCATGAACTTCTGTATGCCGTGCTTGAAGTTGTGCTGCCAGGTCTTGTACATGACGCCCAGCTTTGCCGGGTCCATCGTGTTGCCGATGTCGTAAAAGTCTGATTTTTCAAGCAGGCCGATAGGCACGAACGTGAGCGGCGTGACGGTGAACTTTGAGTCGGGCTGCTCTGTTTCAAGCTCGTGTATGAGCCTAATAGTCTCCCAGCTGTCCTCTGGCGTCTCGTCGTTGTCAAGGCCCATGATGAGTGTGAACGCGGGCACCCAGTAGTTCTCGTTGAGCACCTTGACGCCGTTCTTGACGACCCAGTGCCATTCCTCCGGCTTGTACGGCGAGAGCTTGCGGTCCGCGTACTTGCCAATGAGCCGGATGCTGCCGGTCTCAAAGCCGCACTGGATTCCGATGTGGTTGTTCGGGCCTGACTTGATTATCTTTGAAACGTTGGGTATGAGGCGCTCGTCGGCTATTGCACCTGCAAGCGTCCCGTGCGTCGGGTTGGTGTGCTCTATTCCTGTTGCCATGATTCCCCTGAACAGCTCTTCAATCGCCTCGCGGTTTGGCTGCATGTTCTTGGTCGTCCTCGGGTTGAGGCCATAGACAAAGATGTCGTCGCTGTGCACCCAAGCGTTTTTGAGCCCGCCGTACTTCATGTTAATTTCAATTTCTTTCTGGACCTTTTCTACCGGGTAGTAGCGCAGAGGCCTGAGCGTCACGTCGCAGAACTTGCAACCGCGCCCGCATCCGCGCATGACCTCTATCATGCCGTGCATGCTCGGGTTGACGATGTTGGGTATCTCGTCTACTGACGGCTCGTTCCAGTAGTGTATGAACCTGCCGTGGTAGGTCCTGTCGCTTCTCACAAACTCTTTTATCTCTACCTTGAACTGGCTCTTCTTGAACGGGTTTGCCATGTCAAACTCGCCGCCGATGAGCGCGTCAAAGAACGGGCCTGCGGCTCCGTCTATCTCCGGGCCGATTCCACCAAGTTCGCCCTCTACTATGCCGTAGAGGTCGTATTCCTCTATCTTTGCCGGGTCGTAGTTGTACTGCCAGGTTCCCGAGGCACCGGCCAAAACCTTGGCCTTGCTACCTGTCCTCTTCTTTGCGGCGCTAATCCTTCGGTGCAGGTCAGCGTTGTAGAACTCGTCGTACGACTGCTGCTTGCGGCCGTAGGTAAACGTCATGGTCACCGGGCCCATGCCGAGCGGATCCATCTCGTATGTGCCGACCACTTGGGTCTCGGGCCCT
>CAYXFY010000025.1:0-17862 GCA_964464395.1 uncultured Nitrososphaera sp.
TCTTGCGACCGTACTCCCCAGGCGGCAGACTTAACGGCATCCCTGCGGCACTGGGTTGGCTCAAAGCCAACCCATCACCGAGTCTGCATCGTTTACAGCTGGGACTACCCGGGTATCTAATCCGGTTTGCTCCCCCAGCTTTCATCCCTCACCGTCGAGCGCGTTCTGGCAAGCCGCCTTCGCCACTGGTGGTCTTCGGTGGATCAGAGGATTTTACCCCTACCCACCGAGTACCGCTTGCCTCTCCCGCCTCCTAGCCCTGTAGTATCCCCCGCAGCCCATCTGTTGAGCAGGTGGATTTAACGGAGGACTTGCAGAACCGGCTACGGATGCTTTAGGCCCAATAATCGTCCCGACCACTCGGGGTGCTGGTATTACCGCGGCGGCTGACACCAGACTTGCCCACCCCTTATTCTACACTATTTTTAGAAGTGCCAAAAGATGCCCTTAACGGGCATCACTCAGAGTAACCCTGTCAAGCTTTCGCCTATTGCAGAGGTTTCGCGCCTGCTGCGCCCCATAGGGCCTGGGCCCTTGTCTCAGTGCCCATCTCCGGGCTCCTCCTCTCAGAGCCCGTACCGGTTACAGGTTTGGTGGGCCATTACCTCACCAACAGCCTGATCGGCCGCAGTCCAATCCAGGGGCCATGTAGGTTTCAGCCATGATCCATTCCAGAAATCTTGGCCTATCGCGGTTTATCCTCAGTTTCCCGAGGTTATCCACGTCCCCTGGGCATGTTGACTACGTGTTACTGAGCCGTATGCCACGCATTGCTGCGTTGACTCGCATGGCTTAGTCCCACTCTGATAGCAGTCGGGTCCGGCAGGATCAACCGGAGTCAATCCATTTTTTCTCGTTAAAGAGAGTACGGCCGGACAACTTGGTAATTGTGCGGATCGCTACTGTCGTTACGGGTTTGCACGTATGACCTATGTCGGATCCAATGTTGACATCGAATCCCCATGATATGAGCGCAACTGGAGGTCAGTGAATCATAAAATGGCACACTGCCAACATCATCACCGACGCCGCCTAATGTTACGTTCGTTCCTCTTCTTTCCAGTCCAGCGATATAAATCTTTCAGCTCGAGCGTAAACCGTGAGACAACACTTCAATACTGCCAGCTGGCTTTGCCGTATCTTGTGTTAGCTTTGTAAAGGGAAAGCTTGCTAATAAAGTCTCTGATTAATTTCTCCGTCGAAAACTCCGGTCCATGTCGATCTATGAAAATCCTGTGGCTTTGCGTCAGATTTTCACTTGCAGGAATTTTTGTTGAAAATTCCAGCTTATACAACGTCTAAATACCGTCGCGAGAAAAGCTTGCACATGCACGATAACACTCCTCACGGTAAGCCAAACAAGCTCGCGAAAGAGACGAGCCCTTACCTCCTCCAGCATGCCTACAACCCGGTTGACTGGTACTCGTGGGGGGAAGAAGCTTTGCAGCGCGCAAAAAAAGAGGACAAACCAATCTTTTTGAGCATCGGCTACTCCGCGTGCCACTGGTGCCACGTGATGGCGCACGAGTCATTCGAGGACAAAGAGACTGCGAAAATAATGAACGAGCATTTCATCAACATCAAAGTCGACAGGGAGGAGCGCCCCGACATCGACGACATCTACCAGCGCGCATGCCAGCTTGCAAGTGGGCAGGGGGGCTGGCCGCTCTCGGTATTTCTGACGCCTGACCACAAGCCGTTCTACGTCGGCACATACTTCCCAAAAGACGGCCGCCATTACGGCTTACCGGGTTTCAAAACGATTCTAGCCCAATTGGCAGAAGCGTACAGGAACAAGAAGAACGAGATCGAGATGGCCTCTGCCGAGTTCATGGGCGCGCTCTCGCAGACTGCCCGAGACATCGCCGTCCCTGCAGGCGCGGAGGCAGGCATAGAGCGCTCTATTCTAGATGAGGCCGCAGTAGGGCTTTTGCAGATGGGAGACACAATCTATGGTGGCTTTGGTCAGGCGCCCAAATTCCCCAACACGTCCAACCTGATCTTTCTGTTAAGATACTACGACATCTCCGGGATAGCACGCTTCCGGGACTTTGTCATCTTTACCGCGGACAAGATGGCGCAGGGCGGCATACACGACCAGTTCGGGGGCGGCTTTGCGCGATATGCGACGGATCAGAAGTGGCTTGTCCCGCATTTTGAAAAGATGCTGTACGACAACGCGCTTCTGGCGCAGCTCTATTCCGAACTGTACCAGATAACAAAGGACAGCCACCATCTGGACACTGTGAGAAAGACACTTGACTTTGTGATCCGCGAATTGACGCATCCTGAGGGTGGCTTTTACTCGGCGCTTGACGCCGACTCGGAAGGCGAGGAGGGCAAGTTCTATCTCTGGACCAAAAAGGAGATCCGCGACATCCTAAACGACCAGACAGCGGCAGACGTGTTTTGCGAGTACTATGGCGTCACCGAAGGCGGCAACTTCGAGTTCAAGAACATACTGAACGTGCGCTCGTCGCTTGAAGGCATGGCCAAGCGCGCAGGCAAGACGCCTGAAGAAATAAAGAAAGTCATCGACGACGCGGCCGCAAAACTATTTGCAGCGCGGGAAAAGCGCGTCAGGCCGGGCAGGGACGAGAAGGTGCTCACATCTTGGAACGGGCTGATGATATCCGGCTTTGCAAAGGGCTACGCTGTGACCGGGGACGAGAGATATTTGCAGGCCGCAAAGAACGCAGTAGGATTTATCGAGACAAAGTTGTCCTCGCCGGAAGGCAGGCTCAGGCACACCTTCAAGGACGGTCAGTCGAAGCTCAACGCGTACCTTGACGACTATGCGTTCTACGCCGGCGGGCTTTTGGATCTGTTTTCAGTGGAGTCAAAACTGGAGTACCTGGAAAAGGCTGCAAAATACGTAGACTTTATGCTCGCACACTTTTGGGACGAAAAGGATGGCAACCTGTTCTTTACCACCGACGACCACGAGCAGCTGATAGTCAGGACAAAGAACTTTTACGATCTGGCGATCCCCTCGGGCAACTCGGTCGCAGCGTCAAACCTGCTCAGGCTGTATCATTACACACAGAACGGCGATTACCTCGAAAAAGCGACGCGGATAATGAAGTCCGGGGCGCGGCCTGCCGCAGAAAACCCATTTGGCTTTGGGCAGCTGCTGACTGCGATGTACCTCTACGTGAAAAAGCCTGTCGAAGTCACGGTCGTCGAAAAAGGCGAAATCTCAAGGTGGCTCAACACAACGTTTCTGCCGGACGGGATAACCGCAGTAGTCGAGCGCAAGGACCTGGCCGCGCTTGAAAAGTTTGCCTTCTTCAAGGGCAGGGGCGCGCAAGAAGGCGAAGCCGCATTTGTGTGCCGCAACTTTACCTGCTCACTTCCTATAAAGTCGCAGCGGGAGCTTGCGCGCCAGCTGGGCGTCAGGCCTGCCTGATGTCTAATGTAAGCACCTGACCAACGTGGGGGCTGCCGAGCTTTTCGTAGCGGCGCTTTGGCATAGTCATCTGGATGACTGTCCGCGAGTACGTCCTGACAACCGTCTGTGGCTGCGACCGCAGTATCGCTTCAAGTATCGGCCTAACCTGCTCTTTGACCTCCTTGTCGGCAATTGCGCGGTCGATGGCTTCTAGCATCATCTGCTGCTGGGAGACCGGCTCCAGCTCGACGTCCTCTGCCAGCGCAAGCGTGACGTTTGCCCCTGTGTCTGTCAGCTGGGTTATCTTGAACCTTGCGGAATCGTCCTGCATGGTGTGAGGGTGTGCAGGGCCCCTAATTAATCTCTAAACATCTCTTCCTCTTCCAGCTGGCGCTCCTTCCACAGCAGGTAGACCAAGACAGCCGCGCTTGCAGAAAAGACAACGATGTTGACCATAAAGATGGACAGGTCTACGCGTATGTTCATGACGTAGAGCCTGACAAACGCGTAGGCGATGGCACCTATCATGGCCGCTATAGCGGCGGCTATGCCGTAGCGTATGGTCTTTCTGTCCACATCCCTGATTGAAGAATCGTGCGTATAACTTTTAACCGCAGGCGTGCCTAGTCTGGCATATGCAGCTGGTGAGGAAATTCGAGATAAAGTCAAGGCAAAAGATGATAGATTTTCTCAACAGCCAGCCTGCCGGCCGGGTCGCCTCGATAGACGAGAGGGGCTACCCGCAGGTGATACCAATGAATTTTGTCTGGGCAGACGAAGCCATATACATGCACTCGCACCCTGCAGGCGAAAAGATAGACAACATGCTCCGCAACCCGCAGGTTGGCTTTGAGGTCGACCAGCACGTCTGCTTCCTGCCATCCTACTATTTTCACCCGACAGACGCGTCGCAGGCAGACACGCTTTATATCAGCGTGGTGATAAAGGGCAGGGCCGTGCTTGTCAGCGAGAGTGCCGAAAAAGCACGCGCGCTGAACGCGCTCATGGAAAAGTACCAGAAGGAAGGAGGCTACGAGCCGCTTGCGCCTGACATGCCCGTCGTGAGGGAGGTGGCGGTAATCAAGGTTATCCCGGACGACATGCGCGGCAAGTATAAAGTGGGCCAGCACTGGTCAAGGCCGTACAGGCTCAAGATGGCGCAGAACATCATAAAAAGAGAAGGGCTAGAAAACGCAAGGCCGGTCCTTGCGATAATGCAGGTGGCCATCAAAGACGGCCAGCTGGAGATAGAAAGCGATCCCGAGATGTAAAATGACCTGCACCATCCACACCGAATTTTTCGACGACAACTGCGAGATGTGCAGGCAAGAGTACCTGGAGATGAAAAAGGCTGGCGAGCCGGCGCCCGGGAAAAAGTACAAAGAGCTCACTGAAGAGCGCGCGAAAAAGCTCTACGAGGAGGTGCTCTTGCAGTACCTGAAAGGTGGGCTAAGCGACGCCGAAGCAGCAGGCAAGGCCCGGGCGGTGGTGCGCAGGCAGTGCGACATCCGCGGGATGCCGTACTGGCACTGGCTCTAGATCGCAAGTTTCTTGCGCTTGCTGTTCTGCGGGTAGATCATCTGCCCGACTTCCTTGTACATCTTCAAAAAGTACTTGCCCTTCTCGGTCGTGCGGTACTCTCTTTCCTCTTCCGAATATTCCAGCAGGCCGCTGTCAGTCAGCAGTTCCAGGTATTCCTTGAGCTGGGGGAACGACAGGAACGCCCTGTACATTATCCTGGTCTTTATCGCTCCTCCCAGGGCGATATCCAAGATTGCGGCCGCGATATCCATCCTGCTCCTATACTTCACGCCGCAATATCTACAGCCATCAGATAAATATGTGTTCTAATAAAAAACCAGAAGAAAGTTCTATTCTACTCGATATCGATCTTTTCCTTGCGGTCCGGAGCGGTCTTTTCCTGTTCGTCGAGCTTTTTCAGCTCCGAAAGAAGGAACTGGCGGTACTTGCTCTTGTCGTCCTTGCTCATGGTGTTCGGGTTCGAGCTGAGGGCGGTGCCTATGGTTATCACCCTGTCAACAAGGTCGGTCGCCACGGCGGCGCCCACGCTTCCTATGCGCAGGATGACGTCAAGCTGCTTGTGGATTATGCCGTTCAGGGACTCTAGGTCTCCTATGATGGCAAGTCCCTTTTTCGTTATGGAGTACCTGCCGTCGTCGTTTTCGACAACAAGCCCGTCGTCAAGCAGTCTGCCCAGTAGCGGATAGACGAGTCCCGGCGACGGCTTCCAGCGTCCCTCGGTTTGTGCTATCGCCTTGTCGATTATCTCCTTGCCGGTCATCGGCTTTTCCTTCAGCAGGGTCAGGATGTAGTGGCGCGAAAAGCCCCTTGGTATGGAGCTTCCGACACGTGCGAGCCATTCACTTATCATATCACTAGTAATATCGCTAGCGAATATAAGTGTATCGCTAGCGATAATAGTCAAGAGCGTTTAAATGTTCATAACAATGCATTTGCCCATGATCATATCAAGGACTGAAAGAGTCGTCTTGCATTGAATATAACATTAAGATTCCAACTCGGGATGAACCGCAACTTTTCTCCCGACACCTGTTCAAAATGCGACAAGGTTCGCCCCCGCAGATTTGGCGTTCTGCTCGCAGTGCAGCTCGCACATTATCTAGAAATATACAGTAACAAAGACGCAGCTAATGTTATATACGCTCGAACGCCAGCTGGCTAGTGCTGTTGGGTAAGGTCTGCGAAGTACTGGCCAATCTGCACGAGGACATCCTGATGGTGGCAGTGATGGACGGTGAAAACACCTCCGACGTGTACCTGAAGCAGGGCATCCCCTTTCCACACGAACAGGCCTGGAAGCAGATGATCCTGAAAATGCAGATAATGATATCTCTTGCCCGGAACACGAAGAGCTTTCTTGGGGCGTTTGACCACCTGGTTTTGCGTCACGAGTTCGGAGACGTGCTTGTGTTCCAGCTGGGGACAGAAAAATTGCTTTTCGTGGTGGCGCGGCCTGCGGCCGACAGCGCGCTCGTGAGCGTGATAAGACAGAACCTGCTCCTTGCGGGCCATGACTGAGATGTAAAAAAAGGGTTAGAGCGGCCCTTTCAGACCGACTCCGATTCCCTTGACACGGCTGTATGCGATTACGCCTACGATGGCAGCTCCAAGTACCAGGGCGGCGATTACCCCGAACTCTGGAACGACTGCTGTAGCAAGCGAGGTGTTCCCGTACATGAGGGACCTCAGCGTCACAAGGTTGTGCTCCCGCACGGATTCTGGGAGCGGGACATACTCCAGCGGCGGAGCATATTCTTGGCCCTCAGTCACCGCCCATGAAACGAACCTGACTATCTCCTCCGATTCCTGCTGGTTGAGGCTCCTGTTGGTGCTCATGTCCTTGTACAGGAGGACGTAAGAGAAGCTTGCGATCGGGTACGAGTCTTCGCCGGGCGCATCTAGCATCGATACGTTCTCCCAGGAGGCGTCTCCCGCAGGCAGCGTGCCAGCAAGTGCGTCGACGGCTGCGGAGGTTGACTCTAGCGACGGCTGGATAAAGTTGCCGGCCTTGTTGAGGACGCTTGCATAGTTCATGCCAGTCGTCAGCGCGTACGCAAGCTCGTTGTACCCTAGTGAATACGGCGTGTTCCTGACTGTGTTTGCGACTCCCTCGTTGCCGGGGGCACCGATCCCCGCGGGCCACTGGACAGCCGTGCCCCTGCCTACCTGATCGTTCCAGGAAGGGCTCACGACGGACAGATAGCTGGTCCAGACAAACGTCGTACCCGAGCCGTCTGAGCGGTGCACCACGATGATGTCTCTTGCCGGCAGGTTGACGCCGGGGTTGATTTCAGCTATCGCAGGATCGTTCCACCTGTTGATGTTGCCAAGGAATATGTCTGCCAGAATTGGCCCCGTAAGTTTCAGCCCTCCACCCAAGCCCGGCACGTTGTACGTCGGCACGACAGAGCCTATGGTCACTGGGACGTGTACAGCCGCGCCAACGAGCGCGTCGCGCTGCGCCTGCGTCAGCGGCGCGTCAGAGGCGCCAAATCCTACAGTCATCTCTGTGAACTGCCTGATTCCTCCTCCACTCCCTATCGACTGGTAGTTTAGGCTCACACTCGGCCTGACGTCTTGGTACTCAACTCTCCATGTGTCTATCAAGGGGAAAGGAAACGTCGCTCCCGCCCCGTCTATGGCTACTTGACCTTGTGCATAGGCCGCGCTCGGGCTTACCACCACAAGTGGCGCAAGCAAAAGCAGGCCTGCCAAGACCCCAAAAAGTACTTGCTTCATCGCCGGCTACTCTGAGAGACGCAATAAAACCGCTGTCGATATACTGTCAGTGAATTACGTGTGCCAATATAGATCCTTTAGAAAATACACGAGGTGCGGTTTTGTATGCTGGCAGGTGCTTTCGCGGTAGGTTTATTTCAGGTCTGCACGTTGCTCTGTGTGGGCTATGGCATTAGCCCTGGCGCGAGCCAGAACCGCCCTTTTGGAAAGGTGCTGATAATGCCTACCAGACAGAGGATGGTGGGCAGAAATAAAAGGAATAGAGTTCGGATTTCTCGCACTCGGCGCGGTCGCCGGCGCGCTTTTGCGCTACAAGCTGGCCGAGTCGCAGCTGATAGCAGGCACGCTCCCCGTAAGCGTGCTTGCAGCAAACGTCATAGGAAGTTTCATACTCGGGATAGTTTCAATACTGTTCGTGGCATGGAACCTAGACTCGCGCTACTCGCTTCTTGCAGCCGTGGGTTTCTGCGGCTCGCTCACGACCATGTCGTCGTTTGCGCTTGAGACCGTAAACCTGGCAGACAACAGGCAGTTTGGGCACGTCGCGATAAACGTGCTGGCAAACGTCGGGCTGTCGATAGGCGCCATTGTAGGCGGCAGGTCGCTTGCAACTGTCCTGCTGAAGGGGGGCCTGCAGTGATGGTGGCAAAAAAGATGCTCACACTTGTCATCAGGATAAAGAAGAACGACAACTATGAAGGCAAGAGGCTCGAAAGCGTGCTGCTCGACTTTCTTGTCCGATCTGGAATCTCCGGCGCCACCGTGTGGGCCGGAGTCGACGGCTTTGGCAAGCGCGGCCGGTCAAAGGTCCAGATAGAGGGCATCACCTTCAACATGCCTCTTATCATAGAGGTAATCGAAGAGCGCGAAAAGCTCGAGCCGCTTCTGATTGAAATAAAGAACATGGTGGATGACAACGGCCTCGTGACTGTGCACGAGGTAGACATGTTCTGATATGCCGCTAGGCGTATTCAAGAAATCTCATGTTTCTTTCTCATAAATTATGATATCCTTTTATTGTTTGCATACAAATATAATATATACACCTAACGCCAAAAAAAGGCGTAAATATTGAATTCACGTATATCCAGCCATGTTGCCCCAGTCCTCTTCCGCAAGAGTCGTGGAAAGCGGGCTGAAATTCGGCGCGCTGGCCGGATTTGTCGCCGCTTGGTCCATCTCCACCGCGATAGCAGCCTCCGAGCTCGCGCTGGGCCTGCCCTTGGGCACCTTTTACGCCATCATGGGTGTGAGCCTTGGCCACACCGACTTTGCCGCCGCGGCATACTTGGGTTTTGGTCTGCACCTGATAACAAGCGCGCTGCTTGGAGCCGCCGCAGGGCTTGCCGCTTCGCGCTTTTGGGCAAGGGCGCTTCTGAGCCCGTACCGGTCGACACTGCTTGGGATGGGCGCCGGCATGGCCGTGTGGCTGGTCCTCTTCCTTCCGCTCACAATCCTGCTTGTCCAGCCTGCTATTGCTAGCCTGCCTGCACAGTTTGCACTAGTCAGCCAGATTGAGCAGTCGGTCTGGGGTATAGCCCTGAGCGCGATTGCGTTCCATCTGGTGTGGGGCACGATATTCGGCTACATAGCAAGCTCGCTTATCCGGATCCGCGCCTTCCGCACTGCACACGCCGGTGGAGGCGCCATGACGTGACTGCGCATGAAAGCATCCACGCGCCGGGCAAGGCGCGGCTGGGCCTTGCAGTTGTCGGTTCCGGCGCCGCGTCGGGCCTAATAGCATCGCTTGCACTCAGCGCCATGATTCTTCTGGCAGAGCGCGTCGCAGGGCTCCCTGTGGGTACCTTCTATCTTGTGTTGATGTCTGCAATAACGCAAGTGGCCGACTACAGCACGCCTGCAATAGCGCAGGGGCTGCTGCTCCACCTGACTGCAGGAACTATTATTGGGTTTGTCATCTCGGCGCCGTTTGCGGTGTCGCAAGCGGCCTTTTCCGTCCTTGGCAGGTTTGCGCCGGCCCTCGGCCTTGGCGCCGGGGCGCTGATATGGACCGCGCTCTTTGTGCCCGTTACGTTCGGCGCGGTGCTGCCGCTCCTGCAATCGCTTGACGGCCAGTCTGTGATAAGCCAGCGGGCGCCGGTCGGAAACCTGTTTCAGATAGCGGTGGCAGACCTGCTAGCGATGATGGACCGGGTCATCTACACCGCCCTTGCGTTCAACATGTTTTATGGCCTTGTCGCGTTCATACTCACGAGGTCCCTTGCGACCGCGGTTATCGACAAGAAGAAGCCGGTAGTTTTGTGAACTGCCAAGCCTTGAAAGGGCGCTGGCTTCCCGGACGAGCTTGCGCCCGTCTCCCCGGTAATCCGCATGTCGCCACACGGAGTTCCTGCTTCAGCGACCGAGCTTCTGATCTCTGCAGGCGTGCATTCCCCGCGCTCCACGGGTAGTGTGTCTGGACCCAATCCTGTTTCGACTTCATGTGGCAACAGGTACAGGTTCATGTCGATGCCACGACGTTCTTCCACTTTGTCTAGCTCTGACACGCATTGTTTTCTCGACATGCTACTTAATCATAGGAGTACTAAGGGGAGAGGGGGTATACGGGAGCCAGTCTCGTAATCAGAACAAACCTACAGGTTTTTTGATATAATTTATAAAGCCAACCGGAGCACCTTTCGCGCATGAGGCAGAGGCGCGTGCTTAGGAACCGCCGGCGTGTCGGCGAGGCCGTCACAATCGTGGCAGGCGTGGGCATCGCCGTGCTCGGGCTTGCGGTGGACGTGCCGCCTGTGTCGTTTGCGGGCCTCTGCGTGTTGGGCCTCGGGATCTTTTCGATCTTTTGGAGATAAGCCGATGAACAAGAACGTCATGATAGCAGTTCTAGCAGGAATAGTAGTCGCCGCAGGTGCCGCCGCGGCGTTTGCGGCAAACCCTGTTCCAAAGACCGAGGACGATGAAGTCCAAGAAATACTTGCGCGCCTTTCTGCTCCGACCATACCTGCAGCCAACGCACTCGGTAGCCCCGACGCGCCCATAACGATCGTGGAATTCGGCGATTACCTGTGCACGTTCTGCCACCGCTTCCATGACGAGACCAAGGACCAGCTGATTGCAAGCTACGTTGACACGGGCAAGGCGCGGTTTCTCTTCAAGGACTTTCCGATAAACGACCACCTCGACGGCGGGTCGTCGCTTGCAGCGCAGGCCTCCTACTGCGCGGCCGACCAGGGCAGGTTCTGGGAGTTCCATGACGAGGTATACGACAGGTGGGGAGGCGAGCGGGCAGGGTGGATAACGAGGGCAAGCATGGTGGAATACGCTGCGAGTGCCGGCGTACAGGACACCGACAAGTTCCAGTCGTGCCTTGACTAGGGCACGTACGCCGGCGCAGTCAGGGCAAACTACGAGCTTGCGCACAGCATCGGCCTCAACGGCACTCCAAAATTCATAATCCTGAAAGAAGGGAACGAGCCTGCCCTGATACCCGGCGCCCTGCCGTATTCGGCGTTTGAGCAGGTGCTCGACCAGCTTGCCTAGCGCCTGACTGTGTAGCGCCTGCCTGTAAGTTCCGCAAGGCTTTCTGTCACCTGCCATAGGAGTGAGTCTACTTCGACGCTTTTCTCTCCTGCCTGCCTTTTTTTCTGCTCAAGGTCCTGCCTGTCGCGTTCTATGTCTTGCTCTAGTGCCGACACCTTTTCCTCAAGCCCAGACGCGCGCCTGGCGGCGTCAGAGTCATGACCTGACAGCTCGGACATCTCTTTTTCAAGCGCCTTTGCAGTTTCGCCAAGCCGCGGGAGCGAGGACTGTATCGACTCGAGGTTCTGGAGTATCTTGTCAGAGTCTTTAAGCTGGACCTGGCCGGAGCTGATGGACCATATGATCTCCTGTAACAGCGCCGAGTACTGTTCAAACTCGCTTCCAAACATCTTCCACGGCTCGGTTGACATCACCTGCAGCCTCCTTTCAGTCTCCTTGGAGACGTTGTACGAATATTTCGTAAGCGCACGGGACACGTGGGAGAACATTGCCGACATCTCGCCGCGGAACTGCTCCTGACGCTTCCTCGCCTCCGCAAGCCTATCGATCGCTTTCTGTGCTTGGGCAAACTCGGCCGACGCCTTCAATTCGTCAAGCTCTCTGCGCGCCGCGTCAAGCTCTTTTTCAAGTGAAGCCAGTGATTCCTCTATGGACCGTGCGGAGGACTCGTCGGCGGCAATTGATGCCAGCTTTTGTGTTATCGTGTTCACAGTTGCGGCGCACCTGACTGCCGGCGCCCTCTCCTGCTCGAAAAGCGCAAACACCGACTTGGCTTCCTTCTGCAGGTCTTCCAGTTTGTTGAACTCGGCCCTCATCCTGTCCGCGTGCTTTTTCAAAAAGTAGTTGAGCATCTTGCTGTGCGAACCGCTGACCTCGCCCATCCTGTTCAAGAGCGCGTCAAGCCTCTCCCTGAACTTTTTTGCGTCGCCAGCGGACTTGATGGGCGCAAGTTCCGACGACGCCTCGCGCTTTAGCGCAGACACTACCGTCCTCCTTGCCGTCTCGACGGTGGAGGCGTACCTCTTTTCCAGATCTTCAAGCTTGATCTTTTCCCTCTGCATGTCCTCGGCTATCGCGCCAAGCGAAGCAAGCACGCCTGCAGCCGACTGGCGCAGTGGGTCGAACCCGGCCGCCAGCCCTTGGACCTTGGCCGACTCGAGTTCTTGCAGAAGCGACTGCACCTCCTTTATCGACAGGGATTCGGCTTCCGGAGCAGCCACCGCCGGCTCGATCCTCTCTCCTGCCTTTTCTTTCTTCTTGAAAAATCCAAAGGGCGGAGCCACATGATACAGCTGACTTTGTTACACAAAACTGTTGCGATCCGGCAAAACGCTTAATGCAAAGCTTGAGGTATAGATGGCATGGGGGCAGGCGCGCCCGCCCATGCAAGAGGCGCCATCCACGTCGCGAAAATCTGGATGGCCAGGCACGAGACTGCCCTACTGGTAGCAAGCGCGGCCGTGCTTGCGTTTCTGTTCCTCTTCCACATGCTAGATCCCGTAGAAGTGCCGCTCTCTGCAGACCTTGTCAACGCCATGGCGATAGCGCTTGTCGGCTTTCTGTTTGCGGCAATCGCGTGGAAAGGGCTCGTGCCTGCGGCCATAGGCGCTCTTGGCGTGGTGCTTTTGCATAACTCCATCATACTGCCCTATTATCCTCCCGGCGACGACATCTTGCCCCACCTGCTCCTAAACGAGCGGCGGGGCACCGGGACTGCCGAACAGGCCGCCGGCGTAGCTTTCACGATGCACTTCCTTCTGGGCATCGGAATGGTGACCATGAGCATGGTGGTTGCCTACGCACCAAAGTTGATGTTTACGCGAAACAGGCCGGAGGAAAAGGACTCTGTCTGGTCGAAATACCCTGTCTGGTACGACAACGTCAAGCTGGCTGGACGCTATTCTGAACCACTGGTCCCTGCAAGGAGCTTGATGGAAGACCGGGACCGCTACATGCTCTGGCGCTACGAGTACGTGCTCGCAAACATCTACGGCACGCCGCACCTCGTGAGGCCGGACGGCCTCGTGCCTGAAAAAAGCACCGAGTTTTTTCGTGACAAGGACAGCGGGCTCCTCATGGGCATGGGAAAATACGACGGCTACTTTGTCTGAAAATTTTTAAGGGGTCTGCCTCCACCGGTGGATCATGCTTTCTGCCATAGTGGTGCTGGCAGTCGCCTTTGCGGCGATGGGGCTGCTCCTAGGCTTTGCGGCTACCTACAGCGTTGAGCCGGAGCGCGAGCCGCCGTTTCGTGCCGGCGACAGCATGAACAGCACCAACATCACAATAGAAGAGTCCGTGTCAGTCACCGTCAACAGATCGGCTTCAGGCTGAGCGCCACCTTTTTTATTTGCAGTCTTGTAGCTCCTGCTGTTGGACATCAATGCTGCAGAAAAAATAGTGGCAGCGCAGGTTGACGCCGTCTCTGCAAACCCTTCGCTTGTACGCGGCAACGGGTGCGCCGCGTGCCACGTGGTCTTTGCGCTTGGTGAGAAGATGGGAATAAGCGAGGCAGACGCAGCGGCATTACTCTCCGAGGTGCTGCTTGAAAATGCCGAGCTTGACGGCAGGTTCATAGAGATGGTCGAGGCGATACACATGAAGCAGAGGATGGCCGGAGTCGCGTTTGCGATAAAGGGCCGCGATGCCAAGGACCGCTACCTTGACTCGCAGCTGAAAAACTCGCTTGAAGAGCTGCTGTCCGATGCTGCAAGCTACGGGGTAGAAGCAGCGCTGCGCAAGCTGGTACTGGCCCACGCGGCCTTGCAGATAGCGCAGAACGTCGGAGTCGACTACCACGCGGCGACAGAGGAATTATATCATTACATGCGCCGGCACGCCGAGCCGGAGCAGGACATCAAAAGGCTGATATCGTCGCTTGCCGGGAGGGCTAGGAAGTGAAGGAAAAGGCGCAGTGGTTCGAGCTTGACGACAAACTGGCGCAGATAGGAGACAACGAGTATTTCAACGACTTTCTGCGCGTAAGGCACCTTGAGGCCGGCGTGCTCCGGCTCAGGCCGGGGGAGGAAGACACACAGATGCCACACGACGCAGACGAGCTCTACTACGTGGTACAAGGCAGCGGCTATCTCGAGGCAGGGAATGAGCGCAGGGTCGTCAAGAAGGGGTCCTTGGTGTTCGTGCCGGCCAAGATGCCGCACCACTTTTACGGCAACAGGGACCTGCTAGTCGTGCTCTACATGTTTGCGGAATAGGTATTTATCAGCCCTCCACAGAATGAAAGGAGAGCTACATGCCAATCACCGACGCCACAAAGAAACAGATAGCCCAGCACCGCCGTCTCTATTTCAAGATCTGCTTCAGGTGCGGTGGTAAGAACCCGATATCTGCCCTTCGCTGCAGGAAGTGCCACAGCGACCAGATGAGGCTCAAGAACAGGACGCTTGGCGCCAAGAAGTAGTGCTGTCGCTGCAGGTTACTCTTTTTCACTCCGGCACAACAATACCTCGTCGTAGATAGGCTGCTTGGCATACTGTGGAAGGTGGCGAAGTACTTATCTAAAACCTCCCTTCCACTCGAAGTGAGCATTGGTATCATACGACGAACAGATACGTGGCGACATAATCCGGAAGGACTTCGACGAACTTGACGCTCTGGGCCCGATGCTCAAAGACGGAATGATATCTTACATTGAGCGGCGTGGCAACCCACTGGACGCGGGACACACGTACACCTTGAAAGAAATAAAGATCGAGCTTGGAGATGTTTTCGGAGAAGATGCGGCCGCACTCCTCGTCGAAAAACTGCGCCGCGGGGTCGATGCTGCAAAATCGTTCGTAATAATGGCAGCTCCTGTTGCAGGCCTGCTCCTGGCTTCGATCGCTAACAATTCAAGCCGCCTGCTAGCCTGACCGCGCACGCTAGTAATGCGCGAATATTGCAGGGCAGGATATCTTCTGAATTGCTGACAGGAGTGCAATAATGTTTTATAGGTCGCTGTACGATATTGGTGGTAGATTTGTAGTATACGCATATGGGACACTAATTTTATTGCAACACCGCTTTTCATTCTAGTAATAGTCATTTGCTTATATAAGGCAAAAATCTTAAATATTGCAAAAATACGTAAACTACAAATGGAGCCATCAGCCGACGGCTTGTGCTCGCGCTTGCTGACCCTGGACGAGGGTATACGGTTCGTATGCCTTGCGGATATGGAAGGCAACATTGTGGGGCACGCCCGCCGCAAGGGTATGGTGCCGCTATTGAACCCCAAAGAGACCAAGATGATGGTCCTCCAGTCTGTAATTAGAATGAGCACCCGCGCAACGCTTGAGGAAAAGCTCGGCGGCACCGTGTACGCGTTTGCGATGTACGAAAAAGTCAAGAGGGTGACCATACCTCTGAGAAACTCGTCAAGAATCACCCACGTGGTGCTGGCATCGTTTGATCCCGGCGTGGACCATGAGCCCATCATTCTTGACAAGATTCTGCCCGAGCTGGGGCGCTTGCTGTTGCATAAAGGCTAGCTTCATCGGGACTCTGGCTGATGGGTGTGTAAAAGTGGATGGGGAGAGATTTGAACTCTCGACCACCTGTGTGTGAGACAGGTATCCTAACCAGGCTAGACTACCCATCCGTCGCTCTTGCTTTCGATTGACCGATAATATATGTCCAGCTACGTTCCCTCGGAAAACCCGTCAAGGTATGCTTTTTGCTCCGGCGTCAGGACATCTATGGTCACGCCCATCGAATGCAGTTTCGCCATGGCTATCTCCCGGTCCTGCGCCTTGTCGATGTCGTGGACAACGGGCTTCATGGTGCCCTTAGACGCGGCCAGCTTCAAGACGGCAAGGAACTGGTTTGCAAAGCTCATGTCCATGACCTCCGACGGGTGGCCTTCTGCCGCCGCCAGGTTCACGAGCCTGCCTTCTCCTATCAGGTATACCCTGTTGCCGCTCTTCAGGTCGTACTGCATAGTGTGCTGGTTCACCTCTCTGTGGCCTGTAGACTGCTTCTCGAGGTCCGGTATGGATATCTCGACGTTAAAGTGCCCCGCGTTTGCAAGTATCGCGCCGTCCTTCATCTTGGCAATGTCGTCTGCCACTATGACGTCCTTGCATCCAGTCGTCGTGATAAACACGTCGCCCGCGCTTGCGGCCTCGTTCATAGTTGTCACGGAGTAGCCGTCCAGCTTGGCCTTCAGCGCTGCAATCGGATCGACTTCTGTGACTATGACGTTTGCACCAAGGCCGGCGGCCCTCCTTGCGACGCCCTTGCCGACGTGGCCGTAGCCTGCCACCACCACGCCCTTGCCCGACAATAACACATTAGTTGCGCGGATTATGCCGTCTAGCGCTGACTGGCCAGTGCCGTAGACGTTGTCAAAGTCGTGCTTTGTCTCGGCGTCGTTTACCGCGATTATCGGGTAAAGCAGCCTGCCTACTTTCTGCATAGCCCTGAGCCGTACGACGCCTGTCGTAGTCTCTTCGGTGCCCCCGTATATCGGGCCTGTGATATCTCCGGCTTCCATGGCCTTGTGCATCTCTACCGTCAGGTCCGCGCCGTCGTCTATCGTCACGTGCGGGTTCAGCTTCATGGCAGAGTGTATGTCGTCGTAGTATTCCTTTGTAGAAACGCCCCTGCTCGCAAAGACTCCGATGCCTTCGTGCTTGGCAAGCGACGCCGCGACGTCGTCCTGCGTCGACAACGGGTTGCAGCCGCACCAGGATATCTCGGCGCCGGCGGCTTTTAGCGTCCTGACAAGCACACCTGTCTCCTTCGTGACGTGCAGGCAGCCTGCCACCTTTATCCCCTTGAGCGGCTTGGTCTCGCCGTACTTTTTCCTGAGGGCAACGAGGACGGGCATGTGCGCCTCTGCCCAGTCTATGCGCCTCTTGCCCTCCTCGGCAAGCGAAATGTCCTTGACGCGGTATTCCATGAGCGACAAATCCTGATTACCCTATATTATTCTGCCCCTAGAGAAGGCTGTTTTTGCGCATTATGTCCATGACCTGCTCGTCTGTGACGGGGTTGAACTCCTCGTAGAACTCGCCGACTGCGCCAAAGTCTGTCGGCATTTCCAAGACGATGACTGCGTCGGCCTCGTGCCTGAGCGCCTCAACTGTCTGCGCAGGCGCCACCGGGACCGCTATTACAAGCGTGTCGGGTTTCTGTTTTCTTGCCCACCTGGCAGCCGCTATCGCCGTCGCGCCCGTGGCAACGCCGTCGTCCACAAGCACCACGGTCTTGCCCTGTATCCTGTAGGGCATGCCCGGCTTCCTGTACGTGGCAGACCTGCGCCTTATCTCCGCAGCCTGCTTTGCTTTTTCATTTTCCAGGTATTCCTGCGGCACCCTGAGCGCCGTGACCAGGTAGCGATTGATGTATTCCGTCCCGTCCTCCATCACCGCGCCTATCGCAAGCTCCTCGTTGCCGGGAGCGCCCAGCTTTCTCGGGATGACGATGTCAAAGCCTGCGCCAAGCCTGCGGGAGACGACGTCTGCAAGTATCACGCCGCCTCTGGGTATGCCTAGAATCACAACGGGGCCTCCGTGCCCTTCGACCTTTGCAAGTCTGTCTGCCAGCGCCTCGCCTGCGTCTGCCCTGCTGCGGAACTTCACCTGACAGCGTTGTAAGCCATTGCATTTAAGGATTGACAAGACTAAAATCTGCCGGCGGCCTAGCGTGCACGTGCGCAAGTTCCAGATAGCAGTCATCGGCTACAA
>CAYXFY010000025.1:17882-20039 GCA_964464395.1 uncultured Nitrososphaera sp.
GGCACGCAAGCGGGCGGACGAGACCGGACAGGAGATAGCCCGGGCCGGCGCGGTGCTTGTATGCGGCGGGCTTGGCGGCGTGATGGAGGCCGCGTGCAGGGGTGCCAAGGAAGCCGGCGGCCTGACGGTCGGCATAATCCCGCAGGACGACTTTTCGCACGCAAACAAGTACTGCGACATCGTCATATGCTCGACCATAGGATTTGCCCGGGACTTTATTGTGGCCTCGTCTGCCGACGGGATAATCGCTGTCGGAGGCGGCGTCGGGACGCTGGATGAGCTGTCGATAGGCTACATGATGAAAAAGCCGATGGTCGCCCTTGCAGGGAGCGGCGGCATAGCCGACTCGTACGGCGGCAAATTCTTGGACGAGCGCAAGCGCGTCGAGATAAAGGTGGCAGAAAGCCCGGCGCAAGCAGTAAAACTTATGATGAAAGGATAAGTGCCGTGCTGGCCTCGGGCTTTTGGCCTGCCCAGAACCGTTCCATGACGAACACATGGTGGCCCTGTTGCCTGCCAATGCCTGTGCAATTGCGTCCTTGCGGGCGTTTCTTGCGCCAAGCGGCCGTCAATTGGAACGCACCGAGCCTATACCCGTTGCGCAGGCCTTTTGACGGTTCACCTTTCGGCCAGTCGGCAGAGTTCTATACACATGCACAGGATTTAACACTTTCTGCGACTGCCTACAGACGCACTAACCTCGATAGTTGACGAGGTAGGGGTCCGGCTCGTAGAACTCGCCGTACTTTGACGCAAGCTCGCGGAGCGTGTCTACTATTCTCTTTGCGCCAAATTCGTTAACTGTAGCAAACAACTCTTTTTTCAGGCCCATACCTAGTCTCAATGCTTTTTCCAAGTCTTCTCTGCCGCACACGCCCTTTGTTATCAGCCACGCCGCGTTGTTTGCGGCTACTGCAAGTATCTTTACCGGATCGTAGGTCGCGGCCTCCTGCTCTGTCAGGCTGACGCGCTCGTACTTGCCGCCCTTGTACTCGTAAAACCCCTTGCCGGTCTTCTGCCCGAGGCTCTTTTCCTCGAACAGCCGCTTGATTGCCGGGTGCGGGTTTATCACCTTCTTGTCGCGCATGTGCATCTCTACTGTCGCCTTGTGTATCACGTCAAGGCCGGTATAGTCGGCAAGCTCGAATATGCCCATCGGAAACGAGAGCCTGAATTTCACGGCCGAATCTATCTGCGTCATCTTTGCGCCATCGCGGTCCATGCAATGCGCGGCCTCGTGCACGAGCGGTATGAAGACGCGGTTTACGATGAATCCCGGCACGTCCTTCTGGCAGAGCACCGGCTGCTTGCCGACCTTCTTGCAGTAGTCCATAGCCATGTCTACCATGTCCTTGTTCGTGCTGTTCCCCGGTATGACTTCAACAAGGGGCATCAGCTGCGGCGGGTTGAAGAAGTGCAGGCCGATAAACCTGTCAGGCCTGCTTGTAAGAGCGGCCATGTCTGTTATCGGGAGCGTGCTCGTGTTTGAGGCATAGAGCGTCTTTTGCTCTGCAAGGCTGTCGATTTCGGCGTACACCTTCTTCTTCAGGTTCATGTCCTCGGGCACTGCCTCGATGAGGAGATCGGCGTCTTTCAGCGCGTCCTTCAGGTCAACCTTCGGGGTTATGCGCGCAAATATGGAGTCCGCGTCGCCCTGCGACAGCTTTTGTTTTTCGACGAGCTTGTTGAGCGACCACCTTATTTTCTCCATCGCCTTGTCAAGGAACGATTGCTCGATGTCGCGCAGCGTGACCGTGTAGCCTGCCATCGCAGACACCTGCGCGATGCCGTGGCCCATGACCCCGGAGCCAAGCACTGTTATCTTGTTGATTGCCATTTTCTATGAGGGGCGGTCGGGGAATTTTTAATGTTGCTGTCCACCGGGCTGTCATCATTTTCGAGTGGAACTAATTTGAGGTTGAGTTTGCTCAACCTAGTTGTATTTATCATTTTCAAAAGTGGAACTAATTCGAGGTGCACATTTGTGCACCTCGCGTCAAGGCACTCAACTGCGTTTGCTGGACGCACCAGGCTGTGCGACATCGGTTCCTTTGCGTAAATTGACTACTAAAGAACTAATCAGTGGCGTGTGTTTCAGTAAATAATTATCTTTCGGTTTCGTTGCATAACAAGATGCAGTCGGACCGGGAGCAATTC
>CAYXFY010000026.1:0-1579 GCA_964464395.1 uncultured Nitrososphaera sp.
CCACGGGGCGCGACCTGTCAAAGCCAAGGGCCCTTGCGACCTTGTCTGCTTGCTCATCAGTCACCCGCGGCCTGGGCGCCGTAAAGCCGATGTACTCGATTTTTCTTGCGGCCGAGCCCACGCCCCATACATTCTGGGAAGAGATGGTGTAGGGCGGCGGAAGGTCAGGGACAAGTATCCTGTCTGCCATGTTCCACAGGGAGCCAAGAAACTCTCCGACCATCTTTTCAAAGAGCCTCGAGACTGCCAGCTCGCGAAGACGCGGCGAGAGTAGGAGCTTGACCTGATTCAGTATGACGACTGACGGTATCCCCAGAAGCTTTGCAGCGAAAATGGGCGAAAGGCGCGAGTCTGACACGATGACGTCGGGCCCGTACATTGTCATGTTGCGGGTCTCCGTGTTTACCTGCCTTGAAAAGTTGGCAAACCAGAGCGGTATGTTGGCTATGCTCTGCTTTATCGAAAAGCTGCCCTCGCCGCTCCACGCAAACTCGACTGGCGGGACTGTCCGGCACTCGTAGCCCAGCATCGAGACGTAGCTTGCGGCCTCGCCGTATGACGAGAACCTCACCTGCGCGTTTTCCTGCCGCAGGTGGTCCGCGACCATGACAAGCCTGCTTGCGTGCCCTAGGCCGACGCCGTAGGGAGCAAGATATGCCCTGCCCACTGGACCCGCTAGCTGGGCGGCGATATTATTTGTATTGTCCAAGCCTTGCCACCTCTCCCCCAGGCGAATGTTCCTTGAACACCTCCGCCTGGAACCTGTATAGCTTTGACGACGGGTCGGCAAGCGCGTCAAGCGGCGCGCTGGCCTTGTAGCAAAGGTTTGCAAGGTATTCGTCGACATCCCAGCCCAGTTCTACGGGCACCTGCGGCAAAAGGAGCCCCGAGCCGTGCTTCCAGCGCAGGATGAGTCCGTCCTGCCCTATCCTGACATCCTTCTTCTCGGGCATCTCTTCCGGCTCGGTCAGAACGCTCACCTCGAATATTATGCTGCCAAGTTCGCGCCGGTTCACCGGCGGAAAGCGCGGGTCCTGAGTCGCCGCGGCGATGGCGGCCTCTACCACCGACTGGTAGAGCGGCTGGTATCCGCGTGGAAATCCGATGCACCCGCGCAGCTGTTCCTCGTTTCTTGTAAGGTAGTTGAGCGTCACAAACACGCCTGAAAGGGGACCGGCCTTGTCGGCTTCCAGCACCGCCTGCTTGTCCAGGTAGCGCTGTACAGCCAAGCGCGCAAGGCGCACAAGCTCCGCCCCTTCGGCGTCAGAGACCATAGCCTGTCTTGTACTTTCGGTCTAAAAAGCGCTGTGAATGTGAAAACATATTAACTGCACCCGGCCCAATCCTAGCAGATGATGAACTGCCCTTCTTGCGGAGCCATGATGGTCTGGCTCAACGGATCGGTCCTGCACGACCCGCCGACAAAATTCTACCAGTGTAGGCAGTGCGGTATTAAAGTGACAAAGTTTGCCGACGGCACGGAAGAAACAGAGCCGGTCGAGCAAAAGCCAGTCCAGTGAGCCGGGCAAAGAATAATAACATTTGGCGCCCGCACTTGACCGGATGAAGAACAGTTCTC
>CAYXFY010000026.1:1608-14179 GCA_964464395.1 uncultured Nitrososphaera sp.
AGAGAGCAGCTGGAAGATGACAAGAAAATCATAGTTCTGCCCGGCGTCTTTGACGCGCTGAGCGCAAGGATTGCCGAGCAGGTCGGGTTTAATGCAATGTTCCAGACAGGCTACGGCTCGTCTGCAGCGCTCCTTGGCATGCCGGATTTCGGGTTCCTCAACGCCGGCGAGACTGTTGACAACGCAAGGCGCATCATAAGGGCCGTGAATGTTCCTGTGCTGGTTGACGCAGACACAGGATACGGCAACCCGCTCAACGTGTGGAGGCTTGTCCGCGACTTGGAGTCGCTCGGTGCCGCAGGCATTTTCCTTGAAGACCAGGTGTGGCCAAAGAGGTGCGGCCACATGATCGGCAAGGACGTGATACCAAAGGACGACTATTTGCCGAAGCTAAAGGCGGCGCTTGAGGCCCGTAGGAGCAAGGACTTTATCATAGTGGCAAGGACGGACGCCCGCGCGCCAGCAGGTATTGGAGAAGCAATAGAGCGCGGAAAAGCCTACAGGAAGGCCGGCGCCGACGTGATATTTGTCGAGGCCCCAAGGAGCGTGGCCGAGCTGAAAAAGGTGGCAGACGAGATAGACGCGCCGCTTGTGGCCAACATGATCGAAGACGGTGTAACGCCCAACCTGCCTGCAAAAGAGCTGTTAAGACTTGGCTACCGCATTGCGGTGTTTCCGCTCTCGGGCCTGTACAGCGCGACGTACGCCATGCGCGAGGTATTTGAAGAGCTGAAAAAGACGGGCGCCACAAAGAAAACGCGGAAGATGATGGTGACGTTTACGGACTTTAACAAGTTTGTAGACCTGCAGAAGTACATGGGACTTGAAAGGAGGTACGGCTAGATGGCAGACAAGACCGACGCGCAGACAGCGCTCTTGAAGGAGATACTTGCAGAGCTTCGCAGGCTCAATGCAAACCTAGAGCGGCGTGCGGCCCCACAGGAAATGCCTGCAGAGGAGCCAGAAGGCGACGACTCTGAAGACATGGACGAGTTTGAATAACCTAAAGTGCGTTTACCAGCCGGTTCATCTTTTCCAGGCTCACTTCAAAGCCAAATCTGCTCTCTTCCTTTTTCATGTGGCGGTACATGCTCATCAAGAGTCTTGCGTGCTTTATCGTGGACAGCTTGCCGTCCATCTTTAACCGCACGATGCGGTAGACATCGTCGTAGTAGCTAAAGTAGGACAGTATGCGCTTGCGGTATTTCTTAAAGTCAAACTTGCCGTTCCCAAGCGACTCGAGGAAAAAGTCGCAGCATATAAGCGACGGGATTATCCCCTCTCCCAGCATCGGAAAGACGCAGCCTATCGACTCGCCGACTCCCACGATGTTGCCGTCAAAAAAGGGCTCCATCCTCTTTGGCGGCGCGAGCCTTATCGGCCTCCCTATCTTTTTTGCCACTTTTGCTTCAGGATGCCGCTCAAAGAACTCCTTGATTCCGTGGTACTTTTTTAGCACGTCGCCGGCGCCCATGTATCCTTTGCCGTTGCCCAGTGGAAAGTACCAAAAGTATCCCTTGGCTCCTGCGTAGCCTATTGTGTAAAACTCGTCCTCGCCTTTTACGCCTTCAAGCAGGTACTCGTACGCCGGTATGATAAAGTCCTCCTTTGACTTTGGCAAGAGTGTGCGGTGCAGACCGGTGCAGTCCAGCACAAGGTCATAGTCGTTGACTGGAAAAGTGTCTCGAGTCACCTTGGTGCCGTACTTTATTTCGAGCCCCTTCATCAGGTCGTGCTCCCATCTGCGCTTGTCGTAGGTGACAAGCCCATTCAGGTCAAGGTGCTCGACCTTGTCGTTTGGCAGGTCCATGCGCAACCTCTTGCCGGCGTGCAGAACATAGTCGTCAAAGTCAAGGCCGGCCCTCTCTGAGAACCTGTCGAGCATGTGCCTTGACGCACCCCAGGCGCATACGGGCCAGTGGTCCTGCGGCCTCGACGCCTCGAAGACCTCGACTTGGTGGCCACGCGCCTGCAGCATGCTGCCAAGGTAACTGCCTGCGACACCTGCCCCGGCTATGGCAAACCTCAATGCCGGAAAGGGCGGCAGTTTTACTTATAATCCTTGTCGCCCTCGTAGCGCTCTGTGACGCGGTAGCGCACGTACTTGTCGTCAGGCGAGTACTTGGGCGGGTGCGGGTCCTGAGTCGGCTTGCCGCACTTTGGGCATTCCTGTTTTAGCGTGTAGGCGCCGCAGGCGGTGCACTTGCGTATAAGGTGCTTCATGCCTAACCCTGATGCGTCTTTTTAGACTCTTCACGGGCAAAGTTGAACGTGCCGTGCGCCTTCTCTATCGTAGCGCGGATCTTTTCTACTGCGTTATTCATCGACTTTTCGGCGACTTTAAAGTTCTCTGCGGTGACCACAATCCTGTAGCGCGGGGCGCCTATGTACGTGACTTGCGTTTTTGCACTGCCCTTGCTGCTCTCGACTCCGGCAAGAGTTGACTTGATGACCTCGATGCCGTCAGGCTTTCTCGACGATATCTCCATCACGCCCCTAACTTCCACCTGCGGGACCTGTATCTTGCCGCTCTCCTCTTCCATCGCCTTCTTCAGTTCTTCTGAAAGGTCGAATTTGTCCAGCACGTCGGTGCCCTTGCGGGCGACTTCTTCGAAAACGTCGTAAATGTAATCGTACTTGGCGAGTATCTTTTCTTCAAGCTCTGTCACCTGCGCGTCTGTCATCTTCAGACGCGCCTTGATAAAGTCCATGAAAGCCTGAGCCTTCTCGTTCTTCTTGACCTCTATCAGCTTTGACTTGCGCTCCTCGCCTGACACCTGCTTCAGGGAGCAGTCAACCTCGCCCCTTGCCTTGTTGACGCGGATTACCTTGAGCACGGCCTTTTGCTTGGGCCTGACGTAGCGCTCGATGTTGCGTATCCAGCCGGTCGCTATCTCGGATATGTGCAGAAAGCCCGTCATGCCGCTATACTCGTCCAGCACCACGTAAGCGCCGTGACCGGTCACCTCCCTGACCGTGGCAATGACTATCTCGCCTTCTTCAGGAAGTCGCTGGAGTTCCGCAGACATGCGCAAAACAAGACGGCTAGCACACCATACTTTAAGGTTGCCCTAAAAGTCGATTCCCTTCTTTGCCTTTATGCCAGATTGATATGGATGTTTTATCTCCCGCATCTCAGTAACAAGGTCCGCGGCCTGTATCACGCTTTCAGGCGCGTAGTTGCCGGTGAGGACAAGCGTGGTCTTTTGAGGTCTTGCCGCTATCAGGTCCAACACGTCTTTTTCTGCAAGCAGGTTCAGCTTGACTGCATAGTTTATCTCGTCAAGTACCAGCACGTCGTACGAGCCTGAAACCAGTTTTTCGCGCGCAATCGCAAGCGCCTGCCTTGCGGCCTGCTGGTGGTCTTCCACCGGATGGTCGTCGTCTATTATGCCCACAAAGCCCTTGCCTGCCGCTATCAGCTCAAATTCGGGCTCGAGCCTCTTTGAGCTTGTCAGCTCGCCGTAGTACCACTCGCCTTTTATGAACTGGATCATGCCTACCCTGTAGCCGTGGCCCACTGCGCGAAGCACTATGCCCAGCGCTGCAGTGGTCTTGCCCTTTCCCTTGCCTGTGTAGACTATGACGAGCCCCCTGTCTTGCGGCACCGGCAATCCTAGTCTGCGTGAGGATAAAAAGCAATCTACGCCATGTCTAGCAAAATCATAGAGAATCTGACTACACAGGACTTTAAAGCGATAAGCGGTTGTTGCGCATCAAATGATGCTGGAAAAAGTGGACCCCGAGGTGGCAGAGATGCTTATGCCAGAAGAGGAGATAGTCCTCGTTGCCTCGCAATCCAAGGTGGCCCCAGGCGGCACGCTTTACGCTCCAAACAAGGTGTACATCACAAACAACAGAGTGCTCTTCAAGGATCCCAAGTGGTTCGGCCTCAAGGCCAATATCATCGACATTGGCTACGAGGACATATCCACCGTCGTGCTCAAGCGCGGCGTCTTTACGACCGAGATCTACCTGAAGCCCAGGTTCTCGCCCCAGAAGATACAGCTCCCGGCCGTCGACAAGCGCGTGGCGCTGCAGGTGAGCATGCTCATCCAGAAGGGCATGAGGGGCGAGCTTGTCAGTCGGCGCGCCCAGCAGAAAGAAGGTTCGGCCGAGCACAAGATAAACGCGCTTGACAGGCTGGAAAAGCTCGCAGACATGTGCCAGAAGGGGCTGCTGACAGAGCAGGAATTCCAGATAATGAAGGAAGAGTTGATGCTCACCATGCGGCCCGAGATAAACTACCACAACCCTGCAAGCGCGGCGAAAGAGCTTGAAGTTTACCGCAAGCCTCAGGCTGAAGGACTTGTTGCCACGCCCGAACAACCAGAGGTTCAGGTGCCGGACAAGCCAAAGGACGCGCTTTCATGTCGCTATTGCAACTTTACGGACGTGCCAGTGGGCTCCAAATTCTGTCCTGAATGCGGCCGAGGCATAGTCGAAGAGACCAACGTCTGGAAGATGTGTCCAGCTTGCGACGCGCTGATGACAGGCGATTCGGTTTTTTGCACTTCGTGCAACAAAAAGTTCCCGGAGACACTAAGTTAATAACAAATCGCAGCGTAACACCGGCCCGTGTCAGTGCCCAAAATTGTAATAGCAGGCGCGACCAGCGGGGTCGGCAAAACGACTATAGCCGTCGCAGTGATGCGAGCCTTGAAGAATCGCGGCCTCAAGGTACAGCCGTTCAAGGTTGGGCCTGACTTTATCGATCCTTCGTACCACACGTTTGTGACAGACAGGCAATCGCGGAATCTAGACGCGTGGTTGATGGGCAGGAAAGGCGTGATCGAGTCGTTCCAGAACGCGTGCGCAGGCGCGGATATCTCGGTGATAGAGGGCGTCATGGGCCTCTTCGACGGCATGTCGGGCAAAGACGACTTTGCAAGCACAGCGCACATTGCAAAGGTCCTAGGCGCGCCAGTCATACTTGTGGTAGACGCCGCCAAGGCTGCAAGGTCCGTCGCCGCAATCGCGCTTGGCTTTATGCACTTTGACAAGAAACTCAGGATAGCAGGGATCATCGCAAACAACGTCGCTGGCGACAGGCACGCAGGGTACATCGCAGACGCCCTTGCATCAAAGGTCAAAGTGCCGGTGTTAGGAATCGTGAGGCGCAGCCAGCAGGTCAAGATGGAGGAGCGCCATCTCGGGCTCGTTCCTGCGCAAGAGCTTGCCGAAAAAAGGCGCAAGGAGGTATTATCAGCGGCAAAACACGTGCAGGACCAGCTTGACATAGACAAGATTCTCAGCCTCTGCGGCAATGCCCCGCTGCCAAGGCCGGTCCTGCAAAAGCAATCGCCAAAAGTTGCAAGAATAGCAGTAGCGCTTGACGAGTCGTTCAACTTTTACTATGCAGACAACCTGGACGCGCTCAGGCTCAAGGGCGCTGAGCTTGTGTTTTTTAGCCCTGTCGGCGACAAAAAGCTGCCTGAAAACGTCGACGGCATTATCCTTGGCGGCGGGTTCCCCGAAGTCTTGGCAGATAGGCTGGAGAAAAACCGCCAGATGATAGAGTCGGTGAAAAAGGCGGCAGGAAGGGGTGTTCCCGTCTACGGCGAGTGCGGCGGGCTCATGTACCTTACAAGGTCGATAAGCGGGTACAGGGGTGAAAAGCGCGCAAGAAAGATGGCAGGGCTTGTCGACGCTGACACGGTCATGACCTCGAGGCTCACCCTCAACTACACAGAGGCCGACTGCGATGGCCCTGTGTTTGGCAGGGCGCACCTCAGGGGCCACGAGTTCCACTACTCTTCAATAGAGAACATCGCCGGCGACAGCAGGTTCGCATACTCATTGAGCAAAGGCAGGGGAGTTGCCGACTGCAAGGACGGCTTTTTTGTAGGCGGCAGCGGCCTTGCGGCCTACATGCACCTGCACTTTGCTTCAGGCAGGCTTGCAGAAATGCTGGTCAGCTCGTGCGCCCGTCACGCGCGGCGCTGACTCTGATACAGCAACAGAATGGCGTTTACTATCGACGACGCGGCTGGGCTGCCGCCCTTTCTTCCGACGTTTGTTATGAACGGCACGTCGGTATTGGCAAGCTCCTCCTTTGATTCTGGCGCGGACACGAACCCCACCGGAATCCCGATTACAAGCGCCGGCCTAGTGACGCCTTCTCTTATCATCTTTATCACCTCAAAGAGCGCGGTCGGTGCGTTGCCGACGACTACGATGCCGCTGTCCATCTCTCTGGCAGCATGCCTCATGGCCATCTCCGAACGCGTCTTGCCGAGCTTTTTGGCTTCTTCTGCCACCCTTGCATCAGATATGTAGCAGACTGTCTTCAGGCCCAGGTCTGCAAGCGACTTTTTGTTGATGGCAGCAGCCACCATGTCCACGTCTGTCACTATCGTGCAGCCATTCCTTATCGCTGAAAAAGCGGAATCTATTGCGCGCCGGTCAAACAGCATCTTGCCACTGACTGCGAAGTCAAAGTCTGCAGTTGCGTGTATCACCCTGCGCACTATGGGCCACTGAATGGCGTCATAGCCGTGCGGGCCGACCTCCGAGTCGATTATCTCAAAGCTCCTCTTTTCTATGTCAAACGCCCTCTCTGTCATGCTCCTGCCGGCGGCTGTTCCGAAGCTGCCGTCCAAAAACCTGTTCTCGACCTCCTTTGCCCGCTCGACTACTAGGCCGACGAGCCTGTCGTCGACGCCCAAGTGGCGCGCCATATGCGCGTTTGAAAACCGTGCCTTTTCAAGGGCCGCCTGCACGTCGTTTACGACATCGCGCTTGATGTGCGCGCCCTTGTGAAGAAAGTACGGCATCATCAGCAAGACTTTCGGGTTCTTGGCCACCGCACGGGCCACGCCCTGCTCGATGTTTGGACTGTCAAGCTCCAAAAAGCAGTGCTGGACGTTGCGGTACCGTGGCCTTACCGCGTCTGCGGTGTGGACGAAAGCGTCGTGGGCGTTTGGGTCGCTGCTGCCGTGCCCTATCAGGAGCACGTCGCACTCGCCGTCTGCAAGCACGATTCCCTTCTCCTTCTTCAGTTCAGAAATCCTGTCGGCTACAAGCGACGGCATCATAGGATGGTAGCTGAGAGGCCGGGTTATTGCGACTTTTAATTTTCTGTCCCTTCCTATCTCGGCACTCTGCCTGACGGCATCTTTGAGCTTCATGCCAGGGTACAGAAAATACGGCATGACCGTGATGGCATCGGCACCGGAGTCGATGCAGGACTTGATCCCCTCCTCTATGAACGGCGGCAGGACTTCTAGGAAGCAGTAGCACGCATGGTCGTAGCCGGCCTTTTGCTTTGCAAGCGCGCATATCTCTTCAAGTTCCCGCCGGACCTCCGGCTCCCTGCTCCCCCTGTCTACTATCAAGAGCGCGCGCTTCAACCCGGCATCAGGAAGCATACGGGATAAAATATCCTTACCGCTTTACCCTGCACACTGCGACTGTCAGGTTCGGCGGGAACTTGACCTTCTGCACTACAAGCTCTCCTTTTGAGCTCAAAAGCGAGGCGGCCTCCGAGACGCTTGCGGTCCCCTCGAACTTTTGCACGGCAGCAGACGGGTTTGGCACCTCGACCTTTGCAAGCTCGGCCTTTTCAAATATCTCTACAGGCAGGTTGTGCTTTTTTGCAAACTCGTCGAGTCCCTTCACCCTTGCGCCCCTGTTGACGCTTGCAATGTTGCGTACACTCAAAAGCGCAAGACCGTTTTCCCCGAATACGCTGTTTATGCCGGACTCTATGGTCGCGCTGTCCGTGTCAAAATGGAGCCCCACGCCCACGACAAGCGTCTTGGGTCTATATACTACTGACTTGGCGGCAATGTCGCCTGGGACAGACCTATCAGTTATCACAAGCCCTGCCTGAAACTCGGGCGACCCGACCTTCTTGATGTCGTCCACGATTGTGACGTTCTTTGGGAGCGGACCGGTCCACCATTCCTTCTCTCCTGCGTCCTGAAAGAGGGCTATACTTTCTTCGTTTACCATGAACGCGCTTGTCTTAGTCACGTTTTCAAAGTTCTCGATGGTCCAGCCAAATTCCCTGCCAACGAGGTCGACTGCGATTGTCTCGTTCACGTCCGCTGCCGTAGTTATCACCGGCTTTGCCACAAGTATCGAGGCCAGGAGCCGGGCAAGCGCGTTGGCGCCCCCCAGATGGCCTGACAGCGCGCTGATGACGTGGTTTGCCCTGTCGTCTATCACGACAACTGCAGGGTCGCTCTTCTTGTCGACCAAGTGCGGGGCGACCATCCTGATGACGGCTCCTAGGGAGAATATGCAAACGAGCGCGTCGTGCGTCTTGAAAAGGCTGCTGACAAGTTGCGTACTCTGCTCAGAGAACCAGTTGACGTCGGCGCCGCCGTCGCTGTGTTTTGCCGGGACGAATATCTCCACTTCAGGCATCTTGGTCTTTATCTTGCGCGCGATCTCGATGCCGTGTTTTGTTATGGCCACGACGGCGGTTCGGGTCAACGCCGACTGGTACAGGCGCAGGTGATTAATGTCTTGCTGGAGGATATCTGGCAAGCACCCGGCCGTCGAACTCGAACATTATCACCTCTATCTCGAGCTGGCCCTTTGCGTGCTCGTGCATCTGTTCGTGTACTTTTTTGCACAGCAAATCGTAAAAACCTAAGATGTTGTTTTTTGCCACTATCTCACCCACGTGCCGGGCAGTGTTTGCCTTGCGTATCTCTGCAAGCACTGCCGGGCTGGCGTCACATTTTTCTGCAAGGCCGGCCATGAACTCCATGTCGACGTGCGAGCCCCGCACGTGGGTCTGCTTGACCCCCATGGCCATCTTTGTCAGCTTGCCGATAAAGCCGGCCATGACTACTTTGCGCATCTTTCTTGACGCGGCCTGCCTTACAGAGTAGCCAGAAAAATCGCCCATCTGCACGAAGCAGTGTTCCGGCAGGTCGAACAGCGTCCTTGCAAAATCCTCGCTTCTGCCGCCAGTCGTCAGGATGGCAGTGTCCGCGCCTGCCGCTATTGCGACATCAAGGCTCTGTCTTATTGCGGCTGCAAACGACGCCGTCGAGTAGGGGAGGACAATGCCGGTGGTCCCAAGTATCGAAATGCCGCCTACTATGCCTAGGCGCGGGTTGTCGGTCTTTTTTGCAAGCTCCTCGCCCTTTGGGACAGAAATGATGACATCCACGCCCCGTGTCTTCAGGTGACCGCCTGCTACCTGCTCGACTGCCTGTCTCAACATGGCCACAGGCGTCGGGTTTATGGCGGCCCTTCCCACCTCAAGCCCGAGGCCAGGTTTTGTGACTCTGCCCACGCCTTTGCCGCCGTCGATGTTTATCACCCCTGCGCTGTCGGTAAACGACACAGTCGAGCATATCTCCGCGCTGTGCGTCACGTCAGGGTCGTCGCCACCGTCCTTTATCGCGGCGCAGGTCACTTTTCCATTTTCAGACTTTGTCCACGCGATCTTTAGCCTAGCGGTCTTGCCTTTTGGCAAGGAAACCTCGACTTCTTTTACCTCGCTGCCAAGGAGCGCGTAAAGCGCTGCCTTTGTGGCTGCGGTGGCGGTGGTCCCGGTCGTGTAGCCTGTTCTCAGTGCCCCCTTTCTCTTTTTTTCCTCAATCTCTGCGGGAAGCTCTTGCTCCTGCTCTGCAAGCGACAGGTCGTCGTCTGACATCAGAGAAACACCGTGCCTCCGTCAACCACTAATGTGTTGCCAGTGGCAAAGGAAAAGTCGTCGCCGGCAAGGCTGGCTATTGTACGCGCAACTTCCTCCGGCCTGCCCCACCTTTTCATAGCGCTTTCTTGTGCGGCTTGTTTTCGCGCCCCTAGAGTCATCGAGTTAAAGGTCGCGTCGGTCGCAATGTTGCCAAGAGCAAGCACGTATGCCCGCACGTTGTCCCGGCCATATTCCAGAGCAATGTGCTTTGTCATGGCAACTATGCCGGCCTTGGCAAGAGAATAAGGCGCGCCTTCAGTGAACCCCGCTATTGCAGGTGTAGACGAGATGCTGATTATCACGCCGCCGCGGCGCGCCATGACAGGGAGAACCGCCTTTGTAATTCTAAACGTGCCTTTCAAATCCACGGCAAGGACCGCGTCGAGCTCCTCGTCACTTACCTTGTGCATCTTTTTGTACCACATTTTAGGGTCGAATGGGTAGCCGGCGTTGTTCACAAGGATGTCTATTTTGCCGTGCTCTGAGGCGACTTGCTTGACAAATCTAGACACGCTTTTGGCGCTTGTGACGTCCAGGCTCGCAGGGTGCGCCTTTTTGCCTATGCGCCTGGCGGCCTTTTGCGCGCTTGTCGTGTCACGCGAGCATACGACGACGGTAGCGCACCTTGAGGCAAGCTCCCTTGCCGTCGCAAAGCCTATCCCCCTAGTAGCGCCCGTGACTATCGCAACCTTGCCCTTCAGCAAACGCTGATGGTAGGACCTGCGCATTATTTTAGCTTGCAGTTACTTTAGAAGCAGCGCCTTGTCGGTCTTTTCCCAGGTAAACCCGGGGCCGTCCCTGCCAAAGTGGCCGTAGGCTGCAGTCGGCTTGTATATGGGGCGCTTCAGGTCAAGCGTCTTGATGATGCCTGCAGGCTTCATGTCAAAGACCTTGCGCACTTTGGCTTCTATTTCTTCCTCGCTCTGCTTGCCAGTGCCAAAAGTGTCGACCATAATCGAAACGGGTTCCGCGACGCCTATCGCGTAGGCCACCTGTACCTCGCACTTGTCTGCGAGGCCGGCTGCGACGATGTTCTTTGCCACATAGCGGGCCATATAGCATGCGGAGCGGTCCACCTTCGACGGGTCCTTGCCCGAGAACGCGCCGCCGCCGTGTCTGCCCATACCGCCGTACGTGTCTGCAATTATCTTTCTTCCCGTAAGCCCGGTGTCGCCGGGCGGTCCGCCTATGACGAACCTCCCCGTCGGGTTGACGAGGAACTTGGTCTTGTCGTCTATCCACTCGCCGCATACGGGCCGGATTATCTTGTTTACCACTTCTTCGCGTAGCTGGTCCATTCGGATTTCGGGCGAGTGCTGCGTCGATATGACGACAGTCGAGATGCGCTTTGGTACGCCGTCCTCGTACACAACTGAAACCTGCGACTTGCCGTCCGGCCGAAGCCAGCCAAGCTCCTTGCTCTTTCTTGCACTCGCCAGCTTCATCGAGAGCTGGTGGGCCATAGTTATCGGCAAGGGCATCAACTGAGGAGTCTCGTTGGTGGCGTAGCCGAACATCAGCCCCTGGTCGCCGGCACCCTGCTCCTTGTTCTCTGTCGCAGTCACGCCCATAGAGATGTCAGGGCTTTGTTCATGAAGTGCAGCAAGCACCGAGCAAGAATCGCAGTCAAAGCCGTATTTGGGGTCGTCGTAGCCGATGTCGCGGATTGTGTCGCGCACCAGCTTCTGTATGTCGATGTGGCCCTTTGACGTGACCTCGCCGGCGACAAACACGATGCCGGTGGTAGTCATCGACTCGGCTGCAACCCTAGAATCAGGGTCCTGCTTCAGGAATTCGTCTAGAATGGAATCGGAGATCTGGTCGCAGATCTTGTCCGGGTGGCCCTCTGTTACTGATTCAGAGGTGAACAGCCAGCGTTTGACCATTTGTCAGCAAGTCACCCGTCAGATGTCTTTTTCCAGCTTGATAAAGAGCACGTTGTTGCCGCGAATGACGACCTTGCCGTAGTTTGCCATGACATCGTTGCCGTTGAACTCCTCGGCGTCTGTCAGTATCAGGTTCATGTAAGAATCGACATTGTTCATCTTGCCCTTGTACTCGATCTCGCTCTTTAGCCGGACCGCTACCTTGCGGTTGATGGAGCGCTGTAGAATCGAAAGCGGGCGTTTTGATTGCTGCGAAGGCGGCGAAGACACTAGTTATTCACTTTGAAATTCAGGGACAGTACCACGAATAAAAAGGTTCCTTTGCCGCACGCTCAAATCATAAAAGCAGGCGCGACAAGGTACTGCCGTGCGCATTTCCACCGGCTCAAAGTCCCTTGACGCGCTGCTGAAAGGCGGCATCATGACTGGCCTGCTCACCGACGTCTACGGGGCCGCAGGGTCGGGCAAGTCTCAGTTATGCTTCACCTTGTGCGCCAACTGCGCCCGCGCCGGCGGCAAGGCGCTGTTCATAGACACGACGGGCGCGTTCAGGCCGGAAAGGATATCCGAGATAGCAGGCAGTGGCGATGTGCTTGACAGCATCACGGTCGTAAGGGCGCTTGGCACAGAAGACCAAGTAGCGGCGGTTAGCAGGGCAACAGAGTCTGACGCGGACCTTGTCATAGTCGATTCGCTAACGTCGCTCTTTTCTGCAGAGTATTCCGGCCCATCAAGGCATCTTGCAGTCATGAGCCACATGCACGAGCTTGCTCTGCTTGCCATAAACGCGCCGTGCGCCGTCGTGGCCACAAACATGGTAAGGACAGTCCCGCAGGACGACTGGGGCATTGAGCGCGAATACCTGTCAGGCACGGTCTCTATACATGCGCACGTCAGGTTAAGGTTTGAGAGACAGGACGCTACAAAGTCTCTGTACCAGGCGACTCTCGTGCAGCCTCCCGGCGGCTCTGTCCAGTTTTCTATTTCTAGAGGCGGAATCCATGACTTGGACTAACCGTTTTAT
>CAYXFY010000026.1:14210-19569 GCA_964464395.1 uncultured Nitrososphaera sp.
ATGACAGGCTCGTTGGAGATCCCCCAGCAGGAAGAGCTCCTAAAGCCTTCCAAGATACCACTTTCGATAGTCCTGCCCACCTACAACGAGTCGCAGAACATCACAAGGGTCATCGACTCGATTGCAGACGCAATACCCGAGGGGACCAATGTGGAGATAATAGTAGTCGACGACAACTCGCCTGACGGCACTGGCGGCGTAGTTGCAGAGTACGCCAGCAGGCTTGGAAGCGAGTTGAAAAAGCGCCTACACCTTGAAGTAATAAGCCGCCCGGGCAAGCTCGGCCTCAGCTCTGCAATCCTTGCAGGCGTCAAGTCCGCGTGCGGCGACATCGTCGTCGTGATGGACAGCGACATGTCGCATCCACCCCAGACCATACCGAAGATGCTTGAAGAAATAGACTGTTCCAAGTGCGATATAGTTGTCGCGTCGCGCTACGTCAAGGGTGGAGGAGTGTCTGGCTGGCCGTTCAAACGCAAAATGATAAGCAAGGGCGCGACCAAGATAGCTCAGTACAGCCTAGGCATCACCGTAAAGGACCCGATGTCCGGCTTTTTCGCTTTCAGGCGCCATGTGATAGAGGGCATCGACTTTGACGCCATAGGCTACAAGATGCTGCTCGAGATGCTGGTCAAGGCGAAGAACGCCAAGGTAAAGGAGATACCCTACACGTTCACAAACCGCAGGCTGGGCGCGAGCAAGCTTGACACGGCTACCATGATAGACTACGTCAGGGCAGTCTGGCGTCTTTATCGCTATGGCAAGTCTGCCCCGGAAGAAAAACGCAAGTCTGTCCGGTTCCTGTCAAAGGCCGGAAGGTTCTACACAGTTGGCGCAAGCGGTCTACTCGTCAACTACATCGCGTCTTTCGTGCTCACTACAATGTTCCCGAGCATCTGGTACCTGCACGCCACGGTGGCAGGAATAGCGCTGTCGATAACTTCTAACTTTATCCTGAACAAGTTGTGGACCTTTGAAGACCGCGACCTGTCTCTGAAGAGGACCCTTGCGCAGTACGGCATGTTTGCGGGGTTCTCGGCATTTGGAGCGCTGGTGCAGCTGGGCATGGTCTACTACCTAGTCGAAAACCAAGGCCAGAGCTACCCACTTGCGCTCATACTAGCTGTTGCCACCGCGTCGATAAGCAATTTTTTGCTCAACAAAAAGTGGACATTCAAGGAAAAGATCTGGGACTAGACGACTGTCGAAGTATCTATACAATAATTATGTAAAACAACACTGGATTTTATGTAATTCATAAAACGAAAGATACAGTAACACAGTTTTACAATTCCACAATAAAAAGACTTAAATTATTTATCTTCAGTAGTCCAAGCAACCGGAAGAACGACGATAAATAGGTAGGGACCCCCCAATATCACTAGGGCGGATTTGCCGACCCTTCCGATAGGGGGACGACCCTATCTAACTAAATTTGTTGACGTTTCTAAGGCGCTAATTGCAAATACAAGCCCGTGTTTGAATAAGGTTCTTTCCGATCTCTGAATATACCATTCACTAGTTAAATACTAGGGCGATTTCTCTTCTTTATGACCTTCAGACTTTTAGTCGATACTTCATTCGAAAGTGACTATCACTTCCATGATTCAAATCTAGTTTCTGGCTTTGAATTTGCACGCGGAACGTATTTGACTATTAAATTGCAGATTTCCAATCTCTCGACTGAGCCTTTCCCCGGTGCAACGATTAAGAGACTTGATGCCTCCATTAACGCAGACGGAGGCGGCGTCATCTATTATGGAAAAGTTGCGGCCTTGCCCGACTTACCTGCGGATCCTTCAGTGAAGAAATCCATATCCTTTGGAGCATACTGTTCCATCGCAGGATTAATGTGGATTAATTTGGCGGCTGATGGACCAGACAACCAACCAATATTATTTCTCAGAACTCCCGAGAGTCCCGGAAATACCCTTTTCGCTACGTCTGTTGCTATAATTGATAGAGAGAGTCTAAACATCTATCATTATTTGAAGGAAATGTCTCTGGAGCTACAGAGCATCAAAAATTCAACTAAGAAAATTCAATCCTCACTAGATCAGGTCTTAAACGCCGTCAATAAAAAGGAATCCAAGCCTCCCACTCAAGGGAGTAGGAGAATCAAGAAACGACGAAACGTGAAAAAGAGTTAAATCTAGAGCTGGTGAAGATATCTTATGGCGGATAGACTCGAAAGCGAACAATTGCCCCCTGAGGATAATTTTCAAGCCCTAGAGATAAAGCAAAGGGTCAATCTTACGCCAGAAATGCTTGAACTTTTGCAAACATCAATCGATTCTTATCTCAGAACGAATCCTAACCTAATACCTTCTGTTGTTCTTAAGCTTTTGGCATCGGATGATAACTTTCAGAATCAACTTGCAGATCTAATACTACCCAAATGCCAAGAAAGACTAGGAAAGCTTCAAGCAACTGACTTGGGAAATGTCGAGAAAGAAGCAATCAACCTATTTTCCGACATAAAATACTTGGAGTATATCGTGATTCGACCGCTGCATGAGGCTGTGTCAATAGCATTTGTTCACAGCAATGTAGACAGGGTTCAAGCATTAAGTGAAATTCAGGATAGGCTCATGAAACTTGAAGACCTTTTTGATGGGATAGATTTTGATCCACTTATACTTCATGTTTCTGACAGGCCAGAAGAATTAACCGGTAGAAAGATTAAATTCAGACATTAACCTACGATCGGAAGATGTCAAAGAGCTGGAACGAGAATAGAAGTGTAAATAATAATAATGCTTCAAATTATCTTGCCTTAAAAAACCCCACTTACTCCGATTGGGAGGTGGCCACTCTTTTCTATTCAGCCTTACACCTTGTCGATGCATTCGTGTTAAAAACAGGACTCCCAAAGCCAGGCGACCACTTCGAGCGGAACGAAATTGTGCGCAAGAATCAATCGTTCCAACCTATTAGAAAACAATATTCATCATTGTATATCCTGAGCAAGTCAGCACGGTATGTTAGAGATGTTACTCCCGATGAAGTGAGTCAGGCAAGGGAGTGTCATTCGTCGATTACAAGTTATATCTCATCACTTTTGCAAAAGTAGTCTTTTTGCAAATTTAGTTAACTTTGCCTGCGCTTTCTGGGTTCGATCAGACCCATCAGCTGGTAGCCGTATTCCAAGTTGTGCTTGACGTGGTTGATGCCGTGCGTCCCGTGCGGCACGAACTTGCCGTCCAGCACGTTTTCGATGTAAACCTTGGACTTGCGAATGGAATTGACCGCATGCTGGAGCTGGTTGTCTGAGAGCTTGCGCCCGAGGTCCTTTTCCACTTCCTTTTTCAGCGCCTCCGGCTTGGCCAGCTTGCTGTACTTTTGCAGGCGCTTGTAGTTGGCAGAAAGGTCGGTTATCTTTTTCACGTCTGCCGGTGCCAGGTTTGCAAGCGACAGCTCGAGGTCTTTTGGAGACCTGCCTGTTATGTTTGACAGATTTTCAACCAGCTCTTCACCAAATGTTACAGGCGTCGCAGGCTGTCCCGGGCGAGCCCTTATCTCCTGAACGGGCTTTGCGACGTAGCTTGTGGCCGGATCTTCTGTTGGTGCAGAGGCCTTGCGCTCCTGGTAGTAGCGTTCAATGCCATATACGCCGACTGCTTCACCTCGCGTGTCCACGCCCTTGTCCAGTATCGAGATTACGTCCACTATTATCCTCGGGAAATGAAGTTTCAGTTTGTCGTTGGACTTTTGGTAATTCTCCATTATGTCCATGTAGATATGAAACGTCGCGTCGTTTACCGCCTTTGTGCCCGCTCGCTTGGAGTCCATCCCCTTTGCGGCCACTGTGAGAAAATCGCACAGGTCCGATTGCGAGAACGTGTATCCTGTCACGGTGCAGGCGTCGGCCACTGCCTTTACCGCTGTTAGCCACTTGCCGTAGGCGTTGACCGTTGCCAGCGACACGTTACCCAGAAACTCGACTGCCTTTTTGCGCGTCTGCGCATCCTCTATCCTGAACATGTCAAGCGATGACGAAAGAACGTTGCCAAGCGAGGCAGACTGGTTGTCTGTCTCGGGAGTTGAGGTAACAGGTTGCCTCCCGGAAGCCATGCATGCCCTATCTAACCCAGATGCCTTAAAGCTTTCGCACTCTCTCATGGTGTTCGACGTAAGCAGAACCGGCCAACATTTTTGTACGACCTGGCAGGCAAGAAGGCAGATGGACACCCTTGAAACGATATTTTCGATGCAGAAAGAGCTTGCAGGCATGATGGACCTTTCGCGCTACCCTGCCGACGCAGAAGGTAGGGTATCAGTGCTTTCGACTGCCATAATACACGAGGCAGTCGAGCTCCAGCGCCTGACAAACTGGAAGTGGTGGAAAAAACCAACGGGCTTTGACAGTGCCGCGGCAAAGGAGGAGTTGATAGACATCTGGCACTTTGTCGTTCAGGCTTCCATCGAACTTGGCATGACGCCGGCAGACATACTCGAAGAATACAGTAAAAAGAACAGGGTAAACCGCAACAGGCAGACCTCAGGCTACTAGGGGCGCTATCCTCTCAAGGTCGGTTACGCCCACAAGGTCGATTATTTCCACGTGCTGTCGAAACGACGCTACCTGCTTCTTTGGCGATTCAAGCGTCGGGTACGGCCCCCTTGCGCCGATTATCCTGTTGTCCTTGTCTACGCCGTTTTTGTGCAGCGCGAGTAGCGACTGCCCGGCAAAGTGTCCCTTGACTTCTTTTCCGCACAACACTACGCGCCGGAGTTCCGGGTGTTCTGCAGCATAGCGTATGATCGCATCGATGCCCTTGTTCTCCGAAAGCAGCCTGCCGGCCAGTGCAACCCTGCCCATTAGCGCAGAGCGCGATATCTCTTCTAGCAGGTCGATGCTGCCAAGGGTGCATATTGCGATTTCCTTTCCTCTACCTGCAAAAGTCTCGTGCTTTACCGGAATGAGTGCCTCGCAGACCTTGCCTGCCGCGTCGTCGATCTTCTTTTTCAGGCCGGTCATTTCATTCCCCAGCTCGTCTTGTTTGTCGGTGTCACCCTGACAAATGGCGCCTCGCCTTCCTTCCAAGGATCGGCCCTGACCCAGGCAAACTTTTTTTCAAATATTTTATACAATCGGGCAAACTCGCTTCCACGCTCTATCAGCTCCGCTTTTCCTTGCACAATGACTGCTCTGTTGCCCTTTGTGCTGTAGATGTCGACCGTAAGCGCGACCTTGTTGTTTTTCTTGATGTTTTCCAGCTTGCGGGTTTCAAGATCTGTCGCAAAGTAAAAGACGCCGTCTTCAAAAACGTACGATACTGGAACGACGTGTGGTATGTCGTCATGGCTTGTAGCGACCCTGCACGCCTCGTTCTGTGTCAGGAAATCGACCTCGGCG
>CAYXFY010000026.1:19585-19885 GCA_964464395.1 uncultured Nitrososphaera sp.
GAACCTTACCATGGGGCCGCTAGCAATTTCTCGTATTTATAGCCGGCGTGGTCAAGTCGTCCTCGACTCTTTCCAGCGGCTGTAGCGTATCATCACGATTCCTGACGCTATCACGAGAAGCGACGCCGCAAGAAATCCGGGGTTTATTATAGACCTCAGCTGTTCGGGCGCCGTCGATTCAAACGTACAGTCCTCGCCCTCGCATTCCTTGACGACAGGAAATGCCAATAGCACTCCCACAAACGCCACGAGCATGGCCACGCCTGCCGTCGACGTTATCGCGCCGGCCTTGACCAAGAT
>CAYXFY010000027.1:0-19066 GCA_964464395.1 uncultured Nitrososphaera sp.
CGATGATCTCGCTACTGCTCGGGCACCCGTCGTCGCCTCCTCACGCCGGAAACGTCTCAAGGAACGAGGGCCGGCACATGCGTGAGAGGCTCGCCATGCTGGACATCCCGACGCCCGCCCTTGTTTCTATTACAGACGACGAGCTGATAGAAGAATACGTCGAAGGCGGCGATCTCTATAGGGCGCTTGCGTCCGGCGCGCCAGCCGCGCTTTCACGCAGCGCCGGCGCGCTCACCGGCAGGCTGCATCGCGCAGGCCTTGTGTTCACGGACAACAAGGCGCAGAACTACCTTGTTAGGGGCGATTCGCTTTTGCGGACAGACCTTGGCTTTATGCAAAAGAATGGGTCAGTCTACGCCAGGAGCATGGACGTGGGTTCGTTTCTTGCAAGCGTGATGGACCTGCACGGCTATTGCGACGTCGAAAGGGCGTTTTACGAGGGCTACCGCTCTCAGGCGGGCCGCAACTTTCCCTACCTGTCTATAATTATACGCAACATACTGTCGGCCGGCTTTGCGTCTGACACGAAAATCGCGCTCAGGAACATGATGACAGACACCGGCAGGCTGATAGCCTACTAGATGGGCGGGAGCTCTGTCTTTTTGTCAAAGCCGCCCGAGCCGAACTTGCAGTAGAAGCACTGGTCCGACTGCATGTAGGTCAGCTTTTGTATGGATATTGCGCCCAGCTTCAACGCGACCTTGGTCATGAAGCGGTACTTGAACGGCATGGACGGTATGACCTCGTCAAAGTAGACCCTGTAGTGGTCCGGGCAGAACTTTAACGTTATCTGGGCCTTCTGGCGCTGCCCCGGCGGCAGGTCCTTGTTTGCGTCGCTCAGAGTCTGGGCGACTCTCATCTGCTCCCGTATATACTCATGCTTGGGGCAGGGGCAGTCCTTTCCACCCGGGTGCTTGTAGGCCGGCGTGTTCTTCCAGTCAAAGTCCGGGTAGTTCCGCTCAAAATCGTCCATCGCGTCGTGGGCAGCTACGACCTCATGCAATATAAAGATGTATGAAACAAGGTTACATGTGCGTGGAATAACAAAAAATATATTTTCGGGTTCGCTAGAACCCGTAAGTGACGCAGTTCACCCTATAACGGTGATGGTGCAATCTCTACATTGAGCACAACAAACAACAACATTGCAGTATCGAGTTCCGATGACCCGAACCTGAAGACCCTGCTGGAGTTCAAAAAGGGAGTCCAGGAGGAGCAGAAGGCCGGGGACAAGAGGATAGAAGAGATAAACAGCAAGCTTGAGGCGGTCAAGAAGCAGATAGACGAGGAGAGGATGCAGCTGGACGAGCTGCGCGCCAAGCTGAAGAAGGTGAACGAGGAAAAGGATGCTGATTATCCCAAGTTCGTCGAGATGCGCAACAGCCTGATGGAGGCCAAGAACCAGATGAAGTCTTTAGACGACAAGGTCGGCGCCCGCTCCCGAAAGGAGAGGAGCGAGATGCACGGACTCCAGAAGGCCCTTGAGCAGATAGAACGCGACATACAGACGAAAAAGCTGTCAAAAGACGAGGAGCGCAAGCTGGTGGCGCGCTCAAAGGAGATAGCGACTAAACTCCATACGCTAAAGCTGGCGCAAAAGAAGGAGGGCAAGTACCGCGAGATGTCGTCGCAGTATGACGAGCTGAAGAGCAGGGTGAACAAGATCTTCAAGCAGAAGGAGGATCTTGGCAACAAAATAGGCAAGCTGAAGGCAAGCATCGAGGTGCTTGTCAACACGCGTGAAAGCCTCTATGAGGAACGCAGGCAGGCCATACACCAGGTGAGGGAGGCCGGCGCCAAGCTCGAGATGGTCGAAACGCAACTGAACGCCATTGCGTTCAAAAAGTCGCGCATGGCCCACGCCGAGGTCCGGCAGAAGAAGCAGAAGGAGATGGAGGAGCGCCGCGTCGCAAGGCAGGAAGCGATGCAGGAGCGCCAAAAGCGCGACAAAGAGTACCAGGAGCGCTGGAACGAGCTGAAGGAAGCCGCGCTCAAAAAGATGTCGTCAGGCGAAAAGCTGACGTTTGACGAGATGAAGCTCATCTTCGGCGACGCGGGCCAGGACTAAACGTTTTTGTGACCCGCACCACAACGCCTTACACAGATGTCAGAAGACAAGCTAGAGTACACCGGCAAGGTATACCTTTACAGCAGCGGGATGCCGGAAGACCTTATCGCGCTTTCAAAGGAGAAATTGATGGAAAGGGGTGTGAGCGAAAGCGACATTGTTGTGTTGCTCGACCCAGTCGGCGTGCCTGAAGGTAGCATCATGGCGACCATATGGCCACACTACCTGTCAGTGGCAAAGGTCAAGCGCGTGAGGGAGGGCTCGATATACGCCCCGCAGCTGTTCAACATCCAGTTCTGAAGCAAAGCATAAATCGTGTTTGCGTCTTCTGCGTCATGGATGCTGACATTTTTCTGCAAGCGCGACAAGCACGGCGACTGCCCCGGCGAGTGGCCGGTGGGCGACGCGTGCGGGCCGGACCACGACTGTTCTTTTGACATGAAGATGGTCAAGTGTGCGTGCGTATGCCACGAAAAAAAGGAGAAAAAGGCCTGACCTAGGCCGCAAAAGCCCTGAGCATCCAGGCCATCTTTTCGTGCTTTTCCATGAGCCCTATCAGAAAGTCGTTGGTGCCCATGTCGTTGTGCTTTGCCGCCTCTTCAGCGTCGGCCCTGAGCGTCCTGATGACTGCCTCGTGGTCTGCAAGCAGGTTTGCAAGCATCGCCTGCGCGGACGGGTAGTCGCCCGGGTTCTCCCTCAGGCGTGCAATTTTCATAAACTCTGCAAGCGTCGCCACTGACTTTTCTCCAAGCGCCCTCGTGCGCTCGGCTATCTCGTCGATGCTTGCGTCGAGCTCCTCGTACTGAGCCTGGAAGAACTTGTGTAGGTCGTTGAACTGGGGGCCGGTCACGTTCCAGTGGTAATTCCTCGTCTTTGTGTAAAGCACGTATTCGTCTGCAAGCAGTGCGTTCAGTATGTTGACCACGCTTTTCCTGTCGCTATCCTGTATTCCGATGTTTGTCTTTTCCATTGCAGTTATTATTAAGAACTATTCTTATTTAAGGCTTGTTATCTAAAGAGTATTAAAACTAATAAATACCCGTCCATTCAAGGTAACCTGTGCAGAAACTCGAGTCGGTCATAGACTCGCTCAGAAAGGAAGGGTTCAGGATAACGCCTCAAAGGGTGGCCATAGTGGATTTCATGCTTGACACGGACACGCACCCGTCGGCCGAGGAACTGCACGCTGCAATCCGCAGGAAGCATCCTATGGTGAGCCTTGCCACCGTCTACAAGACGCTGGAGCTCTTGAAGAAGAAGGGCTTGGTACGTGAGCTTGACTTCCCGACGGGTGCCCGGTACGACTCTAACGTGGACGAGCACGTCAACCTTGTATGCGTCAGGTGCGGAAGGATAGACGACGTGGACGAGGCGTCGCTTGGAGACCTCGAATCTAGGGTCGCAAGGAAGGCAAAGTACAGCATACTTGGCGGGCGGTTTGAGCTGTACGGCTACTGCAGCCAGTGTCAGGGCAAGGCAAAGTAACCTTTAATTGCTCTGCGCAAGCCAGATTGGCTGTCTGGCATGGCAGATTTTTTCAGCTTCTTCCTCCAGCTCGGAGGCTTTGGGGATGGCGAGTTTGACACCTCAAACCCGCTGATGTACGTCTACATCGTCTCGCTTGCCACGATACCGTTCTTCATGATGTACGGGCAGAGGATGCAGGGCAAGATAGTGCTCGGCGAAATCTCCAGGTCGCTTGTCAAGCTGAAGGGCATGCGCGACACGGCCCGTCTTGACACGATAGAATACGTCAAGACCGCGCTGCCGCAGTCGCCGGACCCTGCCGGGAGGATAGACCGGTTCCTGGAGTACTTTGCGATAATGCCTGTCGACATCGACCCCAGCGGCCTTGTGCGAAAGGTAGAGCACGTCATGCGTACAAAAGACGAGCGCATGCGCCAGGAGGTCCGCAAGATATGCCCCGGCGTGAGCGACTACGAGGCGTCAAAGATAGAGAACATGCTCGAAGCGGCGTCCGCGCTGAACATGATCTACAAGGTAGTCAGGCACTTTTACTTGATGGGCAAGCGCACGACAAGCGTCTACGTGCTTGTGCAGCTGCAGATGGTGATGCCCCTCCTGCTCGAAGAGGCCGAGGCCCTGAAAAAGGCGATAGGCACCTTCCAGAAGGGACAGCCGATAGGCGACGGCATCGGCCCCATGGTTGTCGGTAAAATGATGCTTGGCAAGGAGAAAAAATACGCCGCAAAAGAGACCGTCTACGCCGAAGGCGAGCACAATGGCCGCAAGTTATACCTGCTAAAGGCAGAAGGTCCCTCCGGGACTGTAGGCCGGCCCGGCGAGGCGATACAGAGGCTTGTCGGCGACCTTGGAATCAAGCTGGACGCCGTAATAATGATTGATGCAGCATTAAAGCTGGAAGGCGAGCGGACAGGCGATGTCGCAGAGGGCGTCGGGGCCGCGATCGGCGGGATAGGCGTCGAAAAGTACCAGATAGAGGAAGTCGCCACGCACTACAACATCCCGGTCTATGCAGTGATAGTCAAGCAATCGGTCCTTGACGCAATTACTGTAATGCGCAAAGAGATAGCGGACTCGTTTGGCAAGGTGACAGAGACTGTGCACGCAGTCATCGAGGACAAGACCCTAGAAGGCCAGTCGGTGATGATAATAGGCGTCGGCAATACCATGGGGGTGGCGCAGTGATGTTCTGGAGCAAAAAGCCTGAGGTAAAACCCGCGATATACACCGAGGAGACCTGCAACTCCTGCGGCGAGCGGGCGCGCCGGCCCTTTGAAGTGGGGGACAACGTCTACGAGCAGGGTAGGGCGTGCACTAAGTGCAGTTCATCAACGTTGGTGACAGCAGTGTACGGCGAGTACCCGCCGGAAAAATCTAAAGCGTGATGATGGTCGACCCGCCGTCTGCGGGGATGAGCGTGTGCTCGGCCTGCACGACCATCTTCTCTCTGCCTTCCACAAGTATCGGATACGCGTGGACGTTCTTTTTCTTTATCAGGACGTCGACTAGCCGGCGCAATTTGGGTTCTTCGTAAACGTCGGTGAGCCAGCGCAGCGCAAACGGCAGAGACTTGTAGCGGTTCCATATCGTGTTCAGGAGTTCGTCGGCGTCCTCGTCCTTGCTGGGCTTCCTTGAGGTAATGCCAAAGATGTTCTTGACCTTGCCCTCATGCACGACGCCCGCGCCGTCCTTCGTGGTTGCAAAGGGCTCTATTGCATATGCCTCGCCTGCCTGCAGGGTAAACGACGAGCCGATGGTCCAGATGTTTGGTATCGACTTGCCGGCGTGGATTGTATACTGCTGGAGCGAGTGGCCGCTCAGGTTCTGTATCGGCCGGTAGCCCATCCTGTCGATTATAGTTTCAATGGCCTTACCTATGTCAGACGCCTTTGTGCCGACCTTTGCCATGCGCACCGCTTCTGCAAGCGCACTTTCTGCGGCCTTTACCATCGGGTCGTGCCGCGGGTCGTAGCATACCGTGACAGCAGTGTCGGCTATGTAGCCTTCAATATGCACCCCGATGTCTATCTTCAGGATGTCGCCTTCCTTGACTATGGTTTCGTCGTTTGGCTCTGCCGTATAGTGCGCCGCTATCTCGTTCAGGCTGGCGTTTACAGGGAACGCCGGTTCTGCGCCCATACTCCTTATTTGCGCCTCGGTTGTCTCGCAGACCTCAAATAGGGTCAAGCCCACGTGATATTTCTTGCGGGCGTCTTCTCTGACCTTGGACGCTATCCTGCCGGCCTTGAGATAGCTCTCGACGTTCATTCTCTCCAAACCTGCATGCATGTTGATATATAGAGCTTAGCCGCGAAAGCCGTCAGTCCCGTAGACACCGATCAGCGTTGAAAGTTCAAGTGTGGTTATCGGCAGCTGGTCATCCTGTTCCCAAAAGTCGAACTGCGGGGACATCAGGTACCCCTTGACCTTTGCGTTGTGCCCAAGCCCCAGCGCGTGGCCTATCTCGTGGGCCGCCGAGTTGCGGAACGCATAGCCTGGCGGGTCTATCTCTGTCGATCCGTCGCCGTGCAGAACCTTTTGCGAGAGGTAGACGCTTGCCTCGTCGGCTATGCCATTGGTAAACCTAACTGCCGTGTAGGCTCCCGTCTGTCCTGGGTATGCCGGAAAGTCCCTGTACGTGTCGTGTATGTACACCTTGATGTCGCAGCCTGCCATGGCGCTTTCGCTTGCGGCGTACCGGGCGCTCATGTTCCAGGCATCTGCATTGCCCGTATATTCGCGGAGCGCGCTGCGCCAGTCCTGCACAGCAAGCTTGGCCCAGACGTAGTACTTGTTTGGAAGGCCATCTTCCTTGTAGATGCACGCCTGCAGGTTCTCCCTTTTCCACCTGTACTCTGCGACGGGCACGGAGCGTTCGTCAAAGTCCGTCTGCTCCTCGTAGTAGGAGGCGGCAAAAGCCGGCAGAAAAAGTGGGAAAATGAAAACAAGAGCGGCAGAGGCTAACCTGAGCAACGGTCTTTTTTGCGCGTGCGCCGCTTTTATGTCTTAGGCAAAGCTCTTGTCGCCCTTGTCAAGCGTCGCGATGTTTATCGACTGCTCGACAGAAGAGACAAAGATCACGCCGTCGCCGTGCTCGCCTGTCCTGGATGACTCGACTATGGCCTGTATTACCTTGTCCATGTCAGAATCGATGACGAGTATCTCGAACTTGATCTTGGGCAGCAGGTCGTAGGCCACCGGCTGGCCCCTCCACTGGAGGTGTAGCTCGCGCTGCTTGCTCCAGCCCGACACGTTGGAGATGGTCATGCCGCCTATGCCTAGCTGCCTGAGCTTTTCCTTTACGACTGGCATCTTTTCAGGACGCACGATTGCCTCGAGCTTTTTCATCCTGAACCCCATTACTTGCACAATCTTAAATTCTTTGTTATTATCTGCATATACGAATTTTATGATAAATGGCTACGGCTGACATGCTTTTTAAGTGCCCTTTATGAGAGAAGGGCATTGGCAAAGTTTGTTCTTGACACGAGCATTATAATCGACGGCGAGATAACAAAGATGCTTGAGGCAGGCAAGGTCGAGCAAGGGAGCGAGTTGATAATCCCGCTTGCCGTGCTCGACGAGCTGCAGTCGCAGGCCTCGACCAACAAGGAGCACGGATTTGTCGGGCTTGCGGAGATAAAGAAGATGCGCGAGCTGTGTGCAGGCAGAAACATCGCCCTGCGATTTGTCGGTCAGCGGCCGGACTTTGACGACATAAGGCTTGCCAAGCACGGCAGGATAGACGCCATCATTAAGGACGTCGCCATGCAGGAATCTGCGACGCTGCTGACGGCAGACTATGTACAGGCGCTCGTGGCAGAGGCACAGGGGATCAAGTCGCAGCACATCAGGGCGCCGACCAAGACCACGGACCTTGCTTTTGAGAGGTATTTCGACGAGACGACCATGAGCGTGCACCTGAAGGAAAACGTGGTCCCGATGGCAAAGAGGGGCAAGCCCGGCAGCTTCCAGCTCGTGCAGATAGGCGACGGCAAGAGCACGTATGGCGAGCTTACGAACATAATCAAGGAAGTTTCGGAGGCAAGCAGGGTATCGGGCGCCGGCACGGTGGAGATAAGCAGGAGCGGAGCAACGGTAATCCAGTTTGGCAAGTACAGGATTGCCATCACACGGCCGCCGTTTTCAGACGGGCTTGAAGTAACCATAGTCCGGCCGACTGTCCGGCTCGTTCTTGCCGACTATAACCTGAGCGAAAAACTCATGGAGAGGCTCGCAGGCAAGGCAGAAGGAATAATCATAGCAGGCCCGCCGGGCTCTGGCAAGAGCACGCTTGCAAGTAGCCTCGCCGAGTTTTATGCCGACAAGGGCAAGATAGTCAAGACCTTCGAGTCGCCACGTGACCTGCAGGTGCCAGAAGAGGTGACGCAGTACGCTCCGCTGGAAGGCAGTTTTGAAAAGGCAGTCGACATTCTGCTGCTTGTAAGGCCAGACTATACGATATACGACGAGGTGCGCCGGGCCCAGGACTTTAACGTGTTTGCAGACATGCGCCTTGCAGGCGTCGGGATGGTCGGCGTTGTCCATGCCTCGAGCCCGCTTGACGCGGTCCAGCGCTTCATGGGAAAAGTCGAGCTTGGCATGATACCGCACATACTCGACACAATCGTCTTTGTCAAGGACGGCGCGATAAACAAGGTCTACGAGCTCGCTCTCACCGTAAAAGTGCCGACTGGCATGACAGAGGCCGATCTTGCAAGGCCGCTTGTCGAGGTAAAGGATTTCGAGTCAGGCGCAGTGGAGTACGAGATCTACACATACGGCGAGGAAAATGTCGTCGTGCCGGTTTCAAAGGTAAAAGGGGCCGCGGGTGAGTCGGGGATAAAGAAACTTGCACAATCAAAAATAATGGACGTAGTCAGGCGGTTTGACCCAAAGGCGGAAGTGAACATACTATCGGAGAACCGCGTGCAGGTAAAGGTGAGCAAGGAGGCGGCACCTAAGATAATCGGCAAGGGCGGCTCCACAATAAACGAGCTTGAGGAGATGCTCGGGGTCAAGATAGACATCGAGGCCAAGATACCGACGCTGGGAAAAGAGATACCGTTTGAGGTGAGCGAGTCCGGCTCTGCTATCACATTGCTTGTTGATGAAAACGTGGTGGGCAAGACCGTCGACCTGTACATAGAAGACGAGTACGTCCTGTCAAGCCAGGTGGGCAAAAAAGCGCGAGTGAAAATAGACAAGCGTTCCGACGCCGGCAGGCAGATATTCAACGCTATTGTCTCCGGCCAGGAGATGCGGATGTTTCTGAGCAGGCGTTAGCGCACGAGCCGTTGGCTCTTGGCCAGCCTGATGAACTCTTCGAGCCTCTTCAGAGTCTCGGGGTGCAGGTGGTGTTCTATCCCTTCAGCGTCGCGGTTTGCAGTCTCCATGTCGACACCTATCATTACCAGAAATTCGGCCAGTATCCCGTGCCTCTCATGCATGCTCTTTGCGATGGCCGTGCCGGCGTCCGTGAGCGTTATGCCTCGGTATTTTTCATAGTTGACGTGGCCGCTGTCGCTTAATCGCTGCAGCATTTTCGTGACACTGGGCGAGCTGACGCACAAATAGTTTGAAATGTCGACCGTTGTGGCGTAACCTTTCAGCTGTATCAGCTCGTAGATTACTTCAAGGTAGTCTTCCATGCGGGTTGTCCTGGAGGCCTTTTTCGCCTTGTGCGCGTCGCGGATGGAAGCAAGCCTGCTTTCGTCCAGTTTCTTTCTAGCCAATGCGGCCCTGCATGGGAGACATGCTTGACAGCAATAAATATTAGCATTGTAAAAAGCCTTTGTACGCGCTTGAAACTTGTAATATCTGCCGACGAGCTGCACTCTCTCATCGAGAAAGACAGCAAAAACCTGCTTGTAGTAGACGCTAGGTCGTTTGCCGAATACGCGCAAGGGCACGTGCCCGGTGCAGTCAACATAGACCTTATGCAGTTTCACTGGATAGACACTTCAAAGGAAGGCATCAGACAGTTCAACAGACAGACAAGGATGCTGCTGTCAAACATCGGCGTTTCAAAGGAAAGGATCGTGGTTTTTTACGACAACGTGTCGGGGCCGTCTGCGGCACGGGGCGTGTGGCTTTTGCTGTACTTTTCACACGACAAGGTCGCGATGCTAGACGGTGGCATCGAGGACTGGAAGGAAAAATACGGCACTGAGACAAAGACAAACCCCTTCAGGCACGCCGAGTTCAAGGGCAGGACGGACCCGACGATCCTCGCCGACTACCGGGTCATACGCTCTGCAGTTAAGCGCAAAAAGACGGTAATTCTGGACGCGCGGTCAAAAGAAGAGTACGACGGGACAGCAATAAGGGCGGCGCGGGCAGGCCACATACCAAAGGCGGTCAACATAGACTGGAACGATAACGTCTTGGGGCAGAAGTTCAAGGACTTCGGCGATCTTGAAAAGATGTACGCCAAGATCCCGAAGGGCGCGCAGGTGATAACGTACTGCCAGGGCGGGTACCGGGCAGCAAACAGCTTCGTGATCCTCAAGATGCTCGGCTACGAGAACGTCAAGATGTACCTCGGCTCTTGGGGCGAGTGGGGGAACAGGACAGACCTGCCTGTCAGTAGATGATGTCAGAGCTTGCAGCAAGCAGCTTTTTGTCCTGCAAAAAGTAGCATTCCTTGATCTTTTTCTTCCTTGCAATGGCAAGCGTCAAATGTTGCATGAAAAACGTTGCATAGAACACGGACGGGAGGCGATCGTATTTTCCGCAGTCTACGTACTGAACCTGCAAGCCTGCGCGTTTTAATCGGCGCGAAATGTCGATGTCGTTTCCTGCGCCTAGCATTATCACCTGATCATCCTTTTGTCCAAATATTGGGGCATGGCAAAAGTCTTCCAGAGTGTGCGCAACAGCCTTTGAACCAAATACCTCGCTAAACTTGAGAGCGCCGTAGATGGCCACCGGATACAGCACGGAATCGCCAAGCATGACGATGCTTCTTGTCTTGACATTTCCTGCAAGCCTTGCTGCAGTTGTTGCAGCAGAATTGTAGATCGACTCTAGGTCTTCCGGACACGCAGCGTTTGTGGCAATGCGCGCACACGCAAGCAAAGGCGCGGTGAACCCGATGGTGCCGGACGTCTTGCCGGCGCTCTTGAACTCTAACGTAAACACGTCATCGCAAGCGGCTGCAAGAGGGCTTGTTGCATTTGCAGTTACGGCCACCGTGCTGGCGTCTGCTCTGCGCGCCGATTCCGCCGCAAGCACGTTCGCTCTGGTCTTGCCCGATATCGAGACAAAATACACGCGCGCGTCTTCCACTGTTGCGGGGTCTGATATGATGTCTGTCGGCTGGGAACAGATGACGCGGCCAGACGACAGGTAGTATGCCGCAAGCGCCGCAGCATACGAGTCGCCCGAGCCGGCAACGACCGTCCTGCCAGAGGCAGGCTTGGGCAGGGGCATGGCCGGCAGATCCACAAGCTGGCGCTTCATGTCGTGCGCCATCGCGTCTATCGAGTTCACTGTCCTGATAAAAAGACGGGAAGATTAAAGGTCTACTTTTTGCCGCCCTGGCCTTCTATGACTATCATCGTAAGGGTAGAGCGCACCTTGTCTATCTTCCTCACATGCCAGGTTATAGTCTCCCTGAGCTTTTCCATGCTGTCCGAGCTGACCTTGGCTATGATGTCGTACACGCCATAGACGCCGCTGACTTCGACGGTCTCGGGCATCTTTTTCAGCTCACGGATAATGTTGTCTTCAGAACCCAAGTCGCAGTTGATTAGCACGTATGCGGTTGGCATGGGCGCGTCTACTGGAACCGATCTATTAAACCGATCGGGTTCAAGCTACTGTGACACACGTCAGAACTTTTCCTTGGATCTCTTCTGCGCCTTCAAATAGTCGACAAAGTAGTAAAGGTATGCACGCTCGTTTACCTTGAGCACCCAGGGGATGTACGACTCGTTCTTGCTGCTTTTTTCAAAGATCTCAAAGCCCGAGTCCTCTACGAGGCGGCGGAAGGACTGCCCGTCGTAGACCTTTTTCGGTGGCGGGTCGCGGTTAAAGTCGTAGGGGTCTGCGATTATCGTGCTTGCGTGCGGCTTTAGGAGCCAGTGTATCGATGCAAGCAGCTTTTCTGCGTTGACCAGCTCCAGCAGGTTGATTGCAAGCACCAAGTCAAACTTGTTTGGGTGGAACGGGGGAGCAAGCGAGTCAGCGACGCAGAACTCTACGTTGCCGAGCTTTTTTTCCATCATCTTTTTGCGTGCTTCTTTGATGAACGAAAATGATAGGTCGATGCCTATGGCAAAGGCGTACTTTTGCGCCAGAAGGAGCGTGCTGTAGCCCATGGAGCAGGCCATGTCCAAGACGACTCCGTCCATGTCGGGGTTTATGCCGTGCACGACGCGGTTGTAGACCTCGTTTGGGCGCAGGTGCCACCTCATGTGCTTGAGGAACCGGTCCTCTTCCGTGTGCTCGTACTGGGTCCACCTGTAGGGGGCAAACCAGCTGCCGCCCTCCTCGTACCTGTCGTTGACGGCGCTTGGCGTCAGTTTCGTTCCTTGCTCTTTCAAAAACTCCTTCATTTCTTTCGTAGAACTCTCTAGAAGCCAATTGCCGTAGGTTTGCGACCTTCCTGACACGTATGCGGCAAAGTCCTTGACTATGATGGCCACACCCTGTATTACGGGGTACAGCATACTGCACTCCGGGCACTTCAGGAATCCCTCTGTGCACTCGTTCTCGTTCTGCCCAGTCGCCAGCACTTGCAGTTCAAGTCTGTACTGCCGCTCGCTGTGCTGCAGGCAGACTAGGTGATGAGCGAACTGGACCTTCATGGCTTCCCGTCGTGGCCGGCCACATATATAGCCTAGAGCAGTCCGTCTTGGTGGAGCCTGTCAAGAACAGGGGCGAGGAACTCTTTGACTTCTTTTTCACCCAGCGTTATCCTGCCGGCAAAGCCGATGGATATGGAGAGCATGTTCCTGTCTTCCCTTGCCGTGTGGACACTTGACCCGAACACTGAAAACTCTTTGGAGTTTTTTGTGACCCATTCTTTCCATACCTTTGACCTTGCGAGGTTTGCCTCAAGCGACCCAATGGCGTAGTCTATGTCGACGCCCTCTTCGTGGTCGAGCAGGTCGAGCTTGGCCATCGGGACCAAGAGCGTTCCCTCATCGACGGTTTCGTGTCTCCTGTTCATCTGTTCTATGACTTCGTCCTCCTTTTCCTCCGGGACGATGGTGCCGTAGTGCGGGAAAAAGTACCCTGCAAGCCCACCTTCTCCGTCGTAGACCTTGTAGTAGGTATAGTCGTACTCTACCTTCCACCTGATCCTGTCGGGCAACCTGGATTTTTGCCCTTGAGGAGTATTTGTAGGCTACCGTTGACTTAAATTAGCCCTGCGCCCCTTTTCTCTGCATGTCTGAAGCACCAAGCGCACCAGAACCACAGCCTAGCACACCAGAGACACAAGCCGCACCGCAAAAGCAGGAAAGAAGGGATGGACCACACGACACAATCTACATCGGCAAAAAGCCGCTCATGGCGTACGTGACTTCGACCCTCATACAGCTGGCGAACCAGCCGACTGTTACCATCAAGGCCCGGGGCTTAAGCATCGGCAGGGCAGTCGATGTCTCGCAGATAACCATCAAGAGGATGGAGAGCGCCGGCTACAAGATAGGCGAAGTGAGGATAGGCTCGGAGACCGTCAAGTCCGAGGACGGAAGGACGCGCAACGTCTCGACGATAGAGATCGAGATAAAGAAAGCCTGAGACAGCAGTCCCGCTTTTTCACTTTTTCTTATTATATGGCTTCTTTCTATGGCTATCAGAAAATGGCAACGGCGGCCATCTACCTTGCGCACCTGAACCCAGTCACAAAGGCGCACGAGGAGATAATCATAAGGCTCCTTGGCGACTACAAGGTGTACGTGTTTCCCGTGCGTTTTATGCAGGGCGGCAAGGAGGTGAACACCAAAAGCTTCCCCTTTTCGTACGAAGTGCGCAAGCAGATGGCCGAGTCGGTCTTTGGCGACAGGGTGAAGGTGCTACCGGACTACACGTTCTTTGCGCCGTTTGCAAAGTACATGCCACCGCTCTTGTCGTCCAAGTCGTGGGAGCTCAGAAACCAGATAGTGTCGCACATTGAAGAAAGCAGCTATGTCAGCTACACCGGCGACAAGGCCGAGAGGCTGATGCTCAAGATATACAAACTGAACCCGATAAAGGCCGACAGGCTTGACATCTCGGCGTCGTCGGTTAAGGAGATGCTGTATGCAGAAGCGCTCGGGCAGAAGGGGCAGGACGGGTGGCGCAGCATGGTGCCAGAACCCGTGGCAGGGATAATAGAGGCAAACTGGGATACCGTCGAAAAGTTTGCAAAATCCGAGGACGCGACTGCGCGCGTAATGGGCATGAAGTTCCCCAAGCAGGGCTACAAGTGACATTTTTAAAGCGGGGAGCAAATCCCAGTCCTACATGAAGGAAAAGGGCGGGGAGTACGTCTGGTTTGACGGCAAGTTTGTCCGGTGGGAAGACGCCAAGATCCCAATTTACACTCATGCCATGCACTACGGCACTGCTGTCTTTGAGGGTATCCGGGGCTACGCTTCCAAGAACAACGTCTACGTATTTCGGCTAAAGGACCACATGGAGCGACTCCGAAGGTCCGCCGGCGTCTACTCTATTTCGCTCAAGCATTCTGTGAAGGACCTGTGCGACGCCACCGTGGCGCTCTTGAAAAAGAACGAGATGAGGCAGTCTGTCTACATCCGCCCACTGACTTTTGTGGGCCTACACGGAATCGACCTCAACGTGACTGACAAGTCGCCTACCCACACCGTGATAATCGCGTTTCCGTTTGAAAAGTACTTCAAGGGCGAGGGAATAAGCGCCTGCGTCTCGTCGTGGAGGCGCATAAGCGACCAGTCGATGCCGCCGCTTGCCAAGGCTTCAGGGAACTATCTGAATTCCATACTTGCGACCCAGGAGAGCAGGCGCAACGGATACGACGAGTCGATACTGCTTGACGCTGCCGGCAACGTCAGCGAGGCTTCGGGCGAGAACATCTTTGTTGTCAGGAATAAAAAGATCTATACGCCGTTCTTTGCAGACTCGGCGCTTGAAGGCATCACCCGTGAGTCCGCAATCGCCATAGCCCGCAGCATGGGCTACGAGGTGGTGGAGCGCCCAATACCTAGGGCCGAGCTGTACATGGCCGACGAGATATTCCTGACAGGCACTGCCGCAGAGATCGTGCCTGTCACAAGCATCGACGGCCACGCGATTGGAAACGGCAAGGAGGGGCACGTGTCAAGGAGCATACGCGAGGCCTACGCACGCATAGTGACAGGCGGCGTCAAGGAGTACATGGGCTGGTTAACGCCCGTATGGTAGCAAGGGTTGCTGTTATCGGCGTAGGCGGCTGGGGCAAGAACCATGCAAGGGTGCTCGCAGAATTGGGCGCGCTTGCCGCCGTGTGCGACTTGGATTCTTCCAAGGCAGGCGAAATAGCAAACAGGCACGGCGCAAAAGTCTACGCATCTGTCGACGACCTGCTTGGGTCTGAAAGACTCGACGGCTGTCTGGTGTGCACGCCGACCCGGACACACCCAACAGTCGCAAAAAAGGTCATGGAAAAAGGCATCCACACATTTGTCGAAAAGCCCCTTGCGTTTTCGTCTCAAGAGTGCGACGAGATGTCAAAGCTTGCAAAGAGAAAGAACGTGATCCTGACTGCCGGCTACATCGAGCGGTTCAACCCTGCCGTGAGCGAGACTAGGAAACTAATCAGCGAGAAAAAGTACGGCGAGCTCTTGATGATAGAGTTCCACCGCGAAAACAGGGCGTCGCTGAAGGTCAAGGATGTGGGGATAATATTTGACAGCTCTGTGCACGACATCGATACTGCAATGTTCCTGTTCGACGCCCGGCCAAACGTGGTGTTTGCAAGAGCGGGCAAGCATGTCCACGAGTACGAGGACTATGCAACCATCATGCTAGGCTTTCCCGGGCAGAAAGTAGCAGTTATTGCGTCAAACTGGCTGACCCCTAAGAAGGTGCGCACGTTCAGCGCCGTCTGCACCGAGGGGATAATCTCAGGCGACTTTATCGAGCAAAAAATCAGGATCGACCACGACAGCGAGACGCTCGAGCCGCGCAGGCAGTACGAGGAGCCGCTCAAACTTGAACTGAAGAACTTTGTAGATTCAATAGAGGGCAGGGCAAAACCCGTCGTTGACCCTTCTTCTGCTACCAACGTGACAAGGGTGGCAGAAGCAGCACTTTTATCAAGCGAGACCGGCTCTCCAATATACCTGGATCTGAAATGAAGCGCCTGATGCTTGACATACTTGCGTGCCCAATAGACAAGCACCACCCGCTGGAGCTGTTCGAGCTCCAGGCCGGCGACGAGGTGGAAGAAGGCGCGCTCTACTGCCAAAAGTGCGGCAGGTACTACCCAATAACCGGCGGGATACCCGTCATGCTGCCGGACGAGCTGCGCGAGAGAAAGCGCGACATTGATTTTCTCACGCGGTGGGAAGGCAAGCTGCCTGACAAGGTTTTAAGGCAGGGCAACCCTTGGCATCTCTGACTCGATGGCCAGATACAAGCCCGCAAAGGGGGTCAAGAACTATGTTGACAAAAAGGCCAAGGTGGGCAGAAACGTCAAGATCTGGCATTTTGCCTACGTCGGCCCGAACACGGTGATAGGCGACAACGTCAAGATAGGCTCGCTTGCACACATAGACTACAACGTCAGGATAGGAAGCAACACCAAGATAGAAGGCTCTGCATACATACCGCCACTTACAGTCATCGGCAGCGGCGTCTTTATCGGCCCTTCTGCCACTTTTACAAACGACCCGTACCCGATGAGCCCCAAGATGGTCGGAACCGTAGTTGAGGACGGTGCAATCATCGGCGCCCGCGCAGTCATCGGGCCGGGCTTGAGAATAGGCAAAAACAGCGTGGTCGCCATGGGTTCTGTCGTGACGAGGGACGTGCCTCCAAACATCGTGGTGATGGGCGCACCCGCCAAGGTCGCGTACGACAGGGCAGAATACGACAGGAAAAAGAAGGGTTGGGAGTCCTAGCGCACCTGTGGGTTGACAAGAAAATAGTGGTCAGGCCTCTTGCCTGACAGCGCGTCCAAGACGCAGCCGACGGCTACCTGGGCCATCTTTTCTCTGGTCTGCCGCGACGCGCTGCCAATGTGCGGCAGTACTACTACATTTTTCATCTTTGCAAGAGGGCTTGAACCCGGCAGCGGCTCCTTTTCAAACACGTCAAGGCCCGCGCCTGCTATCGTGCCCTTTCTTAACGCTAGAACAAGGTCGCGCTCGTTTACTATCGCGCCCCTGGCTGTGTTTATGAGAAAAGCGGTGCGTTTCATCTTGCGAAGCTCGCTCATGCCTACGAGGTGTCGGCTCCCGCCGTTCATCGAAGCGTGTATGGACACAAAGTCGCTGCGAGCAAGAAGGTCGTCAAGATCGGTGTACGTTGCAAGCTCGCTCTCCTTTTTGTTCTTGCCATAGTAGAGCACGTTCATGCCAAAACCCTTTGCACGCCGGGCGACAGCCGCGCCTATCCTGCCAAGCCCTATTATGCCAAGTGTCGAGCCGTGCACCTGCTGCCCAAGAAGGAGGTCTGGCGCCCAGCCCACTTTCCATTTGCCTTGTCTTACCATATTGTCGCCCTGCACGATGTTTCTTGCGCACGCAAGTATGAGCGCAAAGGTCAGGTCCGCTGTGGCCTCTGCAAGTATGTCTGCTGTGTACGTCACGTATATGCCCCGCCTTGTCGCCTCCTCGACGTCGATGTGCTCAAAGCCTGTGCTGTACGAGCTGATTATTTTCAACTGCGGTCCAGCGGCGTCCATGACCTGCGCGTCTATCCTGTCTGAGAGCATGCATAGGATGGCGTCCTTGCCGGCGACGTTTTTCAGGATCTCTTTTCTTGAAGGCGGCGTTGGTTTTTTGTGAAGTGTGACTCTGCATTTCTTTGCGAGTTCCTGTAGCGCCGGCCCGGGCAGGTTCCTTGTCACGTAGACGCTCTTCACGCAAGCCGATCGGTCGGGCGGCGTTATGAATTTTTAGGGAAAATGTAGCCCGGCCCAGATTCGAACTGGGGTCAAGGGCTCCAAAGGCCCCTATGCTTGGCCACTACATTCGGCGGAAAGAATTTCCTCCACCGGGCTTCCGGGCGTAACTCCACTGCCATTCTGGTCTTTATAATCCTGATGATTGTCTACGCTTTACGATGGCAGAGACCATCTTTTCAGTGGGGTCCACCATCGACGCAAGCGTATTTGAAGCCTTTTTGCGTTGCTTTTCTCTCAATCTTTCGTCCGTAAGCATCTTCCTGCCTATGCGCACGAGAGACTTTGAATCGCGGGCCCTCGCCACGAGACCTTTGCTGACGAGATAATCATCGACATAGAACTTCACCTGAGCGATCGATATCGTGGGGACTCCGAGCAACGCGGCCTCGGCGCTCATTGTCCCGCCGGCACCGACAAACAGGCTTGCGCGCCTTATCAGCGACGCGCCGTCAAATACCTGTTCTACCACTTCTGCCTTTCCGGAATATCTTTTCTTTGCCTCTTCTATCTGGTCTTGGTACCTGCATAGCACAAAAACGTCTGCAAGTCTTGAAAACTCGTTTACTGCAGAGTCTGCTAGCGACTGACTTGTAAGCCCTCTGTCTGCAATGTACGACGCCTTACTTTCTTCCATCCTGACAAGGACGGTTTTTTTCTCCGCCTTGACATCACTAGGCGACATGCGCTTGAGCCAGGCGGCAGGATCAAGCGCCCTATACGTGGAGATATCTTTTCTTGCGATGCCGTATCTTGTCCACGCAGAGTAGGGTATCACCCAGGGGCAGAGAAGCCTGCTCATGAGAGGGATCGTGAGCCTTGCCACCGGCTCGGAGTGGGGTGAGTCGTTGAAGCCTATGTGCCTAATCCCAAGGCCAAACGCCACTCGCGCACCTTCGGGCGACGAGAATGTCACCGCAGTATCTGGGGCAAACTTGGCCACGACTTTTGCAAGTTCCAGCGTCCTTTCAGAGCGTGCCGCCTGCTTTTCGTACCTGTCGGCTCCGCCATGCCTGCCAACTATTTCCATGCCAAAACCTTTCAGGCGCGCAAGCTCTACCGCTTCCCTGTACAGGCGGGACGTGCACAGCACTTCGTGCCCCTTTTCGCGCAAAAGCGACACGGCAGGGCCAAAGAACATGACCTGCTTTGGCGTCAGGACATCGAACCAGATCTTCAAGCGCCGGAACTACTCCGCGCCCCGTGGAAAAACCTTTTCTTTAAGGGTGAGAACGAGTATATAGCGGATTGTTCGGGGGAGCTAAAGGCATACTTTGAGCGCAGCGTCTATTCCGCCTGCCGCAGTATATGGCCTGAGTACGGAAGGCTACAGGATAGCGTCGTCTATAGCCGTCAAGGGCGGCAAGGTCTCGCTCATCGACGAGTCGCTCAGAAACGCGATAACGCTCAAGGCCGACATCGCCCGCACGTAT
>CAYXFY010000028.1:0-1489 GCA_964464395.1 uncultured Nitrososphaera sp.
GCTGCGGCTACAGGCTCAGGACGAAGCCGAGGAACCTGAAGTACAAGGCAAAGCTGCGCGCAAGGGCAAAGAAGCTCAGCGTCGCCAAGCCAATCGCTGTCAGGTCCAGGTAAGACAAGACCGGCAATGGAGGGCGGTTCTGACGCCTACGTTCAGCGGCAGGTAAGCTCCGGCAACAGGGTTTTTCTGCTTGAAGCCCATTTTTACAGCAACGGCTGTTTTATTTCTATTTCAGAAGGCGAGCGCAGGCTCGGCGCCATTTCTGTCGCGCTCAGCTCTTCTAGCAACACGAGCGCAGTAAAAGTCATACCGAGCAGGCACGACCCGCTTTTTGCAAACACGGTTGCCGAGAAGGTGGCATCGATGATAAACGGCATCTGCGCGGTCTCGTTTCACGCAAATTCGCAGTTGAGACTGGAGGACATGAAAGCAATTATGGGAGAGGTTATGAATATCGTGGGGGAAAGGAAGGACAAAGATGGCAGATAACGCAGACTTGCGGAGTTACCTAGCGCTCTTGGAAAAGCAGGGCGAGCTTGTGCGCGTAAAAAAGCAGGTGGACGCAAAATTCGAGCTTGCAGCGGTGGTTTCAAAGCTCGATGGCGGCAAGGCAGTGGTTTTCGATAAAGTAAGGTCAAGCAGGTTCTCTGTCGCAAGCAACATCTGCGGCACGGCGCACAGGTTCCACCTGGCGATCGGCTCCAAGGGCAAGCCGCAAGGCGTGATGGAAACAAAGCAAGCCATCCATGCAAGGATGGCCGACGCGTTGAGCAAACTGGCAGCGCCAAAAAAGGCTGCAAAGGGCCTCTTTGAGCAAAATACATCAAAGAGCCTGAACGATCTCCCGATAGTCACGCATTTTGAAAAGGACGCCGGCGCGTTTGCGACCGCGTCGATAGTTTTTGCAAAAGACCAGGAGAAGGGCAACCAGAACTCGTCGACCCACAGGCTACTCCGGCTTGACGAAAAGCATGCTGCGATACGCATGGTCGAAGGAAGGCACCTGCACAAGTGCTACACGTACGCCCGCGACCACGGCGAGGACCTGAAGGTCGCAATAGCAATTGGCGTGCACCCTGCAGTAAGCATCGCTGCAGCCTACCAGGCGGCGTACGGCGTCGACGAGATGCTGATCGCAAACTCGCTTTTGGAAGGAAATCTGTCGCTTGCAAAGACAGGCTATGCGCAGGCTACGGTTCCAAGCCACGCCGAGATCGTGCTTGAAGGCAGGATACTGAAGGACAGGACTCACGAGGAATGGATGGTCGAGATGCTCAGGACGTACGATTTCAAGCGCAAGCAGCCTGTCTTTGAATTGGAAAAGATGTCGTTCCGCAACAACGCGATATACCACGACATACTGCCCGGATACGCAGAACATCGCTTGCTAATGGGCCTGCCTGTCGAGGCCAAGATGTACGACTACGTCAAGAGCGTGGTCCCGACCACGCAGGCAGTGCACCTCACGGACGGCGGGAGCAACTGGCTT
>CAYXFY010000028.1:1511-5739 GCA_964464395.1 uncultured Nitrososphaera sp.
ATCAAAAAACGCCTGGAAGGCGAGCCCAAGAACGCCATCCTTGCTGCATTTGCAGCGCACCCGTCGCTCAAGATGGCAACCGTTGTGGACGACGACATCGATCCGTCAGACGCAGTCGCAGTCGAGTACGCGGTAGCGTCAAGGTCCCAAGCGGACAGGGACTTCATCATACTTCCAAACGCAAAGGGTTCGAGCCTCGACCCGTCAAGCGACCAGTCAAACTTGCTGACGACAAAGCTTGGCATCGACGCGACCGCGACGCTGCTCAAGCCAAAAGAACATTTTGAGATCGCAAAAATCCCGGGACAGGAAAAAACAAAGCTCGACAACTATCTCTGAACAAGAGATTAAATAGCCTACGGTACAAGGGAAAGAGGGTCATGAAAGCTAACAATTATGCCATGAAAGACTGGCACCTTGAACATGTTGAAAAAGTAATTGTCCGCTTTGTCAAGGGCGTGGCCCCTGACGCCTCCTCTTTTGAGAAACGCAACTACAAGAAATACAGCACGGTCTCAAGCTGCGCCAAGCAGATCGAATACGACATCAAGCACGGCGTCACGCACGAGGAGGTCATGGCAGTCGTGAAGAAGGTGCGCCACGACAAGTCCTTCCGCGACCTGCAAAAGAGCCCCGAAGCGCTGCAGCGCCTCGACGAGCTCGAGAGGCAGATCTGCGCTCCAAGAAAGGCAGTAGCCTCATTCTTTTGAAATCATTATATTGGCCGAAGTAGGGCTGAAATTTACCCCATGTCAGAATACCGGTTTACCGACGGCAACCTTCTCGTGCTCTATGCTGTCCACAAGGGCAAGTCGCAGGATGGCGGCATCCCCGATTACATACAGGAGCGCGTGAACCTCGCGCTAGAGACTTACAACATGATAGTCAAATCAAGGCCGGACAGCCACAAGACGATGGTCATGATAGTAGGTGAGCAGCAGCCGTCGGAGAAGGTAAAAGACGCGCTTGTAAAAGGCGGCGTCAGGCCGGACATCATCGCAATCGACACCGACTCGAAGAACGTGGCAGACACCCTTGACAGGCTCTACAGCATGGTGAGCAAAAAGCCCAACCCGCCTTTCATCTATTTTATTGCTTCCGTGTGGCTCCACGACACGTTCAACGCGACTGTCATATCCAGCATGAAGAACGTGAGGGTGCAGTTCTATGGCGCGCTCGACCACCGGCCCGTGCATGAGGTGTACGCGGAAAAGGCGCTGGACGCGCCAAAGAAGGGCGGCGAATACTACAAGCGCAAGATAATGAACAAGGCAGTCGACACTCTCTTGAACGTCATTTTCCCGGACTGATAAGATTTAATATCCTTCGTCTCTTCGGCTACCCTAAGTGCGGTCATCGTCCAGTTTGGTCTAGGACACTGGCCTTCCAAGCCCGTAACCCGGGACTCGTCGCTTCAAAAGAAGGGCGGGCGGGAATTCAAATCCCGGTGACCGCACTTTATTCATTTGTCACCTACTGTTCATGGCATCCCGCGCCTTTTCCAACGAAAAGATCCGGATGCAATCGTTTCTTGCGTTTATTGGAGAATTAGTTCTCTTAGGCAAGTTCTTTGCATGGGAAAGCATGATGGCGTAATGCAAGATACCCGCACGCCCAGCCGCGGCAGTCGCATATCTTGGCAGCGCGAGGTTCACAAATGTGAACCTCGAAATAGTTCCACTCCTGAAAATGATAGGTAGGTTGCTCAAAAGCAACCTCAAACTAGTTCCACTTTTGCAAACGATAAATACAAGTAGGTTGAGTAAACTCAACCTCCAATTAGTTCCACACAAGCGGCACCAAGATTGCCGTTATCACGCTCACAAGCATTATGCCTATCACGTCGAGCGCCACTCCCACCCTAGCCATTCTCGGCGCCGTGACATATCCTGAAGCAAACGCTATGGCATTTGGCGGCGTGCCTACCGGCATCATAAAGCCGTATGCAGTAGCCACCGCGACCGGCGCCATTAGAAGCAGGGGATCGATGCCAAGCGTGCCGGCAAGCGACGCGGCCACCGGTATTATCAGCGCGACTGTAGCCGTGTTGCTTATCATCTCGCTGATAAAGATGGTCACGCCGGCTATCATGAGGACCACCACGAGGTAGTGCATGCCTGCAAGGAACCCGAGGTTGCCTGCAAGCCAGGCGTCAAGGCCGGTGGCAGAGAACGCGCCTGCAAGCGACAGCCCGCCTCCGACGAGTATCAGCACGCCCCACGGGATCTTGCTTGCAGACTCCCAGTCAAGCAGCGGCTTTCTCTTTTCCGGCTCTTCCCGCGATCTTGCCGGGATAATGAACGCAAACATTGCGGCGGCGACTGCTATCACCGCGTCGTCTACGCCCGGAACAAGGTGGCCCCACACAAGCCCGCGCGTTATCCACGCGACTGCAGCCGACGCAAACAGGGCGACCGCGGCCTTTTCCTGATTGCTCATCCTGCCAAGGCCGGCAAGCATATCCCGCACAAGCTCCCTGCCGCCTGCAATGACCACGTTGTTCACCCGGGCGCCGACGTGGACCATGTAGAGCCACGCGACGAAAAGCGAGAGCGCGCTTGCTGGAACCCCTATCTTCATCCAGTCGAAAAAGCTGACGTCGAAGTCAAGTAGCGACTTTGAGAGGGACGCAAAGACCGCGTTCGGTGGAGTTCCCACAAGCGTTGCCATCCCGCCCAACGACGCGGAATACGCGACTGCAAGTATGAGGCAGACTCCGAACCGGGAGCGCTGGCGCTCGTCCGGCACCAGTGCCACGACTGCGGCTGCTATCGGTATCATCACCATCGCAGTCGCCGTGTTGCTCATCCAGGCGCTCAGCACGCCGGTGACGACCATAAAGCCGGCGACGACGTACTTGGGCCGGGTGCCGAACAGGCGGACTATGCCAAGCGCAAAGCGCCTGTGCGCGCCCGACTTTTCTACGGCCTTTGCAAGCAAGAGTCCTCCCATGAATAGAAAGATTATCCTGTCGGCGTACGGCACAACCACGTCTGCAATGGAAAGCGCCCCTGTTGCAGGCAAGACTGCTATCGGCATGAGCGCGGTCGCGTAGATTGGTATCGCCGCAGTCACCCACCAGCTTGCCATCCACAGCGCAAGCCCGAGGACAATTTTTGCCTCGTGCGACAGCCCCTCGATGGGGGACAGCAGCACGATGGCAAATATTATCGGGCCGGCTGCAAGCCCTATCTTGGCGGCAACGCCCCGGCTGCCTGCCTGCTCGGTGCCAAGTGTCGGTATGCGCACGCCTAGCCGGGGAGTCTTTTTTGATGATAAATCCTATGAATGTATTGCAATGCAGTGCAACTAGAGCGTGCTGTCAAACTCTACCGTCTGCTGGACGAGCGTGGACTCGATGACTGCCTCGCCCTTGGCGCTCCACCTGACAGAAGCCGGGTCTTCCTGAATCCTGTTGTAGATGTCGGCTATCTGGCTGTCAAACTCGACTACAAACGGCTGCCCGGTTGTCGGGGTGATGGGCACCGAGCCTCCGGCAAATATCGGCGGCCTGCCGTTGAGAGGTATGTCCTCAAACGAGATGATGTGCGTCCCAAGCGAGGTCCTGTCGGCAAACAGCTCGAACTCGATGCGCGAAGTCGTGAGCGTCTGGTCCGTCGGGTTCTCTATCGTGATGACGGGCCGCAGCTGCATGCTTGTTTCGTCAACCCGCGCGACCGTAACGTCTGTCAGCCTTACCCGGGCCTGCGTCGGGTCGGGGGAGACGATAGTGACTATGAAAGGGATGAAGATTATGGCCAAGGCGATCGCAGCTATGGCGCCGATGAGGACAAGTCTGCGCGGGCCTATTATCACTGAGGTAACTCTTGGCAGAGCGCATTAAAACCTTTCTGCAGCACCATAATATAGCGCCGGTGCGTGACGTTTTCCGATGGCGCTTGCCGACGCCCTGGTGACGTGGGTCCACCTCATATGCTCGTCGATATGGGTCGGTGGCTCGATTTTCATAGCTGCAGTCGCAGTCCCGGTGCTGCGCGCGCACGTCCAGTCGCTTGACGAGCGCGTCGGTATGATGGTCAGGATAGGAAGGCAGTTCAACAAGGTCACAATCCCGGCGTTTGGCATCCTGATGGCAACAGGCGTCTACAACGCCCGCGCCTTTGCGGCCGACCCGGGCGCGCTCGTAGATTCGACGTACGGCATCATCCTTTTGATAAAGGTGATACTGGTGTTTGCAACCGTCGGCGCGTACGTAGTGCACGTCAAG
>CAYXFY010000028.1:5769-17591 GCA_964464395.1 uncultured Nitrososphaera sp.
AGAGGATACTTTCAGGCTGCGCCGGCAACGTGTACGTCCAGTCAGTCAGGTCAAAGATTATCCACCTCGGCAGGGTGATGGTCGGGCTCTCGATAGCCATACTTTTGCTTGCCGCGCTCTTGGACAGCGGCGGGATATAGGAGAAGCGGGGTACGACCAAAGAATGAATCAAAACCTAGCCACACGAATATTCTTCTGAAAAAGGCGTCTGCCCCTGCTGGTCCAAGTCAAGCTCCTTTGTGTCGGATACAGGTATTATGCCAAGGACGCGCGAGCTGAGCGTTGACGTGGCCGTGACCTGGGACTCTGGTTCACGGCCCGAGAGCGCGTCGGCAAGAGCCTGAGCAAACAGCCCTGCTGTGGTGCTGCTGATGTCGACGACTCCTGTCAGCCTCTCGGAGCTTTCCGGCATTATCGTCGTGCCTGACAGGGACATCGTGGCAAGCGTGTCGCCCCTGTAGTAGACGTCTATCCGGTACTCGTCAAAGCTGACGGGAAAGGCGGTCGGGTTGCACGCTTCCACTATCAGGCCCGAGGAAAGCGTCGCAAGGTCAAAGTTGCGGGCGCCGGCGGCACGGAACTGCAGGCTGCTTGCCGCATACGCGTTGACCGCGAACGCGGCTATGAACAGGACTGCAACGCCTGCGCCTGCGGCCATCATCACTGCCCTGCGCGACATGGGAAAGGAGCCATTCCCATGCGATAAAAGCATGACACAGCCGCTTTTTGGAGCGAGGCTCTATCCCCCTATTCTCACCAGGTGACCGCCTTCCACCGGCTCGATCCCGGATTTGCATCCTGTCAGCGCGCCTGCGACCTGGAGGTTGGTGCGCAGGTGCTCAGTCGCCCTTGCAGTCCTGTATGCCGACCTACCCTTTGCGAGGCACAGCGGGAGCACCAGCATGTCTGCAAGGAACGGGTCGACAGCGGCCCCCGCAAGCGCGCTTTCCATGAACCTGCCTGCGGCCTCCTGCCCGACTGCCTCGGCGCGCTTGCCCACCTCGCCTATCGAGTCGCCGCCGATGTACGGCCCGCCAAAGTCCGATACAGAGTAGACGAGTATCGACGTGCCCGGCGAGAGCGCGCTCTCGTACGATGCAGAGTAGTTGCTGCACTTTATGCCGGCCTTTTCAAGCGCGACGAGCGCGGCAGATATCTGGCGCTCCGCGATGTGCTTGGGGAGCTCGCTGCAGACGCTCGCTATTTTAGGTTCCATGTATCTGCCGTTCAGGAATTCAGGCGGCGACGGCGACCTGCACGGCCCGATGACTGCCCTGACCATGCCGCCGCCCTTGGGATAGTACCCGCGCTTGACAACGTCAACGGAGAACTTGATCCCGATGCTGCGAAATGCCTCCGCCACGACGTACCGGACATAATCGATGGTCGGGCTTGCCCTGACATCCGTGCCGCCTGCTATCTCTATCTCCAGCTCGTTGCCCGAGAGCGAGACTGCGGGCACGACTGCCATGAGCGTCAGAGGGATGCTCCCGGCCGTCCCGATGTCCACCTTTTGCGTCCCGCCCGCAAACCCGCCCGAGGGCTCAAAGCGGACCCAGTCGGCCCCGACCTTCAGGTTCTCCGTCTTTGCACCGAAAAGATCTGCAAGGACCTTTATCGCTGTCAGGTGCGAAGGCCGCAGGCCCGGGTTGGGGCGCCTTGAGCGTATGCTCGTTATCTCGACGGGCATGTTTGTGATGGCAGACAGCGTCACTGCGGTGCGCAGTATCTGGCCTCCGCCCTCGCCCTGCGAGCCGTCTATTTTGAGCATCTCTGCATTAGCGGGGGCCATGTGTTCTTATACGTTGGGCCAAAGTTGCTTTAAATTAGCGCCAGTGCAAGATGCAAAAGTTGACAACGGGTCTCTTTGTGGGCAGGTTCCAGCCGTTCCACCTCGGCCACCTTGCCACCGTCAAGTTCGCGCTCAAGTCCGTCGACAGCCTCGTCATCGCAGTCGGCAGCGCGCAAAAGAGCCACGAGCCGCGCAACCCGTTTACAGCCGGCGAGCGCATATCCATGATAAAGGCGTCCGTCGACGCCGACGGCGAAATCGATGCCAGAAAAGTCCTGATTATACCGGTGCCCGACGTCGACGTGCATTCGCTGTGGACAAGGCAGGTTGACATGCTTGTTCCTAGATACGACGTCGTCTTTGCAAACGACCCGTTCACGCTCCATCTGTTCAACGAGGCCGGCGCCAAGACCGTCGAGGCGCCGTTACAGGACAGGGAGAAGATGTCAGGGACAGAAGTGAGGCGCCGGATGATGGCAGGCGAGGACTGGAAGGAGCTTTTGCCGGCGCCGGCCGTAAAGGTAATCGAGGAGATAAAGGGCGTCGAGCGGGTCAGGATGTCCGCGGGCCGACACGGCGCCCATGGATAACGTATATCTCTAGCTTGCGCGCTGGTACCGTCGTGCAGGACAGGACCGGCGAGTCGTGGTTCTTGGACATGGCCAAGCTCTCAAACGATGAGCTGATGCGCATGTACAACATGATAGAGGACGGCCGGTACGAGTTTGCAAAGAACGCGTGGTACATTCCTGTGGGAGGCGACCAGCGCTGCCCAATCATGGTGGCAAAGGGCTTCAGGCCACCTGACACCCTTGCCAAGATGGCCGAGTTCCAGTACACCGCAAAGGAGCTTGAAGAGGAATACAGGAATTTCATAGACGCGTGGGACTTTGGTCGCATAACAATAAGGGACATCGAGCGGGCCATCTTGAAGATACTAGAAGAAAGGAACATCGAGATAACCGAGAAATCCTGACCGGCGCCGGTTTATAACGCACCTCTGTGGGAGACAGGCATGGCGCCTGACGCTTCCGACGAGCTTTCTGCCAGCACGATGGACAGGGTCAGGCAACTCCTCTACTCCAGGGCCAGCAGGGACGAGATAATGGAGACGCTCTCGATGTCTTTTAGGACCTACCTGAAATACGTGGAGGCGATAAGGGAGGAGGATTCGAGGGCCCTGGGCGGCGACGACAAGGGCGTCGCCGGGGAGTTCAAGAAGGCGTACAGCCGGCTCAACGCCATAGTCGAAAGGTGCTGCGAGGTAGTCGACGACCCGGACATACCAGGCGAGCACAAGGTAAGGGCGCTGCAGGTCCTGACGCGGGCGTCCATAGACATGCTCAACATCGCAAACGAGGCCCGTTCCAAGTAGCGGCCTAAAATTCATTTATTAATGCGCCCGCTGATCACGCGGCGATGGACAGCGGCGGGTACAGGGGCTGGGGATTGGAACTCCTCTCGAGGTACGGCGTCTCAGTCGGCGACACGGTCGTCGTCAGGACAAAGGACGGCGAGATGTCCGGCGTGCTCATGCCCCGCTACGAGTCGGCAAGCGAGGACTATATCGTAATCAAGCTCAAGAGCGGCTACAACACCGGCATCGAGATTTCAAAGATAAGGTCCGTCGAAAAGCTGGCAGGACCGCAAAAGGCGCCGCAGGCAGGCGCGCCGGCGCCGGCGCAAAACCCGGGCCTTCCAAGGGTCGCGCTCATTAGCACCGGCGGGACGATTGCAAGCAAGATAGACTACAGGACCGGGGGCGTCAGGGCCGCGCTTTCGGCGTCGGAGCTTTACGCGTCCGTGCCAGAGCTTGCAAGCGTCGCGTCGATAGACCCAGAGGTGCTCATGAGCGAGTACAGCGAGAACCTGAGGCCCGACCACTGGACTGCCATAGCAGACAAAGTCGCCGAGAAAATAGGGGAAAAGAAGTACGCGGGCATCATAATCTCCCACGGCACCGACACGATGCACTACACCGCCGCGGCGCTGAGTTTTGCCCTGCAGGGCCTGCCGGTGCCCGTCGTTCTGGTGGGCGCGCAGCGCTCCTCTGACAGGCCGTCTTCTGACGCGGCGCTCAACCTGCTTGGTGCCACCGCGTTTGCGGCAAGGGCGCCTGTGGCAGGCGTGTTTGTGGCCATGCACGGCGGGACGTCTGACGACGTGGTGGCAGTGCACGTGGGCACAAGGGTGAGGAAAAACCACACGAGCAGGCGCGACGCGTTCGAGTCGATAGACGTCACACCCGTCGCGCTTGTGAAAGAGGGCAGGATCGAGATGCAGGACAGCGGCATCGAACTTGCAAAGAGAAACGAAGGCAAACTTGACGCCAAGACAAGGTTTGACAGCAGTGTGATGCTTTTGAAATACCACCCCGGCTTTGATCCAGCGCTCATAGAACACGCCGCAAAGGCAGGCTACAGGGCGATAATCCTAGAAGGGACCGGCCTTGGGCACGTGAGCAGGGACTGCTTTTCGGCATTGAAAAAAGCGGTCGGTTCAGGCGTCATGGTGTTCATGACTTCGCAGTGCATCTGGGGCCGGGTGAGCATGACTGTCTACGACACTGGCCGCGACCTGATTGACATCGGCGTCGTGCCGCTTTCTGACATGATATCCGAGACGGCAATTGCAAAGGCGATGTGGGCCCTTGCAAACACGTCCGGCGCGGAGGAGGCGAGAAAGAGGATGCAGGAAAACCTCGCCGGCGAGATGTCAGGCGCCATTCCGCTCTAGCGGGCAATACTTAATACGTGCAGCAACCGCTTTGCTGTACGTGGCGCTGCCCGATCCCGAGACTCTGGACCTGAAGGTGGGCTTTGAGATCCACCAGCAGCTTGCGACCGATAGCAAGCTGTTCTGCAACTGCAGCTGCAAAGAAGCAGAACGTTATGACAGGACTTTTGTCCGCAAGCTACGGCCGACGCAGAGCGAGCTTGGCGCCTACGACCCTGCGGCGATGTTCGAGTTTTCCAAGATGCGCGTTTCTGAATACCACGCGGCAGCAGGCACCAGCTGCCTGGTTGAGGCCGACGAGGAGCCGCCCCACGAGGTGAACAGGGAGGCGCTCGAGACGGCGCTTGTGTTCTCGCTCGCGCTCAAGTCGAAGGTGATGGACGAGATCCACGTCATGCGCAAGATAGTGATAGACGGCTCCAACACGAGCGGGTTCCAGCGCACTATGCTGGTAGCCGCAGGAGGCGAGCTTGAGGTCGCCGGAAAGAAGGTCGGCGTCCAGAGCATATGCCTTGAAGAGGACGCGTCAAAGGTCCTGGGCGAAGGAAACGGCACGCGCAGGTACGGCCTTGACAGGCTGGGCGTGCCGCTTGTGGAAATCGCGCTAGAGCCGGTGACAGGCAGGCCCGAGGAGATAATGCAGGTCGCGCTCACGCTTGGCAGGCTCATGCGGGCGAGCAAGAGGGTGGCAAGGGGCCTTGGCAGCATCAGGCAGGACGTCAACGTGTCTGTCATGGGCGGGGCCGTGGTCGAGGTAAAGGGCGTCCAGCAGCTCGACCAGCTGGTGAAGGTCATAGAGCATGAGGCAGCAAGGCAGCACGGCCTCGTGATAATCGCTGAAAAGCTGAAGGAAAAACATGTTGATGCTAACGCGGTCGGCGACAGGATAGAGGACGTAACCGACGTCATGGGCAGGTCGCAGTCAAAGGTCGTGAAAAAGATAATGTCAGGCGCAAGCCCCGTGTTCCGCGCAGTCAGGGTCCCCGGCTTTTCAGGCATGCTCGGGTTTGAGCCGTACCCGGGCATAAGGCTTGGAAAGGAGCTGGGCGAGCTTGTGCGGTTCTACGACCTTGGCGGCGTGTTCCATTCCGACGAGCTTCCAGACTACGGGATTGCGCAGGACGAGGTTGACGCCGTCAGGAAGAGACTCGAACTGCACGAGAACGACGCGTTTGTGATCGTCGGGGGGCCGGACGGGAAGGTCGCCTACGCCAGCGGCGCCATAGTGCGCCGGCTAGAGGCCGCACTTGCCGGCGTTCCTGCAGAGACAAGGGCCGCAACCATTGACGGCAGGACGGTCTTCAGCAGGCCGAGGCCCGGGGCGGCCAGGATGTACCCCGAGACTGACATACCCACCATACCTGTCACCTGTGAAACGCTCGAGTCGCTTGCACCAGGCGTGCCAAGACCCTGGGACGAGCTTGTCGGCTCCATAGCGTCAAGATATGGGCTGAACAGGAAACTTGCAAGCCAGATTTTCGATTCCGACTATATGGCCGTGTTTGAAGAAATAACGAATAGCACAAAGGTGCAGCCCACGTTTGTGGCATCAAAGCTGACAGAGGACATCACGAGCATGCAGAGGCAGGGCGGCGACCCGTCGCTTCTCTCAGACGTCGCCATTTCAGACGTCTTCAGGAGGCTTGACGCCGGCGCAATCGCCAAGGAGTCAGTTGCGCTAATTTTCGAAAAGATGATGAAAAAAGAGGCCGCTACAGTCGACGAGGCAATAAGGGCCATTGGCGCCACCTCCATAAGCGACGAGGAGCTGGGCGCGGCGCTTGACAAGGTTATAGCAGACAACATGGCAGTCATAAAGGAGAAGGGCATGGGCGCGCTGAGCACGCTGATGGGCAGGAGCATGGCGGTGCTCAGGGGCAAGGCAGACGGCCAGAAGATAAACGCCATGCTCAAGGAAAAGCTGGGCAAGCTGGCAAAATGAGCCACAAGCCCAAGCCGGTCAGGGACCACTACACAGAGTCGCTTGCCACAAACTCCCAGAACCTTGCCCGGCAGCTTGCAGGATCAGTCCCGGAGGCAGAGGTAAAAACGATAGTCGACTCCATCTCCATCATCTACCTGAAAGAGGTCGACAGGATAGCGGGCGAGTGCGAGCGCGACATCATGGCACTTGAGAGGGTCCCAAGCCCGCTCGGGCTGTTTGTCGGCTGCATTTCGCAGGTGGTAAGGGAAGCCAAGTCGCCTGCGGCGACAGACCTGCTGCAGAAATACGTCGCTGCGTGGGAAGACTGGATGTAGCCAGAAACGTTCTTTAGCTCTTGCTCTGTTCTCCGGCTCGTGGCTGGCAGGTTCTCAGACGAGCGCGCCGACATTAACCCCCGCTCGTGGCTGACAAGGTACCGCAGAAACTCCATCGGCTACATCACCAAGATGCTGTTCTTCTACCACGGAATAGGCGTCGGGCTGCTCGTCGCCGGGACCGCGGTCGTCGAGCAACTGGTGCCGGACTATGAAGAGCCGTCCATACCGCGCTCGCTCATCACCGTGCTTGTCGCCGGCCCGATAGAGGAGACCATATTCTTTGGCATCCCCTTCTACGTGTTCAATAGCTCTCATGCGGTGATCGTCACCGGCGCCATCTGGGCTGCGCTCCACATCTTTAACACGCCAAACCTAGAGCTTGCTAGCCTGGCGTTTGGGAATTGGCTGTTTGTCGTCCCGTCGCTTTTCTTCAGCCTCAGGACGTGGGCTTCTGGCAAGGGCTGGTTTGCAGTCGTCGTCCATTCCGCATGGAACGGCGTGTTTTTTGCGGCAGGGTGCGGGACGGGCGAGTTTGCGTGCACTGCCATAGAGGAAGATGTCGTCTTTAACGCCGGGAGCATCGCGCTTTCAGGTGCGCTTCTTGCCGGCACGTATGCACTGTACAGGTGGCGGAGCAGGAAAAAGAGCGAATTCAATATATAGGCCGGCTCGAGTGTTACAGAACGAACCAGAAATTGAGCGGCGAGAACGTGAGCGTCCAAGTGACAGTCGGCGACGTCAAGGTGCAGTTCTCCGGGACCGCCGAGTCGGTGATGGCATCGGTGTTCAACTTTCTCTCAAAGCAGGTGCCCTCGATGGACCTTGCAAGAAAGATATCGCTCAGCTACGACGCAGGCGAGCTCGTCGCAAAATACGCAGGCCTTGTAAAGATAACGCCTGAGGGCCCCCGCGTGATACCGGACTCTGACGTCAGGCTGTCTGACAAGGACATGGTTGCGCTGCAGCTTGTTGCAGCAAGGATTGCAAAGGATACCGGCAGGTCGCAGGAGGACGCGATGCAGGTGTCAGACATACAGTCTGCGACTTCGCTCAACCCCAAGTCGATAAGCTCCAGGATTTCTGAAATGGTGAAAGCCGGCCACGTCGTCCGCGACGAGAAAGAGCCGGGGAAATACAGGATAACTACAGCAGGCATCCACTGGCTGAATTCCATAGTGGAGAAAAAGTCTAGCCGGGCGTAACGTCGCTTGGCGGCCTCTTTTGGATGTAACGATAGTTGCGCATCGTGCCGTTTCTTGTCATGATGTTCTCCCGCACCATGTCGGTGAGCGAGTGCGACACTGCAGTCCTGTCGTAGTTGTAGCCTTTCCTTGACAGCTGTTCGTGGACGTCGGCAAGCGACCTTTCGCTTCCAAAGTAACCTTCCATCCACAGGCTTTCAAGAAGGCCCCTGCAGGTCATGCCGCCCTTGATAGGCTTTTGGTCTATTGGGACGGGTCTTGCCTCGACCGGCCTTGACTTGAGGGCCTCTATTTCCCGCCTGAGATCGTTTATCTGCGACCGGACTGCAGGGTCGACTATTTTCGCAGAATCGAGGCTTGACAGCACGGTCTCGACTACCTGCTTGACCTTGCTCTCGAGGCACGTTATCTCGACCTCCCACTCGCCGTGCTTGAGCCTTATCTTGACCTCGTCCGGGGGCAGGGCCTCGCTCACAGCCAATCGGTTTACAAAGCTATTGATAAACTTGTTGCTGAACATATTGCTCATGTTGCGCAATATTAATATAATTGTGCCCGCATATCTTGTTGACCAACATGGCCACGCAATTAAATCCGCCTGCAAGCATCAGCATGGGAGATTTTGGCATCTTGGAGTCTGTGAGCAAGTGCCTCTCACCGAAACTGGAAGAGTTGAAGGGCAAGAAGATAATGTTCAGCTCCGACGACAAGACGCTCGTGCCTCTCGACGGCTGGGGCACAAAGAGCCAGTCGTGCGCGACTGTGACAACAATCAGGCCCGTGAGGGAAAACACCATGGTCGCGGCCATCGACTCCAGCAGCATCAAGCTGGCCGAGACCGAGGAAGGAGGGCTGTATGCGATAAAGTGCGGCGTGGCGATGGCCTACGGCGGGGCCCCGCTAATGCACTTCAAGATAGGCCCAATGCTGTTCTACTTGAGCGAGAGCACCATCTATGATTCGGAACTTGATGACAGGCTTGCGCGCCTGGTGATAGCAGACAGCGACGTGGCAAGGAGGCTAGTGCGCGTGCGCGCCGAGCGGGCAATCCAGTTTGAGCTTGCAAGCCACCTGCACAACTCGATAATCTTGGTTGATGGGTCGCTCCGGTCGTCGGTCTTTGAGGACAGGGAGCGCGGCATCAACAAGATAGCTGAAAGCTGCGTGCTTTACAGGAACCAGCTTGCCGGCATAAGCAAGCACACTAGGCTCAAGGTGCTCGAGCGCGCGGCCGCGCCGCTTGCAAACGTGCCCGGGCCGGCGTACATCGAAGTCGACATGATAATCAAGAGCCTGATCAAGGGAACCGTGGGAAACAACCTGATGGCAAGACTCGGAAACAACACGCCAGTCCTCAGGGTCGACATCGTGGGCGAAAGGGACAGGGCGCTTGGCAGGCTGCTTGCAAACGACCCCGTGGCGCACGGCTACCCCGAGACCCTCAGGCTTGCGCACCACGTCTCGACCTTCACGAGCACCGAGGTGACGTGCCTGCGGAGCCACGTGTTGAACAGCTACGGCGTGCAGGAGCTTGCTGCAGACGACGTGCGAAAGACACTGTTGGGGTCGATAATGGTATGAAGATTCTCTCAAAGAGTGGCAATGAGCTCCTGCTGCTGGCCATGAAGGACGACACCGCAGCAAAGGGAGATTATTTGCTCATAGAGGACAGGGGCAGGAGCATGGTGGTGCAGGTCTACGACGAAGAGTACCTGTCGTCGCAGTCGCTCATAGAGGACATTGTCAAGGAAGAGGTTGTGAACGCCTCCAGCGCGGAGAACCTGCACGACCCACTCAACATAGGCAGCCTGTCAAGGCTTGTCAGAGACGCTAGGATTTTCAAGGCCAAGATCCGAGCCGCGGTAAAAGAAGGCAGGCTTGCAAGCGACGTGTCGTGGCTCCCTTCCAGAGTGGAGTCGAAGGTCCGCAGGCTTGCGATGAAAGAGCTTGACAGGCTTTTGGGCAGGTCCGGCGTCTACCCTATACTGCTTGGGCGGGCCGGCGACGAGGACTTTGAAATATTCGCGGAGGACCTTGACGGCAGGCTGAGCATAATAACCGGCAAGAAGGAGTCTGGCAAGTCACACCTGTCAAAGCTTTTGGTAAAGACGCTTGTACAGTACGGCGCGTTCGTGGTGGTCTTTGACCTGAACAACGAGTATAGTGGGTTGCGATGGAACCGCGACGGCACGCCGTCAGAAGTGCACGACAGGATAATGGTTCTGGAACCGGGCAAAGCTCTCCAGTTTTCACTTGACTACTGCGGCAAAGCGGCTGTTGCAGGGATGCTGAAAAACGCGCTTGACATGCCTGCCGCGTCCATGCGCGAGTTTTTCAGGATCTGGGACTGGCTTGAGAACAAGCACACGCTCGGCATAGAGGCGATAGGCAACGCGGTCAACACATGGAACATTAACGAGCTTGTGCGCGACGCGCTCGTGTCAAGGTATCACGTGATCCAGTCTTCGCGGCTCTTCTCCGACGCAGGTGGCTTCCGTTTCGAGGACGCCATGAAGGGCGGAGGCGCTGCTATGATAGTCAACATGGGCGAAGTGTCTGGCGCTGTAAGGCGTATGACAGTCGAGCTCGTTCTGAGCAAGATTGTGGACCTGCTTGAAAGAAAGGCGATTCCGCCCGTGTTCCTGGTCGCAGAGGAGGCGCACCTATACATCAGAGAGACATACTGGGAGGACATTGTGACCCGCATGAGGCACTTTGGTGTCTACACCACGTTTGTCACCAACCAGCCCGATGCCATAAGCGACGGCATCTACAGGCAGGTTGACAACATATTCCTGTTCAACTTTACAAACGACGCGGACCTGGACAAGATATCAAAAGTGTCGCTTGCAGACAGCGACACGGTGCGCTCGATAGTCAGGACGCTCCCGCAGAGGCAGTGCCTTGCGATAGGCAGAGCGGTGTGCGACCTGCCGGTCGTGGTGAAGGTCGCGCCCGCGCAGGTGCTTGCGCTGGGCGAGACCAAGAAATTCTTTAAGAAACAGGCTTAGACCATGCCGGTCTGGCTGCGCTTCTTGGAACCGATGTCGACTGCCTCGCCTACGGACGAGATGAACACCTTGCCGTCGCCGGCCGCGCCTGTGCTTGCGGCGTCGAGTATGGCCTTGACCACCTTGTCGACTTCGCCGTCGTTAACCACCGTGATAACACAAGCCCTAGTCGAAAACTCTGCCACGTGCGACGAGGTACCCCTGCCTCCTGCTACGCGCGGCTTGTCGCCCCTACCCCTGCCCCTTGCTTCGAGAATCGTTGCGCCACCCACACCCGCAGCCTTGAGGGCCTCGTTGACGGCGTCTGTCTTTTCGCTGGCGATTACTGCCTCTATACGCTTCATGGCACGTTCTAAAGGAGGTTACGATATAAGGTTTTCAAACAATTTCTCTGGGGAGTTTCAATATTACCCTAGACCTGTCCGGCGGTGCAAATATCATAAAATCGACGAAAATAATATCACTTGCAGCCGTTCCGGACCGCCCAGGGCTGGCTTGCGAACTCGCTCAAGAAACACTGGCGAAAGTCCAGACCCACGTATCCGCTGTCAAGTAGCTCCTGATTGAGGTTGTTCGAGCCGCAATATACCACACCTTTTATGGCCTGTGCGCGGCCGACCTTCTCGATCTTTGCCTGCCCGTCGTCTTGGTCCACCAGAACGTCGCTTCCAAGGCACAGGCGCTTTGTGATTGCCGACCCGCTCTCGTAGGTCCTGTCGCTCCTTGAGACCTTGGTGAGCGAGAGGTCCACCTTGTAGTCGCCGTCGCTCGTCATGACGTAGAGCGTGTCGGTGTCGACCATCCTGAACACCTTGCCTT
>CAYXFY010000029.1:0-14331 GCA_964464395.1 uncultured Nitrososphaera sp.
TACAAAGAACGAGGTCGACTGGCTGGTATCTCAAGGCATAAAATCAATAGTGACAGTCAGGGAGGAGCCGCTGCCAAAAGAATGGGTCAACGACGGCATAGGCTATCTTCATTTACCGGTGGACGACTTTGACGCGCCCACGCCGGAGGACATCGACCGCGCAATATCGTTTATCGAGCAGGAGGTCGCAGCGGGCAAGCCTGTTGTCGTTCACTGCGCGGCAGGAAAGGGCAGGACCGGCGTTATACTTGCGGCCTACCTGGTGAAGAAAAAGGGCATGGGCGCTGCAGCATCAATAGACAAGATACGAGAGATGAGGCCCGGCTCCGTGCAATCGGAAGTGCAAGAGTGGGCCATTACGATGTACGAAAAGTACGTCGAAAACAAAGGCGGATAGCCTATTCTGGAATGGAATCGATTTCCAGTTCGCCGCTCTGGGCCTTGACCGGCAACTTGAAGTCTTTGAATACAAGAGTAATCTCGCTGTTGCCCTCCTCGATGCTCTGAAGCTCCTGGCCCTTTGCGCTGTTGCAGGCCGCCAGGTCAACGGCGAGGTCGCCGTTCTTGATCTTGATGAACAGGTACCTGTTGTCCTTGAAGATTAGCGTGAGCTCGTCCTTGGTCTTCTCAAAATCGAGGAGCTCCTGACTCTTTATGCCGTCATACTTGGCCATGCAGGCTATAAGAAAAGCGGAGATATTTTAACGATCAGTCGATGATTTCCTGGTCCAGGCTTTCAAGACACATCGACAAAAGTTCCTTGCTGCGGTTCATGATGTAGTCGGGAAACTGCTCAAACGTGAACACGAACTGCTGCTGAAAGTTGGGCGGTATGTATCCGCCATGCGTAATGACCTGCACGACGACGTACTGCTCGTTGACAGTCGCAATCTCTTCCTCGGCCGCGCCGTCGGTCTCTTCAATTGTGTGCCTGTAAAGCACTACAGGTGTCCCTGTGCGCGTCGCTAGGATGGAGGCGCGCCGGAGCCTGTCCTGCAGCCTCCCTATCACCCAGCTGTCAAGGGTCACCTGTTCGTTGGTCAATTGCAGATACTTCAGCAAAAATTTGTACTTAAGACAGTATGGCAAAAAACATTGACTAGATGGGCGAAATGCCCTTACTTGCCAGTACCCGCAGAAGTTGCGCTATCTGCCCCCGATGGAAAAGGCATTGCCACCGGCAGATATTACGTTATGGCAGCAAAAATGCACACCATTTGGTAAAAAATCATTCAACGGAGATCTGGAACTTGCGTCCGTCTATCTCGACCGCGTTGTAGTTCACGTTTGCCGCCGGCTCCTTTGACAGGACGGCATTTTTCACGCGCACCAGGTACGTCATCTCGTCCTTCATCGCCTCAAGCGAAGATATCTCGTCCTCCTCAAGCCCGGCGACGTACGCTGCCGACAGTATGTCTGTCGGGTTGTACTGCCTCTCCTTTCTCAGCTGCTGCAGGTTTCGCGCAAGGTCGCGCAGGAGCCCCTTTGCGATCAGCCCGCCGTCCCTTTTCGTCGAGATGAACACGACGAGGTTGCCACGCTCTGCAAGCGAGTAGCCTTCAGACGCCGCGTATTTTACGTCGACGTCTGCAGGCGACAGCTCGACCGACTTGCTGTCGTACGCAAGCAGATAGTTTCCATTAGATTTTAGCTCCATCACAAGCGACCGCTTGTCGACTCCTTCAAACGCCTTTACCACCGCGTTGATGTCTGCCTTAACGCGGGGAGCCACGCCCTTTCTTACAAGCGAGACTTCGACTATCACCGGCATCCTCTTCTCTAGGAGGCTCGCGGCCTTGTCAAGCTGCGTGCCGCCGTTTATCTGCGCCATCGTGTATTTCTCGACGTTTAGCTGCGACTTGAGCGCGTCCGCGGTCCCGTCGACTTCTAATGGCTTCAGCTCTGTGTGCGTGCCGCATATGACCGCCTCGCCGATGGGCCAGCGCCTCTTCAGGCCGGCGAGGTTGCGCGCCGCGTTTGCCAATGAAACGACTTCTTTTATCATGTCAAACGCCCCTTCGACCTTGGAGTTGACCAGTCTCTCGTCGCGCGCCGGCCACGACTCGAGGAGCACGCTCTTCTTCCTTCCAAAGCACGCCAGGTAGAGGTAGTCGCTGATAAACGGCGACAGCGGATGCAGCATGACGTCTATCTTTTCAAGCACGTGCCCGAGGACCGCATACGTCGCCAAGCGCTTGTTCAGGTTCTCGGCGCTGTCGTCCCAGATCACGTTTCGCGTCAACGGGACATATGTTTGGCTCAGGTGGTTGATGACAAACTCGTCTATCGCCTTTGAGCCTTCGTGGAACCTGCAGCGCTCAAACGCGGTAGTGACCTCTATTACCAGCCCCTGCATCTTTGACAGGAGCCACACCTCGGTGGGCGCAAGCAGGTTGCTGTCTATGACCCACTGCAGCGTGTGCTTGTCCTTGTCGAACTTGTCAAACTCGCTGTTCTGCCTAAAGTAGACGTGCAGGTTGTGGAGCGTGCTCAGGATCTGGTAGGTCCTGGTCTTCATCTCGTCGAGGCTGAAGTTGAGCGCCTCGATTGGCGACGACTTCCACATGAAGTACAGCCTTATCAGGTCCACGGGGTTGCCGGCGAGCAGGTTCCGCGCGTCTATCACGTTCCCAAGGCTCTTGCTCATCTTGTTGCCCTTTTCGTCAAGCACGTGGCCCTGGAACAGAAACGACCTGAATGGAGCTTTGCCGGCCATTATCACGCCTTCCATCAAGAGCGTGTAGGCCCAGCCCCTCGTCTGGTCGATGCCTTCGGTCAGGAACGCGGCCGGTATCAGGTCGGAATATTCCTGGTCCGTGAGCGACGCGTACGGGGCGGCGCCAGAGTTGTGCCAGGTGTCAAGCACGAACGGCTCGCGCTGCATGTCGGCGCCACATTTTCCGCACTTGATCTTTATCCTGTCTATCCAGGGGCGGTGGAGCTCAAAGTCAGGGCCGTCCGGCAGCTCTGCAGCCTTGCCCACTATGTCGGCCCTTGAGAACAGCGGCTCCTTGTGCCCGCACTTGCCGCACGACCATACGGGAAGCGGCGTGCCCCAGACGCGCTCGCGAGATATGCACCAGGGGTGCTGCTCGCGGATTATCTCCACAAACCTGTTTTTCGGCTGCTCAAAGAAATAGTCGACTTCTTGCGCAGAAGCAAGTGGCCTGTCGCCTAGGTTTGAAATGATGTAGAAATATTCGCGCCGGGCAAGCCACACGACCTTGTGGTGCGAGCGCCAGCACGTCGGGTACTGGTGCTTCAGTTTCCCCATCCTGACAGACGCGCCTGCAGCCTTCATGGCTTCAAACACCTTCATGTCCGCGTCGCGCACAAACATGCCAGCAAAAGCCCCGGCCTTTTCCGTGAACACGACGCGGTCGTCTATCGGGACGAATATCGGCACGTTGCGCTTATTTGCAATCTCAAAATCGTCCTCGCCGTTTGCAGGCGACAGGTGCACAAGCCCGCTGCCGGTGGCAGTGTCGACGAAATCCTCTGCCACGACAAAGTGTATGGAACCCGTTCTGGCAAGCTCGTCAAGCCCGGGTATCATGTGCAACAGCGGATGGACGTAATGCTTGCCGTCAAGTTCCCTGCCGTTGACGGTTTTTTCGACTTTGTAGTCGTCGACGCGGACTTCTTTCATCAGCTCTTCCAATCTATCTTTGCCGACCAGCCAGCGCTCGCCGCCTGCATTGTTGTCCTTGTTTACCCAGACATAGACATAGTCTGCTTTCGGGTTGACTCCGACCATCTCGTCTGTAACGATGGTAAAGGGCATCGTCGTCCAGACGATGAGGTACGCGTCCTCGTCTGCCATCTTGACCTTGTAGTAGAACGACGGATCCTCCACCGTTTCATAGCCCTGGTTGACCTCTGCGTTTGAAAGCGAGGTTTGGCACGACGGGCAGTACGCGACTACGCGGAACCACTCTTTCAGGACGCCTGTCTCCCACGCCTTTTTCAGGAACTGCCACTCGCGCTCTATGTACTCGTCCCTGTAGGTCCAGTACGCCTTTTCATAGTTGAACGACATGCCAAGCAACTGGTCGACGGCGACCCACTTGTCGTTGTTCTCGTGGATGAGCTTCTTGCATGTTTCAACGATTTTCTCAATGCCGACCTTGCTGACGTTCTCGGCCTTGCTGCCCGTCAGCCCAAGCTCCTTTTCTGCCGCAAGTTCGACTGGCAGCCCCTGCGTGTCCCAGCCGGCGCGGAAAATCACCTTCTTCTTGCGTAGCGTGTTGAAGCGGTACCAGAGATCCTTGATTATCCTGCCCCGCAGGTGGCCTGCGTGCGGCTCGCCGTTCATGGTCGGCGGGCCCTCTATGTAGCCTACCAGTTCCTTCCCGGCAAGCTCGTTCTCAAGGAGCGCCCGCAGGTCTACGCCGTCGAGATAAGTGCGAACCTCGTTTTCGATCGCCTTGGCATCGAAACGCGTGTTAAACTCCATCTACGGGAAAGCGGAGCCGTGACCCGTTTAAATTTTTGGTTGGAAACCTGATTCCGTACGTTCTTATGGGTACGCTCCTACTACGTAATGATGAACAAGCGGTTCTTATCCGTTAGAAGGCTTACCGCCTCGCCTTCCGGCAAGCAGAAAAAGTGCAGGGATTGCGATCAACCAGCTACCAAAGAAGCGATTTTTGACGTGGGCAACGACATTTCAGTTCTTGAGAGATACTGCGAGCCGTGCTTGGGCGTCATGCTCAAGGAAACGGGGAGCGTGGCGTAACCTTGTATTCGAGAGACTCGCCCAAACTGATAGGTTCGGGAGCGCCAAAGAACGGCCAGGAGTGGACAGTCACAGACCGCGACGGCATCAAACATCTGGAATACTTTGTTAACGGGAGCTGGCGCCACCACGGCACAAGGTGCAGGCTTTGGGTAAACAAGGAATGCAGGCTGTAGCGCTCCAATAGGATTATATCTTTAGCAGTCAGCGTTAATCCCGGTCAAATTGGCGCTCGTAGACACTCTCAAGGCCGGCAAGAACCCGCCGGAAGAAATCAACGTCGTTATCGAGATCCCGAAGGGAAGCAACATCAAGTACGAGATCGACGAAGAGTCGGGCGCGGTCTTCGTGGACCGCAAGCTGTTCACCGCCATGTTTTACCCGTGCAACTATGGATTCGTGCCGCAGACAAAGGAAAAGGACGGCGACCCTGTCGACGTTCTGGTGCTTGGAAACGACCCTGTGGTCCCGGCGGCAGTCATAAAGGCAAACCCGGTAGGCGTACTGATAACAGAGGACGAGGAGGGGCAGGACGCCAAGGTCGTGGCAGTCCCCGTGGCAAAGGTCGACCCATCGTTTTCAGACGTGAAAGATATTGACAGCGTGCCGGCGCACATCAAGGACCAGATAAAACACTTTTTCGAGCACTACAAGGAGCTTGAAAAGGGGAAATACGTCAAGGTCGCAGGCTGGGAGAACAAAGAGTCTGCGAAAAAGAAGATAAGCGAAGCGATTCAGCGCTACAAGGAAGAAAAGTAGCGCTACAGCGCCTTAAACTGGTCGCTCCAGCGCATGTAGGCGCGGATCATGTCCACGCTGACTGAAGGCTTGCGGATTTTCAGTATCTCCTTAAAGTCGCCAGTGCCAATTGCGCGCGGGTTCGTGCCCATCTCCATCGCCCTGCCGCTCTCGAACAATTCGTTGACGACGCGCAGCTGCACCGACTGGCAGATGTCCTTGATGTCGCTTGCGCTGTAGCCTTCCGTTATCTTGGCAAGCTCCTCTATCTTCAGGTTGCCCTCGGTGTTGAGCGGCCGTGTATATTGAGTGAACAGGTTGTCGCGGGACGCGTTGTCCGGCAGAGTGACATAGATCCTCTTCTGGAACCTGCGCAGGAATCCTGCTTCGAGGCTCCACGGCTTGTTTGTCGCGCCGATGACGTAGAGCTGCGACTCTTTTGACTTGCCGTTTATGCCGTCCATCTCTGTCAGGAACTGGTTCTTGACCCTGACCTCGCCGCCGACCTCGCTGTTCCTGGTGCCCAGCAGCGAATCGATCTCGTCTATGAAGAGCAACACCGGCACGCCCTCGCTATCGTTGAGCTTGCGGGCCATGCTGAACAGCTTGGATATGTTCTTCTCTGCCTCGCCGAGCCACTTGCTCATCATCGACGCCGCGTCGACGTTGATGAAGTAGCCGTCTATTTCAGCGGCTGCAGCAGCTGCAAGGAGCGTCTTGCCGCATCCAGGCGGGCCGTACAGCAGTATCCCGCGGGGCCAGCCGAGCGGGAACAGGTCCGGCCTCTTCATCGGATAAACAATAGACTCTCTGATTGCCCTCTTGGCGTCCTCGAGCCCTATCACCTCGTCCCAGCTTACTTTCGGCTTGTCCTTCATGACAAGGTCGTCGAAATCCGCCTTGAGCGTCTCGACGTTGGACTGCTTGGGGTGGGGGTGGCTCTTGCCGTTGCCGTTTGCCGGCTCGGGCCTGCTCTCGATTGGTGCCGGCCTGTCGTCTTCAAGGCCGTGGGACATCTGGAGCGCCTTTATCCTGTTCTGGTAGGCGCTTGCCCTTTCCATGTAGACCTTGTTTAGCTTGTAATCCGGGTAGATCTGGACCAGCTTCACCAGCGCCTCGATGGCCTTCTGGTACGACTGGATGGCCATGCCCCGAGAGCCCTGGGAGTCAAGCCTGATCGCCTCGGCTGCGTACTTGCTAGCGCTATTTTCAAGTTCCTGGGGTGCGAGACTCATAAACTACTGCTCAAGCAGAAATTGGTGCCCCGTTTGAATTACCCGGGTGTAAATCTTTCTTGCCAAAGCAAGAAAAACGTTTGCACCCTACGCCGGCTCGGCCTCGCGCTCATCGGATTTTTCCGGAACAATCTCCGGAACAGGATCAGGCGCCTTTGCCTCGGCCGCTTTTGCGACTTGCTCTGCCTCTTCCATTATCAGTCGCTGCAGCTCGGCACTTGTCGGCGGCGCGCCCGGGTAGTGGCCGCCTGATATCCTTGAAACGGCCTCGTGTATCTCTGCAAGCGCGCTCTCGGCTATCGGCACCATCTTTTCGATGTCGTCCCTTATCTCGCCCACCGAGCCGGCTGCAGAGTCGATTATCGTGATAAACTCTTCAAGGTATTTTGCCGCTTCCATCTTGCCTGACATCTCTGTCAGTATGGACTCGCCATTTTTCACAAGCTCGAGCACCCTTTCAAGCTCCTGCCTGCCGTCGCCGGCGCTTGCGCCCACGCGGGACTCGAGCCTCGACCTCAGGATGCTCATGGCATAGGCGTTTCGCTGGATGCTAGCAAGCGCTAGCTGCGCCCTCTCCCTCAGGCTGGCGGTGTCTCTGCGAAACAGCAATGCCTACCATCAGCGCGCAAACGCCACGAAAAGAGGCTGTGTTAAAAGATGTTGGGCTATTTGCCTACCCGGGGTGACCGGGCTGCCCAGCCGGGACAGCCACGAACCGGCTAGGCAGCTTTTGGCACAAGAGGTAGGTCCGGGATGCCGGGGAACTCCTCCTTCATCGCCTGTTCAACAGCGGCGGAGGCCTCTTCGACGAGCCTTGCCGCCTCCTCGTTTGCAGTCTCGAAGTTGATAGTGTAACCGCCCACCTGCCCTGCGTCGACGAGTATGCCCGAAAGCAGTTCGGCAATCACGCCGAGGTCCGACTCCATCTCTGACACGAACGGGACAAGCGACGAGCGCACGTTCTTTACGACGGACATCGCCGGGCTGAGCACGATCACGAGGTCGCCAAAGTCTGAAGCAGAGCCCAGCTTCGCCTGTATCTTTTCAAGCGCGACTTTTGCAGTCGAGACGACGCGGCTGACCTGCCTTGCAGTTGATAGTTCAGACGAAAGCACCGTGGAATACTGCACGTTGTTCTCCTTTATCGAGTCCACCAGCTTGCGGAACGTCTCGGCGTCCTTTTCCTTCATGCTTGCGTGCAGCGCCTCCAGCTTTGTCACCTGACCTTCTATCCTCTTCTGGACGGCCTCAAGCCTCGGCCTCAGTGGGCCGCCCGGCCTGGGTATCGGGGAATCCTCGTTAACCACTGACTCTGATTTTACCCATCTTGATGTCATTACGACATGAATCTGTGCGCCATGGATAATACGACCCGTGTGCCGGAAAGTTTTGTCACCGCGGTAACATCTACAGACGGTAACAGCTTGACATTTTTTCAAACTTCGGCCCAATATGTTTGACAATCCGTTTTACCTTCAGACTGCCAGATTGTCTGACAGATGCCAGTCGACGGTATTGAAAATAATGATCTTCCTTCGAGCCTCGAGGAGTTCGGCCTGTCAAAATACGAGGCGCGGGCCTACCTTACCATGCTTGGCAGGGGCTCGCTTGCCGCAAGCGACCTTGCATACTATGCCAACCTCCCGAGGACCAAGGTCTACCAGACCGTGAAAAAGCTCGAGAAGAAGAGGCTTGCAGTCGTGTCAAAGCAAAAGCCGCTCATCTGCAGCGCCATACCTCCGGAGGAGGCGTTTGGCGAGATAGTCGACCTTCACGAGCGCAGGGTCAAGAACATGCGCAAGATAGTCGAGCGCCTGCAAAAGCTGAGCGACGAGGGACAGAGGCCCAAGGGTTCCGAGGAGCGACGTTATTTCATACTTGACGCCGACTCGGCGCTGTCAAAGGTGGCAAGCCTCATAGCAGGCGCCCGCTCGTCGATTACAGGCACCATCGACGTGTGGGGGCTGAGGCTGCTTTCGCAATGCAGGAGCCAGCTAGTAAAGGCCGCCACAAACGGCGCGCGCATCAGGCTCATCGCCGGCGCCCAGTGCGTCGGGAGCGAGGGGCTGTTCTCTCTGCCGGACGGAATAGAGCTCCGCATGGGCGACGTGCACTCTAACGTCATGATAATCGACTCGACGAACATGGTCTCCATCGATTCTAGCAACGGCAAGGCCGCGCTGTTCGCGTCTCTTGACGCCTACGCGGGGCTGCAGAGCAAGGGCTTTGAGGAGGCCTGGAACCGGGCGACAGAGGTCAGACATGTCCTCGAGTCCGAGCCCGCAGTCGCGGCAAAGGCACTCGAGCTTGCACGCGCCGTGGAAAACGGGCTTGCGTCGCACATGCTGGAATATGCCGTCAACAGCGAGGACCCGTCCACCGGCCTTTTAGAAATAATGGACAGGAAATACGGGATAAAGCTTGCAAACCTCAGCGCGTCTGAAATGCTCGAGCTCGTTGACTCGGCGCTAAAGATAAGCTGCGCCGGCGGGCTAAAGCACGACAGGAGCAACAACATCCTGAGCCTGCACGCAAGGGCGGAGGGAAAGCACGTCCTCCCTTGGGCAGTGGTGTTAGCGTCATATTTCCGCAAGGCAGGCAACGAGCCCAAGATAATGCAGAGCAAGTCCAGCCCGCAGCTGGTCCACCTGCGCCTTTCGACCCCGATAGCATAAATACGGAAAACTGCAATTACGCAACATGCGCCTTGCCATCGCAATCGGGCTCGGAGCAGCGGCTGCAGCCATCGTGACGGCAGTGCTATACTTTTACCCGGCGTACACGGTGGTGTCCGGCGACCCCGTGCCGGTGTTGAAGGAAGGCGGGCTTGAAGGCTACGACCAGACAGTCGTCTACATCGCCGGCGTGGGGCTGCTTGCAGACATTGCAGACACGCAGGAAAAAAAGAGCCTGGGCCTTGGAGTGCGCGACAGCATGGACGAAGGCGAGGCGATGTTATTTCTGTTCGACAACGAAGGTCAGCACTCGTTCTGGATGCACGGCATGAAGTTCCCTATAGACATCATCTGGCTTGACTCTGACAAGACAGTGGTCCACATAGAGCACAACCTACAGCCGTGCACGCCTCTTGACTGCCCGTCGTACAAGCCCGACCAGGATGCCAAGTACGTCCTAGAGACGGTGGCAGGATTTGCGGAAAAGCGCGGCGTAACCGAGGGGACAATGGCCGAGTTCGCCCTAGGCTAGGATTTCTGAAATCTATTCAATATTATTGTAATATCTGCAAAATCTGTTAGAGTAATAATGATACGTTGAAAAGATACTGTCATGTGTTCCAAAAATTATTTATGCACAGCCCGCGCTATAGCTAACGTGTACGCCAAGTTTTGTAACATCGAAATCCTCTCAAGCTACATCAAAGAAGTCAGCGTGGGCGACCTGCTCACGGTGCAGGCGCTTGTCACAAACCCGCTCGACTGGCAGCACTTTTACGAAAAGATCTCGTCGATACAGGAAGGCGAGCGGACCGACTTTATGGTCGTGACAGCCGAGGGCGACAGGCTCCAGGGCTACGGCGACGTGGTCGAGACGGGCAGGTGGAGCAGCAAGGGCCAGTACGGCTTCAGGATCAAGATACGGGTCAAAAAGCAAAAATCGCTGACAGACAGGAGGACGAGGGCGCCCAAAAAGCCGGTCGCCAAACCTGTAGTGGAACTTCAGTCCAAGCCGCCGACGGTCGCAATGACACCAGAAATCTCGACCGAAGACATCGCCAAGTTCAAGGAGCTGCTGAAGGGCTCGCTTGCCATGGACATCTCGCGCTAGCCAATTACACTTATAACGTTCAGACAAAGCTCTACTCGCGGTTGGCCATCAAGGTCTTTGCAGTTGACATCGACGGCACCCTGACGGAGAACGGGGGCGGGGTAGTTAGCCTACAGGCGCTTGCAAAACTGCGCTACCTTGACAGGCTCGGCTACAGCGTCATCTACGTGACGGGCCGGTCGTCGATAGAGGCGTTCGTGCTTGCCGTGTTTGGTGGGACGACGCGCCTTGCAGTTGGCGAGAACGGCGGCGCCATAACCCTTGCGCCGCAGGAACACAAACTTCTAGCAAGCAGGGAAAAGTGCATGCAAGGGTATGAACTCTTGAAAAAGAGCCTCGACGGCGTGCAGGAAAAGCCCGTGTTTCCAAGGATGACAGAGGTGGTTATGCTAAGGACGTTTGACCTGACAGAGGGCCAAAAGATACTCGACGAGCACGGCCTGCCGTTATACCTTAACGACAGCAAGTACGCGTTCCACATTAACGAAAAGGGGGTGGACAAGGCGCTCGGATTGAAGGAGGCACTCAAGATACTCAAGGCAGAACCGGAAGAAACTGTCGCCATAGGCGACAGCGACACAGACATCACGATGTTTGAGATCTGCGGTCACAGCGTGGCGCTCGGGCACGCCGACGAGCAGGTCAAGGCAAAGGCGTCGCATGTGGTCTCAGGCATGGAAGGCGTAGGGCTGATTGAGGCCATAGACCACGTAGCGTTCAATTACTTGGGGGTAAGGGCTTGACCTTCCGAAGGCTCGTAGAAGAGACGCGCAGGATTGTGACAGACAGCCTTGTTTCTGCCGGCTATCCCTCGGTCCAGTTTGACGTCTCCGAGCCTCCTAGGAAGGAGTTTGGCGACCTGACGTGCAACGTCGCGTTTCCGCTTTCAAAGCAGCTGAAAAAGGCGCCGGCGAAAATCGCGCAGGAGCTCATGGAGTTCATAAGACCGCTGATAAAGCCGGGGTCGCTCGTCTTGTCGGCAGAGCCGCACCCTGCAGGATATGTCAACTTCTCTGCAAACCACGCGGCGCTTTCCATGTCTACTCTGGCAGGCGTGCTTGCAAGTCCGGACGATTACGGCCGCGTGGACGCAGGACAGGACAAGCGCATGGTGCTAGAGCACACGAGTGTCAACCCAAACAAGGCGCTCCACGTCGGGCACATGAGAAACGTGATCCTGGGCGACACGCTTTACAGGATAATGAAGGCCACAAACCACAGGACGACTGTCCTCAACTATGTCGACGACTCGGGGCTGCAGGTGGCCGACATCGTCATCGGGTTCAAGTTTGCAGGGTTCCCAGTAGAGCCGCCGGCAGGCCGCAAGTTCGACCAGTACTGCGGCGACGACGTGTACGTCAAGGTAAACCAGATGTACGAAAATGACCCGTCGCTTGCAGAAAAGCGCAAGGTGGTCCTGAAGGAAATCGAGGAAGGCAAGTCGGAGATTGCCAAGTTTGCGGCAGAGATCACAAAGCGTGTGCTTGACGAGCAGCTGCGCACCTGCTGGCGCCTGAAGGCGCGCTATGACATCCTGAACTACGAGTCGCAGATAGTCGTCTCAAAGATGTGGGAGCGGGCTTTTGAGCTCCTGAAGAAAGAAGGTCTTGTGAAATTTGAGGAAGAGGGCAAGAACAAGGGCTGCTGGGTGATAGAGGCAGAAGGCGAGGAGGACAAGGTCGTTGTAAGAAGCGACGGCACTGCGACCTACGTGGCAAAGGACATACCGTACGCGGCATGGAAGCTCGGGCTCGTCGGCGACCCGTTCAGCTATGTCGAATACGGCAGGCAGTGGGACGACTCGACACTATTTGCGACGACGCTTGCAGGCGGCAAGGCCGAGATGTTTTCCGGTGCCGACAGGGTTGTCACGATAATCGACTCGCGGCAGGCGCGCCTCCAGCGCATCATCTCGCAGGTCCTGGGCAGGATAGGGACAGGCGGCGACTACCAGCACCTCGGCTACGAGGCCGTAACACTGTCTGCCAACACGGCAAAGGCGCTTGGCATCGACATTGGCGAGAGGCAGTTCATGCACATGTCCGGCCGCAAGGGCATCTACGTAAGCGCCGACTATGTCCTAGATCACCTGAAGGCAAAGGCAAAGGAAGAGGTCAGGACAAGAAACCCTGACTTTACAGAACAGCAGCTAGAGTCGGTAGCAGAAGAGATTGCCATTTCTGCCATCCGCTACAACATGGTCAAGCAGGACCTGGACAAGATAATCACATTTGACATCACGGAATCCATGAGCCTCGAAGGCGACACGGGGCCGTACCTGCAGTACGCGTACGCAAGGTCGCAGCGCATCTTGGAAAAGGCCGGCGTAGAGGCGCCGTCTCAAGCAAGGTTTGATCTGCTCGACCAGGAGGCCGAGAAGGCGCTGATAAAAGAGATAGCCAAACTCGACCTCGTGGTGGAAGACGCTGCCAAGTCGCTCTCGCCAAAGGCGCTTGCGCGCTATTCGTACAACCTAGCAACCGTGTTCAGCCTTTTCTATGAAAAGGTGCCCGTCATAAAAGAGCCTGACAAGGACAGGATGCTTGCCCGGCTTGCGCTTGTCAAGGCGTTTGGGATAACTCTGAAAAACGCGCTGTCGCTCCTCGGCGTGACTGCGCTCAACAAGATGTAGACCTTCGGGAAACCGCTTCCCTTGCAATCCTGCCCTTTTCGCCGTGGTACTGCGGCCTCGTGCGCAGGTTCTTGTTACAGCAGGGGCACTTGCTGTCCGGCATGTCCACGAAGACTGCCATGTCGCATATGGTGCACACCTTCATGCCCTTTGCATAGTCTATCTTTCTTGTGGGGCTGAACCTGGGGTGCCGCTTGCAAAGGCCCCTGCACGACATCGCTCTCAAAAACGGCCTGCAAAAATTAACCCTTGTGCAGATTTCTACTAGAGCCAGAATGCATTAGATTGATTTTTATCCTGTCCTCCTTGCTACCCTTTCTGTGAAGATAGAGGAAGGCTCGTACGTGCTCCTTTTCCACACGTCGCGCAAAAAGTGGCTCACAAAGGTGACGCCGGACAAAAAGATGCACACGCACCTTGGCATCATTGATGTTGGAGCCACGATAGGCATGGAGTACGGGTCGGTGATAAGGACGACAGAGGGCAAGGTCGTCTTTTTGATAGAGCCTACCATCCACGACTTTATCATGAAGTCAGAACGCAGGACACAGATCGTCTATCCAAAGGACTTGGGCTTTATTGCCGCGCGGACTGGAATGAAAAATGGTTCAAAAGTCCTTGAGATTGGAACCGGCAGTGGCGCCACTGCAACCTTTTTTGCAAGTATAGTCAAGCCCGAAGGACACGTCTACACTTTTGACGTCAACCCTGACTTTATGGAGATCGCCAAGCGCAATCTGGAGAAGGCCGGAGTGGCACAGCATGTTACGCTGAACCACCACGACCCGCATCAGGGCGTTGATGTCAGGGACGCTGACGTTGCCATCGTTGACCTCGGCGATCCGTGGACTGTTCTTGACGTAGTCCACGACGCGCTCAAAGGAAGCGGCGCGTTCGTCGCCATCTGCCCGACTGCAAACCAGATAGAGAAGACCGCGACCGAGCTGAAGAAGAGCGGGTTTGTCGATGTCGAAACTATTGAACTCTTGATAAGGCAGATGGAGGCAAGGGAGGGCATGACACGCCCGTCTATGAGGATGATCGGGCACACCACCTACCTCGTGTTTGCGAGGAAAGTCCAGAAGAAGGCTGAAGTGCCGGTAGAGGACGAGTCTAGCGACGAATCGGAAGAAGTAGAGTGACTTAGAATAAATATGCAGGCATGGCGGTAGGGATAGGGCCCGTCGCCTAGTCAGGACAGG
>CAYXFY010000030.1:0-10627 GCA_964464395.1 uncultured Nitrososphaera sp.
CCGGTCTGACTGCCTCTTGTTACGCAACAAAATCGAAAGATAATTATTTGACGCTAACGCCTATCCACTTCGCTGAACACGAGCTGAGCAAGCTCGTCGGCGTTGCTTGCCTGCAGTATCGGCAAGCCGACGGCCCTTGCGAGCTTGGTAGCAGACACGTCGCTTCCCTCTTTTGACAGGAGCCCTATAAGCAGCTCTATTGGCTCGCAGTCGAGGAGCTTTATCTTTGACTCCATCAGCTTTGTGCCCGTCGACTCGGCATCAGCGTGCGCCAGAAACGACACGGCTATCCTGTTTCCCGTCTTGGTGCTTCTCGAAATGATGTCAAACTTGTGAAGCACGCCAGACTTGCCGAGTATCTTGGTACCCACCTCTATCTCCATGCCATGCTGCTGCATCATGGCCTTGACCGTGTTGGTGCAGCTGTTGAGCGTTATGGACTGCTGCAGCTGGTCGAGCTGGAGCATGTACTCGCGCGAGTCGAGCCACACGTCGGCCATTATCTTGTGCATAAACGTGACCATGCCCGTCAGGTTTGTCAGTATGTTGAGGCCTGAGCTCTTGCCCTGCACCGGCGCGTTTGAGAACAGCATCTCCATCCCGTCAACTATCATTATCTGAAGGTCAGTCTGGAACGCCGAGATCCTGAACTCTATGGGGCCCTGGAGCTTCCTAACGACGTCTATCTCGTCGGCGCTGGGCGCCGACAGGACGCGCACCTTGACGCCCCTCTCGGCAAGCGTCTTGAGTATTTCAAGCGCTGCAGGCGATGTGAACGTGGGGTAAAAGTTGAATCCGATAAAGACCTCTGCCCTTGCCGACGCAAGGAGGGAGAGCAGGTTGTCCGCGTATTCTCGCTCGCCGGTGATTATCCTGACAAGCTCCGCCGGCTTGCCTGTCGCAAGCGCCGTGGCGACTGACGCAAGCTCTGTCCCGGTGAAAAACTCGTTGTTGACAATCGCCTGCATGGCAGACGCAAAAGACTGCGAATATGTCCAAAGCGCCACTTCCTCCTCTCCTCCGCTTGAAACTGTTATCAAGACTTCCTCCTCATCCTTTACCACCATCTTCATTTTCGATTCGGTCTTGTGCCGGGCCTCCGCAAAGTCGTAGTTTCTGACTATTTCTAGCGCCGGCGCGTCGGCAACTTCTGTCACTATCTGGACCGCGACTCCGCGCGTCTTTGCCGCCGAAAGAGCCTCGTAGACTCCCGAATAGTACATCTTGCCAAGGTCCTTGACCGTCGTTATCATCGAGATCTTGCTGTCTGCAGAATTGGCCATCCTTGTTATCGCCCTGTGGATCTCCTCGCTCCCCTGAAATATGCTGAACTTGGTCGGCACCGCCTCCTCCGCGGGTATGTAGAACCTGGTGAACCTTTCAAGCACCGTCGGCAACTTTGTCTCGGCGGCCTTGAGCTCCGCCTTGTGCCTGTCTATCAAAAGCTGGAGCGCCTTTCTCGGCTCGACTGCGATGTAGCTCACAGGCCTTGAAAGCGAGCTTTCCACTATGCCAGACTGCTTCAGCCTTTCAAGCACCCTGTAGGTGGTGGTCCTGTTTATCTTCAGCGCAGTCGAGAGTGAGCTTGCGCGGGCCTTGCCCAGCCTTGCCAGCCTGACGTACGTCTGCGCTTCGACATCGTCGAGGCCAAACGCCTTCAGGTCCTGCACGAGCGGGTCTTCAGACACAGCCCTGAATAACAGCCGTTTCTTATAAACTTGTTCGCACAGATGAACAATCAATTGTTCAGAAAATTGAACAAACTAGACAATATTATGCGCGGGTCCATGAAAAAGGCGATGCGCATTCCCAGAGCTTGGCCGTTGCTTCTTCTTGTGCCACTCTTGGGTATCTTTCCTTTTGTCCAAGCAACTGAAGTTACCTCGTATTTAGAAACTGTCGAGTTTCTGGACAGAGCAGAAGAGAAGATCGAAGCAGACGATTCTCCGCATATGATAGGGACAAACGGCTACTGGAAAGCCGGCCCCGCGCTTTTCGTTTACGTTTCTGCAGCAGACGGCGTGGACAGCGCGGCGGTGAAAAGCGCGGTGGATCTGATAAACAACTCCACAAACTCGACGGTCTCAGAGTGGAACGTGTTATTGTCCTCGTTTGAGGGCTCTGCGCCGACTCTGTCGGTGACCGACGACCCAAGCCAGGCGAACATCAAGGTTACGCTTACCGACAACGAGCACCCTGAGGGCAAGCTTGGCAAGGCCAAGCTGTACGCAGTCAAGGGCAAGGGGCAGATATTGTCTTCTGAAGTAGAGATCTTTGCGGCAAACAGGATGCACGAGCAGGGGATGCTTCAGTATTCTCTGGCACACGAGCTGGGGCACGCCTTGGGTCTGTCACACTCGACTGACCCTCACAGCATCATGCACAGCGTTCTGAAATTTGAAGACGGTGCCGTGCAGAATCATGTCGGCTCTTGCGAGGCAAAGGGGATCGCTGCACTCTATGTCCAGTACGTGATAGGGAAGACTACGTGCTGACGTTCTCAGCCAGTTGTGCCCGAATCACTGCTCGAACTTCCACCCTCAGAGCCTCCATCCGCACTATCCGAACCCCCGGAACTTTCAGAGGTGCCTGCATCGCCGGCACCGTCATCTTCCGAGCCCGTGTTGCCGGCTTCAGAGGAACTTTCAGTTCCCGAATCACTTAAACTTTCAGTGTTTGTATCTTCGCCAGACTCCGCGGAACCATCTCTAGCACCGCTCTGCTCGCCAGCCGCTTCGGATTCACTTGGCTGATCTGTTCCCTGTTCCGGAGAGGTTTGTTCCTGAGCGGATCCTCCTCCTGTTTGAACTATAGCCTGTGGCTGTTCGCCCAAAAATGCTAAAGTGGTTTCCGCGGCTACACCATTGTAGCTTACCACTATCCTGTATTGCCCTGACGAGCCAATATCTCCACCTATGTTAAAGGCAAAACTGTATGTCCCTGTGGATGTTGTGGACACCTGGTCGAATCTGTATGCTTCCCCGTTGGGGTTGAATATCTGTATCAGGACCGGAAGACCTTCTATCACCGGGCTCACACTTCCTGACAGATTGATCGTCTCGTCGGATGTGTACGACGGCTTATCTGCCTGTATTGTCACAAAGACAGGCTGCGTCTGTTCCTCTACAAACGGCTGGTTGGAGGTAATGAATGCGACTTCTGCGTGATTGTTGGCCGGGTTGGCGTCCCTTGTTATAGATGAAAAGTCGGCTACGATTTTGGCCTCCTGACCAAGAGTCCTTGGAGTAGCGTCGACCATTACAATCGAATTAGAGCCGACCGGAATCGTGCCTAGGTAACATTCAATGATGCCTCTTGCACCGTCAGAGCATTCTGCTCCCTGCACAAAGTTGATCTGGAAAAGCGAAGGCTGGTAGAACGCCGTAAGCTTGGCTCCGACCGCGCTGTCGGGGCCCAAGTTGCGCACGGTAAACGTGATTATTGTCTGGCCTGATTCGCCGCCTGAAACGTCGATAGAAAGTGAACCGTCAGAAGTCTTGACCACCTGCGTCGTAGTCACTGTAGTTCCCTGCGTCTTCAGGTCGTCTATCTGCGCCTGGAGCGAGTCGGTCTTTACCTGCAGCTCACCTATGGCGTCCCAGATTGCACGAAATGGGTTTGTGGCCGAGTCGTCGGCAAACGCAAACGAACCCTGAGATATCGTGGCGCCTATTACAAAAGCAAGAAGGACAAAGCCCATGGGCTTGCCCCAGACGTTTTTCAGGTTTAGCGCAAATCCTGCGATCCTGAAAGTACCATCATTAGCTGAGGGCCCGCCTTCTTTCACGCCGTAGTATTAGAATCTATATTATTTAAATCTATCTTTAAATCTTGGGCTATCCTGCTTCCCCGGAACCTGCAGTGAGCGGCGCCGGTCGCCATGCACTCTGCTTCTGCAAAGCGCCAGTTGCCGCCGAACGCATGCGACGCCGCGGCGCCCAGCGCGCCGGAAATAAAATCGTCGACTGGTGTCTTGTCCTTTATCTCCGACATTATCGAGTCGTACCACACGACTTCGATGGAGTCTTTTTCCATAGTTGTTATCTCGAACCTGCCCCAGCCCTTCAGCTTCCATAGCAACAAGAAAGACTGGAGAAAGTCAGTCTCAGTTTTTTCTGCGATGTCGTCCACAAACTTGCCGACCTCGCTGACATAGTCCCTGCCCCATTCGTAAAAGAACGCGTGGACCTGGGTCCCGAGTATGGACTTGGTGTACTTGTACAGGTTGGACAGTATGTTGGTCGGCATGACAAGCACCCGCTTGCCGTCGGCCTCGTAGAGCTTGCTGTTCTCTTCAAGCAGAGAAACTGCATAATCTTTGAAGGTGGCCTCCTCGTCCTCGCCTATCCTGTCTGCAAGCATCCCCGCCCTGTCTGCGTCTTGAACCAGCTTCCAGAGCTTTGCGACGCCGACCCTGCGGCTGGTGATTATGCCATCGACCCGCAGCATGGAAAGGTACTTTGACATTGCTCCCTGCGTGATGCCTATCTCCTCGGCTATCTTGGCGCCGGTCATGCCTTCGGGGTTTTCCCTCAAAAGTTCGATGACGTTTTCTTTGATTGAGGCATAATCCTGCCACTTGCGCTTCGGCTGGTTATTTAGGTCCGTTTTCTGCACTTGAGTCCTTTTGAATATAGATTTAAATCTTTATAACCTTTGCCGAACGAAAAATCTCACGGGTTTTCCCTCAAAGACAGGTTCTCGCTGAGGTCAAGCGTTAACTGCCTTCCCTGGGGCGCGTCGCCGTTTTCAGGGCCTTCCTGCTGATCGCCGGAGGTTGCCGCGATTACACCTGCTGCTACTGCTGCGACGATGATGCCTGCAACGATTGCTATCAGAACGCCACGTGACAACTGGATGATCTTGACGCATAGCGATAAAAAGCCTGCGGCATGAGCGCTAGTCTAGGTTTGAACTTTTATGGATTTACTACAAAAGTCCTTTTGACGGACGCCTTGGTGCCGTCTATCAGATCTTCAAACTGCACGTCAAGCTCGTAGGTCCCGCCCCTGCCAAGAACTGTAGAACTGTCGTAGTCAAAAGCCCGCGTCAGATTGTACTGGCCGTGCGCTATTGTCATGAACCTGCAGTCGTCAGCGCGTCGGTAATATGATGCGCGCTCGCCTTCTTCATCAAGTACCTCCACCTGCAGCATGTGGCAGTTCGAGCCGTAGCCCTTGACGCTAACAGTAAAGCTTGCACTCTCGCCGTTGTTGTACTCTTCCTGCAACCCTTCGACCTGCAAGACTGCCGGCGTAAAGTACGGAACAAAGATGACATGTGCCTGCGCCAGCGCGACAAAGGCTGCAAACGCCGCCGCTCCGGCGCCCCCTGCCACTGCGTAGACCTTCACAGAAAAAGATGATTTCTTTTCGTCTTTTTTTACTTTACCCGTCCTCTTTCGGGAAATTTAAATATAGATTTAAATAATACATTGCTGTTGGTATAGACATGCGAATTGGCGGTGGATGGATGCCGAAGGTAGCTTTTGCAGGGGTCTCCATGCTCGCCCTTGGCGTGATGCTCCCGCTGATGGCCGGCGTCGCGACGAACAGCGCGACCTCTGAGGGCCTGCGCCTGAAGGGCACGGTCGACATGGTGCTCTTTGACGAGTTCGGCAACGTAAAAGACGAGAGGCATTTTGACAACATGATAGTGAACACGGGTGTGGAAGCGGTGGCGTCTAGGATAGCGCCACACGATGGCTCGATAAATCCGACGTCTCCGTTCAACTACATAGCGATTGGCACCGACGGCACTGGCGTCCAAGCGACTGACACGCATCTAGGCACCGAGGTGGCAAGGGTGCAGGACGCACAGGCGTCGTACACTACTAGCGGCGGAAACAAATTGATACTGTCAGTGACGTTCCTGCCCGGCCAGGGGACAGGCACGCTCCGTGAAAGCGGCGTGTTCAATGCGGCTACAAGTGGCGACATGCTTTCGCGACAGACCTTTGCCGACATACAAAAGGCTGCAGGCGACACCCTTACAGTTACGTGGACGATAACTCTGACTGTAACATAGTGGATATGGTCACTGCTTGAAAGCAAACCTCCCGTTTGGAATGGCCCTGGAGGCCGTCTGGGAGGGTAACCTGCTTTCAAGGGCCGCGCTCTACTCTGCTATTGCCATAGTCTGCGCTCTTGCGCTCTACGGCGCCGGCGCGGAAGAGTCGTACGCGCAGACTGATTCCGTCCCTGCATTTGCGCACAGCTCGTTCCAGCGCGGTATTTCCGAGTCGCTTTCGGTAACCGCCGCGTTTGGAAGCCCTGGCGCACCGGCCCAACATGTGCGGGCAATGTCCGAAAGCATTGCGATAACTTCGACGTTTCCAAGCTCTGTGCAGCAGACCGCATCCGCTTCAGCGCCCACGCCCAGAAACGCGCAGTACTCGCCGGGGATAGGACAGAGAGGCGACGAGAGGGCAAACCTGACGTTCAAGAGCCTGAAAAAGGGCGACCTGATGGACAGGAGTGTGACTGATGCAACACAATATATCAACCTGGAGGCGCTTGCCGCGCTACCTTCCGGGTCTGATGGTCCTGCCGGGGACATGGAGGGCGCCGGCGACGCGTCGGAGCCGGACGATAGTAGCGCGTTTTTACGCCAGCTAGAGCTCTACAGTGCGTACGTTGCAATGCAAAAGAGCGAGCAAAATGCTGCTCTTGTCAACGCGTCGATATCTGCGGTATTCCTGTTTGGGACAATAGGTGTGCTGGTTACAAGGCAACCCGCTATCTCGAGCGGCAGGGTGCAGAAAAGGCTAATCGCGCTATTTGTGCTGAAGCATGCCCGCCCAGACCATACACCACGTTCGGCATCCAATAATGTACCTGTAAAGTATGCAGTTGTGTTGGTGATCTCATTCTCGGTGTTCTCATTTGCGGCTTTCGCAATAACTCCATCTTCCGCAGAGGAATATATGCAAGACCTAAAATCAAGAATAGATCTGTCGGCTGCCTACCATCTGGATTCTAACAGGCGGCTTGTGGCCGACATTTCTGGCGAGTCCGGCGAGCTGGATGGGGTGTGGACCGGGGAGATACCAGAAGGCCACTACGTCCGGGTGACCTTTGAGCAGAGCATCACGTCCGCAAGGGACATCTCCATTTTCCCGCGCGTGGTTTCGGGGAACCCTGCAATCGAAGTATATGAAAAAGACGGCACGGAGCTTGTCGCTCAATTTGCATATGTTGGCAGCAACGAGTACAACAAAGTCTACCTGAAGAACCTGCAGGGGTCGCAGGACACCTTTGACCTTCACGTGGTCGGCGGCAGTGTGGAATTTGACCACATCGTTGACCCATTCCCGATACCAACATACGTTGGCGCAGGTACGATAGCCAGCAGCATCGCCTCTGTTACGGTGGGTTTGCCATCGGGTCTACAAACAAATGATGTTTTACTCCTTTTCATAGAGACTGCGAATGAAGCCGTCAGCGTTACTTCCAATGGTTCTGCAGGTACTTGGACTCAGGTTACCAATTCGCCACAAGGGACAGGCACTGCAGCCGGCACTGCTGCAACAAGACTCACGGTATTCTGGGCTCGATACCCTGGCAGTGGAACGACCGGTCCCACAATATCTGATTCTGGCAACCACCAAATTGCCCGCATTCTAGCGTTCCGTGGGGTAATAACGTCAGGAAACCCGTTCGACATTACAAGTGGCGGAGTAGATACTGGTACTGGCACAACCGGCTCAATACCAGGTGCCACGACGACCGTGGCCAACACCCTAGTGGTCATGGCAATTGCTACAGCTCTGCCCGATGCCAGCAGCACCACCAACTTTTCAGGGTGGTCCAATGCTAGCCTGACCAGTGTTACAGAGCGGACAGACAACACTGCAACCGCAGGCAACGGTGGAGGCTTGGGTATAGCTACTGGCGAGAAGGCTACTGCCGGCTCCTATGGGACTACCAGCGTCACTGTAGGTACGGGAACTCAGAAGGGTATGATGACAATAGCCCTGAGACCACCGCCTCCTGCCCAACCAACATTATCCATATCACAACCCGACGGCACGGGCGACACGGTAACTGTTGGCGACACCTACAATATCACATACACCCTGTCAGACCCCGACAGTGTGACAACTGTGGCATTTTTCTACGACACAGACGACACCGGTCTTGACGGCACGGCCATTTCCGGCACATGCGCCACAGCGCCCGAGGGCACGAATGTCACATGCCAGTGGGACACCGCGGGAGTCACACCTGGAAGCTACTACGTGTACGGTATAGCCGACGACGGCGAGACCACAGCTGTCAGTGCCTACTCGCCGGGACAGATAACTATCAATCCTCAGCCGGATGCACCTACCCTGCATCCTGCAGACGGCTCCAACCAGATAGCGTTCAATAACATCCGGGAGAACACGACGACGCCGACATTCCGCGCTTCGGCCACCAGCGTAGCCAGTTTCAACCGCTTCCAGCTGGAGATGAACACCGCGTCCGATTTCAGCGGCACGGCATACACGCAGACTTTCACTGGCACATACTCGTCGGGAACACAATACAACTTGACGACCGACGGGCTGTCGCCAAGCCTGCCAGCCACAAACGGGGCCACATACTATGTGCGCGTCCGCGCGTCTGCAAACGCAGGAGTTGGCTGGGGAGACTGGTCGAGTGGAACATGGTCTTTTACCAAGGATTCTGTGACAAACCCTGACTGGTTCCAGACAACGGACGCCCAGTTTATAACAGGTACACTCTCTGGTACGACAACGAACGGTTCTGGCGGGGTAATACTGAATAGAATTGTGGCAACCGGGGGTACGATAATAGACAGCGGTGGATACAGATATCACCGATTCACGAGCACGGGGTCGTTCTCTTTTGTGGTCACGTCTGGCATGGGTAGTATCGAAGTGCTTGTAGTTGGCGGTGGCGGCGCTGGTGCAACAGGAGGCACCGCAGGGAGGGGCGGTGGAGGAGCAGGTGGAATAGTATATAGTGATTCTTTTGCAGTTAGTCCTGGTTCTTATGACGTTGTGGTAGGAACAGGTGGAACAACGGGCACTTCAAGTACAACCTCCGGTAGCGGTGGCAATTCTTCATTTAATACACTTGTAGCTCTCGGTGGTGGTGGAGCTGGACCCCATGCTAACCCGGGAACAGCTGGAGGTTCCGGTGGCGGCGGCAGTGGATACTCCGGAGAGGCAGGTGGTGCAGGCAACCAACCAGGATCGACTTCCGGCGGATTTGGGAACGCCGGCGGGACATCATTTAACAACGGAGGTGTAGCCCCGGGACGACAAGGTGGTGGCGGAGGAGCGGGCGGAACCGGTCAAGACGGACAGAGTAGTAAAGGGGGCAACGGCGGCATCGGATTGGAATTTCCTCAATTCGCAGCCGTTGGTGGTTCTCCAGCTGGCTGGTTTGGTGGCGGTGGCGGAGGAGGCGCTTCCTCTCCTGATCCCGGAGTTGCAGGAAGTGGCGGACAAGGTGGCGGTGGTGCAGGGGGCTCTGGAACAACAGGTACTGCCGGTACGGCAAACACAGGTGGCGGTGGCGGAGGTTCTACATCTACAGGTGGCGGTGGCGGCTCCGGCATCGTCATCATTAGATATCCAATACCTGCTGACACTGGCACTATCCGCTCTCCCGCAGTCGATTTCGACTGGGCCCCGGGCGCCACTTCGTGGGACACATTTGACTGGTCCGAGGACGAGACGAACGGCAGCATATCTGTCCAGCTGTACTACAACGACTCCGGAACGCCGACGATTGTGCCGGACGGCGCGCTTGCAGGCAACTCGGCCGGCTTTACATCGGGCCCAATCGACATAACAGGCCTTAACACGACCACTTACAACGAGCTGTACCTGCTTGCAACGCTCACCTACTCTGGCGGCTCGCCTGTACTGCTTGACTGGGAAATTACGTGGAGCTTTGTACAGTTCTACGACCGCGACGCCTCTGAAACAATCAATATTGCAGACACGATAACGCCAAGAGTCAACAGACAGGTGGCAGACACAGTTTCCATAGCCGACGCCATCTCTACACGCGTCTCCCGCTCCATCCCGGACTCTGTTTCCATAGCCGACGCGATAACACCTCGCGTGACCCGCTTCATAGCCGACTCGCTGTTGATAACTGACGCCATCTCCAAGCACGTCACGCGTTCTGTCTCTGACAGTGTAACCTTTAACGACGCCATATCAATGTCAGTAACCCGCTCGATATCCGACACGCTGAATCTGGATGATGAAGTGATGGCCAAGGTGATCCGGCGCGTCGTGAACGATACCATGTCAATTACCGACGCCATATCAATGTCAGTAACGCGTTCAGTTGCAGACGCCCTTGCGCTAGCCGACGCCATATCAATGTCAGTCACGCGCTCTGTGGCTGACTCGCTGTCGATAACCGATGAAGTGGTTGCATCGCTTTCGCGCAGCATAACAGACTCGCTCTCGCTCGCCGACGCCATCTCAATCATGGTCACGCGCTCGGTTTCAGACACCATATCTGTAGCAGACGCAATCTCCATGTCAGTAACCCGCTCCATCACTGACGAACTGTCTATAACAGACGCCGCAGCCAGAACGGCTTCGCGCTCAATCAGCGACTCGGTTTCGTTTGCAGACGCCATCTCTGCTTCAGTC
>CAYXFY010000030.1:10641-13916 GCA_964464395.1 uncultured Nitrososphaera sp.
TATCCGACAGCATTGCGCTGGACGATTCGATCTCAATGTCCGCCTCGCGCTCGATAACCGATGCCTTGAATGTCGCAGACGAGATAGCAAGGGTGCCGGCGCGCGCAATTATAGACGATGTCAACATCGACGACTCGATATCTGTCTCTCCGACGCGCTCTGCGGCCGACAGTGTAACCATAGCCGATGACATAGTCATTTCCGTCACCCGCTCCGTCGCCGACACAGTTTCGCTTACAGACGCAATCTCCATTTCAGTCTCACGCTCTATAGCCGACACCTTGTCGCTTGCAGATTCCGTGGCGGCCAGCCCGACCAAGTCCGTGAGCGACACACTTACAGTCACAGATGCCGTTTCGCGCTCGGTAACCAGGTTGGTGCAGGACACGGTCGTGCTGGACGATTCAATCTCCATGTCCATCTCGCGCTCGATTTCAGACGAACTGACTATAGAAGACGTGGCGGGTCGTTCAGTGTCGCGCAGCACGGACGACTTGCTCTCACTCAGCGACGCCATCTCGCGCTCCGTGACCCGCGCGATTTCAGACGAGCTTGCCGTTACCGACGCAATCGCTCGCTTGATATCTGTCACATATCCAGTCTCGGACTCGCTATTGCCCACCGACTCGGTATCCACCTCGGTCTCGCGCGCTATCTCCGACAACCTGACGCTTGCAGACGCAGCGGTTGCTTCCACCGGAAGGACGGTAGACGACTCGCTGTCACTTGGCGACACCATCTCCACTGCTGTTACCCGTTCCATGACTGACCTAATCAATGTGGCCGACACCATCTCCACTGCAGTAACGCGCTCCATTGAAGACGAGCTGTCACTTGACGACGAAGCGGCAGTCATCAACGCCTACACAGTTCCGCTGTCAGACTCTCTGTCAGTCGCAGACGAGGCTGGAAGGGCAAAGGCAATACCGGTCGCAGTTAGCGACTCGCTGTCAGTGGCCGACGCCATCGCAATCCGCACAGCATTCACGCTAAACGAAACGATATCTATAACAGAGGCCACCAAGCCGCCTGAGCAGCGCGCCACTGCAGACGAGCTGTCAATAACAGACGAGGTGATAGTGGTGGCAGGCGTGGGCGTGTTCATAAACGACTCCGTAGGCGTCAACGAGCAGCTGACAGAAGTGTCCGTGCACTGGAACAGGACGTTTGCCGAGTCGTTTACGCTTGGAGACTGCACGCCGTTTTCGTGCAACCAGGTGCTGCACCTAGGCGAGTCGCTAGCATTAGGCGACGTGTTTGCTGTCCTGCGGGTAGAGCTTGCAGACGCCGTTTCTGTGACAGACTCAATATCTGCTAGCAACGTGTTTGGCAAGCAGCCGGCCGACACACTGGCTACGATGGACAAGCCCAACACCTTCCTCAAGGTCACGCCGCCTTCGGTGCCTGCAACGTGGAGCCCGATAACGATGCCGCGACTGCAGGTGGTTTCCGACTCGGCCATGGTGCAGCCTCTTCTTGCCCCGTCCATTTCAGGCACTTACGCTGCATCAGGCGGCGTATCATGGATACTGTCGCAGACCAGCATGCCCAAATACGACACTGCCTCCGTGCTTGCCACGACTGATATGAGTGACAAGACAATAGTCATCCCGATGTTCCGCGTCGGCATGACGCCTGCGCCGGAGCTGCCAGCGCAGAACGGCCTGATAACGCCGGTCATATCGTCGATACCTGCCAACACCCCGGTGTCCGTGCCAGTAGACCTCAACGCCACGGTCATGGCTGCCCTCGGCGTGGAGCACCCAATACCGTGGGTAGACCTGCAGTACACGCCTGCAGTGGACTCGACAGACTTTACCATGCTAGTCAGCATGCTCACAAAAGAGCCTGCCGGAGCAGACACCGTGCCTGAAGACAAGTCAAGGTTCTACCTTGACGTAAGGTGGCAGGGCACGTTCGCCGGAGCCGAAAGGCCTTCTGATTCGAGCTTTTATGCAATCAAGCCGACATTCTCGTTTGGCATAAGGGATTCGTGGGCGACTGCGCAGGGAATGGTCAGGGACGCAAACGGAGTTCCAATACTTGCCATAAGCCTGCTCAACGAGGCGACTGGAAAGTGGGAAGACGTGACTGACATCGACTCTCCGACAGGGCCTGAAAACGGCCTGTACAACTACACTGCGCGCCTCGACCACTTCTCAACATACGTAATAACTGCAAGCACGGCTCCTGCCACGCCAACGGGAGGGGGAAGGGCGGCACCAATCGCACGCACGATCGATATATTTGACTCGCTGCTGGTGCGGGAAGCGCAGGACACGCTGCCGGTCGAAGTCATAGAGGAGTTCGGCGGAAGGACGTTTACCGTAGCCGTGGCGGACAGGCTGGGCATATTTGTAAGGCCTGTCGCGTACCAGACCTTCCAGGTGAGCGAGGGCGTCAGCGTGTCGATAGCCATGCAGGGCATAGTGCAAGAGGGCATATTCCCGCAGACTGCGCGGGCAATATTCGCGGTGCTGGTGTCCAACACCGGCGCAAGCCAGGAGGCGTTCCAGCTGAACTTCTGGTACTACGACCAGACGGGCAGGAGGGCGTTTGAGTCGTCGCAGAATATAGAGGTCGGCCCGCTGGAAACGAAGGAATACACCATAGATGTGCCGATCAGCTCTGCAGGAATGTTTGCAATAGTCGCGGAAGCGCGGTCCATACCTGACGGCAAGCTGCTCAACACCACGCAGTTCACGGTCGAGATACCCTGGCTGTCGATACACCTATACTCGCTCCTGTCGGTGGCAGCTGCCATAATCGGGGCTTCTGCTGCAGCGGTGGCAATACTGCTGATGAGGAAGAAAGACTCGGCGCCTTCTGCGCTGACGCTCACGCTCAGGCGCCTGACCGGCGCGGCCAGCACCATGTCGCTTGTCCGGAAAGCAAACATCGCGGGCGCTGTAGCAAAGGTAGACTCGGCGACCAAATCGCTCAGGCGCACGCAGGAGGCACGAGAGCCACCGCGTGCCGGGGGCCTCTCCCTAAACGCCAACCTCGCAAACGCAATGCACGGCAGCCTGCCTGTCGGGATACGCACCGCCCGGGTAGACTTTGACGCCGAGAACAGCAGCACCAACCAGATATTCTTGATGCGGTACTGGGCAGTAGACATGGCAGGTGAGGTCGTCTACTCGCGCTCTGAGACCATGGCAATAGACCCGGAAAGGCCAAAGACCTGGAGGCTGGAAGTTGAGCTCCCTGCAAGCGGCGAGTACGTGTTCCACGCAGAGGCCAAGACAGCGCGTGACAACAGGCTTGCAAGCAGC
>CAYXFY010000031.1:0-11893 GCA_964464395.1 uncultured Nitrososphaera sp.
ACGCGCGCAGCGCTGCAAGTGGCATCATCACGTGCATGTACACGAACATGTGTGGGAGATACTTAGGCATCTCCACCTTGATACCCTCAAGTTTGGCACCCTTTATCCAGATGTAGTAGTAGAGCGCGTTGAACCAGAGCGGGATGATGCTCCAGAACGGGATCATGCCTGCTGTAACCTGCGGCAGGATGCCAGCGCTCTCAAGTGCCCAGTATGCAGTCACAGAGTACGCTATCCAGTTCAGCACCACTATGAGCGGGCTTATCAACATTACAAAAGTTGAGAAAACACCTGCCAGACCCATCCTCCTCACGACAGTGGGCTTGAAGATGACGCTTGAATACTTCCAGAAGCTCTGCATCCAGCCTCTGAACCATCTTGTCCTCTGCTTGAGCCAAGCGTTGAACGTGACGGGCGCCTCCTCCCAGTGCCTTGCGTCTATCACTGCCACATTCCACCTTGCTATGCGGAGCCGGATTGCAAGCTCGGCGTCTTCTGCAAGGTTGGTGGGCTCGTACCCGCCGACGTACTTTAGCGCGGATCGCTTGAAGTAGTTGCCGGTGCCCCCAAGCGGCGCAAAAAGCCCCATGTTGAACCTGCCGTTGAGCATGACACGGAACCACCCGGAATACTCCATCCCAAACACCTTTGATATCCACGAGTCCTCTGTGTTGCCAATGTGCAGGATGACCTGCACGGCCTGGTAGCTGCCCTTCTCCATCGCGGTCGCGGCCTTTTTGAAGACGTCCCTGTCGGGTATGTCCTCGACGTCCATGACGACTACGATGTCGCCGGTGCACAGCCTCATCGCATCGTTTAGTGCAGAAGGTTTGGTGGGGAAGAACTGCCTGCGGGCGAGCAGCTTGACAATCTCCGGGTGCTTTTGCTGGTACCACAGCGCTATGCGCTCGCCGCCCTCATCGTCTGCAACGACCACTATCTCCTTCTTGCCTTCCGGATAATCGACGTGGTTCAGGCACGCCTCGATTGTCCGGCCAAGTATCGGCTCGTTTCTTGCAGGTATTATCACTGATATCTTGGGGTACTCGTCAAGCGTTGCGCCCGGATTCATCGGCGGTTTCAGGCCGGAGAGCGTAACTATCAGGTGATATGCGCCCCAAATCGTGTAGATGGCAGTTATCGCGGCGACCAGCCAGAACACGAACGCGGACGGAAACAGGAACGCGGCAAGCGCCAGCCCTGCCATGCCGGCAAAGAAAATGCCTGCCCTCTTAACCGACAACCCTTGCGACCTCGTGGGCGACCGCTTCCGGGTCGTTGCCCGGGATTGCCAGTAGCCTTATCTTTTCCGGGTTGACCATGCCGGAAAGCTGGCCGACAAGTGGCGCCGGCACAAAGAGCAGGGCAACAAACTGGCCCAAGTCCGCGCTCCTCAGCATCTTCTGCAGAACCTTGGCGTCAGAGCCGGCCTCGTTCAGGATGAAGTCGACCACCGCCTGAGCCTTCGCGGTCCTGACGACGAGGGGTATTATGTGCACAACGCCGCTCTGTCCCCGAACGCGGGCAAGCACCTCAGCCTCGACGTTCGACCTGAGGAGGGCCTTCTGGATGGAAATGAAATATCCTGCCAGGTCTGCAAAGCCCTGGATCTCCTCATTTATCCTGTAGACGGGGAAGGGCCTCAGGTCAAGCTCGTCAAGCTTTGAAAGATGGCCGTTGCTGCAGGCGATGTTGACCAGCGGGTACTGGAAGACGCGCCCGCAGTCGCGGCACTTGAAGCCGATGCCTGGTTTGCCGTACTCGATGCCGACGCGCTTTAGGGTCTTTGAGCACTTGGGGCAGACGTACTCGGAGTCCTTCTGCGACACGAACTCCTCGACCGGCCCTGAATACTCACACTCGTAGTGTATCATTATCTCCGACCTTGCAAGCGACTGCTTCTTGCAGTCGGGGCAGTTCAACTGTACCGAAAGAAGCAGGCTTGCACACCTCTGGCACGCCGGGAAGGGCTTTGCGCCGGCTACGGACAGGAGCTTTTCCTGCTCGTAGGCCTTTATCCTTTCAACAGAGAGGTCGACGCCGTCTATCTCGTAGACAACGCCAGTTCCGTGCCGGAACACGGGGCTTATCGGCTCCTTTGACTTGCCGGCGTACGATGCCAGAAACGCAAGCGTGCTGTCGTCGCGCATCTGCTCGGGGCCCTTCATCTCTCTCCCTTCTTGAGCGACCTTATCATCTCGACGAGGTCTGCCTTGGCCTCGACGCCCAGCTCCTTTGATATCTCTGATATTATCGCCTTCTCGACTAGGGGCGAGCCCCTTCCGAATATGTCGTGGATGGTCCTTGCAAACTGCTCCGGCTTGTCCAGAATCTCGTCACGACCTACGCCCAGGTTCTGCATGTGGAAGTAAAAGACCTCCGTCTCTGTGAATAGCAGGCCCTTCAAGGTCCTCTGTATGCCTTCAAGTGCCCTGCCTCTGTCAACCTCCATGCGCTTTTCCTCCGGGGCTGCGAGCGGAAAAACCTGCCGGGAGCCTGCCGGGCCGCGAGCTCAACGTGGCTCATACCGCATGCTAATATATAAAATCGGTCATGTCAATCCTTGGTGGGTTGGCGACCCCGTCTGCGCACAAGGGAGCAAAAATTAAAAGCCCTTGTCATTGAAGCCTTTTCATGCAACTCGAGCCGTATCACGGAGGACGCAAGAAGGTCGTGGTGTACAACACATACGCCGAAGGAGGCAGGCTCCACTTCGATGTTTTTATCCCGACAGACAAGTCCAACGCTTCACAGGTTCCCGACGACATGGACGCAAAGGCAGTCGAATACGCAAAGGAGTTCCTGACGCTGATAGGCAGGCCGACTGACAAGCTTATGGTCAACATGTGCGAGCGCTGCCACATAGACGACACGTCGCTTTACGCAAACGAGCTGTGGCAGCTGCCCGGAAAAGACATTTTCATCTGGCCGATGGAAGGCTGCCCCAAGCCCAACTAGCGCTGTGCTCTGGAAAGACGCCACGCCGCTTATTTCTACAACATTTTATTTCCCAAACGCCTTTCTGAAAAGCGACTCGGCCTTCCTGACTCCGGGAATGCCAAAGTCTCTGGAGACTATGACGGGGCACTGGAGCTGCCTCAGCATCTGCAGGAGCGGCGGGGAGTCAAAGACGCCGAGCTTGCCTACGCCCGCGCCCAACACGACCAGGTCCGGCCTGCGCGAGTCTATTGCGCCATACAGCACTGCTGCAGCTTCGTGCACTCCGGCCGGGAGCCTGACCTCGCCCATGCCTATCCCTAGCTGCGTCAGGTAATCCGGCCTCATGGCGATGCTGCCATCAGCGTCGGTCTCTTTCTTACCAAGCGCCAGCAGCTCCACGTTGAATCTGCCTGTGTGCTCGAGCCAGCTTGTCACCTTGAGCACTAGGTTCGCGTGATCGCCTCCGTCGTAGACTACTACCAGATTCTTCTTCTCCGGCATAGCATCCTCCTTTTCAAGCGCAAGATCCTCGTCGTCGGACTTGATCGCAAGAACGTCGCACGTCGCAAGCGCAAGCAGCTTGCGGTTCCTTACCACGAGTTCCAGGTCAGCCATCAGGAGGTCGATCTTCTGCTCCGCTATTGTCGCAAGTATCGCTTCCGTGGGGTCGTGAGATATCCTGACCAGGTAACGGCTTGGAACGCCTTTTCTGGCAAACATCTCTTCGAGCGCCTCAAACCCCTTCTTCGAGCCCTCGGCAAAGGCCGCTCCGGCAGAAAGCGGCGTCTGCATGGGCACGGTTATCACGCGCAGAAAGTCAACCTCGCCTTCGCGCTCCCTTGCGGCCCTCATTGCGTACCTTGCAAGCCTGTCGGGGTTCTCGGGGCTAAAGAGCACGAGTATCCTGTATCCCATCCTGGCCGCAGGACCCTCCGTTGCGACGAGGGGCGCATAATGCTCGACCTCCCTTTTGAAAGTGTACATCCTGTAAAGCACGAACCCGACCAGTATCCAGAGCGCGGTGATGCCCCAGCTCAGTGGCTGCGTGACAAGCAGGTATACGGCAAGCCCCAGCTTCAGAATTATCCCTATCACCGGGATGGCTGGAAACAGCGGCACCTTGTAGCCGTAAACGAGCTTGTCGCCGTAGATCCGCCTGATCGTTATCGCCGCTATGTTGACCTGGGTGAACAGGAGCAAAAAGACCACGCCTGCTGCAATGGCAATGTCTGCAAGCGGCAGCGCGTAGGCCATGGCTGCCATGATGATACCAGACACGACGGCCGCGACGTGTGGCGTCCTGTTGACCGGGTGTATCGACGAGAGCGCGTGGGGGAGGTTGTAGTTGCGCCCCATGGCAAGCGCGACGCGGGAAGACGAAAACGCAGTCGCGTTCAGGGCCGCGAGCGTCGAGACTATGCCGCCTGCAAGCACCACGTATGCGCCGTAGGGCATGAACAGGTCGACTGCCCCGGCTATTCCAAGCTCTCCGTTTCTGCCTATGAACTGCCAGGCCGGCTCGCCCGACGGCGCCTGCGTAGCGGCTATCGCTATGAATGCCATCAAGCAGTAGAGCGTTACCACCACGCCGAGGGAGACGAATATGGCTCTTGGTATGTTGCGCCTAGGGTTCTTGACCTCCTCTCCGGCCTGCACTACTATCTCATATCCCTCAAACGCGATGAACGTCAGGCCCATGGCAGCCACGAGCCCCGTCAGCCCAAGGGGCAGCATCTGATTCGCAAACTCGGCCTCCCAGCCGGGGTTGAACTGCAGGGCCCAGAAGCCGAACCCGAGTATCACAACTATGGCGCCAAGCTGCACAAACGTCACGATAGTCCCGGTCCTGCCCGTCTCCGACGTGCCCTTGACGTTTACGTAGGTGAACGCCGCCACCGAAGCAACGGCGATCAGCTTGTCGTACGGGAAAAGCCCGAGCAGCGGCTGGTCGGGCAGGACGCCGGACATCTGGAACAGGCTGTAGGCAAACGCCCCAAAGCCTACCGCGTAGAGGCTGCCCGCCACTATGTGGGCAAACCAAGCCATCCAGCCGCTTATGAAGGCGTTCGGCCTGGGGAGGCCCTGCCGTATCCACTGGTACCCGCCGCCGGCCTCCGGCATGGCCGAGCCCAGCTCCGCGTAGACCATCGCGGTGAAAAGCGTGATGACGCCGTTTATCACAAAGACTATGATCACGGCGCTCCCCGCAAGCCCTATGGCCGGCCCGACCAGGACAAATATGGCCCCGCCTATCATGCCGGCTATTCCCACCATGACGACGTCGGTGAGCCCAAGCGTGCGCACTAGCTGCTGGCCGCCTACAGGGGACGGCTGCCCGCGGTCAGCCGAGGCCGACAATTGTAGCTGCGTTCGCATGAGGTAGGGAAATAAACCTTTGCCGCGGGGCAAGGTTATTTTCGGCCGGCGTGAAACCATCCTCGTGAGGGTCACGATGGTGCGCGGGCCGGCGACGGTGCGCGTGGACGGCGCCTGCCGGCTGCTCGGGATGGATATCTCTGGTAGGACGGTGCAGGTCAGGGCAGGCAAGGCCCTGCCATTTGAGCTTGGACCTGGATGTACGCTTGAGCTGGAAGGAGGCGAGAGCTGGGAAGCCGACCCTTCAAGGGCCGGGACTGCCATGTGGGCCGGCCTAGTCGACCGGATACTTGACATGTCCGGCCGGCGCCTTGCTGTCATGCTCGTGGGTGCCACCGACACCGGCAAGTCAACGCTGGCGACGTACATCGCAAACATGGCGATAGAGCGCGGGATATTCCCGTGCGTCATAGACGGCGACATGGGGCAGGGAGACCTTGCGCCGCCGGCGGCGATAGGAGCAGCCGTTGTACGGGGACAGGTGGCAGACCTCCGTGACGTCCAAGCCGGGTACTACGAGTTTGTAGGGAGCGTGACGCCGGCGGGCTCTGAGAGTCTGGTGGCAAAAGCAATCAAGTCCATCCTTGCGCGGACAAAAAAACTCTCTCGTCTGCATATAATCAACACCGACGGATACGTTGCAGACGGCGGCGCGGCTTACAAGCGGATGCTTGCAAGGGGGCTTGCCCCAAACGTCGTCGTGTGCGTCGGCAGGCCTGTTCCGGCGCTTGCGCGCGGGAGGCGGCTTTTCCTGCAGGCACAGTCAAGCAGCCAGGCCGTCAAGACGCGGTCAGACAGGGTCGGCCGGAGGATGGACCAGTTCATGCGCCATGTCGGAGAGGGAACTACACGCGTGCAAACTGGTAGAATCAAATTCGTGTACAGGGCAAGACCAATACGGATTTTACGAGCCCTGCGCATTTTCAGGTCGTCCATGGAGGGCATGTTCGTAGGGCTGGGCCTCGGCGGGATCGTGACCGGGTTTGGAATCGTAGAAAGACTCGGCGAGGAGATGCAGATCAGGACCGGCGTCGGCAACTTTGACACGGTCTACCTGAGCAACGTCACGCTGAGAGGCGACATGGAAGAGAGGCTGTACTAGAGCGCAAAAACAGGATCGGGCACTCCAAGCGCCGCAAACGCCTCGAGCCTCTGCTTGCAAGAATAGCACCTGCCGCAGTGCCTGTCGCCTTCTGCGTGGCAGCTCCATGTCAGCTCTATTGGGACCTGCAGTTCCCTCGCAAGCCCGATGATGTGTACTCTGTTCATGTCAGCAAGGGGCAGGACTATCTGGTAGCCCTGCCCGTCGCACGAAAGGCACGCCTCGCGGAATAGCGCGTTCAGCTTGTCGATATAGTCCTTGGATGCGTCCTTGAAGAACGACGCGTCGTGCACGTTGTGGCCGCCCACTATCCACCTTGCGCCCAGGTATTCGGCGTGGTGTGCGGCTATCGAATAAAACATCATGTTCCTTGCAGGCACATATGCCGACTTTTTCAGGTCCGCGTCGGAAAACCCGTCGCCGGCGTCCGCGGCCTCTCTCACAAACGGCACGTCTATCTCGATTACCCTGACCCCGGCTGCGCGGGCAAGCCTTGCAGTTGCACGCTTTTCATTTTCCAGCCTGCCGAAATAGTTGAACGTGATGGCAGAAGTGTCGTAGCGCTTTTTCGCCCAGTACAGGCAGGTGGCCGAGTCCAGGCCCCCTGACAGCATTACCAGGGCTTTTTCCATCTAGTCCTTCTTCACGCCTGCGATGATGTGCGCGCCCTTGTTCACGCCTTCATAGATGTAGACGCCAATCGCCTCCACGTTTGGAGGCATGCGCGGCGCCAAGAGCTTGATTATCTCAGTCGACAGGTTCTCTACAGTGGCCTCGCCGGACATCATGTACGTGGTCATCTTGGGCAGCTGCAGGCTAAAGTAGCCCCGCGGGCCCTCAAACGCCACGTAGTAGTGCAGGTCGTCTTCTTTTTGCAGGTATTTTTTGTTGATGAAGAACTTGTGGTCTATTGCGTTGAGCGTGTCCTTGATTATGCGCTTGGCGTCGCCAAAGTCGATTACGAGGTTGTTCTTCATGGTGCCGATTATCTCTACCATCACAGTCGACGTGTGGCCGTGCAGCACCGAGCACTTTTCCACAAGCGGCAGTATGTGCGCGTAGTCAAACGCAAGCGACGGGTCCTCTATGAATATCGAGCCCGTCTGCGCCTTTTGCGGCTCGTCGTAGAGAAAGACCGAGTCCATCTCCTCTACCTTGCTTGCAAACTTGGAGTGGCCTATCGCGATGATGTCAAGCGCCGGCATGGCGTCCTTTATGCGCCTAAACCTTGACTCGTCGGCCTCCGAGTCGATGACCTCTATGAACCTGTCGCCTACTGCAAAATCAACTGGGAGGCGCTCGCCGCCCGGCAGCGTCACGGCTGCGTTGTACCTGTAGTCGTGGCCCAGAAAGGCAAGCATCCTTGCCACCGATAGCTCTGCCCTGCTCTTCAGGAGGTTGCCTTTTCCGTCAAGGTACCGCAGGTCGCTGTCCAAAACCACACGTTCTGTGGGCATTCGTTGATTATCGGCGGCAGCTGGTGCTTCTGACTATATAAATGGTAGTTCACCAGCTGGCTTTGCGGCGCGCCATACTCATGCAGTGAGATCGGCAGGCGCTTTTCCCAACCTTAGCGTGTATATGATTTAAATCAAGATTTACAGAAACATTTTAATACTATGCCTAGATAGATCTAACCTATATGATGACGTATACCGCCTAGCTTTGGCTGTATGCGCGTCACTAGTAGGGTTGAGGATGGAACATAGGGGCACTAGCATCGCCGGCCTTGGAGGCAGCTCTACCGTACGGCTTGCGCTGTACCTGCTTGCGGCGGTGTTTGGTGCGACTGCAATTCTTGCAATGGACGGCAACCTGCTCTTTATTCCGGCAGAGGCGGCAAATGACGCAAGCTCTGACGCGCCCCGCTCGTTCCACAGGAGCATTTCCGAATCGCTGGCTGTCAAGAGCGTTTTCGGTAGCCCTGCGGCGTCTGTTGGCGGCCACAGCTCGTACGCGCGTACCATGTCGGAGAGCATCAGCATTTCGTCGACATTCGGCTCACCGTCGGCACAGGTAAAGACAGGGGAGGCCTCGCAGACACTCAGGACGCAGTCAAACTCGCCCAATGCTAGTTTGAGGCCCGACGAGAGGTCCAGCCTGCTAAAGCTCCTGGGCAAGAAGGCAGACAACGTCGTGAGGAGCGCCATAGGCGGCACGCAAGTAGCCGAGACCGTGATACTTGTCCCGGCCGGTTCTGCAGACCAGGTTGAAACCGCGGAAAGCTCTGGCGATGAAGCCGAGCCGGACGATAATAGCGCGTTTTTGCGCCAGCTTACACTTCAGGAGTATTTTGCGATAGAAAAGAGCATGCAGAATGCGGCATTGGCAAACGCGTCGATATCTGCGGTGCTTCTGCTAGGAGTAGCTGGAATCGCAGCAGCAAGACAACCTGCAATTGCAGACAGAAGGAGGCAGAGGAGACTCCTTGCAGTCCTTTTACTCCGCAAAAACGCAGTTACGGCGCCTACGACTTGGATATTTCTGCTGGTAGTAGTGGCTTTCTCAACAGCCCAGTTGAGCCCGCATTCAGGACAGCAATACGCGGAGGCTTTTAGTAAGAATTGGATAAAGATATCAGCGGCGCATCATCTGGATGAGAACAGACAACCTGTCCGCGATATATATCAAGAATCTCTAGAGCTAGACGACATCTGGACAGGTGGGATATCCAATGGGCACTACGTCCGTGTTACTTTTGAGCAAGATCTTACTTCTGCAAACGACATAACAATCTATCCTAGGGTAGTTTCCGGAGAACCCCATATTGAAGTATATGAAATAGATGGCAGCAAACTGATAGCTAAATTCGATTCTATCAACTCAAACCAGTACAACACTGTTTTCTTGACAAATCTACGTGAAAGCCAGGACACCTTTGATCTGCGTGTCGTTGGAGGAAGCGTGGAATTCGACCATATAGTTGACCCGTTCCCGCAGGTGATCTCTGTTACCCCCTCCACATTCAGTACGGATTCAACGACACACAACGTTTCTATGCCAGCAACGGTCGAGGCTGGTGACTTGTTGTTGGTTCTCTTTACGAGCGACGGCGACGCGACAGTCACTACTCCTAGTGGGTGGACGGCCATTGATACTTTGACTAGAAGCACGTTTGCGCGCGGCTCCATATATGCGAAGATTGCAGTCGGCAACGAAGGTGGAACTACGGTCAACTTCGCAACATCTGGTTCAGAACAGGCGTCCGCCCAGGTATACAGGGTCTCGGCCTCTAGCTGGTACGGTAGTATCGCTGACGGTATTGCTACTGCAAGCGTCGATCCTGGCAGCACCTCCAATGCTCCAAATCCTCCAGCCCTTAATCCTGCTGCATGGGATGTGGAAGATACACTCTGGATAGTCTACGCAGCGGGGTCCAGCTGGACAGCTGTAAACAGTTATCCAACGAATTATACAAATGGCGTGCACACAATATCAAACACTGGTACTGCTGGTTCAAGTGCATCATCTGCGTATCGAGAGCTAGCAGCAGCGAGTGATGATCCCGGCGCGTTCTCCATGTCTACTACTAGCTCAGGAGTCGTATTCACTATAGCCATCAGGCCATCTGCTGTAGTCATTCCCGACGTTCCCACTCTACATCCTGCGGACGGCTCCAACCAGATAGCATTTAACAATATTCGGGAGAGCACGACAACGCCGACATTCCGCGCGTCTGCCACCCACACAGAAGATTTCAATAGGTTCCAGTTAGAACTGAATACAGCGTCTGATTTCAGTGGTACCGCCTACACTCAAACGTTCACCGGTACGTACGTGTCCGGAACGCAGTACAATTTGTCCACAGACGGGCTATCACCAAACCTCCCTTCAACCGATGGCGTGACGTATTACGTGCGCGTGCGCGCGTCCGCAGACGGGGGCACCAACTGGAGTGACTGGTCATCAGACACGTGGACGTTCACCAAGGGCTCCGCAAGCAATCCTGACTGGTTCCAGACAACGGATGCACAGTTTGAGACAGGTACGCTGACAGATACACGAACCACAGGTTCGGGCAGCGTCGAACTGGCAGCCGGTGGCACCAATTCTCTTTCCTCGATCCGCAAGTTTACCGGCACAACCGACGCCGATTCCCAGACAGATATTTCGATATCACCGGCACTCAACAGTCTGGACAAATCATTCGCTTTCTGCTCATTTAGGCACAGCCAAGCGGCGCAGCATGCCATTACCTACAAGGCGTGGGAATTGACCAGCACGAGCAACCTGCGCGTTCATGCCAACACTGCGGGTGGCACGCCGGCAGCAATTCCGTACGTGTGTTATGTCATAGAATTCACTTCCGACTCTGCGTTGGATGCACACCAGACATCTTTCTCGCAAGCAGCAAACGGCTCGGCAACCGTGACAAACAGCATCGGCCAAACTGTTACGCTTGCAGAGACGATGGAATGGCTGATGGGGCATACCCACGATACGACTGAGACCACAATTGGAAGTGAGGAGCTTGAAAGAGTGCGACTTACAAGCACAACACAATGGGAATGGCAGGTAATACTTGCCCCCAACTCTGGACCCCAGCGCAACTTCTTAGGTTTGGTGGACTGGAATGACTCGAATGTCTCTGTGCAAAGAGGTCAGACGACCATAGCAGGATCTTCGACCTCGCGGACTCTGACCGCAGGGACAGACTTTACGACAGTCGACAGAACTAGGAGCATGCTTCTAGTCTCGTTCATAACAGACGACACAGGCTTTGACTATACGGCGGCAAACCACTTCATCTCTGCGACAATAAATTCTTCTGGAAACATGGTCTTCCAGAGAAACACAGGCCACACTTCGGAGGTCCAGATCAACTGGACATTGGTCGAGTTTCCCGAAGGAATGGCTAGCGTGCAGCACCTAGAAACGACACTGTCGGACGGCTCTGGATCTGCCACGCCGTCAATCACATCCGTTGACACCGACCGGGCGTTCGTAGTGGGGACAGTATTTACTCCATTTGGTGGAGGCAACGGCCGCGGCTCGAACACCGCCAATGGCGCCATTGGCAACGTTCAGGCAACGCTTGACATCACGGCCACCAACACCGTGACGATAACTCGAGCCAGCACGAGCGGCAGCTTCACTATTGGCTATCAGGTTATCGAGTTTCCGGAGCAACTTGCTTCATCCGGCACCATATTGTCTCCAATGATAGATTTTGACTGGGCCCCCAGCGCCAACTCGTGGGGCTCATTTGACTGGTCGGAGGACGAGACAAACGGCACCATTTCGGTGCAGGTATACTATACTTCATCTACGACTTGCGACACATTGGTTCCAAACGGTGACCTGTCAGGCAACTCGTCAGGCTTTACGGCGGGCCCTATCGACCTTTCTGGCTTGAACACGATGACGTACAACGAGATCTGCCTGCTGGCCACCCTCACCAACTCTGGTGGCTCGCCCTTGCTACTCGACTGGGAGGTTACATGGACTTTTGTACAGCTTTTCAACCGGTCTGCC
>CAYXFY010000032.1:0-11359 GCA_964464395.1 uncultured Nitrososphaera sp.
TTGAACCGAACACCTCTTCCTGGTCTGGCACCCAGTCCCTCTCGTGGCACGACAGATACAACTGCACCCGCTCCTTCCACCCTGCTTTTTTTGGCAAGAGCGAGAGGTACTTTTGATATCTGAAGGTATAGCCACCGAACAGCTCGTCGCCCCCGTCGCCGGTAAATACCGTCTTTGACCTGGCGGCCTTGAGCGCATAGTACTGGTAAAGGTTCCACCGCGGCTCTTTGACCATCCCTATCAGTGCTGGAAGGTCCGAAAGGACGTTTTCTTTCACCACTACATCAAGGCCGCAGCCAAAATCGCCGGCCACATTGCGCGCGTGTTCTGTCTCGTCATCCTCGTCGCCAAAGCCCATGCTCACGCACGACGCCGTGATGTCAGGCCTGAACCTCTTGAGCATGGCAAGCGTGAGGATCGAGTCCACGCCGCCGCTCAAAAGCACCGTCACGCTCTTTGCCTTCAATTGCGCCAAGTCGCGCTCGATTATGCTGACGACCTTTGACTCGGCGACGTCAGAATCCATCTTAGCAGGCTCGAAGTCAGAAGCGGCAAGCGGCCTTTTCAGCGGTTTTTTCGGGTTGTAGCGCAGCGTCAGTATGTTTGCTATTGCATCGTAGTCGACTTGCACGGAAAAAAGCGCCCTGTGTCAGTCTTTGTCCAGCTCGACCTGCTCGAGGCGCTTGAGCGCCTGCATTATTTCGCCCTGCAGCTGCTCGATGCTCTTTTCCTCTGCCTTGAACTGCTTCTTGTCCGAGTCGTCGACCACCTTCTCCGGCGTTGGGATGACCTGCACCCTCTCGACCACGATGGGCTTTGAGCTAGACATCTCGGCGAGCTTGGCGTCGATTGCAGATATCCTGTCCTGTATGAGAGAGACCAGCTGAGTCCGGACCTCCTTGAGGTCGGCATAGTCGGCAACCGGCTGGAGCAGGGCTATCTTTTCGTTGAGAGAGTCCAGGTCATGCTTGTACTTCAAGAGCAGGCGGTCGCGCTCTAGGCGGTCGACCCTGCCTTCCTGAGACGCCTCATAGATCCTCGTAATGGCTTCTGCAGCAAGCGTCTTTTCAAAGAGGAGTGTGGCAAGCTCCGCCCTAGCGACGTTGACAGACCGGGGCTCCTTTGCGGCCTTGGCCTTGCGGCTTGAGGCCTTTGCCATCATGGCTGCCGATATCGCGCCTGCGGCCGAAGAACCGACTATTACTGCAAACTCCACGACCATGACAATCTAACCGCCGGGGATACAGAAAAGCTTTGCTAGACGACTTGGCGCTTTATCCAAGTGTACTTGCGCATCTGCGGCTCGGGGTAGCCGCACTTGGCGCACCTCTTGTGGCGCCTGTGAAACGAGTTGTGCCCGCACCTTCTGCAGCGTATGTGCGTCTTTTTGCGGGTGAAATTGCCCATCGAGGTTGTGCCTTTGGTCATCTCTGTTCACCTACTTGGGAGGGGGCGATATGATGACGACGTTGTCGCCCCTGACAACTATGGTGCCAAGGTCGTTGGTCTTGCCCTCGTCCAGAATCTCAGTCGAGTCCTCAAGGAGCAGGTTCATGTGCTGGTCAAAGCCGTGGAGGTTTCCCCTTATCACTTTGCCGCCCTTCAGCTTGATGAGCACGACTTTACCGAGGCTCTCGTCGAGAACCTTAACAGCCATATCAACGGACATGTAATTTATCGAAAGGTAAGCGCATTTATGCCATATATTAAAATTCGCATGCACGCTAGCCAGAGATCGTCTTTGTTATTCCGGCGGTCACTTCCCGGATAAGCGCCCTCCCTTTTTCGGCCGACGCGCTGCGCGGGTCGCCCCAGACGCCGTTTCCGGTTACCTTGACAAAAGAGCCAGGCTTGCCTGCCATCTTCGCGTACGCGGCCTTGCTCGGCTTTTTTGAGCCGGGTTTTGCGCGTTCCATGTGCACAAGCTCGGGCGCTATTGCAAGCATCATGGATGTCTCGGCGTCGCCGGCGTGCCCCAGCTCCTGCTCCATAAAGTGCCAGTAGTGGAGCACGTGCGCTTTGGCCCTGAGGCCGCGGGTCACGCTTCTCAGCGAGTCCATGTTGCCGTGGTGTCCGTTGAGGACGACTATGTCCTTGATGCCGTTGTCTGCAAGGGATCTGCATGTGTCGCGGACAAGCGACGACAGCGTCGTGTTTTTCACGGACACGTTGAACATCGGCGCGTGCTCAAAAGACACGCCGTACGCTATCACCGGCAGAACGAACGCGCCGACATTTTGCGCGACTTGGTGCGCCACGTATTCGGCGATGAGCGCGTCTGTGGAAACCGGCAGGTGCGCGCCGTGCTGCTCTAGCGAGCCGACGGGGATTATCGCGCGCTTGCATTTTTTGATGTCTTGTCTAAAGCCGTGCTCGTTCATAGCAGGCACAGGGATGGACATGCTAGACAGGCTCCAAGCTATTTGTCATGCACGACGACCTTGCCCCAGTACACCTCTAGCCGGTTTTCAAGGTACAGCCTGACTGCCTCAAAGAGTGTCTCGGCCTCGAGCTCCTGCCCCTTCTTCTTTATGCTCTCAAGCGTGTCTGTCTGCGAGACCTTGAACGACTCTTGGCAGATTATCGGCCCCTGGTCCAGGTCTTCTGTCACAAAGTGAGCCGTGCAGCCGACAATCCTTGCCCCACGCTCGTACGCCTGCACATATGCATATGCGCCGGGGAAAGCCGGCAGAAGCGACGGGTGTATGTTGATGACCCTGTTTGGGTAGCGCCAGACAAAGTTCGGCGTAAGTATGCGCATATACCGGGCAAGTACTATCACGTCTGCGTCGTACTTTTCGATGAGCCCGAGGATCTCCTTTTCGGCCTGCGCCTGGTCGTTGTGCGAAACAGCGTGGAACGGGATTTTGGCTTCGTCTGCCATGCCCTTGAGCGCGGGTTCGCTCCCGATGATGACTGCAATGTCGGCCTTTATCTCGCCCTTTTTGCGCCCCTGCAAGAGCCTTGCGAGGCAGTGCGGTTCCTTGCTGACAAGGATAGCAACCCTCTTCAGGCGCCCCGGCTCCAGGTAGTGCACTTTTATCTCCATCTTGAGCTTGTCCGCAAGCTCGGCAAGTCCTTTGTCGAGCTCTTTTCTGCCAACCTTCTGAAACGAAGCCTCCAACTGCATCCCGAAAAGCCCGCGGACCACGTTCTGGCTTATCTTTTCTATGTTGCCGCCGTTCTTGAAGATAAAGTTGGTAATGTCCGCTACCACACCCTTGCGGTCCTTGCCTATGACCGTGACTTCTATTATCGTCTTGGCGGCAGACATGCGCAAGCTGATAGCGCCTTGGCAAGATAAATAAATCTTGTCGGAGAGCGGTGGCATCAACCTTAAATAACCGAGAACCTAATTGAGGGCGTTGTACTTCGGGACTTGCGCGATTGCAAGTGCTGTTGAGGTTTCCTAGTCAATGCATTTTCCACCTTTTCAAACCCCAAAACTTTTTGAGCAGACATGAAGGCGCAGCCAAGACAGCAAAAGCAACTACCGCAAAAAAAGCCGCGCAAGGACTATGACTACAACAAGCCGGTTGGCAAGTGCATAGTCTGCTACACGCTGTCTGGGTGGCACTGCGACGACTGCGGCAACGACTACTGCCAGTCGCACTTTTACGACCACAAGGAAAAGAACCAGTGCCAGCCGGCCTGACATGTCCAGAGCTATGATTCTTCTATAAGATAATTACAGAATTCTTAATACTCGCCGAATGAATCGGTGGGGCATGAAAAGAGCCTTTCCGGCGATTGCACTGTTACTGCTAGTATTGCCACTGGCCGATGCCCAAGGCCAGCTACCCGAACCGGGCACCCTTCCAGACAGCCCGTTTTATGGGTTAAAGAGGTTCTTTGAGGGAATCGGCACTGCATTCACATTCGACCAAGAGGCAAAGGCAGCAAGGGCGTTGGAACTCGCGGAATTAAGGCTTGCAGAAGCGCGTGCAATGGCCGAAATGGGCAAACCAGAATTTGTGCAGGACCTTGCAAGCGATTATGAAAAGGAGATAGAGAATTCCAATGCCGCTTTGGCTTCTATATCCGAGCCTGAAAGAAAAAGGATTGCATCTGAAAGAGTTGCTGTTTCAACTCTTCGCCATCTTGACGTTCTTGACAGCATAAAAGACAGGGTTCCAGAGCAAGCTAGGCCTGCGATCATTGCCGCAAAGGAAAGATCCATTGAAGGGAACGTGGAATCCTTAAGAGCCCTTGCAGCAGAAGACCCTGAAAGAGCGGCAGAGGTTGCCATGCAGGCCGCGCAGAATAGGGCTGAAAGGGCAAGAATGGCGGCCGAGGCCGGTGACGAAGAGGCAGCGATCGAGGCAACCGAACAGTACAGAGAGTACGAGCGCTTTGGACAGGAGATATCTTCGATTGCCCAGCAAGTTGGAAAGGACCCCGCCAAAGTTGAGGAGCTCGTTGCAAAAGCCAGATCCGTACACGTCACTGTTTTGGAAGAAGTGAAGGAAAAGGTCCCCGAAGATGCAAGGAAATCCATAGATGCAGCGCTTGCTGAATCCCGGGGCGGAGCTGAGGCGGAATCTGTCAGGAACTCTGATGACGCAAAGGAACAGGAGAGTGAAGAGATGGAAGAGGAAGAAAACGAGCCTGAAGATGAAGACGAATCTGAAGAGAATGAAAGGGGACCGCCTTCTGAGGTTCCTGCAACAAGACCTTGAGGCTCCTAAAACAAAGTGCGGGGGGTGGGATTTACGCTTGTTAATACCAGTAAGAGCTAGGCAGCCTTGGTGACTTTCGCCTTGGCTTTTTCATCGTACTGTTCCAGTAGCTTGTACAGTTTTTCGTTATCCTTCAGGGTGCCACCTATCGCCTTTTTGACCTGATCTTTTGCGGGCCCAGCTACTGTATTGGTCATGATATTTATGATACTACTGGAGCTTCTTTAAATGTTGCCTTATCCATTTCCTGACTTCGATTTCCTTAACTTTGCCGGCTGCTATCTTGACAACGAACCCAAGACCATCTTCCGCAGCAACCCTGAGAGAATATCCATTTAGCCGCAGAAATACGTCCGCTGCTCCAAATGCAGTCCTCTTGTTTCCGTCGATAAACGGATGTGTAGTGATGATGTTGAACAGTATGTAGGCAGCCTTGGTGGCCAACGCCTCTTCATAGTCTTTGCTGGACAGGTCCGGGACTGTTTCCAAGACATAGAGGAGCGAGCCTTTGGACAGGTAGCCATCCGCCGTCAGTCTGAACCCTTTTCGTAGTCTAATAATGTCATCCTCAGAAGGATAGACAAAGCTCCTACTCTCGCCAGCCATTCATGTGCCTATATCTTTGCAGGTAGATAACTGATCTTGCTTAGCACAGGTGACAATGCATCGAGCTTTAGCTCTTGCTGCACTCTTCCGCCTAACGCAACTTGACCGGTTCCCTTTTCGATATTCACAATATACGTGACAAGGCTCTTTTTGAAATCAATTAATTAATTGAGGAAACCGTTTCCTGTCCTGCTAACCTTCCCAGAACGGCCAAACTTTTTCCATCAGACCCAAGTCGCTTGCCTTTTTGAAGGCATAGCTTAACTCATCATGATGTTCCGGTAGCAGCCACTTTTCTCTTGAACCCTTGAAGAAATCAACATCAATTAATTTTTCTTTAATGCCGTCAAAGCCACTCAATTCATAGCTAAGTTTGTACTTCTTGAAGTAATTGACCAGATCTTCGACAAGCGGCTTTAGCTCCGGGAGTATCGCCATTGCTAACGCTTGCTGGTGCAACAAAATAAGTATTAGTTCGTGTTATTATTGCCCGTGCACATGGTCCACGTGCTCGCTCAGCTGCTCAACTGTCGCAAACTCTTCCCCGCATGCCTCGCAGACAGGGTGCGAATGTTCGCCTTCTGACGCCATGATATTTCATGATCATTAAACAATAAAAAAGGAGCCCCTCTGGTCCGCGTTTTTCAATTAATAAAAGAAATGGATCAGGATATCGAGTTGATGATATTCCTGGCTGCCTCGATCAGCATCTCTGCCTGCTCCTCGGTTATTGACTTGCCTGTCTGAGCGTTTACTTGGTTTATGAACGCCCCAAGCTGGTTCTGCGCCGGCCTGTCCCGTCCATTTTCAATAGAGTTTGCTGCAGCTTCTAGCTTATCAGTCAGGCCATCTTCAATGTCCTGCGGCAGCTCCATTTCTTCTACTATCTCGGCCAGCTCTTCGGCTGCTTCTTCAGGTGCCAGCACGGTTACGGTAAAGCTGCCAGTTACAGAATTGCCGGCGTGATCCGTGGCACTGACCTGCACGGTCGTAGTCCCGATTGGAAATGTCGAGCCGGGCTCCACAGAGTATTCAATTACAGGGCTTGAGTCGAGATTGTCTGCAGCCTGTGCTTGGAAGTCAACCGCGGCTCCGTCAGGGCTTGTCGGGAATACATCTACGATATCGTCAGGTACTGTCAATTCAGGGGCTGTCTTGTCAAGCATGATGCCCTCTACTGTGCCGGTTGCGCTGTTGCCAGCTAGGTCGGTAAAGGTGTGGCTTGCAGACTGCGAATTGCCCTCTTCGCTGATTACCTCGGTTGCAGTGTCAGCGCCGTCGATTCCAGACAGCGCGTCAGTGGCAGAGAACTCGATTGTTACATCCTGATTGTACCAGCCATTTTCATTGGGCGCTGTGGCCGGGGCTCCTGTAACTTCGGGAGGAGTCTTGTCTATGTTGATGTCGGATACCTCTTCTGACGCGATGTTGCCGGCCATGTCTGCAAATGTCACCAATCCTGTGCTCTGGCCTTCTCCTTCAAGCGTAAAGAACACGTCAAAGAACGAGTCGCCCTGAATGCCAGATGTCGCATCAGTTGCTTGGAAGTGCACGGTCACGTCCCCGTTGTTCCACCCGTTTTCGTTGGCCTGCGTTCTTGTAACTGTTATTTCTGGGGGAGTCTTGTCGATGTTAATACCGTCAATCGTAAATGTGGCAATGTTTCCTGCATTATCCTCAGCAAACCCGGTAGCCGACTGGCCTGCTCCCTCGGAGTCCAGCTCGATGGCACTTGAAAACGCCTTTATGCCTGACGTGGCGTCTGAAGCGGTAAAGAGGGCTGTTACGTCAGTTCTGTACCAGCCGCTCACGGGAGTTGCAACGTTGAGGGTTCCAGTAATTGTAGGGGCAGTCGCGTCGTAGTTGAAAGTGACCGCACCTTCACCGACATTGCCCGCGTTGTCGGTGCAGTGCCCGACTACTGTGACAGAAGCGCCGTCCGGGCCGGAATACACAGTCGGCTCGTCACAGGATGCGATTCCACTTGGGTCGACGCCTGTCCATGTGATGGTGAGAGTATCTCTGTACCAGCCGCTCACGGGAGTTGCCCTGTCTAAGGTGCCAGTAACGATAGGCGGCGCATTGTCAAGGACCTCTATTGTCACAGTCGCAGTATTGCTGTCAAATTCGCCGTCGTTTGCCTTGAAAGTAAAGCTGTCAGTCCCTGAAAAGCCGTCCTCAGGCTCGTATACCACTATATTATTGGATATAAATGGCAGGGTGCCATGGGTTGGCTGCGACAATACAAAGTAATTTTGTGTATCTCCTACCTCAAATGTCGCAACCAGCGATATTAAGACTGTCTGACCCATGACAGTCGAGACACTCTGGTCGATGGCCACGGGTGGATCATTGACTGGAGTCATTGTAATTGAAAATGTCATGTGCCTTGCAGTATTGTGGAACTGGGCGAGTGCAGGGATGTCGTCAGTCCCCACAAAGTTTGCCGGCGGGTGATAAGTCGCGTCAGGCTGCGGGACCCCGTCAGCAAAGCCAGAAAGCGTTGGCGGCGTTTCTGGAACAGTGTAGCTTATCGGGTTACCAAGAAAGTCGCTGATAACTTGGGGCATGCTGACAGGCGTATCTTCAGCTGTTGTAATGGAAACATTTGGCACTACCGGAGCTCCGCATATTGCATACTCGGAGCCACCTGTGTTGGAAATAGTTCCGTCTATCGTAGAGTTGCAGTCTTTAAGGAGCGTGCCGCTGTTGTCAAATTCTCCGTCCTGAATGCTAAGCGCTCCATCATTGTACATTGTGCCGGCATTGAGAAACTTACCCTCGATGTGTACGCTACCGCCAAGTGGGCCGCTAGTCTCGTCGTCCGAGGTTGCCAGTGTGCCAAAGTTGTCAATGACTCCAAAGTTTTCAGTTAAGCTGCCTTCGTTGTCTATGAATCCTCTGTTGATTATTAGAGCGCCGGCTTTGTTTGATATGGTGCCTCCTGAAAGGGAATCGCCCACGAAGGTTTCAACCGAGTTGTCTATTTCTCCAAAGTTTTCTATGCGGCCATAATTGTCGATTCTGCCACGAGTGTCTTCATTAGTGGCATCGGTAAGCTGTATGTCAATCAAGGCGAAAAGCTCGTTCCGGATGATGGCTCCTGCTTCGTTTTTAATTAATCCCGATTTATCATCTACAAACCCGGAATTCAGTATCAGGCCATTGTTGTATACTTGCCCGAATCGATTATCAAGCTGGCCGCCGGCCTTGATCTCTATTCTGCCAAAATTCCGAATGTCAGAGAAGCCCTGGAATATAAAAGAATCATTAGAAAGGTCGCCACCATCGTGTACGACGATCGTGCCCTCCTGAAAGTTCTCAAGAGTCGCTGTCAAACCACCCTCCACTCGCCAGTTGTCAAGGCGACCAAAGACATCAATCTTACCGTAGTTCTCAAATTCGTTGCGGTTTGCAAGCTCTGAATTTGGATTGATGACTATATGCCCAAAGTTCAAAAGCTTACCTTCGACCCGAAAGACGTCGTTTACAACCAGAGTCACGCCATTAACGACCGTCAGATTATCGTCGGAGGAAACTGTTTGTTCTGAATTGATTGTGCATGTCCAGGATGCTTGATCCCATGTTCCAGAATAGAGGAACTCGCAACTCCCTTGATCTTCTAAGACAAGGAAGTTGGCTGCATGCGCAGGCGTTGCAAGAAAAAGAGGAGCCAACACCAAGGCTGCGAAGACCACAAAAACGCCGAACGCAATCCTCTTGGATCTCGTGATTTGTTTATGGAATATGATATGGCGAGCTTTTCTTGCCCTCGTCATATGTCGTTCTCTCGGCAATTGAGAACTTTCTTCTAGTATATAACTCCACTTATCATGAACTGTCAAAAATATGGATGGGGCTTTAGTGGCCGCCCCACAGCTCTGCCTTTCTTGTAGTGCCCGCATCCACAGTGATTTTCGGCCCCCACGGTTCCGCACCTTCTAAACTGGCAGCTTGATTATTGCCCTGCCGTTTGGCAAATCCTTAACAAACTCCCATCCGTCTGAAATCCACCTCTCTATGTCGTCCATCTGCACAACTTTCTGGCTGTTGCCGTTCAGGCCCATGTTGCGTTTCTGCTTGTCCTGGATCATCTGCTTCAGCTCGGCAGTCGGAGTGGAATTGAGGAAATTCAAGCATCCGGGTCCTGCCAAATCAATTAGGCGTTCTAAACAGCTAAAAGGCGCCAGGTCGACTGCGATGCATGATTCCAAAGAAAGCAAAGGTTGAGATGATAAGCGTCATAGAAGAAACGATAAAGAGGTTCGACGAAATAGCGCAGAACTGGACCGAGGACCGGCGGGCGAAGGGTCAAAATCCCGACGATGACATCTCCATCGGATACAACAGGATGAGGGTCATGCTCCCCTAAACATGAAATTGTGAAAGCTGCCCCTCCCTCCCCCAAAGGTGCCAGCTTACTTATTTGTTGCATGTAACAACATGTTAACACAGTATGACAGATGCAAAACAAGCAACAAAACCACAACAAAAAACGATGATTCTTGACGATTTGGGGCTTGAGGACATAGAAGGCATTGGACCGACCACTGCCAAGAAGCTAAAGGATGCAGGCTATGGCTCTGTTCTGGAGCTTGCATCTGCCAGCGCCGATGAGCTTGCCACAAACGCAAATACCGAGAAGGACAAGGCAGCAACCTACATTATAGCAGCCCAAAAGCTGTTAAGAGAGTCAAACTTTCTCGATAATGAATTCATAACAGGAGAAATAGCTTTAGAAAAGCGCAGGGCCATACAGCGCTGCTCGACTGGCTCTTCTGCGGTGGATGAAATGCTCCTTGGCGGCATAGAGACTCAGGCCATCACGGAATTTTATGGTGAATTTGGGAGCGGCAAGAGCCAGATATGCCACACATTGTGCGTCATGGCAAGGCAGGCGCCATCGTCCAAAGGGCTTGGCAGCGATTCAATATGGATCGATACTGAAGGCACTTTCAGGCCGGAGAGAGTCGACCAGATTGCCAAATCAAGGGGGAGGGATTCCGAATCTGCCCTCAAGAGCATCCATGTTGCCAAGGTTTACAACAGCTCCCATCTGGATATCTGTAAAAGTCGCCATGCTCCAATCCTTTCTTGCCCCAAAATTCTCTTATCATTGAAGCAAATTCATAATTTCCTACGAATGCAAGTTTCTCCTTTGGATATTCATTCTTGACAAAAGTCACTATTTCATCTGCAATGCCGTTGTCAGTATTTTGATTCAAATAATCAAGAAGTTTTTGCGGCACCAAGCTAGAGTTGTCTCTGGTCCACGAGGATATGCTCTTCAGCTCGTTCTGGAAATAGACAACATCGTTCATGTTCTGAAATGGCAGTAGAGCCAATACTGATTGTAGCTCAAGATTAAGGAGATAGCCGTCTCTATCCTGTTCAAGCTTCGTCTTTATCTCCTTTGGATACAATTCCTGCTTTGGACCGACGATCTCTTGTTCGATCTCGTCAATTATCGCAGATACCTGACTCTTGCTAAGTTTCAGAGCATACACAATCTGCAAGTCCTTTGACTCTATGTCTATGCTAAAGTTCGATGCAGAATGCCGCCTTAGAGCAAAATAACCATAGTTATCTAGTCGTAGTCTCTTGGTAAGTTCAGATGACTGGTAGGAAGTCACTTGACTTTCTGTCGAGCTTCTTGCTCCTTCATCTCTTGCAGCATTGCGGTTATAGATTGCCTGCCATCTTTCGCCATCGGACAAGCTTCCCCAGTCTCCTACGAACTGGGGTCTACCGCCTCTCGTTATCCACGGCATTGGAAACTCTAGATAGAACTTGCTTTAATCCATTTCTCAGATGTATTTCATCAATCCATTCTGTCTAGTTCGGGAAATAGCAGATTCCATAGAACGTTTAGAAACACATCTTGTTGTTTAGACAAGTTCAGGGCTTATTAAACAAGGCCACGTGATGGAGAGAATTTTTACGAAGTAAACCTTGATTGCTGAGTCTGTTGCATATAATATTACTCCCGGTCTGACTGCCTCTTGTTACGCAACAAAACAACCCTTTGATAATTCATCCACAGTTGTTCTTCCTCTTTTTAGTTTCAGACCGTA
>CAYXFY010000033.1:0-3253 GCA_964464395.1 uncultured Nitrososphaera sp.
TGCAAAAGGTGGATGGACCGTGACGTGGTTGCTGCGATGAACGTGTCTATGAAAGGGCGCGCTTTCCTTTCCAGTGATGGAAAGGGTGTGTTCGAGCGTCCACAAGGGCCTGCAGGTGAAGCAATGGTACAGGAACCCGGCATGCCGGTAATCCTGAAAGTCGATGCAAGCAAGTCACGTCCTCGGCCGAGGACTTGGCAGAACCCATCGACTTGACAATCCTTTTATTGGCGATAGACGACGCGATAGCGTTGGCAAGCTACTGTCCCGAGTGCGGAGGCGAATTAAAGTTCGACCTGTCAAGCAAGAACTTCATCTGCAAGAGTTGCGGCCTGTTTGCGTCTAGGGAAAAGATAGACGAGATAAGGGACAAGGCCGAGGCGGCAAACGTGGACAAGAGGCGGATGAAGCACGACGACTACCTCGACTGGTGGCAGTCGTCCAAGAAGGACAAGCAAAAGTAATTCGCCGGAAAGGACTGTCAGGACACACACCTAGTAGCTTCCATTGACCGTTTTTCAAAAGCATAGTAAATAAACGGCTGCCGTTCATTACCGTTGGGGAAAAGGAACGTGTCATTTGGATTCAGGAATAGCTCGCTTGAAATAGACGCTGAAAAGCTGAAGGAGAAGCTGGACAGCGGGGAGGACGTCTTCATACTCGACGTAAGGACGCAGGAGGAATACGATGCATGGCGGTTGTCATACGACAAGCACGACAAGACGCCGCTCATCCCGATAGACAGGCTGTTCATGTCGCAAAAGACCATAGCTGAAAAGATACCAAAGGACAAGGAAGTCATCTGCCTGTGCGCCCATGGCAACAGGTCGATGATGGCCGCCCAGATGCTCTCAAGCATGGGCTACAAGGTAAAGAGCGTGAGGGGAGGGATGGTCGCATGGAACGGCGTCTATGACGCAGCTGAAATCCCGGCGCAGGACACCGTAAGACTGTGGCAGCTCAGGCGCGTGTCCAAGGGCTGCATGTCGTACGTCATCGCTGTCGGAAACGAAGCGACCGTAATCGACAGCACGAGCGACCTTGAAAGTTCCGTGCTAAAACTGGCGCAGGACAACGGGCTTAAGATAACAAATGTAGCCGACACGCACATGCATGCAGACCACGTGTCAGGGTTCTCTGCGCTTGTCAGAAAGACTGGGGCGCAAGGGTACCTTGGCGCAAAGGAAGGGTACGAGCTTCCGGAAGGCGTTAAAGTAAACCTTGTCGAAGACGGGCAAAAGATACCGCTTGGCAACGGGATGTCATTAACGGCAATCCACACGCCGGGCCACACGGACGGCAGCATGTCCTTTGCGCTTGAGGCAGGCAGGACATATCTCTTTACGGGCGACACGCTATTTGTAAACGGCGTCGGCAGGCCGGACCTCCGTGACAAAGCAGACGAGTTTGCCGGAAAACTGTACGACACGTACCAGAAGATATTGAAGTTACCCGACGACACGGTGATACTCCCCGCGCACTTTGACCACAACTCGATAACGCTCAGGCACGGCGAACCCATCACCGACACCGTGGGGGCAAAGAAGGGGGTCGAGCTACTGTCCAAGCCAAAGGACGAGTTTGTCAAGTTCGTCGTCTCGTCGGTGCCGCCGAGGCCGATGAACTACAGGCTGATAATCCAGATAAACAAGCAGCTGATGCCGTACGACCAGGTAAACACGGCCGAGCTTGAGGCAGGCCCCAACTCGTGCGGCGTCAGGATGTAAGCATTATAACCCCTGCACGGCAGATAGGGTTTGTTGCCTGACACCTGCACCAAGTGCCGCAGGGAAAAGCCCGTCTACTTTAGGGCGTACTCTGGCGAGTACCTGTGCAAGAAGTGCTTTGTCCGGTCGATAGAGGACAAGACTGCGCGCACGATGTCGAAATATTCCATGGTCAAGTACGGCGAGCGCGTCGCAGTCGGAGTGTCGGGCGGCAAGGACAGCTTGTCGTTATTGTATGTCGTGAAAAAGATCTTTGACGACCACAATCGTTCAGCAGACGACCTTATCGCGGTCACGATAGACGAGGGCATAAAGGGGTACCGCGACGAGTCGCTTGAGATAGTGAGGGACTTTTGCGCCAGGCTCGGCGTCAAGAACAAGATCATGAGCTACAATGAGCTGTTCGGCGTATCGATGGACGATGCCATGGTCATCAGGCCGTCTGACAAGATGTCGTCGTGTTCGATGTGCGGCACGTTCAGGCGCAGGGCGATTGACCTTGCGGCAGAGAGCGTCGGCGCAGACGTCGTGGCGACCGCGCACAACATGGACGACCAGATTCAGACCTTTATGATCAACTTGCTTGCAGGCGACGTGGAGCGGATAGGCTGGATGCACCCGGAGCCGGTGGAATATGCAGGCGGCCTGAGGAAGGTCAAGCCGTTTGTAGAGATAGCAGAGCACGAGATAGTGTTCTACGCGCTCCAGCGCGAGATCCCATTCCAGTCAGAGGAATGCCCGTACATGGACGAGAGCATACGCACGGATTTGAGGGAATTCTTCAACAGGATGGAAAAGGAGCACCCGGGCATCAAGAACAACGCGTACGCGTCGATGCTCAAGGTATCTGAAAGGATGAAAATGACGCTAGAGCCCCGGGGCGACAAGAAATGCTCCATATGCGGCAGGGACTCTACCGGCGACGTGTGCTCTGTATGCAAGACGGCGCAGGCGCTTGGGATAAGGCCGGCATCACAAATGTAATATAATCAATTTTCATTATCCATGACGGAGGCAGGGAGGGCCGGGGTGCTAGCCGTGCCCCACTCTGGAAATCGGCTTCATGCCAGGGCCAGTAACTGCTGGGTAAATCCGCTGGGAGGAGGTACCCGCTCGTCAGGCTGAGATGAAATCACGCCGTGTCGGATGGTTATGAGCGGCGATCTACGCGAAGGCGTGGCGTCGACCGTGAATCGTCGAAATGGGTGAGGTCCGGGAGGGAGCAACCCTAAGGCGGCGTAGCCATGCTAGCACGTCTACGTGGTGGATCTTGCAGGGCTTGAAATGGGGCCTTTTGCCAACGGTGGTACCGGTGGGCTGCCTCCACTCACTCTTCTTCTAAAAGATCCGTTTCAAACGCGACTGCCCTGTCAGGTTCTGACGCATAGATGACGTGGTGGTGGTTCTTCAGCAATCCCTTTATCCACTCGTCGCGCCTTGACTGCTCAAGCCCGGAGATGTCGTAGTAGCACAATTGCGCGTTGTCAAACTCGGCAAAGTGCTCGTGGCCTGTCTTTTCGACCATC
>CAYXFY010000033.1:3279-3929 GCA_964464395.1 uncultured Nitrososphaera sp.
CGGTGTCAGTTATCGTCCGGCCCACGAACCTGAACGGCGGATTCATGTCCCTTATGGCGTCTTCTCGTATGTGCTTGAGAGTCGCAAGCGTGTCGCGCTTGCCCTCGTCCGACCTTGGAATCGAGTAGACGCGCAGCAGGTTCCTACGCTTGTACAGGTCGACATCTATTCCTGCCGCTGACAGGCGCTTTTCAACTTCTTGCGGATCGTCGGCGGCAAAGAAGATGCACGACTCGCCCTTTTCAAGTCCGTTTTGCAAATATCGCGCAATTATCAGGTCCGCGTACTTTTGGTCGTCGTACAGCAAGACCGTGTGCTTGTTTGCCTCCATCCTGTCGAGGAACTTTATTGGCCGGTATTCAGCGCTCATAGATCTCCCTCCCCTGCACGTCCAGGTACTTTACGCCCATCGCAGCAACGAACTCCTTTATCCGGTCATAGTCCTGCAAGAAATCCTGGCCCTTCTCGGTTATCCGAAGCGGGTTTTTCACTACCATGTTCTTGCGTTCCAGCTCGTCGAGATACCTGACGAGTTTGTCGTAGGCAAGGTTGCTGAGCGTCTGCACCCTCGTCGGTTTTGCCTCGCCGTTTGTAAGCTCCATCTTGATGGCGCTGAGGATGTCATTGTATATTTCCATCTTGTTCCGCTT
>CAYXFY010000033.1:3968-10237 GCA_964464395.1 uncultured Nitrososphaera sp.
TTTGTAATTAATAAGCCTCCCCTAGGGGAGTAACCCATTATATTTTACACATGATATTACGGATATGAGCAAGACCGAATCACAAATTGGAAACCACATGGAGATCTTTTTCTACAGGGTGCCAAAGAAGAACCACGACGCGCTTGCAAACAACTTGAAGAAATTCATGCCATGGTTTGAAAAGCACGGGATAAGACTCCAGTATTACAGGCTTAGCGGCGGCCCCGAGATGGGCGGCGAAGGTTTTGAGAACATCGCCAAGGCGCTTTCAGCCGGCGACGACGAGGACATCTGGGCCGAACTGCAGTACTACCGCGACCGCAAGCACGCCGAAGACGCGTTTGCGGAAATGATGAAGGACAAGGAGCTCGAGCCGCTCGGCAAGGAGTTCTTTGGCCTGATAACTCCGGGAAAGAACCTGATCACAGGCGGGTACGACCGGCTCTGATAGAGCTGGCCCTTCTTTTTCCTGACGATGCTATATACGGATCACTTTTTCTTGAGCGCCAGTACGCCGCCAATTATTCCGAGTATGGGCCCTATCAGGCCTCCGCCCATGCCAAACAGCCCGACTATCGACGCCACCAGTATGCCTATTCCCCACGTGTTCCTGCTTTCGGGCTTGGCGTACATCGAGTATGCGCCGAACACCACGACGCCGCCGGCCGCAAGAGAGATGCCAGATACCGTCCCCACCATGCCGGCAAACCAGCCCTGCTGCATGCCCCAGCCTCCCATCATCGGGCCCCATCCTGGCATGCCCCCCTGGCTCCAGATGCCGTACATGTAGAGCCCGGCAAGCCCGCCTGCTACCATGATGACGCCGCCTATCAGCGAGATAATAATCGCCGCGTCCATCTCCTTTCCGCTTCTAGACACGCTTTCCAACTCTGATCGTGTGTAGTTCGATGCTAGAGGATATACGGAGTAGGTATACACTGCGGCGCAGTGCATAGCGTTTTTTACAATTGTAAAGCCCTGATGTTATATACAGTCGCCGTGTCCGATATTGCGTGGCAAAGGACCCTGTCTGCGGCATGTTTGTGGAGGAAAAGGAGGACTCTATCCACCACACGGTCGACGGCAAGGAGTATTTCTTCTGCAGCAGCCAGTGCCTTCACGAGTTCACCGCACCTGAAGTAGAACTCAAAAAACTGAAGGCCGTTGTGGCGGCAAGCATCGGCCTCACGGTTCCTATAGTGCTTCTTACGTACCTCATACTGCTTCCGGTGCAGATCAACAACTTTGTCCTGCTGACGCTTGCCACGCCCGTGCAGTTCTGGGCCGGCTGGCGGTTCTACAAGGGCACCTGGGACGCGTTCAGGGCAAGGGCGTCCAACATGGACACGCTCATAGCTGTAGGCACCACGGCCGCGTACGTCTACAGCGCGGTCATCACGTTTGCGCCGTCGTTCTTCCCGTTCGAGGACGTGTATTTCGAGACTGCGGCCATCATAGTCACGCTGATACTGCTGGGCAGGCTGCTTGAGCAAAGGACGAAGGAGAGGGCGTCGTCGGCTGTCCGCAAGCTGCTGGACCTGCAGCCCACGAAGGCAAGGGTGCTAAGGGACGGCAATGAAGTCGAGGTCCCGGTCGAAGAGGTCGCCGAAGGCGACCTGCTCCTGATAAGGCCCGGCGAACGGATACCAGTGGATGGCAACGTGGTCGAAGGCTCGTCCTCGGTTGACGAGTCTGCCATAACCGGCGAGAGCATCCCAGTCGACAAGGCCGCAGGCAGCGAAGTAATCGGGGCCACGATAAACAAGAGCGGCCTTCTCAGGGTCAGGGCCACCAAGGTAGGTCAGGATTCAGTTTTATCGCAGATAATCGCGCTCGTAGAAGAAGCAAGGACCGGCAAGGCACCGATGCAGAGGATGGCCGACCAGGTTGCGAAATACTTTGTGCCGGCAGTCGTGATAATTGCAGTCGCCGCCGGCCTTGCATGGTACTTTGCAGGAGGCATCGGGCTTACGTTTTCGCTCCTCGCGTTTGTGTCAGTGATAATAATAGCGTGCCCGTGCGCGCTCGGGATTGCAACCCCGGCGGCGCTCATGATGGGAACGGGCAAGGGGGCCGAAAACGGCGTGCTCTTCAAGGGCGGCGAGTATCTGGAGATAGCAAGGAAAGTAAGGACAGTCGTGTTTGACAAGACCGGCACCCTTACCAAGGGCCAGCCCGAAGTCACCGACATCATTGCGCTGTCAGAAACAGGCGAGCAGGAGCTATTGCGGCTTGCGGCCATCGCAGAGTCGGGTTCGGAGCACCCGCTCGGGCAGGCAGTCGTCCGCAAGGCAAAGGAGAGGGGCATCCCGGTGGCCGGCCCAGAGTCGTTTGAGGCGGTGGCCGGACACGGGCTTGTGGCGGCCTACTCGGCGCACAGGATAATGATAGGCAACAGGAAGATGATGGGCGACAACGGAGTCGCCGTGGGCGACGAGGTAAACGCGCAGATGGGCAGGCTCGAGACCGAAGGCAAGACGGCGACGCTTGTGGCAATAGACGGCAGGCTTGCAGGCATCGTGGCGCTTGCCGACACACTCAAGGACAACGCCAGGCAGGCCGTCGACTCGCTCAGGGCCATTGGCATGGAGGTTATAATGCTTACGGGCGACAACGAAAAGACCGCAAAGGCCATCGCGGCAAAGGTCGGCATAGAAATGGTGATAGCGCAGGTGCTTCCGCAGCAGAAGGAGGAAGTCATTGCAAAGCTCAAGTCGGAAGGAAAGGCTGTCGCGATGGTGGGCGACGGGATAAACGACGCGCCGGCGCTTGCAAGGGCCGACCTTGGAATCGCAATCGGCTCAGGCACGGACGTGGCAAAGGAGACTGGCGGCATCATACTGATAAAAAACGACCTGCGCGACGTCGTGACGGCGCTTGAGCTTGGCAGGAAGACTGTCGCAAAGATAAAGCAGAACCTGTTCTGGGCATTTGGCTACAACACGGGCCTCATACCTGTGGCGGCAGGCGCTCTGGTGCCGCTGTTCGGGCCCGAGGTATATTCTTGGCTGCCGTTCCTTGCCGCAGGCGCGATGGCGCTCAGCTCTGTCTCGGTGGTCGGCAACTCGCTTTTGCTCGGCCGATACAAGCCTGCTCACCTGGAAACGCGGACAAACCTGTAGCTCGATTTTTCAAGCATCTTCTTTATCTCCTCTTTTGTTATCGCCGACGCGTCGTACTCGACGATCACGCTGTCTGTCATGAAGTCGATGTCTATCTTTTTGACAGCGTCCTGGCCCTTCAGCTGCTTTTCCACTATCGGCTTGCAGGTGGTGCAGTACATGCCGACCACCTTGAAGAGCGCCTTCTGCAGGGCCACGCATTGCTTTCGATAACCGGGTAAAAGAACGTGCGGCTTTACAGTTGTAAAGTGCATTATTTATCTAGCCTGTCTGCCAGATAGAGGGCATGTTCAAAGATCCTGTTTGCAAGATGATGGTCGACGAAAAGACTGCCAAGCACGTCTCAGAGGCAGGAGGCCAGAAGGTCTACCTCTGCTCTGCAGCATGCAAGACGCGCTTTGACGCAAACCCACAAAAGTACGGCTATTGAGAGTTGCGCATCGGTCGATTCGTGTTCGTCTACGTGGCATTGCGGACATAGATGCTAAATACACAAAATTCAAAAGAAAAGAACGCCAGCTAGACAAGAATCAGATCTTGAACAGCAACTACAAAATTGCGATAATAGCTGCCGGTGCAGCGGTCGTTCTGGTCATAGTGTCTGTGTTCGTAAGCAACCAAGGCGTAACAACATCCGCCGGGCCACGTAACGTAGCCATAGACTTCTCGGTTTATCCGGAGGGCCACCCCAACCCGATCATAGTCGAGAGAGGCATGTCCAAGAGTGTCCCTCTAAAGGTGGAAGCACCAAATGACGCCGAGAAGAATCTGCAAATGCGACTTGTAGCTGGAACGATGGACCCGGCGCAGTTCAACGCAGAACTTAGCCAAACGACACTGGTCCTGAGCAAGACTGACCTGGCAGAGGGCAAGGTAACGGACTTGGGAACTGGCAGGGGGACAAGGGATGCCGGAACGCTGACGCTAAATCCTCCGGCAAGCATGCCGCCAGGCGAGTACTCTTTGATGCTAGAAGTCGAGCAGCAAGCCACTGGTGAGCAAGGTGAGGTATTGGGCTCTGGCGCATTCGTCTACATCACGGTAAGATAGGAAAGGGCTGTGCAGTGCGTTCGCTATTTGCACTTGCTGTACACCTGGAATCATAGCAGCTGACGTAAATAGCAGCTAGTCGCATAGTAACATACGTCCAGGGATAACCACCACGATGTTGCCTACGAGCAGTCGTACCTGCTAGGCGAGCTAGAGTCCCTTGGCCTGACTTCGATTCGGCTCAACGAGTTCAACGATAACGGCGAGCTACGCAATCTGGCCAACGGCATCAAGCAGGCGTTTCTACGCGAGTACGCCCAGAAAAGCTAACCTGCAGCAGTTCTCACGGGGACATCTTTCAGATAGGCAGACCTTGCCTTGAAAATACAGCATGATTTAAATTGAATCTGGGCAGTTTTTCATCCATTGTCCATAGACCCGGACTTTCGCTTGCACAGGCGCGCGCAAGATCATGGCAACCTGAAGGTCTGGCTCGACGACAAGAGCAAGCTTGGAATCTACGGCACCGACGTCGCCGTTGACTTTGACCTGTGCGTCGGCGACGGGGCGTGCATCGATGTATGCCCCGTGAACGTGTTTGAATGGCACGGGGAAGGTAAGGACAGGAAGGCCATGCCCACCCTTGAACGGGACTGCATCTATTGCTTTGGCTGCGAGGCAGTCTGCCCCAAGTTCGCGATAAGGGTGACCCCGCTGGTGAGAGCATGATAAGGATAGACGAAAAGCGCATTTTCGAAGTAGTTGAAGAACGCAAGCCGCACTCCGTCGCGCTCAACGGCGCGGAGGCGCTGATTCCAAAACTGCAGGACGCGGCAGACCACATCAACGAGCGGTTTGGCATCGAAGCGTACGTCATTGGCGACACGTGCTGGGGTTCGTGCGACCTTAACACGCATGCTGCAGACATGCTTGGCGCAGACATTTTGTTCAGCGTAGGCCACACGGTCGCGATGGAGACCTTTGGCGACAGGGTCGTCATGATAAACGCGTACGACGACGTGAGTTTTGACAAGGTCGCCCGCAAGTTTGCGGCAGACATGAAAGGGAAATTCAGCGCGGTATCGCTTCTTACCGACAGTCAGCACCTCGAGCAGGTGGAAGGTGCAAAGAAAATTTTCGAGGACCTCGGCTACAAGGTGATAATCGGAAAAGGCAAGGGGCAGTTGAAAGACGCGCAGGTGTTTGGGTGTGAATTTTACCCTGCATGGAACGTGCAAAAGCAGGTTGATGCTTATGTCTTCTTGGGCCAGAGCCAGTTCCACGCGGCAAGCGTCGCAATGTCCACTGAAAAGCCGACGTTCATGCTCGACCCGTACTTTGAAGAGTATACGCAGGTAAACGAGTTCGCGCAGGGCCTGCAAAAGCGCGCAATACTTGGGATATACAAGGCAGCCGACGCAAACACGATAGGGCTTGTCATCGGCCTCAAGGAGGGACAGTTCGCGCACGTCCGGGCGCTCGAGCTGAAGAAGGAGTTTGAGAAACTCGGCAAGAAGGTCCAGCTGATAGCGCTGACGGAGATAACCGACGACAGGATGCAGATCTTCAAGAACATTGACGCTTTCGTGCAGGTGGCATGCCCCAGGATAGCGACTGACAACCACTTTTCAAAGCCGATGCTCTCGGTGCCGCAGGCGCTCGCGCTGATAAAACTTCTCAAGAAGGAGCCTATCGACGACTTTCTGAAGATGCAGCACTGGCTCTAGCTTTCCGCCCGCCCATGGCACGGTCTTTGGGTCGTGCAAACAATTAAATAGGGCATTCAGAATTTGCTTATTTTCTGCCGATTTCAGTTATTTTGCATGCATCCCGCTCGACAAATGCAGATATTGCACTAAAATGCCGTATCTAGCATGCAAAATATTGAATGGATAACTATGATTTTCCCATATTTTATTTAGAACATTTGCAAGAATGGTCTTTACTGCATTATACAAATTTTGACAAGTAACCCCTTTTGATGATAGAATATTTCTAAAAATTTTATATAGATATTGTGCGTAATTGTAGCACGGGAAGGAACTAAAGCTACGACGGTTGACGACCGTTCTGCGATAGTAGTAACCCGGTGAAAAGAGAAAATGACTTGCAAAGGTATATGCATACGCCACAAGGCCCAAAAGCCGGTCGGCTCTG
>CAYXFY010000034.1:0-9761 GCA_964464395.1 uncultured Nitrososphaera sp.
CACGGCTCGACCGGTGACTGCATCTGTGCCATATTGTATGTTTTTTGCGGCTTTATGACTAAAAAGCGCACACGACAATGATTCCGGAGATTTTCTGCGGCACGAGGCGGGCCGCGGGTTCCACTAGACAAGAATTGCACCGTGACAGCAGCCCTCCTTGCCTGCAGCGAAAATCCGGGAACAGAGGACGACGCGTGCAGCCGGAGGAATCACGGTGCAGGCTCTGTTGGGTAGCCGGTGATATAAGCACTAGGTCAACTCTGTCTTCTGCCAGCCCTTGACCGTGCGCAGGACCTTTGCGACCAGGAGCTCGTGGTCGTAGGGTTTCTTGACAGTCACGAGCAGCAATGGATAATGTTCCCTCGGCCCGTCAAGGGCGAAATGGAAAAGGTCGAGCTGCTCGTAGCTTGTCATATTGTACTGCATCCTTCCGACGTACTCCTCCCTTTCCCTCAAGAGCGTGTGTATGAGCGTCCGCTGGAACATCATCGTGCTGACCTTGTCCGGCTCGGGGAGCTTCAGGCCCCTGCGCATCTTCCAGTGATCGAGATTTCCGTTGCGCAGCAAAAACGCGCCCAGGATGTTCTTGTCAAGGGACATGATCTTCAGACAAAGGTCTGGCCTGCGCAACCCAACGATCGTATGATCTCTCTCTGTTTAAATCGATTCTGGGAGACGAATTCTACTTTTGGAAACCTTTTTTGTGTTTGTCTGTTCCGGGTAATTCTTCTATTCGTCAATCGGCGTTTGTTCGCACCTACCTGTACTCGTCGCCGCAGTCGCCTATCATCTCGTAGAGGTTGCGCGACCTTGCAGTCACGGCGTTTATCTTTTCGCTGTCTTCTCTGTCAAGCGAAAACCCGGACACGCGCGCGTTGTCCTGCCTGTGCTCCGACAATCCTAACCGCGCGCCTATTATCACGCCGGCTACAGCCGGCCTGTCCAAGATATAGCGCGCCGCCACGTTTGCGATGCTCACTTTATGCCTGCCGGCGATGTCGCTGAGCGCGGCGAGCAGTTCCTGGAACAGCCGCCAGCCGCCCCACGCGTCTATCATTTTCTTGTACTTGCGCAGACTCAATGTGTCAAGCTCAGCGTTTCCCGGCTCGGGATTGTTGAGATACTTCTCAGAAATCAACCCTCCGCACACTGTTCCGTAGGCAAAGAGCACGGCGCCGTTTTTCTTGCAAAACTCGGTCATTCTGACTGCCGGCCTCTGGTCTATTATCGAATACTGCACTTGGTTTGAAACTATCTTTATTCCTGCGTCGGCCATGTCCTGCATGTGCGCGGTGTCAAAGTTGGTGAGCCCGACGTTGCGAATGATTCCTTTGTCGCGCAGCTCAGAAAGATGCACGAGTGCGTCGAGCCAAGCAGGATTGTAATAGTCCCACCAGTGGAACTGCACCAGGTCGATGGCGTCGACGCCCATGCGCCGGCGCGACTGTTCGATGCTTTTTTCCACAAACTGCCTGCTCATGGCCCGGGGCTCGGGCACGAACTTGGTAAAAGCCTGCACGTTTGCAAGTTCGCCCTCGCCCGCTTGAGACGCTAGCAGGCGCCTAAAGTCACCGACAAAGTCTTCGGCCGGCCCGTAAATGTCTGCAAGGTCCCAGGTCGTAAAGCCTGCTTTATGATACTGCACCATCTCTTCAATCGCTTTTCTGCCGTCGATCCTGCCGTGGCCGCCGGCCACCTGCCACATGCCGTTTATCACTCTGCAGATTTCCAGCCCGCCAAATTCTGTCCGCTCCACGTCGGCAGTATGAACGATGTCGTTTATTTTCGTGTGGTTTTTCGTCTATAGGCGATGAACGGCGATAAACGAACTACTGGAGTCTTTGTAGCGTTCCTTAAAAGCTATGGATTATGATGCTAGCTGAGGGAAAACGAGCACACTAAGGGAGTTTGAAGGGCGCAGGTCGAAATACCGCAACCCCGACTATGACGACGACGAGGTGGAGGGCCTGATGAGGTACTTCGGGATGGACGACTATGTCGAGTTTGTCGACTTTATCAGAAAGGTCCGCAAGGGCTAGCGCCTGAAAAGCCTGACTGCCTTTGCCATCAGGTTTATCGCGACAAAGAACACGACCCACGCGACGACAGAGCTTGCCATCGACGCGGCATACGCTTCGGCGCCTGACTGCAGGAGCTGGTAGTGCATGCCAAACCTTGTAACTGCAAATATCACTTCTGACACTGAAAAACTTGCAAACAGCTTTTTGATGTCAGTCGCTATCCTTTTCGAGTCCCGCTTGCCAGTTGAAGGGTCGACGTACTTGCTCCTGTTGTCAAGGTAGAACAGGAGCGCAAAGACGGGTATGTAGACGCCGTACTCTGTTGCAAGCGCGACTGCAGAGTTGCCGAGGTCGCCCGTGCTCTCATGCGATTCCTGGGCGACGTACGAGCTTGTCAGAAACGCAGCGGCGGCAGCGACTATGATGTTCCTGTTGAACTTGATGGCGTCTCCGTACTTGCTCCTGAAGCTTGGACCGCTCAACCCAGCTTCGGCTCTTTGCCTTTGAAATGCTTGTAGACGGGCTCGATTATCCTGTTGACGTACTTCGCAGTCGCGTTTTTCAGGTCCATGGGGTGGATCTTTTTTGCGACAAAGTCACGCTCGACTTCTGCATAGCTTGCATACGACGTATTGCCGCCGTATTTTGCCGGGCGCTCTATGACAAACTCGGAAAACTCGTGGAACACGACATGGCGCACAAGCTCCAGCACCGGGTTGCCTTCCTTTTCACCGAAGGGGCAGAACGCCTTGGATATCTTGTCCCTTATCGTCTTCTCGTCGTCGTGTATCAGAATCCCGCTAGCAGGCTTGGTCTTGCTCATCTTGCTCGATATCCGGGCGTCTTCCTCGGCGTTCTCGTCCAAGCCGAGTTTGACAGGCTCTGCAAGGCCCGGAAGCAGGTGGTGGTGGACGCACACAGGCGGCTTCCATCCCATTTTTGGGAATACCTCGCGCACGAGCATGTGGATCTTGCGCTGGTCCATGCCCGAGTGAACGATGTCAAGGTCCAGCGCTTTGATGTCCACTGACTGCATCGGCGGATACAGTAGTTGTCCAAGGTCCATGCCCTCGGTTTCTTTCCTGCCCATTATCGTGAGCGAGCGCACCGTCCTTGCAAGCGTCATGTGCTTTGAAAAGCGCACAAAGTTCTCCCAGTAGTCCGGCGTGTTGTTGTACAACTCACTACCGGTGACGATGTTGACGCCGGGGCAGAAGAACTTGAACGCGTCGGCATAGTACTTTGAAATCTCGCGGATCTTCTGCCAGTCGCCGCCGAGCTTGTCGTTGATGTAGGTGTGCCAGTCTGCAAGGAACACCGTGCAGTCGATTCCTGCCTTTACAAAGTCGTTTATCTTGAAACCCGTAAGGATGAGGCTTCCAAGGTGCAGGGCGCCTGATATCTCAAGGCCGATGTAGTGTCGGGGGCGCGACTTGGTCTTGAGAAGCTCCTCAAGCTCCGCACGCGTTATGACCTCCTCGGTCGGGTCGCGCAGAACTAGGTCAAGGCGCTCCTGAACATCCATCCACCAATGGGCGGTTGCAACTGTCTATAAACTTTCTATCCCTATAGCCGCCGAGTGGTCTTCAAGCCACGCCCTATGCTCGCGGTAAGCGGGGTCTGCATTCTGAACTAGCTGCCAGAACCTCTTGGAGTGATTCAGCTCGACCGTGTGCGCAAGCTCGTGTACGATGACGTAGTCGATTACGCCGACAGGCGCAGCTGCAAGGAGCAGGTTAAAGTTCAGGTTGCGCTTTTTAGAGCAGCTGGCCCACCTCGAACTCTGCTTCTTTATCGAGACCTTGTTGTACGAAAAGCCTGTCCTCTCAGCAATAGCCGGCAAGCGCTCTGAGATTATCCGTTCGGTTTGCTCTCTGTACCATCGTTCAATTTCTTTCTTGTAGCTGCGCACGTTGGCGACGTGGAAGGTTATCGTCTTTAGCGCGTCGGAGACTATTGTCGACGATATCCTGTCCTTGACCATGCGGTAGCGGTACTTTTGGCCCAAGTAGTAGACCGTGCCTTCTTCATGGCCTGAGCGCTCCTTGATCTCTTGGTAGTGCACAGCCATCTTTTCTATCCAGTCGCGCTTGCTTTGCACAAACTCTTGCAGTCTTTCTGCGCTAAAGCCTTCCGGGACTATTGCTTCCACGCCTCTGATACTTGCGACGAGACGCATCTGCCGGGCGCGCCTGCTTGTTCTCACGGAAATTGCAGCCGAGCCGTCAAGCGGAATAGAATCCTGGCGCATCGAAAATCTATATCACGCCGGCCTCTCGCAGCTTTCTAGGCAAATAGGTCTCTGCCAGGTACTTGAAGCCGTGCTTGAAGAAGGCGTCCAGCTCGCACTTTTCCTTCTTCTTCAGGAACAGGTCCAGCTCCATCTGCCACTTTTTGTCCTGGAACCATGGCTTTTTCTTCATGTCAGACGCCCTGTTCATGTCTTCGTCTGTTGCCGCGAGCCTTGCGACTTCGGGTATGTTGTACTCGTAAATGTCTGAAAACATCATGCCAAGGACTTTAGCGTTTGGAGTGACGAGCCTGTCGCTGTCGTATGAAAGCGACTCGCTGCCAATCTTGTAGCGCAGCGCTATGCCAAGCCCCCACGGGTCGGCGTCTGCGAACACTACAACCGGTTTCTTCCACTCCTCGTTGAGAGTCTTGACCATGTTCCTGGTAGCCCTGTCGGGCTCGCCCGAGCCTGTCATGAGAATCGCGTTGTATTTTTGTATAAAGCCGGACTTGCGGATGTTGTTCAATACCGTGTCTTTTTCCACCACCATGACAAAGTCTGCCTTGACCTTTACAATCTCCACGTCGCGGATGTTGGTGGGTATCAATTGCGAAGTGGCCCTGCTCCCCAGGTTGCAGTCGATGATGTCGCCCCCTACCCTGAGCGTTATGGGACCGGATATCATGCCCTTTGGCTTTGACGTGACTGAAAACTCTTCGCGTGGCACGCCCGTCAATAATTCGATGGCCTTGATGGCGTCGTCCGAGTCCTCCTGACCCTTCCAGAATTTCTGCTTGTTATTCTCGTCGCCGACCGTGCTGAGCGTCGCATAGTACATGCCCCTTATCGTGCTCTCCATCTCCTCGTCGAGAAGCTTGCGCACGGCGTTTGCCATCACGAGGTACTGCGCAAAGGTGGGGATCTTTTTAGTGCTGTCGGGACTTATCTTGACCATCTTTTCGCCGATTGTGAGCATCCTCTTTTCTTCAGACCACACCGTGTTGTCGTAGCCCACCTTTGGTACGTCGAGCACCGGCATGGCCTTGTCTATCAGAAGGTCGGTGCTCACGTCCTTCATTATCGTCTTGATCTTTTTTTTTTCTTCTTGGTGGCGCTTGTCTTTTGCCGGCACCTACTTTTTCACCTTCTTGAAGTCTCCAAGCGTCGTCTGGCCTTCCTTCTTTTTCGGCCTTGAGCGGTCGCCCTTTTTCCTGGCCGCGTTTATAGCAATCTGCGCCTTGTCGCGCTTTACCACCTCACCGTCTATCTCGGCCTCGACCACCTCTTCCTCGAGGCGTTCGCTTGTTATCTCGTCCTCCTTCTCTGGCTGCTGGGTTATCTCGCCAGAGACATGCTTTTCAGCCAGTTCCGTGAACGCCTGCTCCAGCTTTTTCGAGTCGACGGTTATAGATTCAGAAATGGCGTCGATTATGAGCGGTATGTAGTACTTGTAAAGCGACAGCCTGTTTGCCGCGTCCTTCATGCGCAGTTCCTTGCGTATCTGGGCGCTCACCTTGCGATACAAGTCAGATAAACACGCCTTCATGTACCGCTTCAGGTCGCCTTCAGATGCTATGCTCTCCTTGCCGGCGGTCTTGTAGGGTATCTTGGTCGAGCAGATGTGGAAGAATATGTGTAGCGGTAGTAACTCGACTGCCCTGTCCGACTTGGCATCCGGGTTTGCAAACTGCTCCTTTACCTCCTTCTTTGAGATGCCCATCTTGTTTATCTCGACTTCGGACACCACTTCCTTTGCCACGTCAGAGCCCTCGTCGTAGAGCAGCGGTATCTTGTTAGCGAACCGGTACATCTTGAACGAGCCAATGTCGCCACCGTACGCAATGCCGCACTCCACAATGGTCGGGCGGTTGTTGATGACGCAAGTCCTAGACGAGTACGCGGTGAGCGACGGCTTCAGTATCTTTACCGAAAGCTGCGGCTGCTGGTTAGTCTCATCCTTGCCGGTGATTATCGTGTATACCGAAGTCATGCCTGCAGTCAGGATTTCCTCGCCAATCGGGCTTAGGTGGTCCGTGTTTGGCATGTGGAACTTGGTCTGCTTGCAGATGTTGACTATTTTGATAAGCTCGTGCTCGTCGTACTGGTCTGCCTGCTTGTTTTCGAGGCCGGCCTCGGCGACTATTTGCTTGGCCTTTTCGCTTGACAACTTCTGGAATGATCCAGCGAGCACGCCCTGCAGAGTAGTCTTTTGGTTCATAAAGTTCATGATGGCCTTCTTGAGCGTCTGAAGGTCCATGTCGGCCGGGTGCGGCAATACCTCCTTTGCCGGCTGGGGCATCACGTCGGTCCTGCGCTCAAAGACGACCTTGCCCTCGTCGGTCTCGTATTCCAGAATAGCATAAGGATTGACGACGCTTGACTGGCTGACATACTCGTTTATCTTGTTCTTTGTGTTTATTTTTGTAATCGGAGAAAGCTTGGCCCTTAGCATGGCTTCAACCCGAAAGCCGGACTTGCCCTTTATCATGCACTCGCCGTTCTTTAGCTGCTTCTTGTTCAGCACGATAGGCCTGTTGGTGCTGATGTCGGTGCGCAGCTCGAAATAATATTCGGTCTCTTCTTCAAGCGACTTGGACCAGACCTTCAGAGGCTGGTCTGTGTCCTTGGTCGAAAAGGCGGCTATCATCTTCAGGCCGACGCCGAAAAGCCCGCGCTGCTGCTTTTCCACGTACTTGCCCGACGTCAGAAACGAGCATACTGCGACGGGCACCTTGTCTGATGGAACGCCGATGCCATTGTCCTCGCAGGTTATCTGCCAGAGGTCGTTTACAGGATCGACTATCTTCAGCGACAGGAAGATGTGAGGCAGTACGTGGCCAGTCTCGCACGAGTCAAGCGAGTTTTCTATCAACTCTCTTACTGCCATGTACAGGATGCGCTCGGTGCTAAAGCCCGCAAGCGCCGAGTTGTCCACGAAGAACTCAGACTCGGCCTTTTTGTCGTATTTCACCCTGCCCCTGTGCACGGCCCTTGTCTGCGAGACCGGAACGTCTGGCTTGGCCGCGACCTCGGCGGTAACCTTCTGCGTCAAACGTTGAGATGTGGCCCCGTAACTCAATTTAACTTTTTACGGAATATTTGTTGACTTGGTACTAAAATCAATCGAATTGCGAGCCGTACGGCGTTCCGTGCGTCTTTAGTTCCTGCAGCTTGAAAGCCGGGCATTCCAGCATTATCCTCTTTTTGCCCTTCTGTATGACGATGTAATCGGAGCCAGAGCCGACGACGGTGCCTTCCACTAGGTCTTTAAGCTGCATGCCCTATCTTGCGCTCCGTCGCTATTAAAGCGGATGGGCAGACGTTTAATAGCGGGGCCGGGAAAAGTGCGCTCATGCCGTCCGAGCTATTCCTACAGGTCATATTCGACGGCATCTTTGTTACTATCGTGGGCTCGATGGCAGCGGCGCTTACCACTGGCAGCTTTGTGCCCCAACTTGTCAGGGCGCTCCGGACAAAGAGGATGCACGACGTCTCACCTTATCTCATGGCGCTCTTTGCTTCAGGCACCACGCTCTGGCTTGCCTACGGCGTCTTCCGCGAGGACTGGGTGATAATAGGCGCAAACACGACCGGAACGGCGCTCAACCTTGCGCTACTCTATCTAAAGCACCGCTACAGGCGCTCGTCGTAGCTCTGCGAAAACGGGTTTGTCCGCTCGGCCTGGTTGACAAGGGCAATCGTGTTGCGCACAAGCTGGTACATGCTGTCGTGGCACGGGCACACGCAAATCCTGGTAACCTGCGACGGCTCGGCGCCTTCCTTGAAGAACCCCTTGCAGACGCCGTGGTTGTTCTCCACGCAGTCGGCCGACTTCATCTGCAAAAATATCCACAAATGCATTTAAAAATCCTGCGCGGCAAGGTAGCCATGGCAAAGAAAAAGGCCGACGTCAAGGCGGAAGGTTCCGCCTCGATTTCCATGGGCGGCAAGTCCATCTCGATAAACGCCACCTTGATGACAGTCACAAACGAGTACGGCAACTCTGCCTCGTACGAGATAGGCGCGCATACGTTTGACGCGCTATGGTCGCAGCTGTGGCAGTTCGTCAAGGACAGCCAGCACTAGCCATATATCTTGGCGGAAGCAAAAACGTCTGACAAAAGTGCTCCCAGACACCTTCAAGGCATCGCTGGACCCGTCTCTTTTCAGGCTCTACCGCAAGTATCTGTATTCAAGGTACAAGGCCACAAATGAGCTGTCGCAGGCAGAAGTCATCCACGAAGTGGCCAAGGAGCGCCTCGCCAAGATGGCAGACAAGTTCCGCAAAAACGAGTCCTACTTTGACCCCGGGCCGCAGCTTGCAGTAGACCTTGCAGGGCACGCCCTGAAGAGCCCGGTCGGGATCGCCGCCGGCTTTGACAAGGACTGCGAGATGCTCGAGGCGACCTCGTATGTCTTTGGATACCTGAACCCCGGAAGCGTGCTCAAAGACCCGCGCAAGGGCAATCCGCAGCGCCGGCTTGCAGTCGACGACGGCCGGGAGGCGCTGATAAACGCGCAGGGGTATCCACACAAGGGCCTTGACTACACCGTCAGGAATCTGCGCAAGTTTGCAGGCGGCCCGCATGGAAAGGCGAAGGTGCTACTGAACTTTTCCGGCATCACCGACACCTACACGGAGGACGCGGTGCTCGACGCGTGCAGGGACATCATCGAGCAGGCAGCGCCGTACGTCGACTTTGGAGTTGAAGAAAACCGCGCGTCGCCCAACACAGATTTCAACAAAAAGCTCCAGACGCCCGAGTTTACGAAAAAGATGATAGACCTCATGAACTCGCACGTGCCAAAGGGACTGGTAAAGGCGTCCAAGGTCGTTCCATATACTTCATTGCCGCAGACAGACGCCGAGCGCAACGACAGGCTAGAGTCGATAAGGGTGTTTTACGAAAACGGCGGGCAGGCCGTCGTCATCGGCAACACAAGGCCCGTCGACACGTCCAAGAACCCGCTGACAAAGGGCTTTGCCCGGCCGGTGGCCGGAGAATCAGGAAGGCCGCTTTTCCCTTACATGCTAAGGATGGTGGAGGACGTGCACAAGAAATTTCCGGACCTTGCCATCATTGCATGCGGCGGCATCTGGGACGGAAACGACGCCTGGCAGGCGATTCAAAAAGGCGCCACGCTTGTGCAGTTTTACACGGCGCTGACTTTTCGGGGCTTTGGCGTCATGAGGGAGATACACAACACCCTCAAGGACAAGCTTGGGGGCGGGACCCTGCAAGGGTTCCTTGAGGCGCGCCGGTGAAAATCCCGGAACACACCTCGAAAATGTTGGAAAACTTTTAATTTATCTTCAATACACTTGCCTTTAAAAAGGGATTTAGGGCATTGTCAAAGCACCCAAAGGTAGTTCTTACCGCTGACCGCACGCTGATGTCTCCTTACAGGGGGATCTCGCTTGCCTCGTTTTTCGGATGCGCCCCAGCGCTAGACATGAACAGGAGCCACAACACGATGCTGTACCGCGTGCTTGGCAACCAGGTGAC
>CAYXFY010000035.1:0-655 GCA_964464395.1 uncultured Nitrososphaera sp.
CGGAGCCCGAAACGTCTGAAATCCGTTCTTCATAAAAATGTAACTTTGGCAGAAAAGACCTGACAATGCTTTTATCGCCTTTTAGCATACCAATACGCGCCGATGGGCATACCTGAAAAGATAAAGGCCATCCAGGACGAGATCCACAAGACCCAGATAAACAAGGCGACCGAGTTCCACATCGGGCTCCTGAAGGCCAAGATCGCAAAGCTGAAGCGGGAGCAGGAGCAGAACATCCACGGCAGGACCGTCCACACGGGCGGCGAGAATGCCGGCTTTGACGTCAGAAAGGCCGGCGACGCGACGGTAGTCCTGATAGGCCTGCCAAGCGTCGGCAAGTCGACTCTCCTAAACCGGCTGACAAACGCAAAATCACGCGTCGCCTCGTACCAGTTCACCACGCTTACCGCAATTCCCGGCATGATGGCATACCGGGGCACAAAAATCCAGGTGCTCGACCTCCCGGGCATCATCGAGGGCGCGGCCGCCGGCAAGGGCTTTGGCCGACGCGTCATTTCAGTGGCCCGCGGCGCCGACCTGGTACTTTTGATCCTCGACGTGTTCCAGCCGCAGCATGTCAACCTGCTAAAGAGGGAGCTTGCGGAGGCCGGCATAAAGCTGGACGAGCGGCCCCCAGACGTGGTGATCGAAAAGA
>CAYXFY010000035.1:681-5594 GCA_964464395.1 uncultured Nitrososphaera sp.
GGGCTTGCTGTGGCCTGTCAGGTGCCGATAAAGATGACCGACAAGATGGTAAAAGAGGTCGCCCGCGTCTACGGCATCCACAATGGCAGGATAATAATCCGTGAGCCCGGGCTCACCGTCGACCAGCTTATCGACGTGTTCTCTGAAAACCGCGTATATACAAAGTCGCTCGTGCTCCTGAACAAGATAGATCTTGTCAATCAGGGCTTTGTAAAAGAGATCCAGTCGCAGATCGGCCACAACTTCATCCCGATTTCTGCCGACGCAAATGTCAACATCGACGCGGTAAAAGAGGCGATATACAACAAGCTCGACTTTATCCGCATATACATGAGGCCGAAAGGCGGACAGACAGACTACAAGGAGCCTATGATAATGCAGAACGGCTCTACGGTTGGAGACGTGTGCAACAAGATCCACCGGAGCATGGCGCGCAATTTCAAGTACGCGATGGTATGGGGCAAGAGTGCCAAGTTCGATGCACAAAAAGTCGGCCTCGATCACAAGCTTGTCGACGAGGACGTGCTGACGATAGTCAAGGCGCCGGGCGCACTTTAGGACTCGGCTATTAAGTTGCCGCGCATCTCCGGGTGGAGCGAGCAAAAGTACTCGTACGTGCCAGGCTTGTAGGCGATTATCGCAGTAGAAGGGCTGGTTCTGCCTGCAGGTATTATCGCGGTGTTGATGTTTGCGATGCCTCCAGTCCTGTCCTGTATCTGCAGGTCGTGCTGGATGATGTCGTTGTTCAGCACCACGAGCTTGACTGGCTGGTTGACCCTGACGTGAATGTCAGGGTTTGTGCCGTTAAACGTGTTCCTCTGGGCCGTCAGGAGTATCCCCTCGACGCCTGAAAGGTCTGCCTCCTCGTTCTCCTTTGTGAGGTTGCCAAACGCCCACAGGGAGCCTACTGCTATGAAGGATATGGCCACCACCGCGATGATGTTGTTCTTGGCAGACACCGTGCTTGGTTTGTCAAATGCACCTAAATGCTTTTGGTAGTAGAAGGGGTGAAACAAAAAATGAACGTAACTGCATTCGTCAGAACGCAGTAGTCTAGTTGTTGTTCTCGGGTGCCGGTGCCGGAGCGTCAGCAGATGCTGCGCCGTTTACGACTTCGGCAGTCGCGAACCTAGGTCCGATCTGTGTGACTCGGATCTTTGCGTTCTGACCTACCTTTCCGTCCTTCACAAAGATGACAAATCCTTGTATCCTTGCGATTCCGTCACCTTTGCGGCTGATTTCCGTGATTTGCACGTCGTACTCCTTCCCCATTTCCACGGGCTTGGGGCCGAAGTTATCTCTTCTTCCGTAACTCATACGTGTGAAAAGCCACGCGTACTCCCAATATAAACTATGAAAAAACCTACGATCCGACTCTCATGCCGCCTTCGCAGACTGACCGGAGACATTCTATTGCCGACAGAACTGCAAGGTAGCTTGTTTTTGGGTTGCCGGGGCTCGGCACGTTGTTGACGGTGAAGTGAAAAGTGCCGAAACTGCCGATAGCTGTAATTTCATGCTGGTTGGTCGTAAATGCGGGGTCTGCCACTATCCTGACTTTTGTTTTTTCAAAGCCGATACCTGCAAGGCTCAGCACCGCAGCGACGTTGACGTTTGCCGGGAACTTCTTGACAGCGTCTGCCGCCGGCCCTTCGTAGATGGTTGTTTTTTCCTTTATCATATCTAACTTTATGTCGCTCATCTCAAAGAACGGTGCTCCTGCAAGCGCCTTTGGCGCCTTGGTGGTCGTGAGAGTAACGGATTCGAGAAGATGCCTTACCGCCCTGATGGCGTCTATGCCGGCGACGGCTCCGGTCGGAACATAGATTTTGCCTCTTGACGTCTGCATGGATGCAAGGAGCTGGCGGTCTGCAAGAGCCCCGACAGACATCATCAAAAGGTCGCGCCCTGCGTCGAGCACCGGCTTGGCAAACCTTCTTGCCGCTTCCTGCGACGCGGCTTCCACTACGATGTCGCAATCGTGAGACATGAAAGAATCAAAGTCGTCAAAGGCACGAGGTGCATTCTTTAATTTCGAACTTAGGTTCTGGGCGCTCCCCTTTACGATGTCAAAAAGCGAGACAAGGACGGCGTTTCTCACCTGGCCTGCGTCGACAGCAAGCGCGAGTTGGCTACCTATGGTGCCGCAACCTATGATCCCGACCCTCTTTGCCATGCGCTAGGTTGGGCGGCGGGGGATTTTACCCTTACCTTCTGCCGCCGCGGCGCTCGGGCTTTTTCTGTCCCGGCAATCTCTTTTTCTCGAAGCGCTTGACAAAGTTGTCCTTGTTGCGCATCCTCGCTATCTTGCTTGAGCGCGGTTTGGCTTGGATCTTGGGCGTCTGGCCTCTGACCTTGCCTGCCTTCGTAAGTGATCCGTGAGTTGGCATGTATCTCCAACGATGTTCAAGTGCGATTGCTTATAATTGTATTGCGCGCCCCGTGTGGTAAATGAGGCAAGTATTGCCTACATCTTTGAAAAGACGTACACACATCTCCTGAATTGTACTACTTTAAATGTAGAGCACATAGATCGTATGCTGCATATAGACAGCCATGACAATGCTTGCGATGGATTTTAAAGAACAGGTCCTGCGGCTGAAGAAGGAGAAAAACGCCGTCATCTTGGCGCACAACTACCAGCTGCCGGAGGTCCAGGACGTTGCCGACTTTATCGGAGACTCTCTTGCGCTTTCAAGAAACGCGGCTACCGCCAAGGCAGACACGATTGTTTTCTGTGGAGTCCACTTTATGGCAGAGACGGCGTCGATAATCTGCCCCGACAAGCGCGTCCTCATACCTGACCTTGAGGCGGGATGCTCACTTGCGTCCACTATAAACGCCAACGAGCTAGCAACGTGGAAGGCAGAGCACCCTGACGCCGTTGTGGTAAGTTACGTGAACACTACTGCAGACATCAAGGCGCTTTCTGACTACTGCTGCACCTCGTCAAATGCTGTCAAGGTCGTAAACAGCATACCTGCAGATAGGAAGGTTCTGTTCCTGCCCGACATGTTCCTTGGCGCCTACGTCGCTGAAGTGACAAAGCGCAAGAACATGTACATATGGCCCGGCGAGTGCCACGTGCACGCAGGCATAAAGGCAGAGGACATCAACAGGATGCTTGCGACTTTGAAAAATGCCGACTTTCTGGTCCACCCAGAGTGCAGCTGCACCTCGTCTACAATGTACCACATGGCAAAGGGCGACCTTGCCAAGACCGGGCATGTATTGTCGACAGAGGGCATGATGAAGCACGCAAGGACGTCTGACGCAAAGCAGTTTGTCATTGCAACTGAAACTGGCATCCTGTATCGTATGAAGAAGGAAAATCCGGACAAGGAGTTCATACCTGTCAAAGACGACGCCGTGTGCAGGTACATGAAAAAGATAACTCTAGAAAAGGTCTACCACTCGCTTGCGAACAACGTCTTTGAAGTGAAGGTGCCGAAAGAGACTGCAGAAAAGGCGCGCCTTGCAATAGACCGGATGCTTGCAATCTCTTAGGATCAAGTAACCTAGTTACCCGTTGCTTATATCTGCCCAAGTAGGAATTCTACAGGTATTTGACATCTGCAAGACCCCTCTACTACGCGGCGGCTGCCGCAACCGCGATTGCCGGCATGCTGCACCTGATGATGGGGCCCAACAGCTTTGGGTTCAACGCCAACCAAGGGATACTGTTCATAGTGGGCGGCATAGCCCAGGTGTTCTGGATAATTCCGATGATAAGGAGACGGGGCGCGCCCTGGTACGCCGTAGGCATCTGTGGGACCGTAGTGTTCATTGCCCTGTGGGTGGTCACCAGGATGCCCGATAACCCGATAACAGGGAGGGCTGGGCCTGCAGACAACCCCATTGCCGTGACCATCGAGGCGTGTCAAGCGATATTCATCGGTCTTGCAGCCGCGGTGCTGGCGTACGAAGTGCGCGCAAAGAGGCGCGCCCCTGAGCAAAAAACAGCGGAAAAGCCAAGAAACAAAAAGTACACTGCTGTCCTTGCTGGCATCGTCGTGGCACTGGTACTGATAGGGGCGCTGGCGCTTCCGGCCGCTACGCCAAGGCCTTCAGGGCCGCCATCGGGGCAGGGCGGACCGCAAGGGAACACGACTGCGGGGCCGTCCCCCGAAGAGGCCGGCATGATTCTACCACTGATAATCGAGCTTGGTTAGATGATTTCCAGGCTAAAGTCGACTGCCCTTGGCGAGTGCGTGATGTGGCCCATCGAGATGTAATCGGGCTTTGCCCTGGCATATTGCCTTATGTTCTTGTGGTTCACGCCGCCTGAAATCTCTATCTGGACTTTTTTGCGGAGGCCTAGTTTCGTTATCTCTCTGATCGTCTTTGTGGCCTGTGCGGGGGTAAAGTTGTCAAGCATGACGATGTCCGCGCCGGCCTTGATTGCCTCGATAACTTCTTTCTCGTTCTTTGCCTCGCACTCTACCCTGATTGCACTTCCGCCCTTTTCCTTGGCAAGTTTCACGCAATCCTCCGGCGAGCCGGCAAGGGCTATGTGATTGTCCTTTATCAGGACCATGTCGTCAAGGCGCATCCTGTGCGCCAACCCGCCGCCGACTACCACTGCTTTCTTGTCAAAGTAGCGCAACCCCGGCGCGGTCTTTCTGGTTGCCGCGATCCTGACGGGGCGGGCGGCTTCTGCAAGCGCGCTTGTTTCCGTGGCAATCCCACTCATCCTCATCAGCATGTTGAGGGCGACGCGCTCAGCCTTTAGTACAGACCGCGCATTGCCAGAGACCGTCATAACGCGCTTGCCCTTCCTAGTCTTTGCGCCGTCCTTTACAAGTGCCCGGCTCGAACATCTACACAAGTCGAAAACAATTCCTGCCTCCTCCAGGCCGCAGACAACTGCGTTGTCGGTCTTGCAGACAATCTCCGCCGTTGCAGCAGCGTCT
>CAYXFY010000035.1:5605-9419 GCA_964464395.1 uncultured Nitrososphaera sp.
ATAGAGTCGCTGGTCACGTCACCTGCGCCAACGTCCTCTTCCAAAAAGCTGGCAAGCGCCTTGCGGGCTTCAAGGGACGAGCGCAGGCTTACCATCAGGCTTACTGGACCTTGAGCGCGTACCTGCTCGGCGTCGTTATCTCTAGCGTGTTTGCGACAAGCGACTTGGCCGGGTCAAAGACAAGAATGATTCCAGACCAGTCCGGGCTCAGGTCGGTTGACTTGCACACGGGGCAGACCTTGCCCTGCGTGAGCGCCTTGCACTTGCGGCAGGCCCTCTCTTTTGCCAACTACTTGGCCCCCTTCTTTGGAGCGGCCGCAGCCGGCTGGCCGGCTCCCTTGCCCTTTTTGATCTCTTCCTGTATCCACTCAAGCGCGCCGAGGAACGGCTGCCTGCATGTGATGCCTATCTTGCCCATGCCGGCTCCCTTGCCGAGGCTTACCGCAGTTATCCTTGCGCGGATCTTCGAGCCTATCTTGAGCGTGCGGGACGACTGGTTTGCGACTATCACACCCTGTTTGACGTCGCTTTTCAAATAGTCGTCAGTTATCTGCGACAGGTGCAAGAGCGCATCGGTCGGGCCTATCCTGACAAACGCGCCAAAGTCCGTGATTTCGACAACCTCTCCTTCTACTATCTCTTGCAGCTTGGGGTAGAACGTGAGCGCCTTGAACGTGACCTTGTGGTACGTGGCACCGTCGCCTGCCACAAGCTTGCCGACCGAGCTGACTTCTGCATCGGTGATCATGACGACATAGCCCACGTCGGGCGACAGCATGCTCTCATACTTTTCCTTGAGGATCTGTATAGCGGCATCTTTGAGGGAATTGGTCAGCCTGTTTGGCGGAATCCTGACTACATCACTCATGTGCACTATGGCAAACATAATATTGTACGCGTCTTTTGCGAAAGGTCAATTTATGAACTTTTGGATTGCCGGACGTCTAAATTTTCTATTTCTGCCGCGTCACGCACGGCCCGGGCACGTAAGGCTGTACTAAGACTATGATTTAAATACAGTGAAGCCAAATTCTTCACAAATGGTCACGGTTGATCAGGTCCTCAGTTCTCTGAAAAAGGTGGTGGACCCAGAGCTCCATAAGGACATCGTCTCTATGGGTATGATAAAGGATCTCTCGATAAACGACGGCAAGGTCGCTTTCACTTTAGAATTGACGACGCCGGCTTGCCCCTTCAACAGCGACATCGAGCGCGACGTCCGCGCCGCCATATCATCGCTTGGGGTCAAGGACTTGGCACTCAAAGTCACCGCCAGGGTCATGGAGGGCAGGGCGCTGAGCCTCGACGAGCTTTTGCCCGGCGTCAAGAACATCGTCGCAGTTGCGTCAGGCAAGGGCGGTGTCGGCAAGACCACCGTCTCGGTCAACCTCGCGCTCTCGCTGGCAAAGACTGGCGCAAAGGTCGGCCTGCTTGATGCAGACATTTACGGTCCAAGCGTTCCACTGATGCTCGGCCTCAAGGCCCAGCCCGAGGTCGTGAACAACAAGATCCAGCCGCCTGAGGTAGCTGGCGTCAAGGTCATCTCCATGGGCTTTTTCTACGAGCAGTCGCAGCAGGCAGGAATCTATCGCGGTCCGATAGTATCGGGCATCGTCAAACAGTTTTTGACAGACGTGAACTGGGGCGAGCTTGACTATCTTATAATCGACCTGCCGCCGGGGACGGGCGACGCGCCGCTTACGATTGCGCAGACCATCCCAATAACGGGTATACTCATCGTCACGACGCCGCAGGACGTTGCCATGAACGTGGCAGTAAAAGCGATTGGCATGTTCAACAAGCTGAACGTCCCGATAATCGGCGTCGTCGAGAACATGTCGTTCCTCCAGTGCCCACACTGCAACGAGCAGATCCATCTGTTCGGCAGGGGTGGCGGCAAGAAGATAAGCGATGAGTTCCAGATCCCGTTCATCGGCGAAATCCCACTGCACCAGCAGATCCGGGCCGGAAGCGACACCGGCAAGCCGACGGTGCTTTCAGAGCCGGAATCATTCCAGGCGCAATCGTTTGACAAGGCAGCCAAGATGGTAGCCGGCAGAATAAGCATCATAGCGGCAGAGATGCGGGCGCAGGAAGAGGCCGAGGCAAAGGCGGCACAGGAATCCGCCAAGCCGTCATCTTAATAGCCAGAGCCCCGCAATAATCGCATGCCCCTCTCACCGGACGACGAAAAGGCGCTCAAAAAACCGTTCGGGGTTCTTGTTCCTGACGCGCAGGTTACAAAGAAAAAGGTTGGCTTGATTCTAAGGGGTGCCAAGAAGATAATCGCGGTGGGCGATGCGACGACCGAGCGTCTAGCAGGTTTTGGGTTCATCCCTGATGTCGCTGTCGTTGACGGCAAGGAAAGGAGGTCAGCGCGCAGCGTTCCAAGTTATGATGCAAAGGAGATGCGCTGTAACAACACCGCCGGCGCGATATCCAAGGACGCCGTCACTGTGCTGAAAGATGCACTTACACAAAACGAGCCCGTGCGTGTCCTTGTGGAAGGTGAGGAAGACATGCTTGCACTCCCGCTATTTGTGATGGCACCAACAGGCGCGGTTGTACTTTATGGCCAGCCGCTTGAGGGGCTCGTTGCCGTTAAAATCACCGCGGCAAAAAGAAGACAGGCTAAAGACTTAATGGACAGGATTGGGGTGCAAGACTAGCGGGGTATGATGACGTGGTGGCTGGATGATCCAGTGATTGAATATACCACTTTCTGACCCCAAAATCAGCTGTCGCAGCCGCAACCGTCGTTGCTCATGTCGTACTTGCCGATGTTGAACTTTTTGGCGCACGCGTCGCAGACGCTCTTGCCGTAGTCTATCTTGGCGTTGCAGAAAGTGCATACCATGTCTGTTACCGGCTTCACGACAAAGACTGCCAGAAATTGATTTTTAAGTCTTTACATCGGTGCGATGAGGATCTTTGGGCGATTGGGCGTGTTGTGATGGCACTTCTTGCCGCAGATTGGGCAGTTCTTCCTATCCAAAAATATGCACTGGCATATGTGCACTTTCATGTACGTCTCGGCTGCTTTCGTGCGTTCGCCGGTGCCGTTGCAGAACGGGCACTGCGAATCCGTGAGTTCGATAACGCCCTTTCCCGTACAGACCGGGCAGTGCTCTGCCTGCATCATACCCGCTACACACAAAGAAGGCATATTTAATGATATCAGTGACTAGTTATACTGGCTCGCGCAAATTCATCTGTTGCTTGCCGACGATCTTTTGCGCGTGGCAAAAGGCGAAGTGCTCTCCGACGACTGGAGCAGGCGCGTCTATTCAGTCGACGCAAGCCACTATGAAATAGAGCCGGCGGCAGTCGCGTGCCCCAAGGACGAACACGATGTGCAGGAGATAATGCGGTATGCCTTTTCAAGAAAAGTCCCGGTGACGGGAAGGGGCGCAGGGACAGGCCTGCTCGGCCAGTCGCTTTCTGAAGACATTGTGCTTGACTTCTCAAAGCACATGGACAGGATAATTGAGACAGGAGACAACTATGTCGTCGTGCAGCCTGGCATAGTCAAGGCCGTCCTTGATAAGGAATTGAAAAAGAAGGGCAAGTTTCTGCCGCCTGACCCTGCAAGCAGCAACTACTGCACAATAGGCGGCATGATAGCAGACAATTCAAGCGGCGTCCACTGTCTGGGCTACGGCAACACGATAGACTTTATCGACGCAGTTGATCTGGTGTATGCGGACGGGAGCGCGGGACACGCAAGCGCAGCGGGCTGCGACGAAAAAATGTCCGCGCTCAAGAACCTGCTCGGGCCGCATGCAGAACGTGTACGGAATGGCTACCCGACAGT
>CAYXFY010000036.1:0-8752 GCA_964464395.1 uncultured Nitrososphaera sp.
ACTGGAACCCGTGGGCTATAATCAGGTCGAAGCCGTCTTCGGAGTGCTTGCGCAGAGTAGAATCAATGTCTGCTACCGCAACATCGTCGACATAGACGAGCCTGTGCCCGTGCTCTTCAAGCTTCCTGGCGGCATTTAGGGCAGCTGTTCCCCAGCCCCGGTCGCTGAAAAGCGCGTCGGTGACGAGCGCTATCTTCAGTCCCTTTTTGGCCGGCGCCGCCGGCGCCGCGGGCTTGGCGACGCTGTCCGTCCTCACCTCGTACTTTTCAGGAACTACTATCTCTCTCTTTATTATCCGATGCGTAAGCTCTTCCAGCCTTTTCTTCGCCTCTTCCGGTACCGCACCGTCCAGTTCGTAGAAAGGCGCCAGGTACACGACGCCGTCGCCTGTGGCGCCCTTGCCAGCCTCGATGCCCGGCTTGAATATCTTGCCCTCAAACCTGCCCTCTGCGACCATCCTGGCGGCTTGGTCGAATGCCTTGTCGATGTCTACCACATACGACGTCAAGACCGTCCCCGGGGCAAGCTCGTGCTGGTCCCTGACTGCTCCAAACGCGCGGACTCCCTTTTCCTTTGCAGCCTGTATCACTCCCTGGCCGGAGCTGTCGGCGGTGTGGAGCAGAAAATCCACCCCTCTGTTTATCTGCGACAGCGCTGCCTCTCTGCCTTTCTCCGGGCTATCCCAGTCACCCAAGTACGTCGAGAGCACTTTGACACCGGCGTTGACAAAGGAGGCTCCCTGTCTGTAGCCTTCAAAGATGTTGAGCAGGTTAGGGTACTGATGCCTTTCAAAGTAGGGGCCGACAGGTTTGGTCGGGTTCTTGAATGCAGGATCTGCCTGGTCGACCACCACCCTTGTCACCAGCGAAACTACCGGTTTCCTGATGCCCCTTGCGTCAAGCTCGTTCTGCAGGCCCTGCACGACCATGTAGCCTATCATCCCCTGCGTCTCGGCGCTGCACGCGTACAGGGGAAACGGCGGAACCGTGTTCTTGGCGGCCTCATGCCTTAGTACTGTTGCGCCCACCTGCGGGCCGTTTCCGTGCGTGAGCACCACCCTGTAGCCCTTCTGCAGAAGGTCCGCTATGCCTTTCGACGCTATCTGTACGTTGGCAAACTGCTCGGAAAACGTCCCCTTGTCGTCGCGCTTCAGAAGCGCGTTTCCGCCAAGCGCGATGACGACGGTTTGTTCTGGTTGCAAGGAAAACCAGTCGCCAAAAAATTATATAAACATAGTTCAGTCTGCCACGCAACAATTCTAGATATGCTAGAATTCGCAAGTTATGATAATTGGGCAGGCTTGCGAGCTAGGTCATTTGAGATGCGTTCCAGAGCGTCTAACTCGAAAACCCCGTCTGCTGCAGCGCACACGCCTATCATGGCGCCAGTGGCAAAGTCTATGCCTGAGGTGTGCCCCCGTCTGCCTATGACTTCAATACACCGGATGCAATCGCCGACGTCTCCACCTGCCACCGAATTGAGCATCGACTGCGCCTGCTCGTCAAGCAGGCCCTTTGAGGCGTATTCCATAAGCTTGAAGCTGGTCCACGTAGTCAGCCGGGAAAATTCCCTGCCGGGGATTACCGGAGGCCACTGCTTCAGGGCGCGGCCAAGCCAGTTGTAGGCTGCCAGGTATCCGGCTATGAAATCGTCGCCGGCAGGCGTGAACCCTGGGCCCCTGCCGCAAAGCCCGGCAAGCGCCTCTGTCAACGCGTACTGGTTTCGCGCACCCCGGGTCTTGAGCCGGCCAAGGAACGTCGCAAGCAAGCCTTCTGTGGTCATGTCGGGGTTGAGCAGGCAGCCCTCCCTCTTTGCAGCCACGCCGGCCAGAGCAGAAGAAATGTCGTCAACTTCTGCGGCAAAGGTTTGAAGAAAGCCGGCAACAGGTTCTTTCAGAAAGCATTGGAAAACATCCGGTTCGTCGATGAAAACAATCAACTCGCCGACGTACACTACTGTACGTTCTCCGGCCCTGCTCGCAATGACTTCCTGACCCTGCCTTGCAAGGCCCAAAAAGCGTGCCTGACTGTCCAGTAAGGCATTTACGTTCAGGTTCGCCGGCGACTTTGTCCTGTCAAGTGTAATGACCAAAAGCTCGTCTTGGGTCGTGAGCACGTTTATCGTCCTCTCAAAGACGTTCACCACTCTGCCCACCTCGCCGCGGCTTTGTCCAAGCGCCATGTGGACACTTCCAACGCAGCGGCACTCAAACAGGCTCGTGTGGGGCGGGCTTTCTGCTGCCATCATGACTCACAGGATCTTGTCCAGAATGTCCTCGGACTCCTTGTCGAGCTTGGGCGCCGGCTTCCAGTCGACGTCCACGGCCTTTACCTCCTGCGCCGCAAGGGCGTTGTAAAAGATGTCAAGGCCCAAGTTGATTACTCTAAGCTCCGAGTCCAAAAGCTTTCTTGCGCCGCCGTCCGTCATATCTTCTCTCCTGCAGTCAGGTACTGCGAGTAGATGGCGCCGATGTCAACCTTGCCCCGCCGCGCCACCGCCGCGGCGGCCACTGCCGCAAGGGCGTTTGTCGGCAGGACTATGCACCCCGCACTTTTCAATTTCTTGACGCTCTGTTCGTACCCTTGATGATCGCCTGAGGTACCGCAGACGTGTGCCACCACGCAGAGATGCCCGCCTGTTTTTTCCGCCGCGCGCTTGGCGTCGGATATCTCGTTGATGACCGCGCCCACGGGATCTGGGTGCGAGCCGTATCCGAGCACAAAGTCCATGAGCAGCACGGCGACTCCCGGGTCGGCTGCCTCGTCTGCTATCCTGTACTTCCTGACCGTCGGGTCGATCATCGGGTGGGGCCTGCCGCTCGTGAACTCTTCTTCGCCCAGATCGACTATCGAGGTTTCCTGGCTCTTGAACGAGTCGTCCAGCTGCTTTATGTTCATGATGGGGGCGTTGGAGTAGATGGGCTCGTCGGCAAGGACCGAGCCGAGTATGACCTCCGCCTCGTAGGTGAACGTCCCGCCCGTGTAAAGCGCCCTTATGCGCTTCTGGCCCGGCCCAAGCCTGTTCCACTCTCCCTCAAGGGCCGACATGAGGTTCTCAGGAGAGACGTACGTCTTGGCCACCGCCTGCTGGTACTTCTTTTCTCCAAGCTGCCTGGCTATCGCGAGAACGGCTGACGCAAGCGTGTTTACCTGCACGATCCTGTCACCATGTTTCCTGTTGCCGCCGGTGCCGCCGACAAAGGCCAGAACGTACTTTTTCTTGGCGTTTTCAGAAATGTACTTCACAATCTTTTCCTGCACTGAAGGCGACGGCGGCTTGGATACTATGCCTATTATGTCGATGTCGGGAATGCCCTCGAGCATCCTGATCGACTGCATCATCATTATCCCGCCTATCTTGTCCTTGGGGTCGTTGCCGCCGACTCCGAGGCCGTGCTTCACTCCGATGCCGCAGTGGTCAAGGAGCACCGCGACTTCCTGCAGGCCGGTGCCTGCCGCGGCGACTATGCCGACGGGGCCTGCCTTGACGGCGTTTGAAAACCCGATTCCCTTGCCGTTGATGATGGACGTGCCAGCGCCGGGCCCGAGTATGAGCACTCCCCTCTGGGCCGCCTGGGTCTTGATCTCAAGCTCGTCTTCTACCGGCACGTGGTCGCTGAATATCTGCTGGTGTATTCCCATGCCCACGAGCTTGAGCGAGACGTCCCTGATGTGGTCGCCCGGTATCGATAGCAACGCCAGATTGGTGTCCGGCATGGAGCCGAGCGCGGATTCCAGGTCATGCGCCTTGGAGTCGCCCTGCTTTGCCGCGCTGTCGGGAGACTGTAGCAGCCTGTCGGCCTCGGCGACTGCCATGGCCGCGGACTCTTGGTCACGCGCCCTTATCGCTATGATGATGTCAGACTCTTGCGCCTCGCCGACCGACGAAGGACGGAAGCCCAGGCGCATCAGGATCTCCTTGTTGGTGGGAGTCGCCATTATGACAGAAGCTTCAAGAACGTCGCGGCTGACGCGTTTGATGCTGTCTGAAATCTTTAGCAGCTGCATAGAGTCTCTGTAAAAGTTCTGCCGAACAGTCACGTGGAACACGTCCTGACTAGACAATCTACTTTGCCTCGCCTTCAGGGAGCCTCCGTGAATATTTAACTAATAATCACAAAATCCAGCCGGCATGGCATAAATAATTTTCTTTCAATTCCGTGATACGGAGGCACCGGCGTCGCACATGCAGGCGCGAGCACGCCGGCGGCGCGCCCGGACCGCCTGCGACGACCGGTCCGGGGCAATGTATGTATTAATTACAACTTTATGATATATGACAAGAATCTTGACAAGATGTACCAAAGTATAATATTTGCACGGGAACCATTCTGTTATCACATCTATAAGAAATAGGTTCGGGCTTGGCCATTTCGGCCGGGATATGCGCAACCTGTACTCTGGGGGCAGAAGCAAGCTGGGCCTCGGTGGCAAGGTGCAACAAGGCGATGAACAGGACACCCGAAATGTCGCAAAGGCAAGCCTTTCTTCCATACGCACCGGTGAGCCCGTCGTGCAGATGAAAGGCATCACGATCAGGTTCGGCGAGGTGGTGGCAAACAGCAACGTTGACTTTGAACTGCGAAAGGGCGAGATACACGCGCTCCTGGGCGAGAACGGCGCCGGCAAGACGACGCTTACCAGCATACTCTACGGGCTATACCAGCCCCAAGAAGGCGAGATCTACATCAGGGGCAAGAAGGTCACCATCAAGTCTCCGAACGACTCGATGGAGCTCAGCATAGCTATGGTCCACCAGCACTTTTTGCTCACGCTTCCGCACTCCGTCACCGAAAACATCATCGTGGGCTTAAAGTCCAACGGGTTCTTGCTCGACATTACAAGCGCAGAGAAAAAGATCGCGCAGCTTTCCGACAAGTACGGCCTCAAGCTGGACCCAAAGGCCATAGTCGGGGACATGGCAGTGGGCGAGCAGCAGCGCGTCGAGATAGTAAAGGCCCTCTACAGGGACGCCGACATACTGATCCTCGACGAGCCGACCTCCATGCTCACACCGCAGGAGGAAAAGGCGCTGTTTGCGATGCTCCAGACGATGGTGAACCAAGGGCTTTCTATCATCTTCATCACGCACAAGCTGCACGAGGTCATGGAGGTGAGCGACAGGGTGACCGTGCTGCGCGGCGGGAAAGTCGTGGGGACGGTCAACACCTCCGAAACCAACGAAACAGAGTTGGCAAAGATGATGGTGGGCCGGCCCGTAATAGAGAGCATCGAGACCAAGTCTACTGCCAGAAACGAGGTCGTGCTTCAGTTGAAAAACGTCTCGGCGCTCAACAACTCGAACATCATGTTCATCAAGGACCTGTCGCTTGAGCTCCGAAAGGGAGAGATACTCGGCATAGCCGGCGTGGACGGCAACGGCCAGGCCGAGCTTGCGGAGGTCATAGCAGGCCTGCGCAAGGTCCAGAGCGGTGAAATAGTGATGGACGGCCGGCAGACAACGAACCTTTCGCCCAGAAAGATAAGGGAGTGGGGCCTTGCGTACGTGCCGCAGGACAGGCTCAACACGGGGCTCATACTGGAATATTCGATCGCCGAGAACCTGATACTGGACAGGTGGTACACCGGCGAGTACTCTGGCAAGGTGTTCCTGAAGGAGGGCGAGATGAAAAAGTTTGCAGAAAAGGTGGTGAGCGACTTTGAGGTAAAGGCGCCCGGCATAAACGTCCCTGTAAGCTCGATGTCTGGAGGGAACCTGCAGAAGGTGCTCATGGCCCGCGAGCTTGCGAGAAACCCCAAGGTCTTGGTGGTCCACAACCCGACAAGGGGACTTGACATAGGGGCCACCGAATACATCCACAAGCAGCTGGTCAAGCAGCGCGACAACGGCGTGGGGGTATTGATGATATCGCTTGACCTCGACGAGATACTGACTGTCTGCGACCGGCTTGCAGTCATCTACGAGGGCAAGATAATGGGCGTCGTCGACAGGAAGGACGCCGACGTTGACCAGATAGGCCTGCTGATGGGAGGCAAGAGCGTACCTCTGGAGGGAGCTAAGAAATGAGCGTTCTTGACATGATTTCTGGCGCCCGGGGCAACGCACGTAACGTGGTTTCCGAGACATGGAAAAAGATGAGGGATGTCAAGTTCTTCGTCCCGTTCTCGTCTGCAGGTTTGGCGTTTGTCGTCGGCGCGATAATAATCGGCGCGGCGGGCATCGACGTAGGAAACGCCTATGCCATAATGTTCCGCGGAGCGTTCGGCAGCCTGTTCGGGTTCGGCGATGTCATGTTAAAGACGATCTCGCTCCTTCTGGCGGGCCTCGCGGTCTCGGTCGCGTTCAGGTGCAGGCAGTGGAACATCGGGGCAGAGGGGCAGCTCTACATGGGCGCGCTGGGGGGCACGCTTGTGGGCATATCGCTGCTCGGCGCTGTCCCCGGGATTGCAATCCTTGCCATCATAGTCGTGAGCTTTATCTTTGGCTCGCTCTTCGCCCTCGTGCCTGCCGTGCTCAAGGTAAAGTTCGGGGTAAACGAGGTCATCTCGACGGTGCTCTTGAACTTCGTCGCGTTACTCTTCATATCGTTCTTGCTGCACGGCCCCATCAAGGCGCCCGGGTTTAACCCGTACTCTCCGGAGATTTTCGACGAGTCGCAGATGCCAGTCATCCTCCCCGGCACGCGCCTTCATGCAGGCATATTCGTAGCCGGTCTTGCGACTGTGGGGGTCTACTACCTGTGGAAGACAAAGATAGGATTCGAGATAAGGAGCGTGGGTGCCAACCTCGACGCGTCGCGGTACGTCGGCATGAACATCACAAAGAGCGTCTTTGTCACGCTGGGCATAAGCGGAGGGCTGGCAGGGATAGCCGGCGGGCTGCTTGTCTCTGGCGTGCAGCACCTGTTGATAGAGGGCATATCTCCCGGATACGGCTTTATCGCAGTCATAATTGCGCTCCTTGGGAGGCAGCATCCTCTAGGCGTTGCTATAGTGTCGTTCTTCTTTGCGGTGCTCATGACCGGTTCCGAGACGATGTACAGGAGCCTCGGCGTGCCGAGCGCCATATCCATGACGCTCCAGGCCCTCGTGCTCGTGTTCGTGCTGGTCGGAAGCTTGTTTGTGATCTGGATCGAGAAAAGAAGGAGAGGAGGCACGCGCTAGATGGCCGGAGAACTAGAAGCAATCATCGTCGGCGTGCTCGCTTCAGGAATACGCCTTAGCGCGCCCATATTGTTCGCGGGGCTGGGCGAGAAGATAGCCGAGCGGTCCGGCATACTTAACCTGGGCATAGAGGGGATGATGCTCATAGGAGCATTCGCGGGCTTTATGGGGACATTTATCACCGGAAATTATGTCGTGGGAATAGTTATGGCCATGGCAAGCGCGGCGGCACTCGCCGCGCTCAAGGGCTTCATGAGCATAACCATCCGCACAAACCAGCTTGCTGCCGGCCTTGCCATATGGCTTCTGGGCACAGGCCTTGCCGCACTGCTCTACAGGCTGACCTTTGGCGTGCAGACCATAGCTCCAAGCGTGCCTCTGCTGCCAAAGATCCAGATTGCCGGATTGTCAGACCTACCAGGCGTCGGTCCCGTCTTGTTTGGCCATGACCCGCTCGTCTACATTGCATTCCTGCTGGTTCCTCTGACCCACTACTTCATATTCAAGACAAACCTGGGCCTGAAGATACGGACAGTCGGCGAGAACCCGAAACAGGCAGACGCGCTCGGCGTCAACATATACAAGATACGGTACCTCGCAGTCATTCTGGGCGGCGCTCTTGCAGGAGTCGGCGGCGCCTACTTCTCGCTAGTGCAGACGGGCTACTTCCTCGAAAACGTCACTGGCGGCGCAGGCTGGATAGCACTGGCCCTTGTGATCTTTGGCAGGTGGAAGGCGTACTGGATAACAGCCGGCGCATTCATCTTCGGGATGGTGGACGCGTTCCAGCTAGGGCTGCAGGCCACGGGCACCGACGTGCCGTTCCAGTTCCTGCTCATGCTCCCGTACCTGATACCTATAGCTATACTCGCCGGCATGCACAAGAGAAGGGGAGCGCCGGCCGCGCTCGCAATCCCGTACAAGCGCGGGGAAAGGTAGCTCTGTCACAGTCGGCAAAACTCCACAAGATTACTGAAAACATGCGCTCAAATCATGCAAGAATTAGTCAACTGAGCGGAATGATATATCCCCCTTTTACAACTTTATGATATATGACTATTATCTTGACAAGATATACCAAAGTATAATACTTTCACGCAGTCCGTTTTTCTATGGCAACCAAAGCCAAACTAAGAACGGGCTTGACATCAGCTCTCGCAGTGTTTGCAGCTGCGATCCTCGTTTCAGCATTCGTCTTCGTTGCTCCATACAAGACAGCTGATGCAACGAGCCAAAGACAGCTTCGAATAGCCCTCGTCACCGACGCGCTTTTCAGCGACGGCGGCTGGGGTTCGACTGCATTCACCGCGGCCAAGAAGCTGGAAGAACAGGGACATCAGCTGGCTTATGCGGAAAGCATCGCCATTCCTGACATTGAGGCCACGCTCAGGCAGTACTCCGAAGACGGCTTCGACCTGATTATAGCCCACGGGTTCCAGTGGGGAGACCCTGCAGTCAAGGTAGGAAAGGACTATCCCAACACCAAGTACGTCGTCTTTACAGGCCTTGTCTCGTCAAGCAACGTAGCTTCCATATTCCCGATGCAGCAGGAAGGCACGTTCCTGCTGGGTGCGCTTGCAGCCATGATGAGCAAGACAGGAACTATTGGTTATGTCGGGGGAGACCAG
>CAYXFY010000037.1:0-856 GCA_964464395.1 uncultured Nitrososphaera sp.
TCTCCGTCTGCCTCACAGCCATGTGTGCCATGGTAGGGGCTGCTATTGGAGATTCCAAGACATTTGTCATTGACTGCCCTGTTTCCGAGTTCGCCTTCGACTCTGTATCCTCGGATTTATCCGTGGGGTACAGAGTGTCCGGCAGCGCCATGTCTTTGCCGGTTGTTAAGAAGGTGGTAAAGTCTGACTCCTGCCTCTTGGTCGTGACCGGTCGCTGCCTTGTGCGGCAGTACGGATGGTGGACGGTTATCGACCCCTTCAAGCGGTCCAAGCCCATTAAGACGGGCGCCTCATCCACGTTGTACGTTAATCGGTAGACTCTGCATAGGCTCGCATGTCAGGGTCTTTCAAGATCCGATAGCGGACTTTACAATAGTCTATCTAATTAGTATATTGGGATGGTTGGGCATCGCTGTCTCGAGGGGGTCTAATGGATTCAACATCCGGCTTGCAGCTTGCTACCTACGGCGGGCTAGTAGCATTGGCCACGATGCTACTGAGTTCAGGCGAGCGCTTCAAAACTTTCTTCATGTCCATTCAGAATGTGTGGCTCGCCCGGGTCACCTTGGATGAGCACTTGGCAAGCGCTGTCTACAACTACTGCTTCAAGAACATGCACCTTTTCGGCCTACGCTCGCTCGTTTTTTCGAGTTGCCACCTTCCCATGGAGGGCAAGGTCGAGGATCAACTAGTGGGATTCGACGTATACAAACAGTCCTCTTTGATGTTCCGTAAGGGCTGGCGATTGCTGCTGATGAAGCCCGGGGATTGGCGCTTTGATGAGGCTACAAACAACTACTACCGAACGATGGACCTAGCGCTTCCCAGGTTCATGTGGAACAGCGACCGTTTCATC
>CAYXFY010000037.1:866-8150 GCA_964464395.1 uncultured Nitrososphaera sp.
GTCTTGGACCACTACAACAACAATGGCGTCTTTCGTTCCAACCGGTTCAGCATCGTGCGATTCTACGGCAAGAACAAGAACGCACCGACGATTTGCCTTGATGACACAAAGAAAACCGACCAGGCAGTGTCCGGTGCACGCAAGCTGTTGGAGGAGGCACGTTTATCGCGGGCACGTATCGTGAACCTCCTCGGGGACTCCATCCTCCAGAGTTACTCATTCAAGAACCCCTTCGACTGGTACGCTTTCCCGAGTGCTGTTATGGATGTGGTGGAAAATACGCGGCATTGGTATCGCAACAGGGCTTGGTATTCATCCAGGCACATACCATGGCGCCGCGGTTGGCTCATTTTCGGGCCGACAGGGACGGGGAAGACTATGTTGGCGAAGTGCATGGCGCAAGATCTCAACATGCCTGTCTTCCAATTCGATATTGGCTCGATGGACAACGTCGAGTTTGAGCAGTATTGGAGGGAGGCACAGTTCTACAGTCCTGCAATGGTGCTTATCGAAGACTTTGATGCGGTCTTCCACGGTCGCCAGAACATCGTCGAGACGTCCACACAGAAGCTCACGTTCGACTGCCTGCTCAACTGTGTCTCCGGCATTGAGTCCAGCGACGGTCTGCTGCTGGTCATCACCACCAACCATGAGGAGCACATCGACCCGGCACTCGGAGTTCTGGACGGAACAATGTCCACCCGCCCCGGTCGCATCGATGATGTAGTGTATCTTGGGAAAATGGATGAGGGATGCCGTAGAGCCATGGCAGGTAGGATACTTGGCGTGGTCGGCGTCGCCCTCGAGCAAGTTGTCAGCAACACCGAGGGCATGACCTCTGCTCAATTCACAGACTACTGTAACAAGAAGGCACTGCAATATGTGTCCTTTGCACCGAAGTCTTCAGAAGTCGTGGTGGGAGCATGAAGGAAATAGTCATCATCATGGGCTACCAAGCCGCCGGCAAGTCGACGATCGTCGGCAGGTACGTGGAGCAGGGGTATACCCGGGTCAACAGGGACGACCTCGGGGGTAATCTTGCCCACCTCAACAGGCACGTCGAGGGCCTCATGGACTCCGGCGTGGAGAGGTTTGTGCTGGACAACACCTACGGCACCAAGGAGAGCCGGCAGGCCGTCTTGGACATGGCCCATCGCCATGGCTTTGTCGCAAGGTGCGTCTGGCTTACGACCTCCCTCGAAGACGCCCAATACAATGCCAGCTACAGGCTCATCAAGAAGTTTGTCCTGGTGGACGCCCCAAGATTCAAGATGCACGAGATACTCGGCCCCGATTGTGCAAAACTGGGCAAGGATCAGTGCTGCGTGCCGTCTATCGCCCAATACGCCTACAGGAAGTCCTTCGAGGAGCCGACCGTAAGCGAGGGGTTCTCCGAGGTCGTCTTGGAGACCTTTGCCCGCGCCCCATTGTCGAAGGAGTACAGCAGGAAAGCGGTCATATTGGACTACGACGGCACAATCCGCACGTGCCGAAGTGGGGCCAAATACCCGACCAATCCCTCCGACGTCGTGGCCCTCCCGGGAAGGGGTGATGTCCTGCGCCGGTATCAGAAGGAGGGCTATCTGCTGCTCGGGGCATCGAACCAGAGTGGCATCGAGAAGGGGGACCTTACCGAGGATGAAGCGGTCGCCTGCTTCGAACGGACGAACGAACTTCTTGGCGTCAGCATCGACTACCAGTACTGCCAACATCACTCGTTCCCGATACGTTGCTACTGCAGAAAGCCGCTGCCGGGCATGGGGGTATACCTGATTGAGAAGCACCACCTCGACCCGTCGAAGTGCATCATGGTTGGGGACTCCACAAGCGATAAGACGTTCGCAAAGAGGTGTGGGTTCATGTTCATGAAGCCAAACGAGTTCTTTGAGGAAGGTGGCGCATGAGCAAGCTCTGTGTTGGGTTGTTCGGGACATGCGGCAAGAGCACGTGGCGAAGGGACATGTTCCTACCCGTGTACGAGTCGATGGGGATGATCTCCGGTGTCGACTACTTCAATCCTCAGGTGGAGAATTGGGAGCCTGCGCTGGCAAAGGTGGAGGCGGAGCATCTCGCAGAGGATTCAATCATCCTGTTCCCGGTGACCTCGGAAACGTACGGGCTCGGCAGCCTCGCTGAAACGGGTTTCTCCATCATGCAGGCGCTGAAGTTTGAGGAACGTAGGGACGTCGTGCTCATGATAGACGACGGTCTAGACGAGTCTCTCATGACGGACAAGACCGCCGCCCGGGAGTCCCTCAGGGCAAGGGCCTTGGTCAAGGCGCACATCTCCCGGATACGGCGCCCCGGAGTCTATCTTGTGGAGAGTCTGGAACAGATGCTGGACTTGAGCGTGCGTCTGTACAAGGTGCAGAAGTTCGCGCACGACACGCTGTCGAAGTACCTGCAGAATTACCTTGTGGGAAGGTAAGGAAGTTTTATGTACGCTCATGAGTTGTTTAAGAGCTTCCACACCCCCGACTGGCAGAAGTCTCTCTACAGCCAGCTAGTAGAAGGATACTTCGACTTTTTTCGCCAGACGCTGCAAGCCGTGAACGATGCGCAGAAGTTTCACATGGGCAAGCAGTCTGAGGTGAACCATGCTGCCGGCGGGGAGCATACTTTCGAGAGCGTGTTCACGGAGTGCCATTTTCCGTACGATAACTGCTGGTTCGACTATGTGTCGGATGTGCGGGTGGACTCGCCAGCGACAAAACGCTTTGGGGCCATAACAGGCCAGGTGCGCTCCGGTCTACTGTGCTGCGTTCTTGAAGAGGGATTGTACACTGTTAACCATTACACAGCTTTAACAGGTCCGGATTCGTGGACAATGGACCCTGTCACCACATTCGTGGGAAACCGACCACTTGACCAATTTGCCACACTCGCACAGGCGCTGCCCAAGGACAAGGCGGATGGCGGTTATGTCTTAACCAGCATCATGCCGACAACCCCTCAAGGTAGGAACGCTGTGTTGGGGATGCAGGATGAACTTATCTACAATGCCGGCTCGGACATTTCCACGCTGGCAAAGTTCCTGCGCCTTTTGAATTGTCGGAACAGCGTGTTCGAGGAGGTTACTCCAAAGAACAAGCCTTTGAAGAAAAGAAACGAGAAGCGCAAGCCCGGGACGTTTCTGTACCGGTATAAGTTACTGCGCCTCGATTTGGGTAAGGAGCGCGGGGGAATTGTCAGCCTCCCGCGCATCAAGCACCTGTGGCAGAACCCTCTTCACTCATGCCGCGGGCACTTCAAGACGTACACTCCAGAGCGCCGGCTCTTTGGGAAGTACATTGGCACGTTCTGGTTCCCGCCCCACATGCGTGGCAACGCGACGGTCGGGGTTGTCGACAAAGAATATGTGGCGGTCACCAGGCAGGAAGAACATGACAGAAAGAAATAAGAAGAGGGTCACCCCGACGATAGCGAATGTGCCGTTGAGGGCCAGGGTCCAAGACTCAGACGGGGCCCTCGTCGGAGCTTATTTCACCGACTTGGACAGGTACAATCCGGTGAGCCCTGAGGAGGAGCAACGCCTGTTCAAGCAATACCGCGCTGGCGACCAATCCGCTAAGAAGAAGATCATCCAAGCCAACCTGCGCTTCGTGGTCAAGGTGGCCCAAAGGTACATGGGGCAGGGGGTGCCTTTCCCGGATTTGATTTCGGAGGGCAACCAAGGGCTCATATACGCCATCGATAAATTCGACCCAGACAAGAACTTCAAGTTCATTTCCTACGCTGTGTGGTGGATACGTCAGGCTATCCTCAAGGTGCTGTCTGAGCAATCGCGCATCGTTTCCATACCGCTTCACCAGACCCAGCGCATTTTGAGCATCTCAAGGACCCTCGAGAGGTTTATGCAAAAGGGTATCTTTGAGCCTACCATCGAGGAAGTAGCCGATGAAACGGGGCTCTCACAGAAAACTGTGAGAGCCTTGCTCCACGTCATGCCCAAGGCTTCGTCGTTGGACGCTCCCATCGGAAATAAGGCGGACATGACGAGGATGGATGCCCTTGTGGGAGACACCGAGGATCCTCTTGAGGTCATGCTGGCTACATCACTTTCCGACGACCTGCATGCTGCTCTGCTTGAACTCTCGGAGGTGGAGCGCGTGGTCATCATGTACATGTTTGGGTTCAAGAATGACTACGTATACACGCTTAATGAAGTCGGTGACGTGCTCGGAGTTAGTCGAGAGAGAGTACGTCAGATCAAGGACAAGGCCTGTAAGAAGTTGAGCATGCTCTTGTGCAGCAGAGAGAAGGCGGCATGAACCGCAAGTATTTGCGGTGCAAAATACTTGGGTGTAAAGGAAAGCCCTACCAAGGGGGTAGCTACATAAAGGGCTTCTGCGGCAGGCACTACATGCAGTATATGCGTGGCATCATCGACGTCAAAGGGGTCAAGCTGCGCGAATTGTATGATGTGTCGCCCTTTGCTAGGGCTCTAACTCGCACGCTCATTTTGGTAGACATGGCCGCCCACAATGCCGAGAAAATACGCAGGAACATGGATGCGGGTGACAAGGCCCTTCTACGTAGCACCAGTCGCAGGCTGCACAACATAAACGCAGAGACGGCCGAGAAGAGATGCCAGCTGACAGATCGTGATTTCATTTTTGGCAACATCGACCTGCTAACCCCGAGTACTCTGCAAAGGGTGTTAGGCGACGCTCCCGTTCGCAGGGTAAAAAGCTTGACGGATCATGATACTGCCAGGATAGCATGGCATCTGCTGCATGGACACAAGGTTAAGGAAGTGGCAAGCATGTTCCCGGCATATAGCATTCGCCAAGTTGGTCATGTCCGGGATTTGCTGAAGGCAGGCAAGCTCCCGGTTAGTGATATCCTATCGAGGAAGGTCTAGGAGGAGTTGCATGCCTGCTAAGCGCCGTGAGAAACAGGTGTATGTCGAGACCTACAAGTCCCCTGGGCTCCCTCTCAAGGGTGAGTATCTTCCTGTGTTCAAGCACCTCTCGACAAGCTACAAGTTGGTAGAGGTGAACCTGCTGAAGGCAGGAGTCGTCGAAAGAGATGGTAAACGTCTCGAGTTGCAGGAACTTCGACTCTACCTGGAGGTCGTTGATGAAAAACCCCAAGGTTGAGGACAAGACTTCTGAGGTGGTCAACAGATGGCTCTCAGAAGTGCGCATGCGCCCCATGGTTCTCTATGTATTCGACGGCGACTCTGACTTCAAGGCCTTGCAAACTGCCGAGACTTTTGCTCGTAATAAAGGGTATTCTGTCGGGTCCCTTGATGAAAATAACCCGATCGGCCTTTCTGCCAACACCGACCATGTCGGCAAATGGCACAACATATTCCACGACCATCGCCGCCAATTGAGCGGTTTCATTGTATCGCACGACTTTCGAAGCGGGCCGTGCGCAATGGTCATCTTCAAGAAAGTGGGGTGGATGTGAGCATCAACGGCCTTACACCGATCACGCTGGAACACAAGGACAAGATTCGTCTGCTGCTGGACAAGGGATGGACGCCGGCTCAAATCCAGCGTAGAAGATACCGCAAGTATACCGTTCGCCAAATCGGAGCCGTTCGCGGCTGGATGCGCCGCGGCAAGTACTAGGTGAGTTTGGGGGACCCGTGGAACCTTGGGAGATACGGGGGTACATAGATAAGATCCTGTTGAGAGAGCGCTTGTATGAGCGCTACAGCGACTTGTGCATGAAGGTTGATGTCCCCCCTCTATCTCGCGAATCATTTGTGGACAGCTATGTGGATGTGGTCGTCCGCCGTCAAGAGTTGTATGACTTGGCTAGATCCTCTCTGACCGAGGACAAGAAGCTTCTGATGGAGGCTCTTGAGAAGTCTGGGGCACCTCTCGAGGATCTGATTACCGTGGACATGCTACCGCCTATCGCCACTGTACCTCTTAACACGCTGTCAGACGGTATGATATGCCTGTATGTCACGTTTCCTTCCGGCCCTGACAGCCCTATCGTCCAACCAGCTTTTGTGAGTAGAGGAAATGCCGAGGCGACCTTTATCTAACAAGTTTACAACGGGTTCGCAAAAAAGTATATTGAGGTTGGACACATTCAAGGAGGGTTCAAGATGATGACTACTGAGGTCAAGGACGCGGTCAGGGAGTTCGTGCAGGGCCGAAAGCTGTTCACTTCGGTGGACGTGGCCAACGAGATCAAGAAGGCCGGCATCTGGAAGCGCAACCGCGATGTCGCCCGTGAGTTGAGGGACCTGTTCAGCAGCGGCGATGAGGTGTTCGACGGCTACGACCGCTGCAACATTTCTGTGGACTCGGATTCCAAGACGGCCGCGCTGTACTTGCCTTGCGGCGCCGACCCCGAGGATTACACCGAACGCAATCAGTCAGCCCTGGGGCCTGTTGCGGCCAAGCAGGGCGGTGGTTATGCGCCAACCGCCGCCACAAGCACTGCCGCCGCTCAGGCCCCTTCTTTCCCGTCCGCTGCGAAGCCGGTGTCGCTGCCGGGCGCGGTGACCGCCCTCAAGCGTGTGCCCCGGACCATGACCACGCTTCAGGCGGCACAGAACGACATCAGCGACCTGTTGGATACCGACATCGTGATGTCAAAGGTCATCAGGACCAAGGAGCGCATCAAGATACCGGCCGGCATGATCCGCAAGATCGGCTGGAAGCCCGGGCAGGTCGCAGATATGAGTGTCATCAAGACACACCATGCCGTCAAAGTCGGCGTCATCGTAGCGAAGGACTACCGGGTCAGCATCCCCCGCTCATCTGTGAATTGGGGAGACAAGCCCGTCAAGGTCATGCTCACATCAAACAACGAGATCATCTTCGACAAGGCTTGACCGCCATGTGGACCCCTGACTTCTGGAAAGGTGCCCTGTTCGTAGTAGTGCTCTTGATAGGGTCGGGGGCCATTGGCCTGCTGTGCGGCATCTGGGGTCATCGTCGTTGGGCGCTAAAACACAAGGAGTACGACAGGCTCATGGAGAGCCTTGATGCAGAACGGTCTAGAAGAGTTGGCGACTAGACCTTCACAGAAGGATGCGGAGGATCCATGCAGCTGTACCATGTCATAGGGGATGCGACTCAACCGGTTAAGAAGCCGGCCATCATAGCGCACGTGTGCAACAACGTGGACGCATGGGGCGCGGGCTTCGTGATACCGCTGGGCAAAGCCTACCCGCAGGCAGAAAGCCTGTTCCATGGCATCAGACCTGCAGACAGGAAGCTTGGCTACACTCAGTTCCTCCTCTTCGGAGAGGTACTCCTCGCCAACATGATAGCACAGAAGGGCCTGCGCCGGTCGCGCGAGGGTATCCCA
>CAYXFY010000038.1:0-5235 GCA_964464395.1 uncultured Nitrososphaera sp.
GTACGTGTTCCACGCAGAGGCCAAGACAGCGCGTGACAACAGGCTTGCAAGCAGCGCACAGCTGGGCATAAGGGTGCCGTAAGCAAAGTGCACGTTTGATGGCTTTAGGTGCATGCATGAAATGCACCTAACATTCAAGAAAATACGCGCCGAGTTTTCAGTGAGTTGAAAAAGTATGTTAGCGCTATATTCTTATAAGATAAGAATCGTATGTTTTTACAAATATGAGTGGATGGGGCAACATAGGGCACCCGCTTATTGTCATAATAACTGTGGCCCTGATAAGTATGACAGTCGTCTCGTCCCTCCTCGTCTACACCTCGCAGCAGACAACCGAGTCGCGCATAGACCTGGTGGCGCGCCAGACGCTTCGCGACGACCTTGTCAGGGAGGCTAGGCAGGCGTCAAGCAGCATAGCACTGAGCCTCCGCAACATGGAGCAGACGCTCTCGGCCTCGGCGATGACGATAGCCGGACTCGACCCTTCAGATAGCTCTGCAAGGCAGACGCTGCTTTTGACCAAGTCCGCGCTTGCGCAGTACACGGACAACATCGTCTGGGTTTCAGCCGACGGCAGGCTTGCCTACACGACCCGGTCCGACATGTCGGACCTTGTTGGAATAGATCTGTCTGACAGGCGCTTTTACGAGATACCCTTTGCCACCAACAGGTCCGTCATAACCTCTTCGCTCCTAGGCGTTGACGGAACAGCGAGTTTTGCAGTAGCGGTTCCTATCCCCCGATCGCAGACCGACAGCTCGTTTAACGGCTCGCTTGCAGCGCTCGTGCCGGTCGATACCGTTACCACGGCGTTCCTCGAGCCACAGGTCTTTGTCGAAAAACCGATAATGGTCGTCACCAACATGGGCACGATACTCGTGCACCCGGTCGAGTCGCTTGTAGGTTTGAGGATCACGGACAGCGAAGTCACGCGCCTGGTGTCTGCGGATACGAGAAACATCGCGGAAAGCAACTTTGAACTGATGAGGCAGGGGCGGTCCGGCATACTGGAGTACAAAGACTTGGCGGGAGAAGAGACGCTGATGGCCTACGAGCCCGTCGTCATAGGGGGCGTGCACACCTGGTCCGTCGCGGTCTTTGGGCCAACGTCTACCGTGCGCCAGCCGTTCCTCGAGGTGTTTGCCGAGCGCCAGAACTTTACCTTCATAGCGACCGGGCTAATCGCCGCCATCTCTGCTATATTCATAGGGTTCATACTGGTGCTCAACAGGCGCCTCTTCCACACAGTCAGCACGCAGGACAAGAAGATAGTCGACCAGCTCTCCGAGCTGCAGGGCGCCTACGACCGGCTCAAGGAGCAGGACGTCATAAAAGATGAGTTCATCAACATAGCCGCGCACGAGCTGCGCACTCCTGTCCTGCCTATAGTGCTTAGCGCGGAGAACCTCGCCGACAACTTGCCGGAGAACGAGAACGTCAAGATAATCCTGCGCAACGCAAACCGCATCACGAAACTCACAAACGACATACTGGACGTCAGCAGGATAGAGAGTAACACGTTCAAGCTGCAGAAACAGAAGGTCAACATACGCAAGCTCGCCGAGGAGGTCCTCCAGGACGCCAAGTACAAGATGCCGGCAGACCAGCACGTCGAGCTGATACTAGATTCGTCCGTAACGCCGGACATGGAGGAGCTTTTGATCGACAGGAGCAGGATAAACCAGGTGCTCGTGAACCTGGTGGACAACGCCATCAACTTTACAGAGGCTGGCGCGATAAGGGTGTCGATAGAGCCAGACGGCGGCGACCGCGTGAAGGTGAGCGTGATAGACCAGGGCAAGGGCATCGACCCCTCAGTCAAGGCAAAGCTTTTCGGCAAGTTTGTGTCAAAGTCCGACCGGGCAAAAGGCACGGGGCTTGGGCTCTATCTGAGCAAGGCCATAGTCGAGGCGCACGGCGGCGAGATAAGCGGCGAGAACAACCCCGGCGGCGGGGCAGTCTTTTCGTTCACGCTGCCAGTCAACTGACTTCTTTAGCAGGATTCGTCTCGTCGGTGATGAGCTGAAGCAGGTCCGCCCTCGTGAAGGGCTTGCGCAGCACCTTTACGCTCGGGTTTGAGACCTTGCCTGCTATGTCCTGCTGCGTATACTCGAATGCCGTTATGAATATGATCTTGGTGTTGGGCGAAATCTCGTGGATCCGCCTGTAGACTTCAAAGCCGTCCATGCCCGGCATCCTGATGTCAAGGACTGCCATGCCGTACTCGGCGCCCTGCTTCTTGCCGTCTTCTATCGCCTTGATGCACTCTTGGCCCCCGTCGGCAACTTCGACCTCGAAGCCTCTCTTCTTGAGGACCTCGCGAATTGAAGTCCTGATGTCCTCCTCATCGTCGACTATGACTGCCTTTTTCAGCTTTGTCGGGAACTGCCTGCTGACAGACTCGTGAATGTCCGGTATAGCGCCGGGGTCGATTATGCCTATTGCGATGAACGTGTTTTCAGCTTCGAGCGGGTACATGATGATGTCCATCGCGTTGTACTTGACGTGGATGATGGAGGTGATACCCGTAGTTGGGCTGTTGACGTTAAACGCGCCCTTGGCGATGTTGGTGCGAAGGGCGGTCTTGACGATGTCCTCCGGCGACAGCTGGCGGATAGAGCTCTGCGGGAGCTGCCTTGCGGCCTTGGCTATGATGTTGGCGTACTTGTCGGTGACCATGACAAGGTCAAGCTGCTTGTTTTCGGCAAGGACAGTCTTGCAGCGCGCTGTATAATCGGGATCCTGGTTGGTCGTACCATTGAAAGGCCTTGCAAGACCTTAAAAGGATTTTGCTGTCCTGCATTGCGGGCGGCGCTCCAAGGTGCTTTTATTAATGCGAAGCCTCAATGCCTTAGGTGGCGTCTCTGATGGAGTTTGACCAAAGCGTTTTTCTCGAGGACTTTACAGACGAGGAAAAGGCCGCGCTCTCGAACCACTTTTCAAACGCCGACAAGGCCGTGTTTGCCATAACCACTCCGCGGCAGGTCGACAGGGGGGCGCTCATGTCCAGGTATTCAAGGACCGACAAGACTATGCGCAGGGTCTTTTTGGACGAGTTTGCAAGCAACCCTGACAGGGGCGAGGAGTTTTACCGCAAGGTGCTCCTTGAATACGGCGACGACTCGGTCGCAGAACTCGGCGAGGCCCAGGTGGCGCTTGAAGGGATATCAAACATCGCTGCAAAAAAGATAGAGGACCGCCGGATAGGGCTGTCGTACCTGGAAAAGTCGTCCCGCTACGTGCCTTTTGACAAGAAGGTTGCCGGCCACTACAGGTACGTAAGGGAAGGCAGGATAATGTCTTCAAGGCACGCCGACCACTACCTGCAGGCGTGCGACCGCTCGTTTGACACCTACAGCAAGAGCCTGCCTGTCCTGCAAAAGTATCTCGAGGAGCGGGAGCCGATAGACAAGTTCTCGTTTTTCGACTCGGCCGCCAAGGCAGAGAGGCCGTTTTCGCAGCTGAAAGAACAACCCGACATCGATGCTGCAAAAAAGATATACCGCGTGACCGTGCGGGCAAAGGCGCTCGACCTTCTCCGCGGGCTATTGCCGGCGTCAGCCATGACAAACGTCGGCATAACCGGCAACGGCAGGGCGTTTGAATACATGCTCACGATCATGTACGGTTCAAAACTTGCAGAGCTGCGGTCGCTTGCCGGGCAATTGTTTGACGAGCTGAACAGCGTGATACCGTCGTTTGTGCGCAGGGCAAACGACAAGCACGGGCAGGCGCTTCAAAAGTACATGTCAGACACCGAGCAGGAGGTGCGCGGGCTTGTGCAAAGGCACCTCCTAGGAGTGCAGGCCGAGCCAAGTCCTGCACAGGTGAGGATGGTAGGTCACGACGACAACACGTCTGCAGAAGTCAAGGTCGCTTCTGCTATACTGTACGAGCAGGCGCAGGGCCGGTCTCTTGAAAAGATAACGCAACACGTAAGGTCGATGCCGGCCGGCGACCGTCACGACATAATACGGTCGTACACGAAGCACCGGCAGAACCGCCGGCACAGGCCGGGCAGGGCGTATGAAATGGTCGACTGCACGTTTGAATTGTTCACGAACTTTGGCATGTTCAGGGACCTGCACAGACACCGCGTGCTTACAATGGAGCGCCAGCTGCTGTCTACAAGGCACGGCTACAGCATGCCCTCCGAGGTGCAAGACGCCGGCCTGGGGGGCGCATTTGCAGAGTGCATGGAGCTTTCAAAGCAGGCCTATGATGTCATGTTGCAGGAAATGCCGGAGGAGGCGCAGTACGTAGTCAATTTCGCATACCGCTACCCGTATTTCATAAAGATGAACCTGCGCGAGGCCTGCCACATGATAGAGCTTCGCACTGCCCCGCAGGGTCACCCGGACTACCGCAGGGTGTGCCAGGATATGTACTCGCAGATAAGACAGGCCCACCCGGTGCTTGCCGAAGGAATAAAGTTCGCCGACATGGAGTCCTACGAGCTTGAGAGGCTGGGAGCAGAAAAGCGGACCGAGAGGAAGAGGCAGTCAGGCACCTAAGGGTAAAAACACACATTCTGCGGTATATGGCGGTAATAAATGCCATTGTTGACCAAGCTTTATATATTGCCATATAATACCATTATACGGTAATCAAAATGGTCGACAAGACAACCAAGGACGAAACAACTACGAGCGCAACGAACGCACTTGACGCAGTGAAGGACAACTTCATCCGCACAGTGGACGAGGTTGCCAAGGTCCAGCCCCAGTACTTGCAATCAATCTCTAACCTACAGCTTGACTACATCCAGACAACCAAGAACATGATCCAGACTGCTTTTGCAGCCCAGAAGCAGATAACCAGCAACTGGAACGTCCCGTCTGTAGCGCCTTACAGCGAGATCTTTGTGAGGCAGGCAAACGAGATGACCAACAACGCCATCAGGGCAGTCGGCATCAACAACCAGCTGACAATCAACGCACTGGACGCAGCGAGGGAGAACCTGAAGATCTACAACAGGACCGTGGACGCAGTCACAGAGTTTGGCACCAACGTCGCCAAGGCCTGGACTGCCTTCTACACACAGGCACAGCAGCAGTTCACGCGCTAGACCTGAAGGCTTTTTTTCTCAGGCCTTCTTTTTCTCTTTTTCTCATCCGACATAGCCTGACTTTTGCAGTTCAAGTCAAGACTTTTTGCTTGGTGGCCTTTTACCGCCGGTCAATGAAAAACGGCCGTGTTCAGCCTGGAACTGCTTGCGCTGGCAGGGATAGTGAT
>CAYXFY010000038.1:5294-7415 GCA_964464395.1 uncultured Nitrososphaera sp.
GAAACGACAGGCGTACAGCAGGAACAGGATATGGTACAAGTCGCTGCAAGCCTCCCAATAGTCGCAGAGGAAAAGGCGTCTGAACGCGGCTTTGTGTTTGACAGCACCAAGCCGACGTCTGAAACGCTCGCCCTGCAGGACAGCATCACGGCCAAGAGCGTGCGGTCCGTTTCAAAGGGCCCCGTAACCGTGACTCTTGAAAACGTGCTGACCTTCGAGAACCTGGCGGCATTGAGCGGGCCGGACTCGGGCGTCATTGGGCACGTGTTTGCAGACCTGGTGGTTGAAAACGCCAGCCGTAGCAGCATTGCCTATGTCAAGCTCGACGTGCTCGTCATGATAGAGGGGTTCCGCGTGTCTGACGAGCAGATTACGGTCATGAACCTTGGGCCCGGGGAAAAAGTCTCGATGCGAAGTCCGGCGACTGTCTACGCGGGAGATGTGCCTCAAAAGATGAAGGAGAGCTACGCTGCCATGATAAAGTCCGGCGCCACCCCCGAGTTTTCGGCGCATCTTGCGAACCTTGACGTCGCAGGCTACTGAAGCGACAAAATTGCGCTTACAAATTAATGCAACAATTTTGACACAGTCGGCATTATACCCACTTGCAAAGCATTGCGCATGAGCGAAGAAAAGCTCGCATTCGTAGGGAAGCAAGTCAAGGACATCTATGGGACATTCATAGGCAGAGTAGTGGGAATAATCACCGAGATAGACGGTGAGATAGAGAGCGTGGGCGTAGACTGCGGCTCGTCGGGCATCAAGCAATTGCCGTACGAGCAGCTGGTGGTCCAGGGCGACTATGTCTTTTTCATCCCCCGTTGGAGGCTTGAGGCGCAAAAGCTGATCAGGCAGAAATCGCTCACCCTCAAGAGGATAAAGGCGCTCCAGGAGATCGTGTCTGAGAACGACACCATGAAGGAGGACGCCGAGCTTGTGACGATAAAATACGAGAAGAAATTGCACGAACTCGAGGAGACCGAGAAGGCGGTGACCGAGAAACTCGCGACCCGCGTTGCCGAGCTTGACTCTGAGACCAAGCAGGTCAAGGCCGTGCTGTTTGATGCGAAACTGCAGTTCAGGAGCAACGAGATGAAGGAAGAGACGTACCAGCAGGTCAAGGTGGGCACCGACGAGCTTGTCGAGCACATAAACAACGAAAAGACCGAGATAGACAACGTCAAGAGCAAGCTCGCAGGCCTGACGCTTGACAACGTCACACTCGCGCCAGCGGCTCCTACAGCCCCTACGCCGGCCACGACCGAGGCGCCAGCCGCAGACACCAAGCAGGCAGACGGCCCGACAGAGGCGCCGGCTACCGCCGAGGACAAGCCTACCGGTGGCGAAGGCCAGGGCCAGGACGGCGAGTGGCTCCACCAGGTCATCCAGCAGTAATCAGGGCGCGGGTTTTTCTTCCTCCGCCCTTTCCTTTTTGATCCGAACCGTTTTTAAAACAAACACTGCTTTTTACTGACATTGTCCGGTGAGCCGTCAAAACTGTACAAGGAAAGTAGCGAGGTCAAGGTAACAGTCAGAAAGCTCGAGCAGGTCTCAATGGAAGCCCTTTCCGACCCGGAAAAGTTCTGGGGCAAGCAGGCTGAAAGCCTGGTGTGGCACAAAAAGTGGGACAGGGTTCTTGACTGGCACCCTCCCTTCGCGCGGTGGTTTGAAGGCGGGCTCCTCAACGCTTCTGTAAACTGTCTTGACCGGCACATGGGTTCTGAGACCAAGAACAAGGCCGCGATAATCTGGGAGAGCGAGTCCGGCGAATCAAGGACTCTGACTTATTTCCAGCTGTACAGGCAGGTCAACAAGTTTGCAAACGTGCTCAAAGACCTCGGGGTGAAGAAGGGCGACAGGGTCACGATATACATGCCGATGGTGCCCGAGCTCCCGGTCGCCATGCTTGCGTGCGCGCGGCTTGGCGCGACGCATTCAGTCGTGTTTTCAGGATTCAGCTCGCAGGCGCTGGTGGACAGGATAAACGACGCCAAGTCAAAGGTAGTAGTAACAGCGGACGGGGGCTTCAGGAAGGGAAAACTCATAGACCTCAAGAAGGTCGTGGACGAATCACTGCCGTCGGCGCCGTCAGGCGAATGCGTCGTCGTTTTCAGGCGCGCG
>CAYXFY010000039.1:0-5615 GCA_964464395.1 uncultured Nitrososphaera sp.
AGGTGAAGTCGAGCCGCGCCTCGGGGTTGCCGTTGCCGTACGCGTCCTTGGCGGAGGCGGTGAAGGTCGCCGAAGCGCCTGCGTTCACCGTTGCGCTTGCAGGCGAGACAGAGGCGCCTGACACCGCGCCGTGCTTGACCTCGAACGCGTTGCTAGTGGCAGTCTTGCCTGACCCGACGACCGTTATGGTCGCGCTCTCTGTCTTGAACATCTTGGCCGTAAACACGTGCATGCCTGCGTCGGCCGCAGTAAAGGTGTAGGACGACTGTGCTATCGTGGGAGCGTGGCCGCTTGCGGACGTTCCTGCGCTGGTGCTCAGCGTGACTGTTCCGGCATAGTCGGTCTTGACGTTGCCATTCTTGTCGATTGCAGTCACCTTGAACGTAAACTCGGTTCCAGCGACTTGGCTTCCTATAGTGGATACCACAAATCGGTCAAGGTCTGTCGGAACTGGCTGCGGCGCCGGCTGGGCCGTCCTGTCGATGTTCAGTTCGCCTGTCAGCGCGTATATCCTTACCTGTCTGCCCACTATGACGGGAGCCTCACCTATGAACTTCCACGTGTCCTCGTCCTGCGTGGGCAGAAGTATCACGTTGAGCCTGAAAACCTGGCTTCGTTCACCGTCCTTGGACAGCTTGCCGTGCAGCTGGAACTTGCCGATGTCGCTCTGGCTCTGGGCCTTCACCTTGCCCGTTGCCCGCACGTCCCATTCTTGGCCGCCGTATTCCATCGTGCCGGTTACAGACACCCTGGCGTTTTTGCCGGCGTCTTTGAAGACCGTCCCCGAAAGGTCTAGCTCAGCATCCGACGTCTTGACGTTGCCGGGGCTCTTTACCACCGCGACGCCCTTGCCGGTCGCCTTGACGTTTCCAAGCGAGACGTTTGCTCTCTTGTCATCATCATCGTCGTCGAACTTTGCCTGCTTGACCTCTTTTACCGCCAGTTTGTCGCGCGCCTTGCTTTTCTCGTCATCGGCCCACACCGAGACGCCAAAGGGCACCGCGGCAAGGAGCAAGACTGCTGCAAGCGCTATCGCCAGCACTCCAGTTTTATGCATGGGCAAAACACGCCGGATTTATCTAAAAAGTCGTGTGGAAACAATGACTAGAGGTAAAAACTAGAACAGAGCAAGAACGCGAAAAGGGAAAGGAGGGGGGAAGGCTTAGCCGAACAGCGAGGAGAGTCCTTCGAGGGCCTCTTCCTCTTTCTTTTCGTCCTTCTTCTCTTCTTTGGCCGGGGCCGCTCCGCCTGCTGGCGCTGCTGCTGGAGCCGCCGCTGCAACTGCCACCGGCGCAGCCTTGAGCGCCTCTTCGATGTTTACCTCAGAGAGCGCCGCGACCAGGGCCTTGACCCTGATGTCGTCGGGGTTGACGCCTGCGGCCTTCACCACATTCTTGACATTATCTTCACTGATATTCTGCTTGAGCTTGTGCAGAAGCAAAGCAGCGTATACGTATTCCATTGCAGTTTGCTTTCCGACTTGTACCATATTTGAATTTACCGCCTATTTTTGCCAGCAACAGCCTTTACGTGGGCGGGTTCATCAACACTTGCAATTCTTGCATAAATGCCTATTAGGCAATTCTGCGTATTAGACTCAATGAGTAGCAACACGGTACTCGTGAAAGAAGAGGAGATAGAAGGGGTGCCAGTGTGCGGAGGAAACCTGTCGACTCCGGTGACGGACACCGTGCGGTACATCGACGAAGTGCACTGCACGATCGGGAACAGGCTGTACATAGAAAATGCAGACTAGAAAGAGGCAGGAAATAGAGCACCGCGACACCGAGCTAGAAAACATCGTGGGCAACCTCTTGATAGCAGAGTATCAGGTCGAGAAGCTGAGAGGCAGATTGATGGAGAAACTCACCCCGGCGTATTCAGGAACGAACGCGGTCAACAGCTCCGCCTACAGCTTCAAGGTGGGCGGCAAGTGGTACAAACTCTCGCTGCGGGTGGAAGAGGAGACGGAACTCAACATCAAGAAAGAAAAAGAGACCTGACTCTCGCTTTTTTACGATGCAGTGGTCTTTGCTAAAGACTAGAACTCACTTCTCTGAGAGAATTGACGGGTCCTCATTCGCAAATGCCTCGAATAAATCTGCATACTCTGCAGTCTGCCGATCAAATTCTTTCCTCATTTCCTCCTTGATCTTCGATGTGGACTGATGCAATTCTGTACCTGCTTTCACGATATAAGGATAGTGACACCGATCGACATCGTGCCAAAAAACAACATTTAGTTGTAAAGTGGACTGGGTGGGATTTGAACCCACGACCACCTACGTGTCCTCTGCCTTACCGGCATGCAAGGCAGGTATTCTACCGGACTAAACTACCAGCCCACAGCAACTAGCCAGAACAATGATAATTTAAAGTTAGTCGAGGCCTTGGAGAAGACCGTCGGCCTTCATCTTTTCCGCGTGGGCCGAGATGTAGCGCCAGATGATGTCTGCGCGCTCTGACTGGAAGTCCCAGGGGGCAATGAGCACAAGGTCGTTGTCGCGGATCCACATCCTGCGCTTTATCTTGCCGCGGATCCTGCACGTGCGCACCTTGCCGTCGGTGCACTTGACGATGATGTTGTCTCCGCCGACGAGCTTTATCACTCTGCCCAGAAGCTCGCCTTCCTGGGGCATGACCATCTCCTTCAGCGCCGATTCGGAAAGTACCTTTTTCTTGCCTATTTCAGGTCCCAAAGGTTATGCGGAGTTATGGGGTTAAAAGTGTACCGGTGATGCATAGTGCAAAGCGCCAGGATGTCTCATCGACTGACAGTAAGTAGAGCCCCGCCGAGTCCGGTGGTACAAATTAAATAACGCCCGAATAGATTGCATGAACGGGCCGTTAGCTCAGCTTGGTGGAGCGTTCGACTGATAATCGAAAGGTCGAGGGTTCAAATCCCTTACGGCCCACTCAACTCTAGGATTGAGCGTCCTTGGCATTCTTGGCTACTCTTACTATCTTCCTTCTTATGCTGCCTATCTTCACCGACCCGTAGATGATTCCGACGACTACCAGCAGCGCACCGGCAGTGGCCAGAAGGGCGACATAGTTGTCGAGGGCTTTCTGTATGACATCGTACTGGATGTCGGGAACCGCCGCCGGGTCTATCACCACCTGGTTTATCAAGTCGCTCACTATGGGAGGAAGCGCCAGCTGAATCCCTACGCTGATGGCAAATAGAGTCGCGCCCAGGGTTACAAGGACTGACGTGACTATCTGGGCGGCTGCAAGATCCAGCTGCAACGAAAGGCTATCGTCATCTGCCATTCGGTCTTTGTAACCCTCTCATCCAGATAAGAGGCTGCAAGTAGATAAGCCTTACATTCACTGTTCCGGCCCGCTTGTCAATGACCGTTCATCCGGCAAGGTAGACGATTCCTCTGTCAAGTATAAATCAGCCCTCCTTCCAAGTAACGCCGTGAGCTTTGACCCTACTTCTGTGCTGGCCTCCATCGGCTTTGGCGGAATCGCCGGCTTTCTGATAGGCTATGCCATAAAAAAAGTGATGAAGCTGATGCTCATAATAGTTGGACTGTTCTTTGCGGCCCTTGCGTACCTGTCGCACCAGCAGATAATAACGATCCACTGGGACAGGTTCGCCTCGACCTCTGAAGGCGCACTGCAGGGGATCCAGAACGCGACGGGCACGATACCAAGCGCGGCGGACCAAACCTTCTCCGCGCTGGCAAACATCGGCATTCCTCTCACCGGGAGCTTTGCAGCGGCTTTTGCGTTTGGCTTTATGAAGGGCTAGTCACTTGCGCAGGTGACCGCGAAAAACACATCTTGGCAAAAGGAGACTTTTGCTCGCGCGGTAGAACGATGTTCTATAACGATACGTCACACGTGTTTTATATCATGGAGCTTTGGCGTACTGCATGGCTGATGGCAACAAAGTAAGGAAGATCCAGTTCGCGGCCCTCCCGGTGATGGCCGCGCTCTTGGCAGCGATGGCCTCTGTGCCGGCGCTGCAGACAGCCGCCGCGCAGTCGGGTTCGGCTTCTGCAACCGGACAGGTCAGCACAATGTACAGCAGCTCGTACCCACGAATCGAGGCAGACTCGAACAACTCTGTCACGGTGCAGTCGCAATACCGCATCTACAAGCCCGGCGACACCGTGAGGATAGAGGGCTCGATGTCGTCTGAGATGAGGTCGGAGACCCAGTCAGATTCTGTCAGCATAAACGTGACTAATGCGGGCGGCCAGGTGGTCGCAAACCAGCGGACGACGGTAGACAGCAGCGGCAGGTACTCCGCCACCATAACGCTCCCCGCGAGCGCGCAGGCAGGGGAATACACGGCAGCGTCAAAGGTAGAGGTGAGCGCAAGCGTTCTTGGCCTGCTCAGCGCGGACATCGTGGTCAAGCTGGAGTCGTCGACGCAGTTTATGGTGGCAAGCTCGACATCAGTTGACGTGCAGGCGTCGACCGGCGACCGGTTCGAGGTAGAGGTAACGAGCAACTCCAACGTGAGCAACGTGCAGCTGAGCGAAGAGTCAAAGAGGCTGTCCTTCACGGTCGAAGGCCAGACCGGCACCAAGGGCGTGACCGAGGTGACGATACCCAAGGCGATGCTCAGCGGCGAGATGACGGTCCTGATAGATGGCAGGCTCGTGACCGCAGAGTCAAACGACGTCATAGTCAAGTCTGAGACCAGCACCGACGTGACGTTTGAAATCAACTACACGCACAGCGAGCACGACGTCGAGGTGACGGGCACCAACGTGGTCCCCGAGTTCCCGCTAGCGGCCGTGGCGATGGCAGTGGCAGTCGCGTCGGTGATAGGCGTCATGGCAGCAGGCAGGGCAACAGGGCGTCTTGCGCTGGGGGCATAAGCCCTCCCCTTTTTCTTTTCTCTCTAGAAAGATACCTGATAGAGCTTAAATCCTGACACGTATTACCCATGCCGTTGCTTGGACAGATGCTGCTGCAGGGGCCGGCCGACCTTGTCCTGGCAGGAATAGCGCTCCTTGCCGGACTTCTCATCCTGTGGATAGCAGTGTCCATACCGGTGTGGCTTGCGGCCAAGGTAGTCACGCTTGGAAAAGCACGCTTTACCCGCGCCATGCTCGTGACAGCCGTCGGGCCCGCCATATACGCCATAGTGCTCTTCATCTCGACCTTTGCGCTTTCAGTCACCATCGGCCAGCAGTTCCTAGTGGCGGCGCTTTCGTTCATACTTGCGTTCATCGCCTGGATAGGAGTCTTCAAGGTGGGCTTTGAGACGGGGTGGCTCCGTGCGCTTGGTATAGCGTTGCTTGCCACGGTGGTGTTCATAATAATAGGCGCCATAGTCACGGTCGCGCTGCAGGCGCTGGTGCCAAGCACTCCGCCCATAACGCCGTTCCCGTCGTTCTAGCCGGCGACAGAAACGTACTGGCGCTCGGCCCAGTCGATGACTGACTGCAGGTCTGTCACGACAAGGTCGGCGCCCTCCTCGCCGGCCTGCTGCAGGCCCGGCGTGGCTATCACCGCCAGGCGCAGCTCGCCCTTTAGCCGGCCCTTCATCGACCTTGTCGTCGACGCAAGCAGCCTGAGGGGGCCCTCTCCAGACGACAGGATGCAGACAAGCAAGAGCCCGCGCCTGTTTCCCCAGACGCGCGAGATGT
>CAYXFY010000039.1:5625-7365 GCA_964464395.1 uncultured Nitrososphaera sp.
CTGGAAGTCGATGTCAAAGAACGGATCCATGTCTTGCTCGATGCTGCCTACGTATTTCGAGTCCCAGCCGAGCACCTGGAAAGCGACTGCGGCGCTTTTTGCAAGGTGGACCATGTCGTCGGTGCCGGCCACGCATATGACATGCGCGTTCATCTTGGACTCTGCAGGGTGGGCGTTGAACTTGACAAGGTCCACAAGCTCGCCTAGAGCAGACGACAGGTGGATGCGCTCCGTCTTGCCTATCCTGCCCCTGCTGTACAGCTCGTTTACGGTGTTTACCGCCGGTAGTATGACATCCGTCAGAACCTTCACCGGGTCGACGTTTGAGTTGAGCACGCTGACAAGTAGCCGGCGCGCCTGCTCCTCCTCGCCGGCAAGCGTAGAGTCGAGCAACTTTTGCTGCACCTGGTTGTAGTTAACGGGGAACTCTATGTCCGCGACGCCGGTCTCCAGAAACCACACGTTGACCGTGCCGACCTTCTTTTTCTTCACAAGCCCGATTGCGTGCATCACGTCAAGGTATTTCGTGATAGTCATGCGGTTCAGGCCGGTCTTGTCTGCAAGCTCGATGCCTGAAAGCCCAATCCCGGCGCCCTGCAGGGCGTCAACTATCTTGCGCTTGACCTCGTCAAGCGTGTAGCGCCGGTACATAATTCAGCTTCTCACATGCACGATAAAACCCTTACCGGTGCTTCTTTTTCGAGAGCTTTCTTGAGCCCGATATCAGGTCCGTGAGGGCGTTGAACGCCTTGCCCACCTGATCCATCCTGACGAGCATGATGGTGTCAGTGTAGACACTGACCGTGTCCTCTATGTTGATGTGCCTTCTGGCAAGCTGGTTGTAAAACGCGATCGCGCATCCCGGCGTCTTGATTATCTCCTCCGGGCTGTGCACGATAATGGCGGCAAGGTCGTCTTCTACTTCCAGAATGTCGTGCTGCCCGAACATCGCCTTGACGTCGTCCAAGAGCGCATCGTCGAAGATGAGCGTGATTGACATTATGCTTTCAGACACGCTGATGTAGTTGTCGACGTTCTGCGTCAGCGACCTGGCGATCTTTTCGATGTTCTTCTTGCTCTTTGCCGCCGACAGTTTCGCCACGTCGGTCTTGACGCTCACAGTGCTCCCCGCCAGTATGGCGGCAATGGGTCTCTCCGGGACGTCATAATCTCGCCTTGACCTCTTGAGCGCAGTCACGATGCTCTCGACGCTGGTGTTCCTGCCCAGCATCTGGTCAATCTGCGGCTTGATTATCCTTGCAAGCGCGCTGATGTTGCAGTAGTCGCGCTGGAGCGAGTCCTGGAACGAGAGGTCGTTGTTGACGACCTCTTTGACCGCGTTTGTTATGGATTTGTCGCTGACCGACATCGGTCAATATCACCTTGATTTAGGTCATTCTTGACCAAAAAATATAAATGTAGTGCTGGAAACGCAACGCATGTCAGATGGCAAAGGTCGTCCTCGCGTATTCCGGCGGACTCGACACGTCGGTGTGCATACGCTACCTGCAAAAGCTCCACAAGATGGACGTAGTCACGGCCACCGTAGACTGCGGGCAGGACGACGACTTTGCGGAGATAGCGCGCAGGTCAAAGGCCATAGGTGCTGTCAAGCACGTCTATGTTGATGCCAGGGAGGAGTTTGCCCGCGACTACGTCATTCCGAGCATCAAGGCAAACGGCCTGTACCAGAACAAGTACCCGCTTGCGACGGCGCTTGCAAGGCCCCTGATAGCAGCA
>CAYXFY010000040.1:0-6459 GCA_964464395.1 uncultured Nitrososphaera sp.
CATGGCGCGATCGTGATCGAGCGCGAGGCCTACGTCCGCCTCACCGGGGACCGCGGCGCCAACGACGTCGCGCTGTGGCTCGCGCCCGGCGCGTCCGCGGGCGCAGTGAAGGCGGCGATCCGCGCGCTCCCCGGCGGCGACGTCTTCACCATCGCCGATCCGGGCGAGATCCGGGCGATCTCGCTCCGGGTGTTCGACCGCAGCTTCGCGGTCACCTACGCGCTCGAGGCGGTCGCGGTGCTGGTCGGGCTGTTCGGGCTCTCGTCCAGCCTCGGTGCGATCGTCCTCGCGCGGCGGCGCGAGTTCGGGATGCTGCGCCACGTCGGCATGACGCGGCGGCAGATCGTCGCGATGCTCTGCGCGGAGGGCACGCTGCTGGCCGCGCTCGGGGCGGCGGCCGGGCTCGCGCTCGGCTGGGTGATCAGCCTCATCCTCATCCACGTGGTCAACCGCCAGTCCTTCCACTGGGGCATGGACATGCACCTGCCCTGGGGCTTCCTCGGCGCGCTGACGGCGGTGCTCGTCGTGCTGGCCGCCGTGACCGCGTACCTCTCCGGGCGCGAGGCGATGAGCGTCGGCGCCGTGCGCGCGGTCCGGGAGGACTGGTGAGACGCCGCGCGTTCCTGCTCGCGACACTCGCGTCGCCGGCGTTCGCCGCCGCGCCGCGGGCGGAGAAGGTCGGGTATCCGGCCGTCACCCCGCGCCCGCTCGTCTTTCCGCGCGATCACGGCGCGCACCCCGACCATCGCGTGGAGTGGTGGTACATCACCGGCTGGCTGCGCACTGCGCGCGGCGAGGAGCTGGGCGGAAGGGCCGGCAGTAAAGATACCCGCACAGTCGAGCGCATCGCAATAAGTACCGAGGACGAGAGGCAGATCCGCACCATTGCAAGCAAGTCCGACGCGTACGAGAAACTCGTGGCCTCATTTGCGCCCCACATCTACGGCCAGGAAGTCATCAAGGAGGCCATACTGCTCCTGATAGTCGGCTCCGTGACGAAAAAGCTGGAGGACGGCTCGACGCGCAGGGGCGACATCAACGTGCTGCTTGTAGGCGACCCTGGTACCGCCAAGTCGGAAATGCTAAAGTTTGCCGCGAAAATCGCGCCCCGCGGTTTGTACACGTCAGGCCGCGGCTCCACCGCAGCAGGATTAACGGCAGCAGTCATCCGCGACAAGTCAGGAATAATGATGCTTGAAGCCGGAGCCGTGGTTTTAGGCGACCAAGGCCTCGTCTGCATCGACGAGTTTGACAAGATAAAGCCAGAGGACCGCTCGGCACTCCATGAGGTGATGGAGCAGCAGACCTGCTCGGTGGCAAAGGGTGGCATAGTCGCGACACTGAACGCAAGGACGTCGATACTGTCTGCGGCAAACCCGATGTACGGCAAGTACGACCCGTACAAGAACATCACCGAAAACGTGAACCTGCCAGTGCCGCTTTTGACGCGCTTTGACCTGATATTCATAGTGCGCGACATACCGGAAAAAGACCGCGACAGCCTGATTGCAAGCCACATACTGGAAATACACCGCGATGCCGAGCACGCTGCCAAGCCGGCGATAGAGATAGACCTGTTTTCAAAGTACCTTACCTACGCCAAGGGCAAGGAGCCGGAGCTTACGTCTGAAGCCATCGACATCATCCGCAGCTACTACATGGACATGAGAAAGGCCGAGTCTGAGGGCATGATAACAGTCACACCCAGGCAGCTTGAAGGCCTTGTCAGGCTTGCGACTGCGCGCGCAAGGCTCCTGCTCAAGGACAATGTCGATGCAGACGATGCCAAGAGGGCCATATACCTTGTCGACCAGATGTTAAAGACGGCCGGCGTGGACGTCAACACCGGCAAGATGGACGTGGGCGTGCTGTACGGCAAGCCGCAGAGCGAGGTGAGCAAGCAAAAACTGTTCATGGAGATCTTCAACCAGCTTTCCGGGACAGACAACAACGAAGTCGAAGAAAAGAATCTGGTGGCAGAGCTTGCCAAGACCGGCCGGTTCTCCGAGGAGGAGGCAAGGGTGCAGATAAACAAGTTCTCCCGGGAAGGCAGGATATATGAGAGAAGGCCCGGGTTCTGGGCCAAGGCCTAGGGTTGCTTGCTTTTACAAAGGTGGCTGACGTTCGTTTCAGCCCCGGGTTCAAGGAACGCATACTGCAGGTGTATTCGCTCTTTCCCGAGCTGCAAGAAAGGCAGATAAAGTGCGGTTTTATCCGAAGGGACTCTCGGCTTGCCGGCTCTGCCCGTAGCTGGATTGTCCCGCAGCAGATAGCGCTCCAATCCGGCGCCAGCTCAACTACCATAGCGCACGAGCTCACACACCTGCTGCAGGGAAACGGCGTCCCGCACGGCGAAAAGGCGTGCGACATCTGGGCCGTCTCCCGGCTCCCTCCAGAGATGGCAGACGAGCAGCCGTACTACCTCTTGCGCCACTGGCAGAAAGAGAGGTGGCTCAGGCACAGGGCATCTGTGAGACAGCTGTGCATGCAGGCGATAGAGGTGCGCAGGACAGACAGGGCGTACATCAAGTGGCTGTCCGGGCAATTACGGCAATTAAGATAATACCGGGTGCACCTGATAAGACAAAGGCCGCATGGAACAGGACCGAACAGTTGGCGCCATACTATCGAGCCTTGGCTATGATTCATTATACCCGCCGCAGGAAAAAGCGATCGCGGCAGGGGTGCTTGATGGCAAGAGCGTGCTTGTCACCACGCCTACTGCAAGCGGCAAGACCCTGATAGCCATGATGGCAATCGCAAAGACGCTGCAGAAAGGGCAAAAAGCCGTCTACCTGACGCCCCTCCGGGCGCTTGCAAGCGAGAAGGCGCAGGATCTCAGGGTGCTTGAGGGGATAGACCTTGGGACCGGCCGCAGGCCAAAGGTTGCAGTGTCAACGGGCGACTTTGACGCCGCAGGAAAAGAGCTTGTACTTTCAGACGTAATCGTGCTCACAAACGAAAAGATGGACACGCTTTTCCGGCACGGCGCGCAGTGGCTGGGCGACGTAGGGCTTTTCGTTTCAGACGAGGTGCACTTGATAGGCGACAGGGAGCGTGGGCCCACGCTTGAAATGATGTTAGCAAGGATAAGGAAGTTGTATCCTACGTCACAACTGCTTGCACTTTCTGCCACCGTTTCAAACGCGGAAGAGATAGCCGACTGGCTCTCATGCGGGCTGGTCGAGAGCGACTGGCGCCCCACAAAGCTGGTGGAAGGCGTCTACGAGTACGGCACTGTGAGGATGAGCGACAACAGGACCTTCAGAGTCGAACAGGGCCCAACCCCTGCTGTCGACCTTGCAATCGACTCGCTTGACGGGGGCGGACAGGCGCTGATATTTGCAGAGACAAGAAAGCGCGCTGCATCGCTTGCCGCAAAGGCGGCAGAAGGCGTCTACAAACGGCTTGACAAGACCACAAAAGAACAGGCCACAAAAGCCTCCGCCGAGATACTTGCCAGAGGCGACGACGCAGAAGTCACGCGCACGCTGGCGCAGCTCGTCTCAAAGGGGGTCGCGTTCCACCACGCCGGCCTCGGGCGGTCCAGCAGGGAGATAGTGGAAGACTCGTTCAAGCGGGGGACGGTGAAACTGCTAACGGCGACCCCGACGCTTGCAGCAGGGGTCAACCTGCCTGCAAGGCGCGTCGTGGTAGCAAGCGTGCTCCGCTACGACGCCGGCTACGGCGGAAACGCCCCAATAAGCGTCATGGAATACAAACAGCTCTGTGGCAGGGCCGGCAGGCCGAAATACGATACATCGGGAGAGGCCATAATCGTGGCCGAGTCGTCGGTCTCCGGCGACGAACTCTACGACCACTACGTGCTTGGGGCTCCCGAGCCGCTGAGATCGCAGCTTGCAAGCGACAGGGCCGTGAGGTTCCATCTGCTCTCGACAGTCGCGTCGATGCCGGGGATGAAGAGGCCGGAGATAATGTCCGTGTTTGCAAGCACGCTCTTTGCTAGGCAGTTCCGCGAGGCGACAGTCGAGTTCAAGGTCGAGTCGGCCCTGGAGTACCTCGAGTCAGAAGGACTCATCAAGCAAAAAAGCGACAGGTATGTAGCGACGGAGTTTGGCAAGAAAACATCGCTTCTCTACGTCGACCCACAAACTGCAGTCGCGTTCCGCGACGCGCTTTGCAGGGTCGAAAAGGGCAGGCGCAGGCGCACGCTTGGGTTCCTGCATTTGCTGACCCAGAGCCCTGACTTTTACCCGACGCTTTCGCTGCGCAAAAAAGACTACGACGAAGTCAGCGTGCTCTTGCAGGAAAGGCGCGACGAAGTGCTGTACGACGTGAGCGAGTACGACTGCTCGCGCAGCTTCTGGGCCCTTGCCGAGTGGGTGGAAGAGACCGGCGAGAGGGCCATGGGCGACAGGCTGGGGGTCGAGCCGGGGGACATGCACAGGATGGTCGAGACAGGACAGTGGCTTGCATACGCCATGTACGAGATAGCAAAGCTGGCAGGCAGAGAAGACCTGCTCGCCGAGCTCGCCGGCCTGCGCACGCGCATACGCTACGGAATAAAAGAAGAATTGATGCCGCTAGTCGCGCTTGAAGGCGTGGGCAGGGTGCGCGCAAGGGCGCTCTACTCTGCCGGCTTTACCGACGTCCCGGCGATTGCCCGCGCGCCGCAGGCAAAGCTGGCATTGGTGCCAAAGATAGGCCCTGCAGTCGCAGAAAAGCTCAAGGTGCAGCTTGCCGCAAGGAGGCAGGCGCAGTGACGGAGCTCTACGAGGTCGTCGCATACGGCGCGGCGGCTTCCGCCATCTCGTTTCTTCTCGTCTACTTTATGACGCCTGTTACAATCAAGTCGCTTGTCTCCAAGGGCAGGGTCGTGCAGGACTACCACAAGCCCGGCAGGCCTCCTGTGCCGCGGCCCGGCGGGCCGGTCCTGATGGCCGGCATAGCGGCTGCAGAGCTGGTGCTCTTTGCGCTCACCATGAATTACGGCGTGCTTGCCATCCTCGCGTCTACCGTCATTGCTTTTGCTGTCGGCTACGTAGACGACAGACGCGTCATGCCCGGCTGGTTCAAGCCGGCGGCGCTCCTGCTCGCTGCAGTCCCGATAGTGGTGATGGGCGCGCACGGAAGCTACCTGAACCTCGTATTTGGCAGCACCTTCATACCGCTGCTGTACATCCCTCTCATCTTCGTGGTAATGCCTGTAGCCGGCAACACCGTGAACTCTATCGATGTATTAAACGGCGTGGCTTCCGGCGTCATCGCGATAGCGTGCGTGCCGCTTCTTGCGGCAAGCGCGATATTCGGCAACTTGGACGTGTTTCTTGCCGGCCTGCCGCTGCTGTTTGCCGCGCTTGCGTTTTTCAAGTACCACAAGTTTCCAAGCAGGATATTCCCAGGTGACTCGGGAACCCTGCTTCTGGGCGCCATGTACGGCGCCGTCGCTGTCGCCGGCAAGGCAGAGATAATAGGTGTGGTCGCGCTCCTGCCTGCTGTCATCAACTCGTTCCTGTTCCTCTCAAGCGTCAGGCGTATAGTGGAGCACAGGCAGGTAAAAGCCCGGCCCGTTGCCATCCTTGACGACTTTAGACTCGTGGCGTCTAATGAAAAGTCGGCCCCTGCGACGCTGGTGCGCCTGATACTTGCCGACGGCCCGCTTTCCGAAAAGGAAGTCGCGCGCAAGATATTTTCACTCGCGGCGTTTTCGGCCGTCCTAGCATTTGCCACCATTGCCCTGCAGTACTATTTCTTGGTGATAAGATGAGAATTGCTCTTGTCCTGTTCATAGCCGGCATGTGGGGGATGCTCCTTGCAGTCTCGGCTTTCCTCGTGCTTGTCGTGGCGCCCCTCGAGGGAATGGCAGGCGAGAGCTCGAGGATGCTCGTCTCAGGCGTGCAAGCGGCCATAGCCATCTCGGCAGTCGTCCTTTTCGTGGTGGCCCTAGGCCGGCTGAAGCGGGCCTATGTGAACAGGAAGCTCCGGCCCGTCTAGAGACAGAATTCATAACTGTTAATATACGCGTCAGTCAATGCTGATTCAGCACGTAGGCACATGTTGGCAAAAACTGGCCTTGTGGCAGCTCTGGTGGTTGGCCTTGTTGGCGCAGGGGCGTTTGGCGCTCTCCCCGCAGGTGCGGTAGAGATGAACAACGAGGAACAGGTATTAAACCAGCCGGCCGGTGGCTCTGGCACAGGGATACTGATAAACGAAGTGGAGATGAACCCGCCGGGCAGGGACACGGGCAGGGAGTGGGTCGAGCTTTACAACCCCACACAGTCTGATGTCAACATAGGCAATTTTGCCGTCAAGACCAAGATCCGGCAGTTCACGATAACCATACCTGCAGGCACGGTTATTGGCGCTGGTGAGTTTTACCTTGTCAAGGTCCAAGGCGAGAGGCTGTTAGACGTGGAGACGCTGACTCTGCTCGACTCCTCGGGTAGGACCGTGGATACCACGCCATCGCTTCTGGACCGCGACGATGATGTCCGCACG
>CAYXFY010000041.1:0-4069 GCA_964464395.1 uncultured Nitrososphaera sp.
GCGGCGGTTGGTGAAGAAGCTCGAGCGAGAGGCGCCTGGTGACGTACGGGTGTTCTACGAAGCGGGGCCGTGCGGCTATGCCCTGCAGCGGCAGTTGACCACCGAGCGGATGCGCTGCGACGTTATCGCGCCGGCCTTGACCAAGATTTCCAGTCCCGACTGCAACAACCGGCGCGTGCGCACGGCCGGCAGATATTCTTTGCCTATCCAAGCTCGGTAGCGTCAAGCGTCGCAAACTTGAAAGACTCGCTACTTGTCCGCTTGAACTGGCTGTCAAAGTAAAGGAACGGCCTGCCCTTCTCGGTGTGCTGCGCCCATAACTTGTGCACCTTGCCCACGTATGTATCGCGCTTCTTGCCGTTCAGCCTCAACAGCTCGTGTGCAAGGACGTGTGAGACCTTGGGGCAGTTTTCTTGCGCAAAGTACGAAAAGCGTCTGACTTCGCTCTCCTGTTCCTTTGGTCGCTTCCAGAACACCATGCCAAAGTTTTCAGTCGAATATCCCTCTGTGTTGCAGTCGGTGAAAAACGGCTTAAAGTATGCAAGGTAAAAGTGATACGTGTATTTTCCCCGGTCTTCGTGGTCGCGAAGCAGGTATGCAAGCGACATCCTGTCAAACAGCTTGCCAGGGATAATGGGCAGTATATCTGCTTCCACCTGTATGTCAATGCCAAAGAACCTCTTGGACCACCAGTGGTAAAAACGGGCCATCGCCGAGACGTACTCCCAGTCTTCTGTCTGCAGACGCTGCCACTCCTCGTTTCTGGCGACATAGATGAAGAACAGCTTGTCCGGCAGCACTTGGCTGTCAGGATGTGAGATAGACTTAAGAATTTTTGCTAGTGCTCGTGAAGGTGGCTTCCGCAGCTGCAGTTGTGCTCACCCTCTGCCCACTGCGGCTTTATGCCAGGAGGATGGCTCTTGCTCACATGTTTCATGAGCTTGTAGTCAGAGTCAAACGTCTCGCCGCAAACGTTGCAGGTGACAAGGACGCGAAACTCCTTCAACGAGCGATGGTTAATTAGGAAGAGATTAAAACTTTTTGTGGACCTGTCCTATGACCCTGTAAAGTACAAGCAGACATTTCGCGACAACTGGAACATGGTCGCGCCCAGATACCATGCCGAATGGGCCGGCGCCGGCAAGGGACCCTTCAGGTCAACAAAGGAGTTGGTCGGGGCAGCAAACATCAAGCCGGATGGCTTTGTGCTCGACCTTGCCTGCGGGACAGGCGCCGTAACAAGGGAGGCGTCCAAGCTACTCGGTCCGTCAGGACTTGTCGTCGGCATAGACTTTGCAAAAGGCCCGCTTGGAATAGCGCGGTCTGAAAACCCGGCATGCAACTTTGCAGAGATGGACGCCGAGCACATCGGCCTGAGGGCAGAGTTCGACGTCGTGCTATGCCAGTACGCCCTCATGTTCTTTCCAGAGCCGGAGAAAGTCCTGACAAGCCTGAGAACGCTGCTAAAGCGCGGCGGAAGACTTGCTGTAGCGGTGCATGGCACTGCAGAAGGCGTGCCTTATGCCAGCACGATAATGGAACCGGTGCTAATGCACATACCTGACATCAGGCCGGCCGGCGCGCCGAACATGCACCGGTTTGGCAGAAGAGAGGATCTGGACCACGTCATATCGTCGGCAGGCTTTTCCGAAATAGCTATCAAAAAGTTTGTCTTTGAATACAGGGCAGGCTCGTTTGTCCAGTACTGGTCCGACTACATGGCGACCACTGCTGCGTCAATCAGGTCAAAGATAGAGGCAAAAGGCCCGCAGGTTGTCGAGGCGATAAGGAAAGAAGCCGAAGAAAGGTCCAAGAGATACGCTGGCAATGGCGCAATAGTGTTCCCTTGGGACGTCCTCGTGGCCACTGCCTCAAATAGATAAGTTCTTAATTCACCTCCACAAAACCTCGAGTAGGTGTGCAATAGATGGTATTCAGAAAAGTAGGCGCGGTGATACTTCTGGTATCGAACATGGACAAGTCTATCAAGTTCTACAAGGACACCCTTGGCCTGCCGCTCAAGCGCAAGTCCAAGGACTGGACCGAGTTCTTCAAGGACGGCACCGTCATAGCCCTGCATCCGGCCAAGAAAAAGAGCATGGTGGGCTCCGGCGCGGGCATGCTCGTGGGATTCATGGTAAGCGACATGGACGCCACCGTCAAAGAGCTGAAGGCAAGGAAGGTCAAGTTCTTCAAAAAGCCAAAAGAAGAGTCGTTTGGCAAGCACGCCATAATCGAGGACCCTGACGGACACCTCATCTCGATAGCCGAGATAAAGACTGTGCTCGAAGAGGGCTTTGACATGCTCGGCATGTTCGGGACAGACTAGGGCTTTTCTGCAGTCACCAGGTAGAGCGAGCCGCCAAAATCGGTGAAGTCTATCCGGGCAAAGCCGGCCCGTTTCAGGAGCGACGTTATTTCTTTTCTTGTCATGAAGCGGTGGCCCTGCAGCGCAAAGTCAAGCTGCATGCCCATTATCAGCCTACTTTCGTCGTCCGCCTTTTCGGGCAGAAGCCCCTCCACTATCGCCATCGAACCCTTCATTTTCAGGGCGCGGAAGCAGTTCGACACTATGGCCTGCTTGTCAGAAGCCGCGTAAAGTGACTCGCCCAGATAGACTAGATCGAATTCGTTCTCGAAGCTCATCTCCTCTCCCTTCTGTCGCAGTATCTCGACTGGCTTGCCTGCAGCCATCTCCATCGCCCTGTGGACGGCGTCCGACGGCTCAACCCCCACAAACGACGAGTGCGGGTACTCTTGCAGCATCTTTTCGATGAACGTACCGGTCCCGCAGCCTACATCAAGAACCTTGCAGCCTGTCAACAGCATCTTGTGCAGCCTGTCGCGTCTTATGGCAGAAAGGAACGTGTTGTGGTCCCAGTCGGTGGCTTCGACTATTGCTTCAAACGACGACGCCATCCCGCGCGTCCTTCCCGTCTTGACTAGATCTTCAAGCGCACCGTACTTGAGGCTGCGCAGCGCAATGTAGGAGAACTGACCGCCGAGGTACAGCGGGCTCTTTTTGTCAAGCAGGACCTCCTTCATCCGCGAGGGCAGGTACAACTTTTTGCCCCTGCTTTTCAGAAAGCCAAGCGCACCGGCAGCCGAGCACCACGCCCTGACGGCTTGCCTGTCAAGCCCTTGCTGCCTTGCAAGCGCGTCGCTTGAGACAGGATGCTTTGCGATGGCCTCAAACAAACCAACCCTGCGTCCTACGTGAGCCACCCATACGCCGTAAAAACCGACAGAATAGGCCCACATCTGCCTGAACTCTTTGGGACGACCCTTCCAGCCAGCCATGCCGGACTACAGATGCTTCCTGTTCTTAAACGATCGGCACCTTTTTGCCGGGATTCAACAAATAATCAGGGTCGAACAGCTCCTTGACCTGCCTGAAAAGCGCTGTCAGTTTTTTGCCGTACATCATCTCGATGTAGCCCACGCGCGCAAGCCCGTCGCCGTGCTCGCCTGTTATCGTCCCGCCCTTTTCTATCACCTGCGAAAATATCATGCGCGCAAGCCGCTCTATCATCTCAGATTCCGACTTTGACGAGACATCCGCTATTGGCCTGGTGTGAAGGTTGCCGTCTCCGATGTGACCATACATGACGTACTGCAGGCCGTGCTCCCGATATGCAGCAAGGATGTTCCGGGTGTGCTCTGCAAGCATGGACGGATGCACCACCGTGTCCTCCACTAGCCCTATTGGCTTTCTGCTGCCAACTGTCATCTTCATTATGCTGTTTAGCGCGCCCTTGCGTGCCGCCCATACCCTTGTCAGGCTCTGCTCGTCGGACGCGTATTCCACCACTGACGCAAGTCCTACAATTTTCTGCCTGCATTGCTCAAAACTAGGCTGCGCGCCCTTGCCGGCAAACTCGACGTAGAGCAGGCTGCCCCTTTCCGCGCTCCCGCTGTGCAGGAAAACCGTATGGTCCAAAAGTTCCACGGCGACGGGGGAGAACTGCAGTACAACAGGCGCTGCGCTGACAGCACTTATCAGGTCTTCAAAGCCGAGCACGAGGAGGCACCGGCTCTCAGGTATGCCCATTACCCTGACCCTGGCTGA
>CAYXFY010000042.1:0-3614 GCA_964464395.1 uncultured Nitrososphaera sp.
CAAAGTACCCGCGGCTCAAGGTAATCCACAAAAAGAACGAGGGCAAGCGCAAGGCCGTCGCAAGCGGGATCCACTACGCAAAAGGCGAGTACGTCATACTCCTCGACTCTGACAGCGTCCTTGACCCACGCGCTGTTGCCGAGATGGTAAAGGCGCTCAAGTCCGATCCCAAGATAGGCGGCGCCGTCGGACACGTCAAGGTCTGGAACTCGGACAAGAGCGTGTTGACGAAAATTCAGGACGCCTGGTACGACTTTGCGTTCAACGTGAGCAAGGCAAGCGAGAGCGTGTACGGCAGCGTGACCTGCTGCTCGGGATGCCTTGCAGCCTACCGGCGCGATGTCATCAAGGACTTTGTGATGTACTGGGCGGGCTCAAAGGTGCACAACAGCGACGACAGGGAGCTGACCTCGTACGTGCTCGGGTCAAAGTGGAGCAAGGAGAAGATGATAGAGATATACGGCAAGCCGCTGTCGAGGCAGCTGTTCGAGTCGGCGGCCAAGTACGACGACGCCGAGGACCGCCTGCTGACTGCGTCTGCCATCGAAAAATGGAAGACCGTCTACGTGCCCACCGCCATAGTCTACACGGAGGTGCCGGAAAAGCTCAGGGGCTTTCTGAAGCAGCAGGAGAGGTGGAAGAAAGGGACCATCAGGACCAACTTTTTCGTCAGCTCTTACTTCTGGCACAAGAGGCACCCGCTGATGACGTTCTTCTTTTACACGGACTTCATGGCGGCCTTTACCGCCCCGTTCATAATGCTGGCAGTCCTGCTGTACGCGCCGCTGGTCCACGAGCAGTACTACTATACGCTGTCCTTCTTGGCCAGCCTCTTCATGAAGGGCCTTGCGATAGGGCTCGACTACCGGTTCCGCGATCCGTCTGCAAGGAACTGGAAATATTATCTCCTGACTATAGTCATGACCAACTTTGTCCTGTCGTGGGTGCTGTTCCCGGCGCTCTTGAGGTTCCGGGTCAACAAGTGGGGGACCAGATGATGCAGGCGTTCGATCTCTCCACAAGGTGCGGCAGGTGCGACGTGGTGCTCTCCGGCAGGGAGCAGTTTGTAGGTCACATGATACACGGCCACGACATGGCGTTTGAGCAGGCAGACGCCATGTGGAAGTCGGTCGTTTCTGCAGGCAAAAAGTCCGGCAGGTCGTAAGATTTGCTTCTAGAATAAATTACCTAGAGAGAAACAACGGAATTATTAAAACAAAACGGCTTGGATAAGCTATGTGTCAGCTCGACTGACAGGCGCAGCCGGCATCACAAAGATAGCCGAGGCTCTAGTCGGTGCCCCCGTCACTGCAGCTTTCCAGGAGAAGTCGCGGGCATGAACGCGGGAACCATCGCCGGCATCGTGCTTGTGATAATAGTCATCGTGGGTGTGATAATGGTTGTCAACCAGCCGGACCAGCAGGCAACGACCCCGGAGCCAGGGGAGCGGCCTGCCGCTCCTGCGACTGAATCGACAAATCCGTCACAGCAGGAGCAGCCCCAGACTCCTGCCCAAGAGGAGCAGACGCCCCTGCCTTCTGAGGAACAAGCCCCGAAGGAGCAGCCGCAGACCCCGCCGCCGGAAGCTGAAGAGCAGCCGCCTGTCATGCTTTCTTTCTCGATGGTCAACGGGTGGAACGCCCCCGACTGGTGCAACAGCCTGGCTTCGGTCCTTGCCAGGCACGAGGTCAAGGCCACCGTATTTGTCACGGGCGAAGTCGCAGAGCAGAACCCACAGTGCGTGACTGCGTTTACGGCCCAGGGCTCGGACGTCGGCAGCCAGACCTACAGGTACGTGAACCTGAACGTCATAAGCGACTACGAGTATACCCTCGAAGAGGTCAGGATGGGCAAGCAAGCCATAGACAACGCCGGCAACATCGACTCGCGCCTCTTCAGGGCGCCGTTTGGGACGCCCCCCGCCAGTCTATACTCGCTTCTCTCAAGCGCCAACATCACTGCCGACTTTTCTTCCGCCACGAAATACGCCGTGTACGAAGACGGACAGTTTGTAGAGTACGAGCTTGTCGAGTGCGACTGCATCGGCTCCCACGAGAGAGTCCAGCAGCTCACCGGCCTGCACGTTCCCGTCATGATAAACATCGACAACGCAAAGCACCCGGGCCAGATAGAGAGCCTGATAGTCTCGCTCAAGGAAAGCAACGTAAAATTCGCAAGCGCGTCGGAGGTTACGGGCCTTGATCTCACGGCAAGCCGGGCATGATGCTGAATCTACTAGAACATTCTATGACAGCTTGCATCTAGAGCGGGATGCATAGAACGAGACATCAAAATTATTAAAATCAATACGGCGCTTGCATCAACGGTATGACGGTTTACAGACCGGGTGCCGGCTACCCGGTTATCTGCAGTGCTAACATCGCGTCAGACACTGATCACGCCGCTCCCGTCGATTTCTCAGCAACAGGCCGCAAAGAGGTATTGCCAACATGAAGATAGCAGTCCTCGGGGCAATAGCCACCACGATAGTGATATCGGTGGGGGTCGTGATAGCGATAGGCCCGTCTCTGATGCACACCTTTGAGCATGACAGGTCGTCGCCTGTCATGCTCTCTTTTTCGGTGGTAAGCGACTGGAACGCGCCTAGCTGGTGCAACGATCTTGCCTCTGTGCTGGACAAGCACGACATAAAGGCGACGGTGTTTGTCACAGGCGAGGTCGCCGAGCAGCATCCAGAGTGCGTAACTGCGTTTGCCTCGCAGGGGACAGACGTCGGCAGCCAGACATACCGGTACGTCAACCTGACGGCGGTGGCCGACTACCAGTACGCGCAGGAAGAAATCCGCCTCGGCAAGCAGGCGGTCGACAGGGCCGGCAACATCGACTCGCGCCTCTTCAGGGCGCCGTATGGGGAGACCAACGACGACATCTACTCCCTGCTTTCAACCGCCAACATCACTGCCGACTTTTCCTACGCGACACAGTACAATGTCTACGAGCAGGACCAGTTCGTCAAGTACGACCTCGTGTCGTGCGACTGCCGCGACTCGCCGGAAGACATAGAGCAGCTGCTCGACCGCGATCTACCCGTCATGATAAGCATCGACAACGGCACGACGGTCGGTGAGATAGAGAGCCTGATAGTCTATCTCAAGGAGAACGAGATGAGCCTAGTCAGCGCGTCGGAGCTTGTCAAGACCGACCTGACGGTGGAGGGAACACCGGCTTGATGGCGCCAGACGACAAGTCGCCTACGCCGGTAAGAGTCGGCTCGCTACAGAAGGTCGCTGAGAGCGGGCGCATCAAAGTGAGCAAGGGCGCGTGGGTGTTCAGGTTCCTGGTCATCATTGCGCTGGTGGCGTTCATGGCCTACATGATAAAGCGCGGGATAGAGACAAGCGACCCGTTCATACTGGCAGGAATAATCTTTCCGATTCACGCAGTGAACGCCCTTTTGATAGGCTGGATCTTTTTCAAGTCGCCGGCTACAGGCAAGCTTGGAAACGACCTTGTGACAGTCATAATTCCTGTCTACAACCAGCACGGCATGATAGAGACCGTGATAGACGCCGTTTTCCGGTCCACCTACAAGAACCTCGAAGTGGTCGCCATAAACGACGGCAGCAAGGACGGGACAAAGGAAATACTGGACA
>CAYXFY010000043.1:0-2226 GCA_964464395.1 uncultured Nitrososphaera sp.
ACGGCGAGTCCGAGGCCAGGCTCAGGGAGATATTCAAGGAGGCAAAGGAGAAGGCCCCGTCAATCATATTCATAGACGAGATCGACTCGATTGCGCCCAAGCGCGAAGAAGTAACCGGCGAAGTGGAGCGCCGCGTCGTGTCGCAGCTGCTGTCGCTGATGGACGGCTTGGAGGCAAGGGGCAAGGTAATAGTAATCGCCGCAACGAACAGGCCAAACGCGATAGACCCTGCGCTCAGGCGCCCCGGCAGGTTTGACAGGGAAATCGAGATCAAAGTGCCGGACAAGCGCGGCAGGCTGGAAATACTCCAGATACACACCCGCAACATGCCGCTTGACACCGACGTTGACCAGGACAAGATAGCCGGAATAACACACGGCTTTGTCGGCGCGGACTTGGAATATCTCTGCAAGGAAGCTGCAATGAAGTGCCTCCGCAGGCTGCTGCCAGAGCTGAACCTGGAAGACGAAAAGCTCTCGCCAGAAGTGCTCAACAAACTAATAGTCACCATGGCAGACTTTGAGAACGCGGTCAAGGAAGTCATGCCATCGGCCATGAGGGAAGTCTACCTCGAGTCGCCGGACATCCCGTGGTCGTCAATAGGCGGCCTCGACGAGGTCAAGCGCGAGCTCCAGGAGGCAGTAGAGTGGCCGTTGCGCTACCCGGACCTTTACACAAAGCTAGGGCACACCATGCCAAAGGGCATACTGATGCACGGGCCGTCCGGCACAGGCAAGACCATGCTTGCAAAGGCAGTCGCCACCGAGTCCGAGGCCAATTTCATCTCTGTCCGCGGCCCCGAGCTCTTGAGCAAGTGGGTCGGCGAGTCAGAGCGCGGCATCAGGGAGATATTCAGGCGCGCAAGGCAGGCAGCTCCGTGCGTCGTGTTCTTTGACGAGATAGACTCGATAGCGCCGACCAGGGGCATGGGAGGCGACAGCATGGTCACAGAGCGCGTCGTGTCGCAGCTGCTCACAGAGCTTGACGGCATACAGTCGCTTTCAGGCGTAGTCGTGATAGCGGCGACAAACAGGGCCGACATCATCGACCCGGCGCTCTTGCGCCCGGGCAGGTTCGACAAGATAGTATTCGTGCCGATGCCCGACAAGGCCACCAGGTCCAAGATACTGGAGATACACGCCAAGGACAAGCCGCTCGGCAACGACGTCGACTTGGCCAAGGTGGCCGAGCTGACAGACGGCTTCAGCGGCGCGGACACAAGCTCGGTGGTCAACACCGCCGTGTCGCTGGTGCTCCACGAATATCTGGCAAAATACCCGACGCCGGAAGAAGCCGCCAAGCACGCTGCCGAAGCTCACGTCATGATGCGCCACTTCGAGGACGCCATCAAGAAGATCAAGACGCAGCGCGAGGGCAAGCCGGCGGAAAAGGCCGTGCCGTACTACCGTTAGGCACGCGCCCTCTCACGCGAATTTTTGTCGCGCCAGCTTTTTCCTGATCAAATTTTCTTCACCATGCGCGGTAGGATTTCCGGGGTAATGTTTTTAAAGTGATGGTTTATTGATAACACTACCCAAAAAATTGGCAGAAAATTCCCAAATCCAACTCGTAAGCAAACCGACTGCCGCACCGCTGAACCGTTTTGCAACACCGCTTGACATCAAGAACCTAGCCGCAGAATATGGAACCCCACTGTATCTTGTTGACGAGGACACGCTCCACGCAAAAGCGCGCGAGCTTCACCGGGCGTATTCCGGATTCAAGGGCCCCGTCAAGGTGGCGTACTCCATCAAGGCAAACTTTACACCCGCGGTCATACGCGCATTTGCAAAGGACGGCCTGACGTTCGACCTGACGTCGCTTGGCGAACTGCACTTCATCCGCCAGTGCAACGCCGACCCGGAGAACGTCATATACACAAGCGTGACAGAGGAGCCCGAAGAATACGTCGAAGTGCTGAGGAGCGGAGTGCGCAGGGTGGTCGTCAGCTCGCACAAGGGCATGATGAACTTGGCATATGCTGCAGGCAAGGTCGGGGTGCGCCCGCTTGCCATGATAAGAATAAACCCCGAAGTCGCAACCGACGCCAAGGTGCGTGCCTCATACAGGAACGGCAAGTTCGGAGTCCCCTTCAACGGCGGCACAATCGACAGCGCGGCCAAGATGGTCAAGCACATGCTCTCAAGCGACCTGCTCAAGTTCGAGGGCTTCCACTTCCACCTGGGCTCGCAGATGCGCGATGCTTCACCGGCTGCAAGGGCGTTG
>CAYXFY010000044.1:0-2007 GCA_964464395.1 uncultured Nitrososphaera sp.
CATGCTTCACGAGAAGGGTGTCATCTCGCTTGAGGAGCTGAAAAAGATACTTGCCGCCCTCGAAGAGGCAAAAGGCAAGCCCGGCGCCGTCTCGACAGACGGCGCAGAGGACATACACGAGGCGCTAGAGGCGTTTGTGATAAAGCAGGCCGGCATGGGCGCCGGCGGCAAGATGCACACCGCCCGGTCTCGGAACGACCAGGTGGTGCTTGACATGCGCATGAAGGTGCGCGACGACATCATCGCCCTTTGCTCGTCGCTTACAGACCTGATAGACGCGCTGGTAAAGCAGGCAGGCAAGCACCGCGACGCGGTGATGCCGCTTTACACGCACGCGCAGCAGGGACAGCTGGGGACCTTTTCACACGTGCTTTTGTCGTACGCCGATGCGCTTTTCCGGGACCTTGAGCGAGTCTACCAGTGCTTTGGCCGGGTAAACCAATCGCCGCTTGGCGCATGCGCCATAGGTGGCACAAGTATCGACATAGACCGCAAGCGCACGGCGCTGCTCCTCGGGTTTGACGGGCTGGTACGCAACTCTGTCGACGCCACTACTTCCCGAGACGTGTTCTTGGAGTACGTCGCGTCGCTCTCAATACTGTCGACTACGCTTGCACGCATGGCCGAGGATCTGATAATCTGGTCCACAACCGAGTTCGGGTTCGTCGAGCTGGACGACAGGTACAGCTCCACATCAAGCGCCATGCCGCAGAAAAAGAACCCGGATCCGCTGGAACTAGTGCGGGCCCGGGCTTCAGTCATGGCCGGCCGTCTTGTCGCCGTTCTGGGGATAGCAAAGTCGCTTCCGTCAGGCTATAGCCGCGACCTGCAGGATCTGAAGCAGCAGGTGCTCGAAGCGTCGTCCGCGGCGGTAGGCGCGGTTGGGGTTATGCGTGGCGTAATCGAGACTACCAAGGTCAACAAGAAGAGGATGCTAGAAGTGTCCAAGGCAAGCTATGCGATATCGCTCGACGTCGCAGAACAGCTGGTAGCAAAGGGTCTGCCCTTCCGCAACGCGCACAAGATAGTCGGAGCGCTTGTGGCAAGGGCGGCTACAAAAGGCGTGCCTCTTTCAGAGATAACAGTCAACGACGCTGCGATAGTCTTGAAGAAGGTCAAGCCGGAGAAAAAGCTTGGAGCTGCAGAACTGGCGCGCATTGCAAAAAACATGACGCCTGCAAAATCGATAGCGCAGCGCAGGTCTGCCGGTTCGCCCGGCCGGAAAGAACAGGACGAGATGATAAAGACGGCCAAGTCGAAACTTGCAGGCTACGAGGAGGGCGTCGACAAGAGGACGAAATTCGTAGAAGGTTCACTTGCAAACCTGGCAAAAACCGTCGGCAAGTACCTTAGCTCGTAAGAAAATCTGCCGGGTCCGCACATTCTCCCCTTCTTTTGGCTGTTTTCCGCTCTTTCCAGGTTCGATTTGAGCGTTTTTAGTCGACGGATATCACGAAAACCGCTATTTCAGTTGCGATAAAGTTTATATCGAGTGCAAATACTGTTGGATATAGCAGAAATGTCGCTAAAATCAGATGACCCGAACTACTACGCGCACATGTACAACCGTATGGGCGGCCAGGATGCCGCTACATCGGGCAGGAAGGTGAGGATACTTGACAGCACGCTCAGGGAGGGCGAGCAGCACCCCGGAGTAGCGTTCACGATAAAGCAGAGGATCCAGATAGCTTGGATGCTCGATTCTTTTGGCGTCGACCAGATAGAGATAAGCCCCGTCGTGTCGCCGGACCACGTCGAGGCGACAAAGACGATAATCAAGCAGGGATTGCGCGCGGACATCGTGGCACACGTGCGCGCGATCAAGTCAGACGTTGACGTGGCAATAGACTGCGGCGCCACATGGGTCGCGACCTACATGGGCATTTCTGACATACACCTGGCTGCAAAACTAAAGATAGGCCGGGAAGAAGCGAAAATCCGCGCGCTTGAAGTCGCAGACTACATCAAGGCACACGGACTAAAGTCACGCTTTACCATGGAGGACGC